>NZ_AYWI01000019.1:0-105853 GCF_000502535.1 Mesorhizobium sp. LNJC391B00
GGTGACGTTGAACATCACCAGCCTGCCATGACCGCCCTCTCTCAGCGAATTTGCAGAACTCTCAGCACACTACCAAGCGGAGTGCGTCGACCTTGTTCTAACGTATTCATGTGGGCCGTACCGCCGCCAGGCCTATGCTTGGCGCACTTGCGGCTTTCCATCCGAGGGCGGGCCAACGGATCCGCGTGCAATGATGGCGGTCGGCAAAACGAGCCTTTCCGCCGGGCGGGAATCTCCCTTCAATCGCCGGATGAGCAATTCCGCGACGCTCTTGCCAAGCGCGTAGACGGGCTGGTCGATAACGGTGATGGGCGGCGTGGTGACGCTCGTCCAGTCCGCATCATGGAAAGTGATGAGCGAAATGTCGTCGGGAACCCGCAGGCCGCGCTCGCGGGTCACCTTGAAGATCTCCAGCGCAATGACGCTGTCGGAGGCGAGGATCGCCGTCGGCCGATCCGGCGCCGACAGCATCTCGCCGGCAACCCTGCGCGTTTCGGTGGGGCTTGTCGCGCCAAGGCGAACAAAGCGTTCTGGCCGATCAAGTCCGGCCTCTCGGCACACGGTGAGGAAACCGTCGATGCGCTCACGGACCGACGAGGTGTAGATCTGCCCGAGATCGCGGTACTCGTGCCCTTCGGCGTCGACCGCGGTCACATAGGCGATGTTGCGGTGGCCGGCATCGGCTAGAAAGCGGGTCGCCAGCATGGCGATGCCGCGATCGTCGGTCGTGACCGTATCGACATCCAGATCTGCCAGCGCCCTATCCAGCAGGGCAAGCGGTCGGCCCGAGCGGTGGATATCGCGCAGGTGCGCGATGTCGCGCGATTCCGACGGCGTGACGATCAGCCCGTCGACGCGCTTGCCGATGAGCAGTTTCACGGCCGCCTTTTCCGCCTCGATCTTCTCGCCGGAATTGGCCAGGATGACGTTGAACCCGGCTGCCTTTGCCGCGTCGCTGATGCCGCGTACCGCGAGGCTGAAGAACGGGTTCTCGATGTCGCCGACAACCACGCCGATGATGCCGGAGCGGCCGGTCGTCATGCTGCGGGCGAGCTCGTTCGCACGATAGTCCAAGGCCTTGGCCGCGGCCATGACTTCCGCGCGGATCATGTCGCTGACGACGCCGTATCCGCCGAGCACGCGCGCGGCTGTCGCTTTCGAAACGTTGGCCGCGCGGGCGACGTCGCTGACCGTTATCGACGGGGTCTTGGGGGCGGTTCTTTTCATCGGATGACGACTACAAGAGTTGTTGACGGGAGGTCAACGTGGCGATAACGATTAACAAAGAGACCGGTCTCACGCAATATGAGACCGGTCTCTTTAAAAGGAGTGGAGCCGAGAGGCGTGACGGACCGTAATCTCGTCAACGGCATGTCGGGGCGCCAGATGGCGGCTCGACGGAATACCAAGAAGAACAGACCTTCAGAGTGGAGAAAGACATGAGCAGCAAAGAAATTCTCAAGTCGTTGATGTGCCCGGTCAGAACCGGCGCAATGGCTCTTATGGCGATGTGCGTCGGCGCCGCGCTGGTTTCAGGAGCGGCCGCCGCGGATGACAATCCCTATGGCCTCATTGATGCGAAGGTCATCAGCGTCGGAACCATGGGCGATGCCAAACCCTACGCTTTCACCCAGGCCGATGGGTCGTTCACCGGCTTCGACATCGAATTGTTCCGCAACGTCGCGAGCCGCCTTGGCTTCAAGCCCGACCAGGTGATCTTCACCGGCCAGGAATTCTCGGCGCTGATGCCTTCGGTTGCAAACGAGCGTTTCGATGTCGCGGTCGCGGCAATCGGCACGACGGAAGCACGCAAAAAGACCGTCGACTTTTCCGACGGGTATATCGCAGGCTATCTCTCCGTGCTTACCGCAGACAAGTCGATCACGTCGGCGGACGGGCTCAAGGGCAAACGTCTCGGCGTCGTGCAAGGCACGCTCCAGGAAATCTACGCGGCGAAGAATTTTGTCGGAACCGATCTCGTCAAATTCCCCGACAACAACTCCGCCGTTTCGGCGCTTAACAACGGAACCGTGGATGCCCACTTCCTCGATTACGAGGCCGCCAAGGACTATGGCCTTCGCTACCCGAACCTGAAGATCGCGGTCAATATTCCTTCCTTTGACGCGCCGGCCGGCTTCGTCCTGCGCAAGGGCAACGACAAGCTCCGCAATGCGCTGAACACCGCCCTTCATGCGGCCATGCAGGACGGCACCTGGAAAACGCTTTATGAAAAGTGGTTCCCCGGCTCGCCGATGCCCGACCAGTATCTTCCCAAGAAGTAGACCGTACCCGGCCGCTGGCTCTCATGCCGGCGGCCGGATTACGCCGCCGTCCTTGATGCGGACGATGTGAATAGCGCAACCGAAAGGGGGGCGAATGAACTGGCTCGAAAACCTGCGGCGCAGTTTCCTCGACTGGCAGGCCATGGCGGACGTGCTGCCCAGCATGATCACCATCGGATTGAAGAACACGTTGATCCTCGCCGCCGCGTCGACGGTGCTGGGTGTCATTCTCGGCATGATCCTGGCGGTCATGGGCATCTCGCAATCGCGCTGGCTGCGCATTCCGGCGCGGGTCTACACGGATATATTCCGTGGGCTGCCGGCGATCGTCACCATCCTGCTGATAGGCCAGGGCTTTGCCCGCATCGGCCGTGAAATCTTCGGCCCTTCGCCCTTCCCGCTCGGCATTCTTGCGCTGAGCCTGATCGCCGGCGCCTATATCGGCGAAATCTTCCGCTCGGGCATCCAGAGCGTCGAGCGCGGGCAGATGGAGGCCTGCAGGGCGCTCAGCATGAGCTACGGCCAAGGCATGCGCCTGATCGTGATCCCGCAAGGCATCCGCCGCGTCTTGCCGGCCCTCGTCAACCAGTTCATCGGCAACGTCAAGGATTCAAGCCTTGTCTACTTCCTCGGTCTGCTCGCCTCGGAGCGCGAGATCTTCCGTGTCGGTCAGGACCAGGCAGTGGTCACCGGAAACCTCTCGCCATTGCTTCTGGCCGGCGTGTTCTATCTCGTCATCACCGTGCCGTTGACCCATGTGGTCAACTACATCGACAACTCGCTGCGGGTCGGAAAGCAAAAGGCCGGCCTCGTCATCAGCGGCCTGGCCGAAGTGAGCGAACTGGAGGGCGCCACCGGCAGTGCACTTTCGGAGGCCGGCTCTGATGCCCGCTCAGCGCTGCCCCGCTTCAAGGGCGGCAGTCTCGCCATTACCGATCTCGACATGGCCTATGGCGACCTCGATGTTCTCAAAGGCGTCAGCCTGGCAGTCAAGCCTGGCACGGTCACATGCGTGATCGGCCCATCAGGTTCGGGCAAGTCGACCCTGCTGCGCTGCCTCAACCGCCTGGTCGAGCCCAAGGGCGGTGAGGTGTTGCTCGATGGTGCGAGCATCCTGGCGATGAAGCCTGAAAAACTGCGCCGGCGTGTCGGCATGGTTTTCCAGCAGTTCAATCTGTTTCCCGACCACACCGCGCTCGAAAACGTCATGCTGTCGCTGACCAAGGTAAAGGGGCTCCCTGTACAGGAAGCTGAGCGCATCGCCGAGGCGCGCCTTGCCGACGTCGGGCTTGCGACCCGCAAACACCATCGTCCAGGGAGCCTTTCCGGTGGCCAGCAGCAGCGTGTGGCAATCGCTCGTGCATTGGCGATGGACCCGGAGGTCATCTTGTTCGATGAGGTAACGAGCGCACTCGATCCAGAACTGGTGAAGGGTGTGCTCAACCTCATGGCGGATCTCGGCCGGCGCGGCATGACAATGGTCGTGGTGACGCATGAAATGGGCTTCGCCCGCAAGGTCGCCGATCAGGTCGTCTTCATGGATGAAGGCCGCATCATCGAGGCCGGCACGCCTGCCGCGATTTTCGATACGCCGAAAAGCCCGCGTCTGAAGCACTTCCTTGCCGAAGTGCTTTGATCACGCATGAGCCCTTCAAGACGGCCGCGCAAACCAACCTCCACCAGTGAAAGATATCTCATGGCTGCATCACATCAGGTTTCCAAGGTCGTTGTTGTCGGCGGCGGCATTTTTGGCGTCTCCTCGGCCGTTCATCTTGCAAGGCTCGGCATCGAGACCGTGCTGGTCAATGATGGACCGCTCGCCAAGGGAGCTTCCGGCCGCTCGCTCGCCTGGATCAATTCGGCGCGCAGGCGCTCGGCTGAGTATCATCGCCTGCGCATGATCGGTATCGACCGCTACCGCAGTTTGTCGGCGCGATGCCCGGATGCCGCCTGGCTGCGTTTCGACGGTGGCCTGACGTGGGATGCGGACGATGCCTCAAACGAGATCGCCGATGTCTTCGCTCACGAAAAACGTCTCGGCTATGATGCGCAGCATCTGTCCGCGGACGCCATAAGGTTGGTCACGCCGGGTGTCTGCGCAAGCGCTGTCACGCCTCAAGGCGCGATCTTCAACGCGGGCGAGGGCTGGGTCGACCTGCCGTCGCTGATCGAAATATTGATCGCGGAATTCGTGGAGCGGGGCGGCCAGGTGGTCACCGAGGCCGGAAGCGCTACCGTCACCGTCGCCAACGGCCGGGCCACCGGCGTCACCACCACCAGCGGGATCAGCTTCGCCGCCAACGCGGTGCTTCTGGCGACCGGTGCGGATGTGCCGCGAATGGTCGCCGTGGCCGGTCAGCGTATTGCCGATGGGACACCAATCGCGCTGCTGGTCAGGACCAAGCCAGTCGACTTGCCTCTACGCGCCGTGCTCAACACGCCGCGCGTCGCCATCCGGCCGACGCCTGATGGCGCCCTCGCGCTCGATTCTGCCTGGTCGGAAGAAGAGGTGGTAGTCAATCCGGACGGGACTTATCGCGTAAAAGCATCGACCATCCAGGGCCTTCTCGACGAAGCGTCGAATGTTCTCGACGGTCATCCGAAATTGGAATTGGAGAGCTACGGTGTCGGGCCCAAGCCAATCCCCGGAGACGGCGAGCCGGTCTTCGGCCAGTTGCGGGAGATCGAGGGGTATTACGTCGCCTTCAGCCACAGCGGCGCAACACTTGGCTTGATTGCCGGCGAACTGCTTGCAACCGAGATCGCCACCGGAACAGAGCACCCACTCCTTGCAAGCTTTCGACCGTCTCGATTTTCACTTTAGCCCGCCAATTCGCCTCGGAATGGGATGTAATGTGGCATGCCTGGAGTTTCGCTAGCCGAGACGGCGGCCGCCTGGCCGCTTACGCGCACCGAACCTGACACCGGAACATTTTCTCCACGTTGAAGTTGGACAGCGCCAGGACCGTCTTTCGTCCAAGCTCAACCAGCGCTGAGAAATTCCATGACCAACCAACACCCCAAGACTAAACAGCCCACGGACAAGGATCTGCGAGACAACCCGGGAATCGGCACCTCGAAGGGCGCGGTCAAGGGCGGCGATATGCTCGACGAGAGCGATGCTCTCGATGGGGACAATACGTTCGAAGGCGATGTCGAGAACGACGTCACGCCTCAGGGCGGCATCAACCCTGACCAGACCGGACGCACGAACAAGTAGGAGGCACCTTGCCATGGCCGGCCGGAAGACCCACGAGCAGCAGCTGCGCATCATCGAAAAGCGCGAGAACTCCAGCAATGCCGGCGACGATTTCAATGCCGAGGATGAGCTGAAGAGATCCAAGCAGGAGCGCGAGGCGCGGCAAGACGGCGCCAATCTACGCGACGAGGGCGTGGAATTGACCGACAAGGACGATCGCCAGATGATCCGCGGCGAAAACCAGGAGAGCGAGCACCACAAGCGCAGGCAGGACGACTAAGCCTGCCGTCTTTTTAAAGCTATCGAGGAGCCATGCCAGACTACCGGCACGCCAGGCACCGCATGGTCGAAGCGCACATCGCCCGCCGCGGTGTGCGCGACGAACGAGTCCTTTCGCCACTGAGGCGGAATCCCGCGCGGGAAATTCGTCGACGAGGGGTGCGAGGAGTTCGCCTATGGGGACGGTGCGGGCGGCGTTGCGCTCTGGCTATAGGGACCTGCGAAGACGCGACCTGAACATCGGCCAGCTCTGCCGCGAGCGCTTTTGGCGATCAGGCAGCCTCGGCCACTACGTGCAATCCTCGGCCTCGCAGCAGTTCGATGCCTTCGTCTGGTTCGATCGCACCTCGCCTGTTCAGCCGCTAACTGCCGAACACGCCTCATCGAGGGTAATACCTGACACGTTTCCCTTGGGCACCTGAGTAGGCGGCATTGCCTTCGGGCACGGAACATCTCACCGACTTTCTGGTTAGGCAGGCCGGATGAAGGGAGCTTTGCGCATGGCCACTAATTTGGAAGACGGCAAGACCGCTCAATCTTCCGACCAGTTGCATGGCGGCAATCGCGGCGGCAACAAAGACCAGCGTAAGACTGACAAGACCGCGAACAAGAGCAGCCAGGCGGCGGGATCCGCATCGCGGTAAGGACTGAGACATGCCGACCGCCGCGGACATCCTCATCGAGACGCTGATCGACTGGAACGTCGATATCATCTTTGGCCTGCCGGGCGACGGCATCAATGGCATCATGGAGGCGCTGCGCGGGCGGCAGGACCGCATCCGCTTCATTCAGGTGCGGCACGAGGAATCCGCGGCGTTCATGGCGTGCGCCTACTCAAAATGGACAGGCAAGCTCGGTGTCTGCCTCGCAACTTCCGGCCCTGGCGGCACACACCTCCTGACGGGACTCTACGATGCCAAGCTCGACCAAGCGCCGGTGCTCGCCATTACCGGCATGCAGTTCCACGACCTTATCGAGACCTTCACCCAGCAGGATGTCGACTTGACGCGCGTCTTCAGCGATGTCGCCGTCTTCAACGCGCAGGTCTCCGACGCGGCGCATATGGAAAGCCTGGCCGGTCTCGCCTGCAGGTCGGCGCTGGCACGTCGCGGCGTTGCGCATCTGTCGATCGCCAGCGATGTGCAGGAGCACACGCTCGACCAAGCCAAGCGCTCGAAGCGCAACAAACCGTCGCATACGCCGGATCGTTGGTTCGAAGGAAGCAGGCTTCCCGACGAAGAACAACTTGCGAAAGCCGCCGAGATCCTGAACGGGGCGACAAAGGTCGCGATCCTCGCCGGTCGGGGCGCGCTTGGTGCCAGGCACGAGTTGGAAGAGACGGCGGAGCTGCTTGGTGCCCCCGTCGCAAAGGCCTTGCTCGGTAAGGCTGCCTTGCCCGACGATCACCCGCTGACGACCGGCGGCATCGGGATTCTCGGCACGCTGCCGTCGCAGGAAATCATGGAGGAATGTGACGCGCTGCTCGTCGTCGGCTCGACCTTTCCCTACATCGAATACTACCCGAAGCCGGGACAGGCGCGCGGGGTGCAGATCGAGCGCGACCCGCAGCGCATCGGCCTGCGCTATCCCATTGAGGCCGGCCTTGCCGGCGATGCCGCCGTGACGCTGCGACTGCTGAACAAGCGCCTGAAGCGCAAGGATGATCGCAGCTTCCTCGAGAAGGCGCAGGCGGGCATGCGACGCTGGCGCGAGATGATGGCGCAGTCGGAGCAAAAGGCCGCCACTTCGCTCAAGCCCCAGGTGGTCACACGCGCATTTGGGAAACGATTGCCCGATGATGCGATCCTGGTTGCCGATTCCGGCCAGAACACCGAGATGGCGGCCCGCCATATCGAGCTGCGTGACGGGCAGGCCTTCGGCGTCTCGGGCGCGCTGGCCTCGATGGCATGCGGACTGCCCTATGCGATCGCCGCGGGCCTGGCCTTTCCCGGCCGGCCGGTCTTCGCGGTCGTCGGCGACGGCGGTCTCGCGATGCAACTCGGCGAGTTCTCGACGGCAGTTCGGTACCGGGTCCCACTCAAGGTGCTCGTGCTCAAGAACGGCATGCTCAATCAGATCGCCTGGGAGCAGATGATGTTCCTCGGCAACCCGCAATTCGCCTGCGAACTCCAGCCCATCGACTTCGCCATGGCCGCCGAAGCCATGGGCGGCATTGGTTACAGCGTCTCTCGCGCCGAGGAGGTGGAAGGTGTTCTCGACGCTGCCCTGGCTGCTGAGGGTCCGGTGGTCATCGAGGCCGTGGTCGACCCGTACGAACCGATGATGCCACCGAAGATGCCACCGGATTATGCGAAAAATTTCCGCAAGGCGCTACCGGACACTCCCGGACGCGCGGAAATCGAGGCGAATGTGGCGCAAGAGCCGCTGAGGTCGATGATTACCGCCGGCGAGAAAGACTGACGACACGCAAGAAGGAGCACGAGTTGAACAAGACCGACAGCGGCACCGCAAATCGCAGTTCGCCGGACCTCATGGGCGGCGACCAAGCGTGCAAGGCCGAGGAATGGGGCGGTGGCTCGAAAGCCGCCAAGGGACCGATCACGGAACCGGATCGACACAACCGCAACTCCAGCCAAAAAAGGAGCTGACATGCAGGATGCCCAGCAGAAATATCCTCGGCCGCCGCTTCCCGAACAGCAGCAGGACATGCCCGGCTATACCGACGAGATGGATCCACGGCCCGACCACGGAGAGGAGAGCTATCGCGGCAGCGGTAAGCTGACGGACCGCGTCGCGCTGATCACCGGCGCGGACTCGGGCATCGGCCGGGCGGTGGCGATCGCGTTTGCACGCGAAGGCGCCGACGTCATCATCTCCTACCTTGAAGAGGACGAAGATGCGCAGGAGACGGCGCGCTTGGTCGAGGAAGCGGGGCGCAAGGCGGTGCTCGCACGCGGCGACATCTCGGACGAAATCTTCGCGCGGTCGCTTGTGCAGCGAGCTATCGATGAATGCGGGCGCCTGGACATCCTCGTCAACAATGCAGCCCACCAGGCGTCGTTCGAGAAGCTGGAGGACATCAGCGCGGAGGAATGGGATCTCACCTTTCGCACCAATGTCTATGCGATGTTCTATCTGTCCCAGGAAGCAGTGAAGCACATGGAACCCGGCTCGACCATCATCAACACATCCTCGATCAACGCGACCAGTCCCTCGCCGGCACTGCTTGCCTACGCCACTACCAAAGGAGCGATCGCCAACTTCACCGCCGGACTTGCAGGACTGGTAGCTGAACGCGGCATTCGGGTAAACGCGGTCGCTCCCGGGCCGATTTGGACGCCGCTGATCCCGTCGACAATGCCCTCTGAGAAGGTCAAGGAGTTCGGGAAGAACACACCGCTCAAGCGTCCCGGGCAACCGGCAGAGCTTGCAGCGACCTATGTGCTGCTTGCCTCGGAAGGATCGAGCTACACCACCGGCGCACTCTACGAGGTCACCGGTGGACGGCCGATGCTTTGAGCGAGCGTACCTGCCAGCTCCACGGCGCCCACTCCCGGTAGCACACCGACATGTGGCGAGGCTCATGCGCGATCAGGATCGCGGACAACCGCCACGTCCGCAAACTGGTCGAGGCGGATGCCGAAGCCTCCCACCAGACCCTGAACCGGAGGTTGGTAGACGGGAAGCTGACTTCACTCCGGGTTCAACCGGAGCGTCAGCTTTCGGGGAGGGGCAAACGCTGGGTGAATGTCCCCGATAGGCGCATTGCAGCCATGCCGCCGTCGCGTTGTGAGACTGATTTGGCGACCAGCAAAACAGCAGCCTCTACGACTCGTCCCTCTCATCGCGCAAATTAGACACAACGCGGCGGTTCTGCGACCTGCAGGCGGAGTCGGGGCAGTCGCGGACCAGCCTGTCCTTGCCGTAGCCCTTGGCCCACATGCGGTTCCGGTCTATGCCGCCGGCGGCGAGGTAGTCCATCACCGCATCGGCGCGCTGCTGTGACAGCGCCGTTTCGCTTGCGCCGGGATCGTCGGCGAAACCCTGCAGCTTGAGCAGCCAGCGCGGATGCTTTGTCAACCAGGCGATCTGGGTGTCGAGGGTGGCCTTGGCGACAGAATCGAGCGCGGCCGAACCTTTCGTGAAGTAGGTGCGGCGGCCGACATTGAGGATAAAATCCTCCTCGCTGCCCGGCTGCACGTTCTGGAAGCCGGCAATCTCGGCGTTGGTGACGTCGGGCGTCGACGGGGCCAGCGTGTTGCTGGTCGAGCAGGATGTGGCCACAACCAGCAGGCCGGCGGCGAGCAGCCGGCGCGTGTTTTCAATCATGCGGTTCATGATGCGCCAATCATTCGACAGTGGTGGAAGCGGGCGCCTGGTCGGCGATGTGCGGCAGGACCTCCACCGCGGTGCCGATCGGGCACCGCTGGTAGAGGTCGATGATGTCTTCGGGGAACATGCGGATGCAGCCGCTGGAAGCGTCGGTGCCGATGCTCCATGGCTCCAGCGTGCCATGCAGGCGGTAGCCGATGTCGGCGCCGTCGCGGTACAGATAGAGCGCGCGCGGCCCGAGCGGATTGTTGGACGCGCCGCCTGCGATCATGGGCGGTAAGTCCGGTTTGCGCTCACGCATTTCGGGGGGCGGGACCCATTGCGGCCACAGCGCGCGGCGATCGATCGTCGCGCGGCCGTACCATTTGAAGCCTTCCTTGCCGACGCCGACGCCGTAGCGGATGGCAGTCTTGTTTTCCATGATGAGGTAGAGGAAGTGGTGGCGGGTATCAACCACGACGGTGCCGACCGGCTCGCTGCTGAAATACTTGACGATCTGGCGATGCCATCTCTTGTCGATCTTGGCGAAGTTGGTCTTGCGATAGACGAAATCGTTATCGCTGGCGGTACCGGCGAAAAAGGATTTTGCCCCCGCGGCTTGAACAATATTGCCGGTTCCACCGACCGCGACCAGCGCCAGACCGCCGAGCACGACACCCCTGCGTGATAAAACCATCGGCAATCCCCCATGCCTTAAGCCTGGCGAACCATAGTTGAGAATGATTTCGGCTCAAAGTGGAAAATGCTGCAGTGGGTGGGCCGCAAGCGGTCTGTCCGCTTGACGGCAAAATAGCGGCTGCCCGCCGGCTCACGCCGGCGGGCTTTTTTGTGCGGACGGGAACATCCTCGCTCCAAGGGTGTTTTGTCACACCCGGCTCGTTCTTCATCGGTCGTGCCGGTGACCAAGATGTCCCCTCATTCATCATGGTCGGCCCGCGCAGCCTTGACCGCACGCGCGGGCCATCCCATCACAAGGCCCGCTGGCTCACGCTGGCGGGTTTTTCCGCGTCCATGCGCCGACACTCATCTTCGCATGCCTGTTACAACGAACCAGGCGGTTTCCGCGCTCGGTCTCCGCACGCGGCGAGGAGGACTTGCGACATGCCTCGCTGCGGGATTTTCGCGATGAGTCTACCTAGCTCCTGCTGAACGCCACCGCCTGACCACCGGGACCCGTTGGACGACGTTCAAGTCGAAAGCCCCCGGCAATCGCACCTTAGGCGAAGACGCCTTGCTTGTTGATGCAGTTGTCATCGCATCATCATGGGTAGCAACGCGGTGTTGCGTGTTGTTGGAGAGATGGGGTTTCCCGAAAAGAATGAACATGCGCAGACAAAAGAAGCGAGCAGGATGGCCGTGAGTACATCTGCGAATACTATTACTCTCATATGTGCTCGCTCCTCGGAAGGCGATCCCGCCACCCTCTCGACAGTGAGATGGCGGAATATCAACCGGCGACAAGGGACTTCGATCGACGGTCGGTTTCCAATTCGGCGTCCGGCTGCGTGTTCCGCCGTTCGGGCTTCTTCCAACCGCCATCAGACGCAAGTCCTATCCCATAAGACTGATGGCCAAATTCGGAACATCCGCTGAAGCATTGCGTTCGGCAGCGTGAAACCCCAAGGCAAAGGATGACTAATCATGTCGAATTGCGAGGAGGACCGGGCGCCCGAGTGACCCTGCGTTGGTCGGCTTCGATCGTTCCTTGATCAGCACTGCGCAGCCGTTTTTTTGTCACGGCCGGCGTCTCCGGGACCGCGGGAATAGCGCAAGGCTGGAGGGTGCTGTTAGGGCCGCCGCGCCTAACAGCCAAGAGACACCGCTTCGAATTCGACCGCCAGGCGCTCGCCCGCTTTGTCCGAGGGAGGGCATTCACTTTGAAGGCAGCTACGGCGTGTCCTCGCTATCAGTGCCATGCATGCTGGAGCCATGCATGAAGGACTGGATCTCGTCCGCATCGATCTTGCCGTCACCATTCTCGTCAATGCTACTGAACATCCTGCCCACCGCGCGTTGAACCTCGTCCTCGGAAACCGATCCGTCGCCATCGGTGTCCAACAGCCCGAACATCAGTCGCATGCCGGCACCGCGCATCAGCTGATGATGCNGTCCACGATCGCGGCCACCGTGGTTCTGCCAACGGCCGCCATCTTCATCGTGGCGGTCAGCACCCTCGTTGCGACCGCCTTGATAGTTGCGACTATCTTCCTCGCGGAAACCTTCTTCGGAACCGCGATCCTGCTGCATTCTCTCCCGGACAGCTTGCTCAACCATCTGGCGGATCATTTCGCGTGTTGGTCCATCCGCTTGTCCGGTCGCATCCGGCAACTGTCCGGCGGCCGGCGGTTCGGTTGCCGGAGCGGGTGCAGGTGTCGAGGGTGATGGTGTTCCGCTTGTCTGGGCGAGCGCGGGGGAGGTCAGGACTATGAAAACGGCGGCCGCGGCCGTCGTGCTGTGTGGAAATCTCATGGCATGCTCCATCAGTGCCTTCGCTTGGAAGGCCAAACTGGAGCTCGATCTGATTGTTCCCCGAACGGGATCAGGTCACGGCGAAGTTACATGGCATGCCCCTGTCTGAGGTAGATCAGGGACTTCGTCAGGGAATAATTTCTTCTCCCCTCGGCACAGGAGGGAAGCCCGCCTATTTCTTGCGGGCCTTAGCGCTGTCATTCCGGTTCCTGTCCCAAATCTGCCGGACAGCTTTGCGCCCAATTTCGGCCATTGCGACGCTCCCGTCCATCACCAGAAGCGGACATTGATGTTTTCGGAGGCCACAGTTAGCTTTCATCAGCTTTCGCATTCCTGAATGCAGACTGGTTAGGGAACTGCACAGATTGTTGCGAGGCTGCGTCCGATGATGTGCTGTGAGCGTGCTCCGCAGTTGGCCCCGTTATGAGTTTGCCCTGTTCACGTTGTGATCCTGTCTTTCGTGTCGGGTACCTAGCGTTAGATTTGACCACTAGCTGGCCGGGCGGATGTTCTGGTTGATGTGGAAAAGGTTGGTAGGGTCGAACTTGCCCTTTAGCGCGGCGAGTCGCGGGTAATTGTCGCCGAAGCTCGCCTGGACGCGCTCTTCGCCTTCGTCATCCATCATGAAGTTGGGATACGCGCCTCCGACGTCGAACGGATGCACAGCTTTCCAGTAGTCGGTGGCCCATTCCTTGAGGACCGGCGCCATTCCCGGATCTGGATCTATCCCGGCGATCACCATGGACCAAGTCACATCACGAGCGTTCCAGGCGCTGTCGCCCTTGCCTAGGCGATGCACCGCCCCGTCGATTGGGTAAAGATGCATGCACGACGCCGGGCCGGCCCTGCTTGCATGCAGGAGATGCGCGTGGATGGCGGCATCTGGCAGCGCTCGGACAAAGTCGCCCTTCCAATACCATTGCTGCCCGGCCGGATAGAGCGCGTCGAATAAGGTCTGCAACCCTGTGTAAGGAATCGGGCCCGCCCAGTCGATGAGTGGCTTGGGGAGAGCCGCCCGGATGGCATTGACAGCCGCTTCTCCACCCTCGCCGTTATGCGCGACAAGGAGGACGCACATCTTCTTGTTCCAGTGCTCCTGCGGAAATGGATCGCCGCCGGGCACGGATTGCAGTCCGAGGAAGATGTAGAAATCCTCCGGAGCATTCGCCTGGAAATCACGATACCAGCGCATCACCTCAGCGGCATCGCCAACATCGAAGATGATCGGCCCGCCATAGAGCATTTTCGCCGGGTGCGTGCGAAATAAGAAACTGGTCACGACGCCGAAGTTTCCTCCGCCGCCGCGAAGCGCCCACAAGAGATCCGCATTCTCGGTTTCGCTGGCGGTCATGAAACTCCCGTTCGCCAACACCACGTCGGCTTGGATGAGATTGTCGACGGCAAGCCCATATTGCCGGCTGAGGTAGCCGTGGCCGCCGCTCAGCGTCAGACCGGCGACCCCGGTGGTCGAGATGAGGCCGAACGGCACTGCCTGGCCAAAGGCGTGGGTAGCATGATCCACGTCGCCTGTAGTGCAACCAGGCCCGACCCGCACCGTGCGGTTCTGTGGATCGACGCGAACGCCCTTCATAGTCGAGAGGTCGATGACGAGGCCATCGTCGACACCGCCGAACCCCGGTCCGTTGTGCCCGCCGCCGCGGATTGCTATGGGGAGTTGGCTGTCGCGGCCGAAGTTCACCGCAGCAATCACATCGGCGACGTCCATGCAGCGCGCAATTAGAAGAGGCCGCTTGTCGATCATGCCATTATAGAGTTTGCGAGCTTCATCATAGTCAGCGTGATCGCGACCGATTAGCGTGCCTCGGATATCCTGCGCGAATTTGGCAATGGCGCCGCTGTTCATTCCACCCCCCGAGAAATCGCGATACCGAGTTTCCGAGTTCGGATCGAAGGTTGATCAGATAGTTTCTGGCGCGCCGCCTCCCGGCACGGGCCGCCTAGCTGACAATGTTGACCGGCAGCCATCACTTAAGAACAACGCCTACTTTGCCCGAAAATGAGCCCTTGGTCCAAGGGAATCCTGAAATGAGGCCTCATCGCAACTAAGCTGACCCTCAGTGCGGCATGGTGCTATGGCTAACTTCGCGCTAGTTTAGCATGGTGACATCGGCAAAAACGCGATGCAGACGATCGAACACTGGCTGAGCCAGCTCGGCCTCGGCAAATACCTGGAGGCGTTCGTCCAAAACGACGTGGACCTGCGAGCGCTCCCTCATGTCACTGAACGCGACCTCCAGGAGCTTGGTGTCTCACTTGGGCATCGCAAAATTATCATGGCTGCTGTCGCCGGACTTGCTCAGCCAAATCTCGCCGGGTCCCTGGTCCCTTCACCTTCTCCTGCGGGTTCGGAACTTCAGGCCAGCGACCTCGCTCAAGAACCGACTGCAGACCGACGGCTGCTTAGTGTGCTCTTTTGTGACTTGGTCGGGTCGACTGCGATATCTGCCCAACTCGACCCCGAAGACATGCACGAGCTTACGCGACGCTATCAGGACAGTGTTGCAGGCGCGATCACGCGCTTTGGAGGCTACGTCGCGAAATATCTAGGCGACGGCGTGCTTGCATATTTTGGATGGCCCATGGCTTACGAGGACCATGCCGAGCGTGCGATTCGTGCAGGCCTTGAGGCCCTCGCTGCAGTCGAGGCCTTTCAGTCCCCCAGCGGCGAGCAATTGAAGGCGCGGATCGGCATTGCATCGGGTCACGTGGTCGTCGGTGATATCGCCGGCAGCAGTGCAAACGAGCGGGCCTCAATCGCAGGAGATACTCCGAATCTCGCGGCTCGCCTGCAAGCTGCTGCTGCGCCTGGCCAGATCGTGGTGGCAGACGCCACGCGGCGGCTCGCGGGGCAATCCTTCGAGATCGAGAGCCTCGGCGCGCAGGAATTGAAAGGCTTTCGACTGCCTATTGCGCTGTTTGCGGTCCACGGGGAACGAGAAGTGGAAAGCCGTTTCGATGCCGCGCAAACTAGTGCACTCTCAAAATTCGTTGGCCGCAGCAGTGAAATTGGAATGCTGCTGGATCGCTGGGAATTGGCTAAAAACGGACAAGGCCAAGCAGTCTTTGTATCGGGAGAGGCGGGAATCGGGAAATCGCGTCTCGTCGACGCGCTTGAGGAACGGTTGCATGAGAACCAGCCCGAGTTAATACGACTGCAATGTTCGCCCTATCACTCCACCTCGGCCTTTTATCCCATCATTCAGCGCCTGAGCCGGCTGGCAGGTCTTTCAGCCGCCGACGAACCTCTGATGCGAGCAGACAAGCTGCGCGCAATTGTTCAGCGTTACGGCGAAGATCCCTCAGAAGTCGGCTCCACATATGCCGAGCTGCTCTCGCTGGATCTGGCCAGTGAATTCACGCCGCCCGATCTCTCCGCCCAACAGCGCAAAGAACTGATCGTCCGCACACTGGCGAACCGGGTGCTGCTCGCGGCAAAGATGGCGCCCGTTTTGTTTGTTGTTGAGGATGCTCACTGGATCGATCCGTCGACCAATGAATTTCTCACAGAGGTTGTCCGTCGCATGCATGGCGCGGCCGTCCTTGTGGTCGTATCACACCGGCCCGAATGGACGCCGACCTGGCCCACGGGGCTGGTCCACGTGACGACGCTGGCCATTGGTCGGCTGACGAAGCAACAGATGCGCGAGATGATCGACTCGATGCTCGCAGACGTTCCGGATCAGCTTGCCGACAGGATCGTGGAGCGAACTGACGGTGTGCCGCTGTTTGTGGAAGAATTGACACGTTCGATTCTGGAAAGCGGAAAGGCGGCGTCTCTCAATGTTGAGATTCCCGACAGTCTGCAGGGATCTCTCATGGCTCGACTTGACCGTTTGACAGCGGCAGCCAAGGAGGTGGCGCAAATCGCCTCTGTCATAGGCCGGGAATTTGACCGCGGCTTACTTTCCAAGGTTGCCGGTCTCGATGACCCAACTCTCGGCGAAGCGCTCAATGAGCTCATGTCTACCCAGCTCGTTGTCGTCGGCGGTGTGGTGCGAGACGCGCTGGTATTCCGACATGCGCTCATTCAGGATACGGCATACCAATCGCTGCTCAGCAAAAGGCGCCGTCAATATCATGAAGCCATCGCTAATGCGCTCATCGACGCATATCCGGATCTCATCGTGACCCAACCCGAGCTCATTGCCCAGCATTATGTCAAGGCACAGCAAGGTGCGCTCGCGCTGCCATACTGGATGAAGGCCGGCGAACGGGCGCTAGGGCAATCAGCCAACTATGAGGCGGTTGATCACTTTCAGAACGCTGTCGCCATCGCGGAGCACCTGCCGGGAGGACCGGCTCGGCAAAAGGAAGTGCTCGAGGCGACCCTAAAGCTCGGGGAGGCACTGAGTGCCGCAGGTCGCTTGTCGGACTCAGTTGCAAAATACAAGCTGACCGCGCACTTGGCTCGCGAGACCCATGACACGAAGGCCTTCGTTCGTTCTGCTCTTGGTTTTGACGGCGCCCAGTTCCTGTCTTCGAAGCTGCTAGACGAATCGCTTCAGCTGCTCACTGAAGCAATGGGTATGCTCGATCCCGAGGATCAGAGGTCGCGGAGCCAACTCCTCAGCCGCCTCACGCGTGCATACTTTTACCTTAGCGACAGTAAGAACAGCGCCAAATGTCACGCAGAAGGGGTTGAATTGGCTCGGCAACTAGGCGACCAAGCTTCGCTTTTTGAACTTTCTGTCCTGCCTTTCTTAACGCCCCGGACCGTGAAGTCCGCGGCAGAGGCAACTCAACTGATGGCGCGGGTAGATGAGATAAAGCGCCTCGCGGCCGGCATCAACGACGATGACCTGCGCGGCCGCGCTCTCGCGCTTGACGTCTACGTCTCGACTGAGCTTGGCGACCGCGCGCGCGCCGATCAAGCCGTGGACGGGCTGGAAGAGTTGGGAACGTTGCGACAACGGCTCAACATTCTATGGCTTGCGTGGAACGCAAGGGCAATGATGGCCATCCTCGATGGAAGGTTCACCACCGCCGAGAAGCTGGCTGGAGAAGCGTTGGGTCTGNTTCAGACGTGTGCTCTTCCGATCTAAGGGCAATGATGGCCATCCTCGATGGAAGGTTCACCACCGCCGAGAAGCTGGCTGGAGAAGCGTTGGGTCTGGGCAGACAGACGCATGGCGCGGAAGTCGAGGGCGTCTATGGCATGCAGATGTTCACGATCCGACGCGAACAGAATCGCCTGTCGGAGGTGGCTCCGGTGATGAAGAATCTTATCGATGAAAATCCGGATGAGACCACATGGTTGCCAGGGTTTGCGCTGGTTGCGGCCGATTTGGGATACCGGGACGCAGCGCAACGCAGGTTGAGTGAACTAGCGAGTGCTAATTTCGCAATGCCGCTGGATGGAAAGCGAAGCGCATCCCTCTCATTCGTGGCTGAGGTTGCTGTTAGTCTGGGCGACACGGAGGCGGCTCGGACAATCTACAACCTTATGCTCGCCTACAAGGATATGACGATCACGGCAGGAGTCGCAACGGTCTGCTTTGGAGCGGCAAGTCGCTATCTGGGAATGTTGTCGGCATCGCTGGGCGATTTTGGGAAGGCCGCCGAGCACTTCGAGCATGCGATGGATATGAACGCAGCCAGCGAATCACGACCTTGGCTGGCGCATTCCCAGGCTGAATATGCGAACTTGCTTATGAAAAAAGGTAGCAAGAAAGCGATTGAGAGGGCAATGTCACTTTCGGAGCAAGCCTCGGTGACCGCGGCTGAACTGGGTATGGTCCGTTTGCAGAAGAGGCTGGAGACAACGGTTCACTAGGTAGGCTCTCATGCCTCACTGCATCACCACGTTGAGAAGGAGCATGCTTATGCCACGCTACGTAATCGAAAGGGAGTTCGCGGAACAGCTCAACCTCACAAAGGAGGGCGTTGAGAGTGTCAATTTGATCAATGACCAGGAAGGCGTGCAGTGGATTTTCTCGTTCCTCAGCGCCGACAAGAAAAAGAGCTATTGCCTTTACGAGGCGCCTAACCCGGAGGCTATTCGGGTTGCGGCACGAAGGAACAACATCCCCGCAGATGCCATCATTGAAATTGGTGGAGAGATCGGTCCGAATATGTTCTCGTAGCACAATCCTGACCGGCAAAACCGTCGCGAGTACGCCAAAAAGCCGGAGGCCGCTTTGGTAATGCACCTAAGCATCCGCTTCCCGGCCGATTGACCGGAAGGAATATGCCCTAGGTGGCATCTCAGCCGAATGTCCGCTTCTTAGACCGTTGACCTAAAACAACCACTCGGTCATTTTCCGGCCCCAAGGCTGCCGGGCGGCTATGCGCCCAAAGTCTGCCATTTGAATCAGCTTCGCCATCGCCTGCAAGCGGACATCTTCCCCCGATTCCTACGCACTACAGCCCGACTACACCTGACCCTCGGCACGTCGCCGCTATCCAAAGACGGATGATTGTCACTGAAATATCTCGTGCATAGTCCGGCGAATCATTAGCAACCGGTCACAGCAAACCTAAGGCGACTTACCGTCAGCGCCGTTGATTTCGCTATCTGCCTGCCTCAACCCGGCCGGGGCGAGTCAAAGGGACGAGTGCGCCGATTTGATCGCTTCTTTCGGACGAACAAATCGATCACATCAGTTCAATATCTCCAGGTCACGCAACGCTTGCTGCGTGCCCCCGCCACGGCGGACATGCCTCGACCGATAGAGACAGTCGGACCCACCTCCAACAATCTGTACCATCGCGACTAGCGACACAGTCCCCCTGAATGTCCGATGGCGTTGCGCGGACTGGCTACTGGCCTTTTCATTCTGCGCTTCGACCGCGCTACTTCCGATGTGCCAGGCGGTAGCGGGCGGCCTTGGCGCGGTTGCCGCAACTGTCCATCGAGCACCAGCGCCTCGGTTTGGAGCGGCTGTCGTCGATGAAAAAGCCACCGCAATTGTCAGCCTCACATTGCCGGATGTCGTTTCCTGATGGAAAGAGCACCAGGATGGCAGCGGCTGCTGCTGACCGGCGCAGCGGCAGGTATAGCCCTTCGTTTGTCGACGTGGATTGGAGGTTCAAGATGTCGCCAAGGCCCGCCGAGCCGCCAGCGTGCCCTATCGCTTTGTGAAAGCTGCGCAGGGCAACGCGTTTCGAGGCGACACCACGGCCGAGGTTTTTTGCACAGACACCGAGCCACGATTTGAGGGCGGCGCGCAGTTTTAGCACCTCGAGATGTACCTCGCGAGCGACCCGTGGGCGATTTACGGCATGACGGTCGAGGACCCGCCTTTCAGTTTCCGACAACAATAGGGCCGGAATGCAAAAGGCCAACAGATCCTGATAGCTCGTTATGCAATCGATCTCTGCTCCCTGGCGCCAGTGCAATGTGTTGGCAAGATCAAGTGCGGGCGCACCACCCAGCATGCGCATAGGCCCGCGCGGCGAGACGTAGGTCCGTAGAAATTCTGTTGATTCCATCGCTGTCAATATGTAACCTCCTAAACAGTTACTCAAGAGGGCAGGGCGGGTTAAATGAAGAAGCCTCTGTTGACGGTCTGTCCTGGTTTGCGTTTGCAGTCACTGGCCAGGCAAACGACGATGTCCTTTATCGCTCAAGCGTGATCGTCACCGGAGATCGCGAGGAAACGCGCGTCCCTGCCATCCCTGAGGGTTTCGCACTGGCAGCGCAAAAGCTGACCGGAAATCCCGACGTCGTGCACAATCTGACCTTCGCTTCGCTGGCGACCGGGGCACCTGCCATGGTTTGGTCCTACACCTACCATGACCGCATGTTCGGCAGGCCAATTCACGACGAGCAGGGCACACGCGATCGCCCTTTCGATCTCACCTTCCAGTTCGACCGGACGCGAATGGACCATGCGATGGCGCTGCTGGGTGAGAGACCGTGGTTGGGGCCGCGCCCGAAGCTGGCGCTTGTCATCGAGGTTACCGATATGGCGCGTAGCTATGTACTCGCCGCCGATGGCGTCCACGGATCGGACCTGCGCGCAAGCTTTGAAGATGCTTCGGCGCTATTCGCCATACCGATCATTTTCGCAAAAGAAGCCGATCTGTCGGCGGTCGCGCAGGAAAACGTCGATGCAATACCTCATGAGCGCCTGGCCAGACTGAAATCCAGATTGGGGGCTGACGTGATCTTGGTCGGGCACCTCCATTGGAAAACCAACGAGCCGGGCTGGCATGCGGTTTGGCGCCTGCCACTTGGACCAGAAGGTACAAAGTGGGAGATCGCAGGCGTAAATTTCGATGCTGCCTTCCGCAACGCAATCGGAGGTGCCGCCAAACGCATGCGACCGACAAGATAGCTCACTCACCACTATTCCCGGGGCTGAAGATGCCCCCAACTCAGGGTTCAACTGTGCCCGCGTGCGGTGACACGGGTCAGCGAGTCAGGACCGGGTGGGTCGTCAGCTGTGTTGGGACCACCTCTGAATTGTTGCGTATTGGTCCTGGGCGCTGTTGAGGTAAGAAATGCTGCCACTTTAGAAGCCCGCCGGCCCGTGGCGCGCCGCGCAGGAGCCGAAAAAACGGGCGCCCAACGTAGGGTTGGCGGAATGCCCATTCAACTCAGTACAAAACTATGCCCCGTTCTCAGCCTGGGTTTTACGACTGCTGCCCGACTATCCGCACTTGCGCAAGCGACTGGCCGAAAAGGGGAGCCTGCTCCAGCAGCAGGAAGACATCGCGTTATCACCCCCTCTGCCAACTCGACATCACCGTTCTGAAGGGTGAATTGCTGGTAGGGCAGCTGTAGAAATGCGTCCGCTCGTCGGCAATATCGCCGCTATAAGCGCTGCCTACAATTTGTGGCGCGGATATTCTGGAGCTTGGGTTCCTCGCCGCACTTTTATTGATGAACACCCCACCCTGCCTGTTTGGCGCGATGTCAGGCCGATAGACGCTCATGAAGCTCTCCGTACAGACAGCGCTGTCTGAGAATCCCTCCTCAGGGCCCCGGGCATCTGTATGCATGCAACTCGCATCAACGTCCACTCAGAGGTCGTCTGCCGAATGGCAGCTATCCGCCGAGCTCGCCCCGATAGCGACCGGCCGGTTCCGGCCCCATTTCGGCCTTTCAATGACGTGCTTCGTTTCGCCGCGTGCCGCTATGATGCGGGCGGAAACCTGGCAGCCATAGACCTCCTGCCGGTCGTGATCGGCGCGGAGGCACAGTCTCCCGGATCAGCAACGGCCAGATTGGTACCCATCGCCGTAACGGGAAGCGCGGCGCGGGGTGGACGTGAAATAGGAAATTTCCAAGGCCGTAGAAGATCGGCGCGCCATTGTAGATTTCCACGGCCTGCAGCACCGGCGCGCCGTGGCTGACGAAAAGGTTCGCGCCGGCGTCGATGCACATACGGGCAAAGCTCTGCACCCAGCGCGGTACGTCCTGCCAACCTGGCTCCCAATGATGGTGGTGCAGATAGGCAATGACGAAATCGCCCTGTGCAGCCGCGTGCCGGATGTCGGACAGGTGTATGGCCGCGCTCCGCTGGTCGACTTCTATCAGACGGCCGAAATCGGCGGCCTGCGCGAAGACGGTTCCGTAGAAATTGATCTCCGTGCCGGCCGACGCCTCAACAGGGTCCTCCGGTTGCGCATAGTTGGCCAGTTCGAAGGGGGAGCTTTGCAATTGAGCGCTCAGCCTTGCCAGTCTGCTGAAATGTCCGTCCGGCACCCCTATCTTGCGGACGGTGTTCAGACGATTGACGCCGGGCCGAGCCGGCCGGAAGGCCGTGCGGTCTTCGGCATACATGTTGGTCGGGCCGAGACCTGCATCCATCGCAAGAAGCGCGAGGTCGCGCGCGCCCAGCCGGCGGCCCCAGGTTTCCTCGCGTCAGTCTCGTCGGCCCCGATGCCGGCATGCAGGACACCGCGCCCTTCCACCTCCTCCAGCGTCGAGAGGATACCGCCGGCGCCGAAACCTTTTGATACTCACATCTATGCGGCGCGCGCTGCCAACAGCGCGTGGAGAGCCTCCGGCTTCAGATGGGTGTAGCGCTTCAACATTTTCCAGTCCTTGTGCCCAGTTACCAGCGCAACCTGTTCGATCGTGGATCCGGCCTCGAAAAGGCGGCTTGTCCCTTCGTGCCGCAAGTCATGAAAATGAAGATCGTGGATTCCCAAGTCAGCACATCCTCGACGGAACGCAGTTCCAACTGACCGATGGTTGAACGGGAAAATTCGATCGTCGTCATTGCTACGCTTTCTCAGCCGCTCTTCAACAATGGCCCACGCATCATAGCCAGTGGCTGCAAACAGCGGTATGCGCTGGTTGTTACCGTTCTTGTTTCGAGGGTCCTTCCTGTCGCGGACAAGGAGCATCCGCGTGCGGGATTCCAAATCGGACCAACGCGCCTTGCAGATATCTTCCTGGCGCATCGCGGTTGCGATAGCGAACCGAATGATCTGGCTAATCGGTGCAATCTGGCGAGCGTTTGCCTCGAAGTGAGCGATGAGCTTGTCGAGTTCATCCTGTGTCGGTCGTCTATCTCGCTGTAGGCCTTTGCCAACGAGACCGAGCCTCGTGAGGGCGACACGCGCGAAATCAACCGGTTCGACCTTGACGGGCAGGCCGTGGACCGCAGCGGCGTGAGTAAGAACAAGTTTTATAAAGCCGATGTCGATACCGAGAGTCATCGGTCCGGCACCTTGGGCGGCGCGGTCACGACCAAAACGAATGAGCCGTTCGCGATCGAGCGCTGCTAGGTTGCACTTCCCCAAATGCCGTTGGAGCATATCGAGGGCCGCGGCCTTGGAGCGGCGAGGGGACTTGCCTACATCGCACATGTCGTCGATATGAAGGTCTATCAGTTCGCCGAAGGTTTTGAGGCGCGCTATGCGGGACTGGTCGGCGTCTCACCTCGATCGACCTGGCGCTCGGTTTCGGTGGCCCAACGCCGGGCGTCGTCTCGGCGCAGGAAGGTCTCGCTGACGTAGCGACCTTTGCGACGGACTTGGACACGCCAGGAACCGGACGAGAGCTTTGTGTAGGTGGCCATTTCTTCGTGTGCGCTCCGTGTGCACTGAGAGATCGAAACGTGGCAAAAACGGGTCGTATTCTGGCGTAAATTCGTGTGCACTCGGTAGGTTCTAAGGTTCTGATGTTAAACAGATGCTGAAAAATCAAGAGCATAGACTGGCCGTTGCGCCGATGATGGATTGGACCGACCGGCATTGCCGGTTCTTCCACCGCCAGCTGACGCGGCGTGCGCTGCTCTACACCGAAATGGTGGTGGCGGACGCCGTCATCCATGGTGCGCGCGAGCGGCTGCTTGGTTTTGACGAGACCGAACATCCGGTGGCACTGCAGCTCGGCGGCTCCGATCCGCAAAAGCTGGCCGAGGCGGCGCGCATCGGCGAGGGCTTCGGTTACGACGAGATCAATCTCAATGTCGGCTGTCCGTCCGACCGCGTCCAGTCCGGCACGTTCGGCGCCTGCCTGATGAAAGTGCCTGACCTCGTCGCCGATTGTGTGGCGGCGATGAAGGCGGCGGTGACAATCCCGGTGACGGTCAAATGCCGCATCGGCGTCGACGAGCAGAATCCGGAGCCCGCGCTCGACGCGCTGGCCGACGGCGTCTTCGCGGCCGGCGCCGACGCGCTGTGGGTGCATGCGCGCAAGGCCTGGCTGGAGGGTCTGAGCCCGAAGGAAAATCGCGACATCCCGCCGCTCGACTATGACAGGGTCTATCGCCTCAAGGCGGGAAAATCGAACAAATTCATCGGCATCAATGGCGGCGTTCAATCGCTCGAAGAGGCGGCTCGCCACCTCGATCATGTCGATGGCGCCATGCTTGGCCGCGCCGCCTACCACACGCCAGGCATCCTGGCCGGCGTCGACGCGGCATTCTACGGCGGCAAGGCCGGCGCCTACGATTTTGCCGCGCTGATCCACACGATGGCCGACTATGCGGCGCGGCATATCGAGCAGGGCGGGCGGCTCGGCCACGTCACTCGCCACATGGTCGGGCTGTTCCACGGCCTGCCGGGCGCGCGCCGCTTCCGGCAGATACTGTCCACCGACGCGACGAAACCCGGCGCCGGACCGGATGTGCTGAAGGCAGCGTTCGCTGCCGTCGATTTCGACCGTGTTGAAAAGGCCGCTTAAGCAGTTCAGTCGCGCAGAATCATCCGGTTGCCGCGCACGTCGAAACCCGACAGCGAACCGATGAAATTCATGCCGAGCAGGCTCTGGCTGAGCGCGCCGGGCGCGGCGACCATGACCTGCATGTTCTTGCGCACGATGCCGCCGATCGCCAGTTCGTCGGTGCGCACCGAAGCGGCGCGCGCCATGCCATTGGCGGTCGAGACCGGGACGGTGAAGCTCAGCGCGGCCGGATTGAAGCCGGCGGCCTGCGCGTCTTCGGCGGTGAGCACTGTACTGGTCGCGCCGGTATCGACGACGGTGCGGATCGGTGCGCCGTTGATCGTGATGCGGGCCTCGAAATGGCCGCTGTCGGCCTTGTCCAGGGTCACGGTGGCATGGCCGTCCTCGACGCCGAGCGCCAGCGGGCTGCCGGGAACGAGGCCCGCCGTCACCCGGCTGGCGAAATCCTGCAACTCGTAGCGGTACTGGTAGCCGGCGACGAGCGCCAACACGATCACGGCCCACGTGCCGAGACTGCGGGCCATGACGCCCAGCGGCCTGCCGGACCGGACAAGGCCGGCGCTGACCAGCAAGCCGATCGCCCCCAGCCAGACCAGACGGCTGAAATCGTAATTCTCGATGCCGAACGTGCTGCCGGCGTCGTTGTTGATCATCAGCAGCACCAGCCCGAGGCCGATTGCCGCCATCACGATCCAGAACAGTCGGTTCATTGGACCTGCCGTTTCAAGAGAGGACGTCGCGCTCGCGCGCCATGCGGCTGCGGCGTGTTTCCCGGCGCGGCCGGCGCTCGACCGTTTCCAATCGGGCCGGCAACTCGGCCATGACGCTGCGGCGTACCTCCGGCGTCATCCCCATCCAGGCGCCGATTTCATCGCGCGTGCGGCCACAGCCGAAGCAGAAGCCGGTTTTCATGTCGATCGAACAGACCAGGATGCACGGGGATTCGATGGCCGTCATGACTTTCTCTTGAAGGTTCCTTCCGGAATCCCTCGTTTCATCTCCACATGGTGCAACGGCAAAGCCAATGCAAGCCCTTCGGAATGCGGCGCGGGCAACCGCTTTCGCGCCAATATCGAGGGGAGTTGTGCCGGCCGGGCAAGGCGGTTATGCCGCTGATCAATCCCAGGGATGATCAGGACCGACATGACCAGCGCGCTGCCCTTCGACGACTTTCGCAATCTGCTGGCGAGCCTGCCGCCTGCCGATACAGTCGCGGAAAACAGGGTGCGCACCCTGTTTTCCAAGGCCGACAAGCCGAAAGCCTCGCTTGGACGTATCGAGGACATCGCCGCCTGGCTTGCTGTCTGGAGCGGGCGCGCCCCGCCGGCGGTGAACCGGCCCCTGGTGGCGATCTTCGCCGGTAACCATGGCGTGACCCGCCACGGCATCTCGCCGCGCCCTGTCGCTGCGACCGCAAACGCCGTTGAGCTGTGCGCCGCCGGCGGTGCGGCAATCAACCAGATCTGCGTCGCCAACAATCTTGGCCTCAAGGTGTTCGATCTGGCGCTGCACATTGCGACCGCCGACATCACCGAGGACGCCGCCCTCGACGAACGCGGCTGCGCCGCCACCATGGCCTTCGGCATGGAAGCCATCGCCGGTGGCGCCGATCTGATTTGCCTCGGCGATCTCGGCGTCGGCAACTCAACCGTTGCGGCGGCCTTGTGCGCCGCCCTGTTCGGTGGCAGCGGCGCCGACTGGGTCGGCCCCGGCTCCGGTGCGGACGCGGCCATGCAGGCGCGCAAGGCTAATGTAATCGATAAAGCCGTCGCCTTCCATGGTGCGGCTCTTAAGGACCCGTTGGAAGCACTGCGCCGGGTCGGTGGCCGCGAGTTTGCGGCGATTGCCGGCGCCATCCTCGCCGCCCGGATGCAAAAAATCCCGGTGCTGCTCGATGGCTTCGCCGCGACCGCCGCCGCTGCCGTGCTGCATGCCGCCAACCCAGGTGCGCTCGATCATTGCCTGCTGGCCAGTCTGTCGCCGGAGCCCGGCCAAAGGCTTGCCGCCGAGCGGCTCGGCCTCAGGCCGCTGTTCGATCTCGGCATCAGCCACGGCGAAGGGGCAGGGGCCGCCCTTGCCGCCGGTCTGGTCAAGGCGGCGGCGCTTACCAGTTCGGGCATGGCGGCGGCGGTCAAAGCCTAGAACAAGCTGTCAGCGTCGGCGAGCCGCCGCGACCGCCTTTGTCGGCAGCGCCGGCAGTTCCTCCATCACTCGGGCGAGCGGGAAGATGGCGATTGCCTCGGTGCCTTCGCGCAATTTCGACTGAAGTTCGAATTCGCCGCCATGCATGGCGAGCAGGCCCTGCACGATCGGCAGTCCGAGCCCGGTGCCCTGTTCGGCGCTCTTGATGGCGATCGAGCCCTGGCCGAAGGCGGACAGCACGATCGGGATTTCGTCTTCCGGTATGCCCGGCCCATTGTCCTTGACCGAAATGTACTGGCCGCCGCCCGCCGTCCAGCCGACGCGCACGCGAACTTCGCCGCCGGTGGCGGTGAATTTGATGGCGTTGGACAGGAGGTTGAGCGTGATCTGCCGCACCGCGCGCTCGTCGGCGAACAGCCGCGGCAGGGCACTTTCGAAATCCTGGACGATGCGGATGTCCTTGTTGCGCGCCTTCAATTCCATCATGTGGCAGCAATCTTCGGCGATGTTGAGCAGCATCACCGGCTCTTCGTTGAGCTGATAGCGGCCGGCCTCGATGCGCGACAGATCAAGGATTTCGTTGATCAGGTCGAGCAGATGCTGGCCGGAATCGTGCACGTCGCGGGCGTAGTCGCGATAGGTCGGATTGCTCATCGGCCCGAGCACTTCATTGGCCATCACCTCGGAAAACCCGAGAATGGCGTTGAGGGGCGTCCTCAGCTCATGGCTCATCGAAGCAAGGAAGCGCGACTTCGCCAGATTGGCGTCTTCGGCCCGCCGACGAGCTTCGTCCGACATCGATTTCGCTGTCTCCACCTCTGCTAGCAGCGCGTCCTTTTCGGAGCGGAAGGACAGAAGTATCAGCGACGAGCGGTTGAGATGGCGCGCGATATAGGCAAAGAACGGCAATGCCGCGACCAGCAGGGCGACCATGATCGTCCCGACCGGCACCCAAAATTTCGTTTCGGCATAGGCATAGACCGCCACCGGAACGACGAAGGTGGCAAGCAGCGAGCCGCGCAAGGACGACGCCATGATAGCGGTGGTCGCCATGGCCAGCAGCAGCACCACCGCCTTGGCCACCTGGAACTGGTCGATCTGGCAGGTGGCGCAGCCGAGCCAGGCGAACCACGCCCAGCCGAGGCCGCACAGCGAATGGCCGATCAGAAAATCCCTGCGGGTGCGAACAGGGTTGAGCTCGGCAGCTTCGGTGCGGCCGACGCGCCGCGCCATGAAGGCGACGATCGAATAGCAGATCAGGGTGAACAGCGCCCAGACGCTGATCTGTTTGTCCACACCGGCCAGCAGCCCGGCCGCCGCGACCGCCAACACCAGCAGTGGGATGACGGCTGCGCCGCCCACCATGGTCCCGGCGTGCAGCTTCAGCAGCTCGCGGTCGAAGTCGAGATTGCCGACCTGCTGCGAAAGACGGTCGCGCGTCTTGCGCACCGCGCGCGCCACATCGCTGTTGCGGTGCGGTTTCCGGCGGTCCACAATGAATTTATCCGCTGTGTTCGAGCGTAGCAGAGGCATGGAAACTTCGATTTATGCGCGCAGCGATCTCAATTCGTTAAGCTACGTTCGAATGATTAAGAGACTGTTTGCCATATGAGCCGTTCGTGGTCGCCAAGGCCGCGCCGGCGATACTATCCGCCGCCGCCGCGAAGCCTGTGGCGCAAGCTGCTGGACTACGCGCTGACGGTCATTCTGCTCGGCCTGCTGATCCTGCTCGCCGCACGCCTCGACCGTTTCGAGACGCGCAAGGCGCAAGGGGCGGCGATCGTCAACGATGGCGATTCACTCACTCTTGGCACCGAACGTATCCGCATGCGCGGCATCGACGCTCCGGAATACCAGCAGATCTGCCGTAGGGATGGCGCGGACTATGCTTGCGGCAGGCTGGCGCGCCAGGCGCTGGTGCGGCTGATATCAGGCAATCCGGTGACCTGCAGCGGCTGGCAGCGCGACCGCTACGGCCGCCTGCTCGGCGATTGCAAGGCCGGTGGAAAGGATCTCAACCGGGCCCAGGTTGAGGCCGGCTGGGCAATTGCCTATGGCGATTTCGACACCGAGCAGGCCATTGCCCGCGCCGGCAAGGTTGGCATCTGGGCCGGCACGTTCGATCAGCCGCAAGACTGGCGCGAAAGCCACCACGGCGGCCCGCTCGAAAGAAAGCACGGCACCCTGGCTTCGGTCGGTGACGCCTTGCGAGAGATGTTTCGCTTCTGGTGACGAGCACTATAGTTGAAGGACCAGATCGGGAGGATAAGCATGAAACTGTTCGACGGCGGCCGCGCCCCCAATCCGCGGCGCGTGCGGGTTTTCCTCGCCGAAAAGGGCATCGCAGTGCCGCTGGTGCCGGTCGACATGGGTGCGATGGGGCACAAGCAGGAGCCGGTCAGGTCGCGCAACCCGCTGCAGCGGCTGCCGGTGCTCGAGCTCGACGACGGTACCATCCTCACCGAATCCGTCGCCATCTGCCGCTATTTCGAGGAACTGCATCCCGAACCGGCGCTGTTCGGGCAAGGCGCGCTCGGCAAGGCCAAGGTCGAGATGTGGCAAAGGCGCATGGAGTTCAATCTGCTCAGCTGCGTCGCCCAGGCTTTTCGCCACATCCATCCGGCGATGAAGGAATGGGAAATTCCGCAGATCCCCGAATGGGGCGAGGCCAACAAGGCGAAAGCGGTTGAATTCCTGAAACTGCTCGAGCCCGAACTGGCAAACCGCGAATTCGCCGCCGGCGACGCCTATTCGATCGCCGATATCACCGGCATGATCGCCATGGATTTCATGAAACCGGCGCGCATCAAAGTGCCGGACGAGTGCACCAACGTGCTGCGCTGGTACAGCGCCGTCTCCAGCCGTCCGAGCGCTTCCGCCTGATGGAGGCGGAACTCGAACGCTTGACGGCAAAGGTCCGCGCCTGCCGCATCTGCGTCGACACTCCGGTCGGCAGGCCACTGCCGCACGAGCCGCGCCCGGTGCTGCTGCCATCATCCAGCGCCCGCATCCTGCTCGCCGGCCAGGCGCCAGGTACAAAGGTGCATTTGTCGGGCATGCCGTTCACCGACGCCTCCGGCGACCGCTTGCGAAGCTGGCTGGGCGTGACAAGCGAGGAATTCTACGACACGGATAAATTCGCCATCGTGCCAATGGGGTTCTGCTTCCCCGGCCAGGACGCCAAGGGCGGCGACCTGCCGCCGCGCCGAGAATGCGCGCTGGCCTGGCGCGCGCCGCTGATGGCGCTGATGCCGCAGATCGACCTCGTTTTGACAATCGGCTCCTACGCGCAATCCTGGCATATGGGCGCCACGCGCCGGCCGTCGCTGACCGAAACCGTGAAGGACTGGCGCACCATCTGGGATGCGCCGGCCAGCCTGAAAGTGCTGCCGCTGCCACACCCGTCATGGCGCAACTCAGGATGGCTGAAGCAGAATCCATGGTTTGAAATGGATTTGCTGCCGTTTCTGAGATCGGAAATCCGCTATCGCATAGATTAGACTTTAAGCAAGATATCACTCGCTTTTGTGCCATCCGGCAGAATTTCTTTCTTGTGAAAGGTCGAAATAAGAGGGAGTATAGCCAATCTATTCCCAAAGCGCGTCGCGCTCGAGGGAACGCGGCCTGCACCAGGAGCACCTCAATGGATCGCCTCGACAGAAAAATTCTCCGCCTCCTGCAGGAGGACGCGACGCTCGCGGTTGCCGATGTCGCCAAGAAAGTCGGCCTGTCGACGACGCCGTGCTGGCGCCGCATCCAGAAGCTGGAGGAAGAGGGAGTCATCAAGCGGCGCGTCGCCATTCTCGACCACGAAAAGGTCAATGTGCGCGTCACCGTCTTCGTGTCGATCCGCACCAATTCGCACAGCCATGAATGGCTGCGGCGTTTCTCGGAAGTCATCCAGGAATTTCCCGAGGTGGTCGAATTCTACCGCATGAGCGGCGACGTCGATTATCTCTTGCGCGTCGTGGTGCCCGATATCGCCGCCTATGACGCCTTCTACAAGCGGCTGATCGCCAAGATCGAGATCCGCGACGTATCGTCGTCCTTCGCCATGGAGCAGATCAAGTACACGACCGAAATGCCGCTCGACTACATGCTGCTGGACAAGGAATCCGGCGCCAACGCGGCCTGAGCGCGGTTGTCCGTGACTGGGCGGTGACGCTGCACAAGCAGGCGCCGTTTAGTTCTTCTTTTTGTTGAGGAAACTCCAGGGCGAGTTGACCGGCAGCGTGATCGTGTCCGGCACCGTGTCGACTGCCACCACATCGGCTTTGCGTACGGTGTAGCCGGACTGGATGATGCTGACGCCGTCGAGAATGAACAACTGGCTCTTCTCCAAGCCGGGCCGCAAAGCGCCGGTCACGGCAACCGACTCATAGGACTGCGACATCTTGTAGGGACGGGCCGGCGTCACCAGCACGATCTGGTTGGGCGGCGGCGTCGGCATGTGGCTGCAAGCGCCTGTCCACGGCACCAGCAGGAATTGGTAGACGAGATCGCCATCACGGTCGACCGGCAATGCGTAGCCGGCTAATTGTACTATCTTGTCTTGCAGGTTGAGCGACAATGTCTCGCCACGATCGGGCAGTTTTGCCGCAATCATCGGCAGACCGGCATCTTCGGCCACCGCCTGCGTCGCAGGACGCAGATCTTTCCAGAAGATGCGCGCGGTTTGGCCTGAGGCGTTGGTAGCGGTGAACACCAACAACGCGGCTGCAAGCGCCAAGGTCGATTTGAGAGGACTGCTCATCGGCCGCTTCCTTTGTGCAGGAGTAAAGACGCCGCGGCCGATCGCGTCAACGCTCGAGCCGCATCACATGTCTGCGAGAGCCGGCCATGCCGACCTCATGGAACCCGCGAGCGATGAACATGTCGCGAAACCCCATGAAACGGTAGCTCGGCGATGCCTCGCCGACCGGGTAGGCCTCGATCACGCCGGCGCCCTTGGCAAAGGCGTGATCTATGGCAGCGTCAAGCAGCGCTGCCGCCAGCCCGCCGCCGCGCAGCGCCCTTGGCACATAGAAGCAGACGATCGACCAGATGCCGGTCTCGTCATCGTCCTGTTGCGACGTCAGCTTCCGATATGTCTGGCGCGGCGCGACCGAGCACCAGCCGACGGTCTTGCCGTCAATCTGGGCCAAGATTCCGACCGGCGTGCCGGCCTCGACAAGCGCCATCATGGCCCGTTTCAACTCGGCGTGCTGAACATGCTCGCGGCGGCCGGGCAGGGGCCGCCAGACCATGCACCAGCAATACTTCGGACCGCCTTGCGCTTCGAAGAGGCCTTCGAAATCGGCGCGCGTCTGCCGCGTCACCTCGGTGAACCGGACGTTGGCCAGGTCAGCCTTTTCTGGCGGCGATCCGCTCGATGATCTTGGCATTGGTGAGTTCCCGTACGGCGTCCTTGCCAATCCAGCGAGCCGTCTTGTCGGTCGACTGGGCCAGCCGTTCGGCCACGGCAAGGGCAGCACCGTGCATCTCCAACGATCGCTTGCCGATCGAACGAAGCGCCCAGTTTGCCGCCTTCTTCACGAAATTGCGGCTGTCGGCGGCATGCCCTTCGATGATCGGCAGGAAGCCGAGGAAAGTCGCCACCGGCTCCTGCTTCCGGTGCACGACGGACCACGCCATCATGGCAAAGGCCGTGCGTCGAACGAACTCGCGCTCGTCCGCCGCGAACTCTTCGATCAGCTCCTTCCAGGCGTCCGTGTCGACGAAGAGATCGGAGACGCCGTCGACGATATCCCAGGAATCGAAGGACGCGGCCCATTGTCGTGCATCCGCGGCTGAGAAGCGCTTCGGGTCGGCCGTGACGGAAGCGATGAACTGCGCCTCCATGATGCCGGTCTGCCAAAGCTCGAAAGCACGCTCGTGGTTGCGCTTGATCTTTTTGGCGATCTGCCGCTGCATGCCATGCGAGATGCCGAGCGCGCGCTCGATCTTGATGCCGTAGCGCAGCATACCGCGGCGATTGTCCTCCGAGCCGATCGAGCGCAAATGGGCGACGATCTCATCGGCGCTCGATTGGGGCGAAAGCTCGGCCATTGCGAACGCCTATTTTTCCAGGCGCGCCAGCAGGGACGAGGTGTCCCAGCGCTTGCCGCCCATCGCCTGCACATCCTTGTAGAACTGGTCGACAAGGGCGGTCACCGGCAGTCTCGCGCCATTGCGGTCGGCTTCATCGAGGCAGATGCCGAGATCCTTGCGCATCCAGTCGACGGCAAAGCCGAAATCATATTTACCGGCATTCATCGTCTTGTGGCGGTTCTCCATCTGCCAGGACCCGGCAGCGCCCTTGGAAATCACCTCGATGACCTTCTCGATGTCGAGCCCGGCCTTTTTGCCGAAATGGATGCCTTCGGCCAGTCCCTGAACCAGCCCGGCAATGGTAATCTGATTGATCATTTTCGTGAGCTGGCCGGCGCCCGACGGACCCATCAGCCCGACCATGCGGGCGAAGGCGTCGATGACCGGCCTGGCCTTGTCGAAGGCAGCCTGCTCGCCGCCGACCATCACCGTCAGCACGCCGTTCTCGGCGCCCGCCTGGCCGCCGGAAACCGGGGCGTCGAGGAAGGAAAAACCGGCCTTTTCGGCGGCGTCGGCCAGTTCGCGCGCCACTTCGGCCGAAGCCGTGGTGTTGTCGATGAAGACGGAGCCTTTTTTCATCGCGGCGAAGGCGCCATGGGCCCCGGTCGTCACCGAGCGCAGATCGTCGTCATTGCCGACGCAGGAGAAGACGAAGTCCTGGCCCTCTGCGGCCTCCGCCGGCGTCGCGGCAGACTTGCCGCCATGCTGGGCAACCCATTGCTCGGCTTTCGCCGCGGTGCGGTTGTAGACGGTGACGTCGTGGCCGCCTTTGTTCCTGAGGTGCCCGGCCATGGGATAGCCCATCACGCCAAGACCGAGAAATGCCACAGATGCCATGAGTTTGCCCTTCAGATGAAAGCGAAATTGTCAGCGCAAGCTCTAGGCACTGCACACAATTCGTCAAGACGCGCATGAGCCGATCGACTGGTACAGCCGACCGCTCAGCGGATCAGATGAATGGTGATCCGTCGCTCGATCCATTCGACGCCGTGGCGCAGGATCTCGACCATCACCAGATAGACGATGGCGACCCAGACATAGGCCTGGAAGTCGAAGGACTTGGCGTAGGCCAGCTTCGCGTTGCCCATCAAATCATAGACGGTGATGATGGCAACGATGGCGGAAGCCTTGATCATCAAGACGAGTTCATTGCCGTAGGGCCGGAGCGCGACGATAAAGGCCTGCGGCAGGACGACCTTGCGCAGCGTCTGCAATTTGTGCAGGCCGAGCGAAGCAGCGCCCTCCCATTGGCCCCTCGGAACACTTTCTATGGCGCCGCGCAGGATTTCGGCCTGGTAGGCGGCGGTGTTGAGCGCGAAGGCGAACACACCGCAATTGAAGGCGTCGCGGAAGAACCACCACAGTCCGACGGATTCGAGCTGCACCCGGAATGAGCCCAGGCCGTAATAGACGAGATAGACCTGGACGAGCAGTGGCGTGCCGCGGAAGAAATAGACGTAGCAATAGGCCAGGACAGACAAATAGCGGTTCGTTGACATGCGGGCATAGGTGACGGGCAGCGAAAAGAGCGCGCCGAGCACCATCGAGATGGCCACCAACGCAAGCGTGGTTCCCAAGCCCTGCAGATAGGCAGGCGCGTATCTGGCGAAGAACTCGCCATTCCAGGCGTAAACCAGATAGACGGCGATGCCGATGCCGAACAGGATCCAGAAGCCGACCAGTGCATAGCCGACGACACGGGCCCGCGGCCAGCCCCGCGCCCGTGGTGGTGGCTTCTCGATGTCGACGGCGGCGCGCGTCACGACGCTCATCGTGCCTCCCTCCNAGCCCCGCGCCCGTGGTGGTGGCTTCTCGATGTCGACGGCGGCGCGCGTCACGACGCTCATCGTGCCTCCCTCCGCCCGAGCGAACGCAGGATGAAGCCGGTGGCGATCGACGACAGGATGGCAAGGATGAGAAACACCATCGCCGCGACACTGTAGAACAGGAAGGAATGTTTGGTGACACGGGCCGCCACGCCGGCGTTGCGCAAGGTTTCAGCCAGGTTGACGACCGACACCAGGGCCGTGTCCTTGAGCAGGCTCAGCCAGCAATTCTCAAGGCCGGGGAAGGCGATGCGCAGCAGCTGCGGCAGGATCACCTTGCGCATCGTCTGCCATTTCGACAGCCCGATCGCATAGCCGCCCTCGTACTGGCCCTTCGGAATGGCGCGAAAGGCCGACAGGAAGACTTCGCTGGAATACGACGAAAAGATCAGCGACAGCACGATCATGCCGGCGAGGAAGCTGTCGACATCGACCGTCGCTTCCGGCCTGAACAGACGGATGACATACTGCAAGAGGATCGGCATGCCGAAGAAGAACAGGAAAAGCGTCACCAGTTCCGGCAGTCCGCGAAACACCGTGGTGTAGATGTTGGCAGCCACGCGAAGCGACGGCTCTTCGGATTGTTTTGCCCAGGCGACGAAAAAGCCGATCGTCAGGCCGATCGGCAGTGTCGCCAGCGCGAGCGCAATCGTGACCAGTGCGCCATAGGCAATATCGTCAATCCAGCCATCGGGTCCCCAAGTGAGAAGTATCCATATGTTCTGGCTTGGCATTGACGGGTCTTGTCTCCACTTCTGTCAGGCCAAGGCGGCAGCAGGAAACTTCCCCTGCCGCCTTGTTTCAGACGATCAGGACTCGGCGCCGAAGACGTCGAACTTGAAGTACTTGTCGTTGATTGCCTTGTACTTTCCGTTGGCGCGGATTGCGTCGATGGCGCTGTTCAACTTGTTGACCAGATCCGTCTCGCCCTTGCGCACGGCGATGCCGGCGCCCGGTCCAAAGATATCGACCGGCTGCGGCGAAGGCTGGCCGAGAATCTTGCAGCAGGCGCCATCAGGCGAATCCAGGAACTGTTGCAACACGACGATATCGTCCTCGATCGCGTCGAGACGGCCATTGGCGAGATCGGCCTGCTCTTCGGGGCTGCTCGGATAGCCCTTGACCGTGCTGTCCGTATAGGTTTTCGAGGCATAATTGAAATGCGTCGTGGTGGTTGCGACGCCGATGGTCTTGCCGGCCAGGTCTTCCTTGGTCACGCCCTTGAGGGTCGAATCCTTGGGTACCGCGATCGCCGACGGCGTGTTGTAGTATTTGTGGGTGAAGTCGACCTTCTCGGCGCGCTCCGGCGTGATCGACATCGAGGCGACGATGGCGTCGAACTTGCCGGCCTGCAGGGCCGGAATGATGCCGTCCCAATCCTGGGCGACGAAGGTGCACTTGACCTTCATCTCGTCGCAGAGCGCCTTGGCGATGTCGATGTCGAAGCCCACGAGCTGGCCGTCGGAGGTCAGGTTGTTGAATGGGGGGTACGCGCCTTCGGTGCCGATTCTCAGGGTCGTTTCCTGAGCCTGGGCGACGCCGAGCGTCAGCAGCGCAGCCGATGCGGCGAGCGCGATACGCAGTGCAATACGCATGATAGTCCTCTCTTTATGGCTCCCGGCCGTCGTTCCGGAACGGCTCTGTGGGGCGGTGCTTTTGACCGCCCGCTGGCGCGATACTCCCACTGTTTTCGGGAGAAAAGCAACTGTAAAACCGTTGCTTGCGGGATTTGCGGGTCCAGCCAATGCCGACGCCGGGTTAATGCATGTCGCCCAAAAGTGCGCAGCGGTTTTGGGACGACGACATGCATAAATAAAACAACCTGAAGGCGTCGCATGAGGCCGTTCAGGCGCGACGCGCTTAGACAATGCAACGGCTGAAGAGGGCGGCTGACCCGGGCGAGGGCAGGGGCCTCAAGGTTTGAGGCCGGTCATGCGCTCGATGAAGTCGGCTATCCCTTCCGTGTCGTCGAGATCGAACACAGGCAGGCTTTCGCCGGTAACCGCGAAGTCGGCGGCAATCGCCACGATATGTCCGTCGTTCGCCGACAGCGGCGAGCGGTCCTTGGCCTCCCGCCGCCGGGTCTCGATCTTTTTGTGCGCCTCGCGCTTGTAGCCTTCGACCAGCACGATGTCGCACGGGGCCAACCGCGACAGGACCGTCTCCAGCGTCGGCTCGTCCTCACCGCGCAATTCATGCATCAGCGCCCAGCGTTTGCCCGACACCACCGCGACTTCGGTGGCGCCCGCCTGGCGGTGACGAAAGCTGTCGGCGCCAGGCTTGTCGATGTCGAACTCATGATGGGCGTGTTTGACCGTCGACACTGTCCAGCCGCGCCGGACGAGCTCTGTGACCAGCTTCTCGGTCAGTGTGGTCTTGCCGGAATTCTTCCAGCCGGTGATGCCGAAGATGTTCATGGGCCGATGCTCTGCAACAGACGCTCGGCCACCGCAAGGTCGGGCGGTGTGTTGATGTTGAAGAACGGGTCGATCTCGTCACTGCCGTGGGTCAGCAACGGAAATGCCACTTTGACACAGTCGTGCCGCTCGATGAAGGCGGAGACGCGCCTGTTGTCCTCGATCAGGAAATGGCGCAAGGCCTCACGCAGCCCGAGCGGCCACAGCGCAAAGGTCGGATGCCGCCTGCCGCCGGAACTGGCAACAGCGATGGAGCCTGGTCGCTCGTCAACAGCCGCAGCCAGCCTCTCGACCAGATCCACCGGCAGAAACGGCGTGTCGCCGGCGGCCGTCGCCAATGCCGTGCAAGCGGTGTTCGCTGCCGCCCATTCGAGGCCGGTGAGGATTCCGGCAAGCGGTCCGGCATAGCCTTCGACCGCATCGGCGAGAACCGGAAGACCGGCCGCGGCGAAGCGCGCCGGGTCACCATTGGCGCTGAGCGCCAGCGATCCGACCTGCGGCGCCAGGCGGGCAACGACATGGTCGAGAAGCGGACGCCCGCCAAGCGCCAGCAAAGTCTTGTCGCCGCCGCCCATGCGCCGTGACAGGCCTCCGGCCAGGATAATTCCTGCAATGTCTTGGCTCATGGCCAACCTATATGCCGTCCGGCGCCATGTCGGGTCCAGCGCTTTCGGCCGCCGGCTTCTGCCGGCCGACGACCCGCTCGCGATAGAGCGCGTAGAGGCCGGAGCCGATGATGATTGCGGAGCCAACGATCATCGGCAGGTCGGGGACATCGCCGAAGATGATGAGGCCAAGCAGCATCGACCAAAAGAGGGCGGTGTAGCGGAATGGCGCAATGAAGGAGATGTCGCCGGCCCGCATTGCCATGATGATGAACTGGTAGCCGATCAGCACCAGCACCGCCGCCAATGCCAAAAGTGCCGTGCCTTTGCCGGACATCGGCGTCCAGCCGCCCATCGGCGACAGGAGCACGGCGCCAACGATGGTCATGGCGATTGCCGTTGCCGTCGACACCAGCAAGGTCGGGATAGCGCTCGGGATGCGCTTGGTGGCGAGGTCACGTACTGCGCAACAGGCGACGCTGACGAGTGCGTACAGCGAATAGACGCTGAAGCCTTCGAAGCCTGGCCGCACGATGATCAGCACGCCGCCGAAGCCGACCGCGATCGCCAGCCAGCGCCGCCAGCCGACCGCTTCGTTGAATACGAGTGCCGCCCCCATCGTCACCGCCAGCGGCAGCGCCTGCAGCACCGCCGAGACATTGGCGATCGGCAGATGCGCTAATGCCACAAGGAAGGCGACGGTGGCGCCGGCCTCGGCGACCACGCGAAGCGCCACCAGCGGCTGCAGCATCGACCTCGGTCGCGCGAGCGCGCCTTGCTGCCAGGCGAGCAGGCCGACGAGCAGCGACGCAAAGGCGCCGCGCACCAGCATCACCTGCGCCATGTTCATCGATTCCGACGAGAACTTGGTGATGGCGTCGTTGAGGGTGAAGCCGATCATGGCCACCATCATGCACAGCGCGCCGCGAATGTTTGGGGAAAGAGGCAAGGGCGTTACCGGTTTTGCAAGAGCAATTCCAGGAAAAGTGTGAAACGGTTTTCCGTCCGGAATTGCGTGAAAACAAAGAATAAAGCGGTTCGACGTTTCGGCGAAACGGTGAACCGCTCAAGCCTGTAGCAGCCGGCGGCAAGACAGCAACGTCAAAGAAATAGGCCACGGATTTTCACCCGTGACCCATAGAAATCCCTGAGAGGGCTGGCCGATGACCGGCAGGCTCATTTCGGCGTCAGCACCTCGGTGCCGCTGCCGTTCTTACCGGCGATGGTCCACAGGCCGTGCAGCGAGCCGTCATCTTCTACCTTGTAGACGACGAGACCGATTTCCTTGCCCATGACATAGCCGGCGGAGAAGGCATCGTCGTTGCGCATGCAGATGCCGTCCGACGATGATCCGCCCGTCTCCCAATGGATGGTGCAGGTGGTCTCGCTGGTCAGTGTGATGGTGGCTTCGCCGCCATATTTCGAGCCGTCGAAATTGGTGCCCGCAACGGTGTAGCTGCCACCGATGGACTGTGCTGCTGCCGGCGCGACGGCAAACCCAAGCATTGCAAGAGAAAGTAAGAATGTGCGCATGTCGTATTCCCCCAAACCGAGCGACGAGCCGCTATAGGCCGAAATTTAGGGCGGAACGCGATGGCGGTAAATCGGGTTTGCAGCGTCGAGAGCGATTTATTCCCAGTGTTGCTCAGCCCCATGCAGGCTGTCGCCGATAGCGCCGACCAGTGGGTCGTACTTGGCCTTGAGCGAGGCGGGATATTCGATCCAGACTGTATGGATTGCATCCTCTTTTTCGAAGACGATTCGGGTATAGAAGATCTTGTCGCCTTTGGTGCCTGAGACCACTGCCCAGTTCTTACCGGTTTTGCTGTAAGTGACCTTTTCCCCAGAGTCAGGGTCGGCTTTTTCCTTTTCAACCAGACTGTCGGGCGTATCTTCCGTCAGCTTGTATCCGCCGTAACAGGACAAGCTCGCACCATCGGGGCTAAGCCATTTTCGACCGTCGCCATTGAGGGACTCAGCCATCGGCTTGCTGAAAATCTGGCTCGGGAACGTGCACACCGTGCCATAGCGCGCATTGATGTAGGTGAACGGCTTTGCGAGCGCCACTGTGGTCGCCAATGATAGGGCCACGACCAGCGCTGACAGCCCGGTTTGGCAAACACGCTGCATGGAAATCCCCCTCGCTTCCAACGGAAGCATTCTGCACCAATCGCGGAGAAAATCAGCCGCCGGTGACGCTCATATGTCTCGACACCGACGGGCGGCTGGTGCGGCGGTCGATGATGAAATCATGGCCTTTCGGCTTGCGGCCGATCGCTTCGTCGATGGCAGCAGCGACCAGCTCGTTGCCTTCCGAGGTACGCAACGGCGCGCGCAGGTCGGCGGCATCCTCCTGACCCAGGCACATATAGAGCGTGCCGGTGCAGGTCAGCCGCACGCGGTTGCAGCTTTCGCAGAAATTATGCGTCATCGGCGTGATGAAGCCCAGCCTGCCGCCGGTCTCTGCGACATGGACGTAGCGGGCCGGACCGCCGGTCTTGTAGGGGATGTCGCTCAGCGTGAACTGGCGCTCGAGCGAAGCGCGCAGCAGCGATAGCGGCAGATACTGGTCGGTCCGGTCGGCGTCGATCTCGCCCATCGGCATGGTTTCGATGACGGTCAAGTCCATGCCGCGGCCATGCGCCCAGCGCATCATCTCCGGCAGCTCGACGTCGTTGAAGTCCTTCAGCGCAACGGCGTTGAGCTTCACCTTCAGCCCCGCCGCCTGCGCGGCATCGATGCCTTGCATGACCTTGCCGAGATGGCCCCAGCGGGTGATGGCGTGGAACTTGTCGGCATCGAGCGTATCCAGCGAGACATTGATGCGCTCGACACCGCAATCGGCAAGCTCGGCGGCAAAGCGCGACAGCTGCGAGCCATTGGTGGTCAGCGTCAACTCTTCCAGCGCGCCGCTCTTCAGGTGCCGCGACAGCTGGCGCACCAGATGCATGATGTTCTTGCGCACCAGCGGCTCGCCGCCGGTGAGGCGCAGTTTGCGCACGCCCTTTTCGATGAAGACGGTGCAGAGCCGGTCGAGTTCCTCGAGTGACAGCAGGTCCTTCTTGGGCAGGAACGCCATGTCCTCGGCCATGCAATAGGTGCAGCGGAAATCGCAGCGGTCGGTGACCGACACGCGCAAGTAGCTGATCGTGCGACCGAAGGGATCGATCATGTCCATGCGTTCAAGCGTTTCCAATGCTGCGAGTGGTGCCGTTATATACGGCTATGTGATACGATCCAACCCGCCATTCAAGATAGCCGCTCTCGATCTTTGGTGACATTCCCTGGCCGACATCCGATGTCGGCCGGGTCCAAATGGCCTTTTCCGCTCGCGCGAAGCAGCGTAGGGAAGGGCGGATTGATGCGGGATGCAGAACAATGACGGCGCCGAAGGAACTCAGGGTCTCGAAGGACAGAAAACTGCTGTCCGTCACCTTTCCCGATCATCGGCCGTTCGAACTGCCGGCCGAACTGCTGCGCGTCGCTTCACCCTCGGCCGAGGTGCAGGGCCATTCGCCGGACCAGCGGGTGACGGTTCCCGGCAAGCGTAACGTTGCTATCCTGAAGATCGAGCCGGTCGGCAACTACGCCGTGCGCATCACCTTCGACGATTTCCACGACACCGGCATCTTCACCTGGAATTACCTGCACACGCTTGGCCACGAAAAGGACGCGCGCTGGAATGCCTATCTCGCCGAGCTCCAGGAGAAGGGACTGAGCCGCGACCGCTAGTTCGGCACTGTCGGCAAAACGTCATTGACTGGGGGTAACGCTGGCAACGGTTCGGAGACGGGAAAATGTCTGACATCACCACGGTCGAACAGCTCGAAGCCCTCTACGGCCTGCCCGGCGAAGCGTCGACGGTCAAGGAACTCGACCACGTCATTCCCGAATATGCCGCCTTCATCGAAGCCTCGCCTTTTGTCGCCCTGGCGACGAGCGGGCCGGAAGGGCTGGACTGTTCGCCGCGCGGCGATCTCGCCGGCTTTGTGCGCATGCATGACCCGAAAACGCTGATGATGCCGGACAGGCGCGGCAACAACCGCGCCGATTCGCTTAAGAACATCATCCGCGATCCTCGCGTCGGGCTGCTGTTTCTTGTGCCGGGTTCGGGCACGACGCTGCGCGTCAACGGCCGCGCCCGCATCACCACCGACGCCGCGCTTTGCGCCTCCTTCGCCGTCGAAGGCAAGCCGGCGCGCTCGGTCACCGTGGTCGATGTCGATTCGGTCTATTTCCAGTGCGCCCGCGCCATCGTTCGCTCGGAGCTGTGGAACCCGGCAAAGCACGTCGACCCGAAATCGCTGCCGACACCCGGAACAATCCTGGAAGTCACCAGCCGCAAGAATATCGATGCCGGTACTTACGACAAGGAATGGCCGGAGCGGGCGAAGAAGACGATGTGGTGAGGTGGGAGGCGCGTGGATCGAACGGCTCAGGTATCCTTCAGCACGTCATAGATCTTGCGCATCTGTTCGCCGATCATGTCGCACTGTTCCGCTGTCGACTGGCTCATCGCCTTTTCGATCAGCGCCATATGCACCTTCAGCGCTTTCATCAGGAGCTCCGTGCCGGCCTCGGTAAGCGTCAGCCGCAGCACGCGCTTGTCCTTCTCATCGCCTTCGCGGCGCAGCAGGCCGCGCGCCTCGAGCTGCGGCAACAGCATGGTGATGTTGGAGCGGCCGACCAGCAGTTTGCGGGCGAGATCGTGCTGCGACATGCCGGGATGGCGATAGAGGTTCATCAGCACGTCGAGCTGCGCCGGCTTGAGATCCAGCGGCGCCAGCTTTACCACCAGCGTACGCTCCAGCACATGGCAGGCGCGCGCCACCGCGACCCAGTTGCGAAAGCGCGGGTTGTCCCAGGGCAGCTCTTGTTTAATGTTCATGTTTGAACTATTATGTTCATGCTTGAACGGAATGGATGGATCGCCACTATGGCATCATTTGGACTGAAGGTCATCCGGGGCGTGTTCCGCGCCGCCGAGCATGTGGCGCCCCGCCTGAGCGGGCGCGCCGCCTTCGAACTGTTCTGCCGCACGCCGAGCGTGAAGGCGCTCAGCGACGGCGAGCGGCGTGCGGTCGACCGCGCCGCCGGCTTCATGGCCGAGGCGCGCCATCATCGGCTGACGACCAAGGCCGGCTGCGTCATGGTGCACGAATTCCGGCCCGAGCCGGGCAGGGCGTCCGCCGGCACGGTGCTGGTGGTCCATGGCTGGCGTTCGCGCACGGAATATATGCGGGCGCTGATCGAAGGCTTTCGCGATGCGAGCTACCGGGTCGCCTCGCTCGACCTGCCGGGCCATGGCCAGTCGCTGGGCCGTCATCTCAATATGGTCAATGCGGTCGAGGCGGTCAGGGTCGCCGGCGAATGGTTCGGTCCGTTCAAGGCGATCGTCGGCCATTCCTTCGGTGGCGCCGTCGCCGCCAATGCCATTGCCGGTTCGATCAAGGGTATCCAGCCCGTCGCGGCCGAGCGGCTGGTGCTGGTCGCCGCGCCAAGTTCCCTGCCGGCGATCTTCGCCGACTTCAGCCGCATGCTCAATGTCGGTCCGCGTTCGCAGGTTTCCATGGCCGATCAGGTGAAAAGGCTGTCGGGCCGGCCGCTGCATGAATTCACCGGCGACCGCCAGTTGGCTGAGGCGCCGGTGCCGACGCTGGTCATCCACGCGCCGGACGACCGCGAAGTCCCCGCCGATCATGCCACACGTTATGCCGGCGCCGGCAGCCATGTGCGGCTGCACTGGGCCGATGGGCTCGGCCACCGTCGCATTCTCGCCGACAAAGGTGTTGTCGAACGCGCTGTGACTTTTGTCAAAAACGAGCGCGAGCCGATACTGCATTGATTCCAATGGGTGTATTGTCGACTCCGACAACGCCGGAGCGGTGAGCTAACCGTTCTTCTTGCCGCCCGGCTCGACGGGCAATCCGGCCGCCTTCCAGGCGGTATAGCCGCCAAGGATGTGCTTGACCGGCGACAGCCCCATATCCTGCGCCGTCTTGGTGGCCAGCGCCGAGCGCCAGCCGCCGGCGCAAAAGAAGACGAAGCTTTTGCCCGAGGCAAAGAACGGCTTGTGGTAAGGGCTTTCGGGATCGATCCAGAATTCCAGCATGCCGCGAGTGACATGTTTGGCGCCGGGGATCTGGCCGTCCCGCTCGATCTCGCGTGGATCGCGCAGGTCGACGAAGATGGTGTCCTCGTCGTCGAGCAGCCCGGCCGCTTCCTCGGGCGAGACCACCTCGATCTCGGCATTGGCCTCGTCGAGCAACTCGCGATACCCTTTTTTCACGGATGATCCCTCCCGGCGCATTTCGCCGCCGACTGGATTTCCAGCACAAGCTCCGCGCTTTGTCACGCTGTTCCGACCAGCCCCTGCCACGCCGCCATCGCTCCGGCCACTGTGGCCATCAGCGCTTCGCACGAGGCGCCGTCGCGGGCCTGGATCGACATGCCGTGCTGGACCGTCGCATAGAAGGTCGCCGCCGCGTTGCTGTCGAAGCCCGCCGGCAATTCGCCTTCCGCCACACCGCGTTCCAGCCGTCTCAGCAAGAGGGTGTGGTTTTCGGCGCGGCGGCGGCGCAAATCATCGCAGATCGCGCCGCTGCTTGAATCCTGGTGCAGTGCGCCCAGCGCGATGAGACAGCCCTGCGGGCGGTCGTCCTGAGAGTACGCTTTTGCCGTCTGGCGCAGGAAATTCTCGATCGCCTGGCATGCCGTCGGCGCTTCGTCCAGCGCGCTCCAGATCTCGGTGCCTTCGTTGCGGGTGTAATACTCGGTCGCTTCCAGAAACAGCGCCTCCTTGCTGCCGAAGGCGGCATAGAGGCTGGGCGAGCTGATCCCCATCGCCGCGGTCAGTTCGGCGATCGAGGTGCCCTCATAGCCTTTGGCCCAGAACAGCTCCATCGCCTGCCGCAAGGCGGCGGTTCGATCGAAGGTGCGGGGACGGCCTCTTTCCGGCATGACGATCTTTTCTGTGTTGATCGATACATAATTCACTTGACGTCGCCAGGCAAGGTTGCCAGATATTTATGTATCGATCGTTACATAACGGAGAATGACATGTCAGCGAACGGATTGAACGGCAAGGCAGCACTGGTCACCGGCGGCAGCCGCGGCATAGGTGCTGCGATAGCAAAACGGCTTGCGGCCGATGGCGCCGACGTCGCCATCACCTACGTCAACAGCTCGGCGCCGGCCCAAGCTGTCGTCGCCGAGATTATAGCGGCAGGTGGTCGCGCGATCTCCATCCAAGCCGACAATCGCGACGCTGCCGCCATCGAAAATTCGGTCACCGAGGCGGTGAATGCCTTCGGCCGGCTCGACATCCTGGTCAACAGCGCCGGCATCTGGCGCGCGGCGCCGATCGAACAGATGTCGCTGGCCGACTTTGACGAGACCATTGAGGTCAATCTGAGAGCGCCGTTCGTGGCCTCGAAGGCGGCAGCGGCTCACATGGGCGAGGGCGGCCGCATCATTTCGATCGGCAGCAATCTGGCCGAGCGCGTCACCGACACCAGCCTCAGCGCCTATTCGACCAGCAAGGCTGCGCTGGTCGGCCTGACCAAGGCGCTGGCGCGAGACCTCGGTCCGCGCGGCATCACCGCCAACGTCGTTCATCCCGGTTCGACCGACACCGACATGAACCCGGCCGAAGGCCCGCATGCCGAACACCAGCGGCGGAAGATGGCGACGCCCCGCTTCGGCAAGGCTGACGAGATCGCCGGCATGGTTGCCTGGCTCGCCGGTCCAGAAGGGCACTTCGTCACCGGCGCCGCGCTCACCATCGACGGTGGCGCCAACGCCTGAAGCAGCAGCCGCTTTGACCGGTCTGGAGCGGCAACGCCGCTCCAGACGTCACGATGTTGTGAAACCGTTCTGCAACAGGCCTGCGGAAATTTATGGAAGCTTAACGAAATCGGTATGAATCGGTATAGTAGCGCCTTACATCCGCCATGCGGTTGGCAAGATCGTCGAGCGGCGCGGAACGGGAGCCGGCTTGCAGCCGGAGCGGGTGATTAATGAAATTCCTCGGAAATAAAGCCACCGTGATGCCGCTTGCAGTGGCGGCAGCACTGGCCTTCGGTGTGCCGCAGGCAAGCGCGCAGGGCCTGTTCGACATGCTGTTCGGCGGTGGCGTCAAGCACAGGCCGCAAGGCGAATTCCCGCCGCCGCCAAAGCGCAAGCCGAAGCCCGCCGTATCGGGCGGCGGCGGCACCAGGATCAGCAGCCCGTCCTACTACACCTACAAGGCCGACCGGCTGGTGCGCGTCGACTTTGCCGCGTTGGTGGCAGCACCTCCCCAGGTGGCAACAGCTGAAGACGCCGCCTTTGTGCCGTCGGCGACCAGCACTGCCTTCCGCGAAGCCGTTGCAGGCCTTAGTGACTATGAACTCTATGCCGAGCCCGATATCGCCAAGGCACTGATTGCCTATTACTCTGCCAATCCTGATTTCATCTGGGTGAACGAGGGCAATCCCAATGCCCGCGCCCAGGATGCGGTGCGGGTGCTCGGCGAAGCCGCAAGCTATGGTCTCACGTCGGCCGACTACACGCTCGAGGTGCCGGCAGCCAACGCATCGGCAGTCGATGCCGACGCCCATCTGAAGGAACTCGTCCGCTTCGAGATGGCGCTGTCGGCGCGCGTACTGCGCTATGCCCGTGACGCCCAGAGCGGGCGCGTCGATCCCAATCGCATCACCGGCTACTATGAATTTCCGCCGAAGCCGGTCGACATGGAAGGCGCGCTCAAGACGCTGGCCCACACCCAGGAAGTGCGCACCTACCTCGAATCGCGGCACCCGCAGAACGCGGAATATCAGGCGCTGCGCGTCGAACTTGAATCGCTGCAGGCGAGCGCCGAAAACGAAATAGTCGTCGATCCCAAGCTGTTGCTGAAGCCCGGCGAGACCAGCGCCGAACTGCCGAAGCTGCTGACGCTGATCGCGCGCAATCTCGACGACGAGATGGGCGGCGCCTATGGCGAGATCCTGTCTCGTCTCGGCACCAGCGATGTCTATGTTCCCGAACTGGTTCCGATCATCAAGGCCGTGCAGGTGAAGGCCGGCATGAAGGGCGATGGGGTCATCGGCCCGCGCACCGTCGCCTCGCTCGCCGGCGCATCCAAGGCAGACAGGCTGCAGAAGGTGCAGGTTGCGCTGGAAGAGTTGCGCTGGCTGCCGTCCGATCTTGGTAGCCCGCGGGTCTTCATCAACCAGCCCGCCTTCACCGCCAGCTATATCGACAATGGCGAGGAGAAGCTGAAGACCCGCGTCGTCATAGGCCGGACCACCAACCAGACCGCCTTCTTCTTCAAGGAGATCAAGCAGGTCGATTTCCATCCCTATTGGGGCGTGCCGCAGTCGATCATCGTCAACGAGATGCTGCCAAGGCTGCGTAGCGATCCGGGCTATCTCGACCGTGCCGGCTACGAGGTGACCGATTCGCGCGGCAGGCGGGTTCCCTCTTCCTCGGTCAATTGGGGCGCCTACGGCGCCAACATTCCCTACAGCGTGCGCCAGCAGCCGAGCGAAGCCAATGCGCTGGGCGAACTGAAGATCCTGTTCCCCAACAAGCACGCCATCTACATGCACGACACGCCGCAAAAATCCTTCTTCCAGCGCGATATGCGGGCGCTCAGCCATGGCTGTATTCGCCTTCAGGATCCGCGTGGGATGGCGGCGGCGGTGCTCGGCGTCTCGGTCGACGACATCGCCGAAAAGCTCAAGCACGGCCATGCCAGCGAAGACGTGACACGCACGATTCCCGTCTATGTCTCCTACTTCACTGCCTGGCCGGACCTGTCCGGCAAAGTCGAATATTTCAACGACGTCTACGACCGCGACACGCGGCTGATGCAGGCGCTGGACGCGACTGAAGCGGTGCGCTCGCCGACGAGCTGAACCAGCGGAGTTCCTCGTTCAACGAACGAGGAACTCACTTTATCTCTCTGGTTTAATTAGATTTTTGGCCGATGGACGGTCGCCCGTTTCCTGCGATCAGCGCTGGATGAGCGGACGCCGGAAGCCGGCGTCGCGGCCCGCGATCAGCCAATAGACCAGACCGGCTACGAGGCCGGCGGCGGCGATGATGCCGATATCGGCCCAGCGTCCGGCATCCTCTTCCGCGGCCGGCCAGACCAGGAAGAAGCCGGCTGCAGCGGCAGCGGCGCCAAACAGCATGTGCACCAGGAAATTGCGCAGGGCAAAGAATTCGGCGAGCAGCGCGAAGATCAGCGTCTGCAGGCCGGTCAGCACGATCGTCAGGAAATAGACGACCATGCCGAGCGGCGGCCACAGCAGCACGACAATGGGCGAAAATTGCATGGCGCCGAAATAGTCCGGCGCGTTGGGCAATACGGCGAGTGCGCAATATATCGCCACGACCGCGAACAATCCGATCAGCACCGAAACGAAATAGCCGGCAAGCATCATCAGGATGCGCTTCAAAACATGCTTAACCATGGCCATGCACCCCCGTGCCCTGCAACTGTTACGCGCACTCAGCCATCAAAGGCGGACCGGCGCAAGAGTGCATCCAGCAGTGCTTTGCGGCAAATCTTCAGGCGCCGCCGCATAGATGTTGTGAATCCGGCAAAACCCATGTGCCTTTTATCGTGAGGTCGACGCCGTAATAGACCCGCCCGCGCTCGTCGGCCTGCGGACAATCCCTCGGGATCGAAATCAGGCACATGACGACAGGATCGCCGGCTTTCGAACTGGCAAGGCCAGGCTCCCGCTCGTAGGAAACCCCGGCGCCGCCATTGCTGAACCGCGCCAGGCTGCCGGCTTCAGGGCCGGCGGTTTCCAGCGGGTCGTCGCCGAGCCGCGTCGTCAGCGCGGTGATGTGGGTCAAGGCGCATTGGCCGATCGACGAGGGCAGGGGCTGGTCGGGGCTGCCCGGATGGCGGGCCGCGGTGTCGAGCGCCTTCTTGCCGATCAGGGCGATGTTGTAATCCTGCACCCAGGACGGCGCATTGCCGTAGGTCTGCAGCGCATTGTTCTGGGCGCTGACGATGCAGGCGGCATCCTGCCCACAGGCGTTCCTGTCGTCGATGAGCGCACGGGCGATCTTGCGCTTGTCGCCGCCAAAGGCTGGCTCGAAACCCGTAAAGGCCTCGGCCACCAAGGCATCAATTGCCGACAGTTGCGGGTCGGCACAGATCGCCTTTTCCACCGGCAGGCTGGCTTTGCGGCAGTCGAAGGATGGCCCGTCGGCACGCGCTGGACCAAGGCAGACCGCCGCGCCAGCCAGTGCAACGACAAGCGCAAGCGAGTTGGCATCGATTCAAAGAAAGCATGGTCGCCCCGTTGTCCGACAACTGCCACCATCGTAGGCAAAAAACGCGGCGGACGGAATTGCCGAAGCGGTGCGGTATCGGCGCTATTTCGGTTCGGCGGTCACGGGATCGAAGGTGATTTCGACTTTCGCCTTGTCGGCGGTGTAATAGGTCACGGTGTAGCCGTCCTTGTCCCAGTCGACCTCCTTCACATAGCGAAAGCCGTCGCGCTGCTCGACCTTGGCGATGATTGCCGACAGTTTCTGGGCATTCGTCGGCGGCAGCGGGCTGTCATCCGCGGCAAAGGCCGTCGAGCCGGCCAGAACAACGACGACACCGGTCGCCAGAACAAGATTTCGCATGATTACCCTCATTTCACGTTGGCTGAACCGCACCGGAAACTCGCAGGCAGCACAGTTTGTTCCGATAGCTGACGTCGCGCAGGTTCCGTGAAGCCCTGGATAGCGGCGATCAGAGCGACGGCACGCCCATATTTGCGCCAACGGCCGGCCAACCATGAGTGCTGCCACGGCCCGCGCTGGACAACCCGATGGTGGTAGAGCTTTGCCAAAGACCCTGCTAGACTTCTGGTCCTGGCGGGGTGGCATGGCGCGCCAACCCCGCCGGAATCTTCATCTCTCAGCGCGCGGCGAAGTGTTTCAGGAACGGGTCGTCGCCTGTGCTGGACCAGAACCAGAAAGGGAGCGGGGGCTCGAACATGGCTGTACGGAACTACACCCGTCAGCTGGCGACAATCATTTCTATCGATGCCGTCGGGTTCTCGAGGCTGATGGGCATCGACGACGAGTCTGCTGTCGCGGCATTCGAGGAACGGCGCGACATCATCGCCGACAGCTGTGGCACATTTGGCGGCCGCACGTTCGGCGACGCCGGCGACAGCATCATGGCCGAGTTCGGCAATCCGATCGAGGCGTTGCGCGCAGCCTTTGATTTCCAGGGCCGCATCGTCGCCCTCAACGCCGAGGTTGCCGACGATATGCGCATGCCGTTTCGCGCCGGCATCAACACCGGCGACGTCATCGTGCGTGGTGGCCGCCTCTACGGCGACGACGTCAACATCGCGGCGAGAATCCAGGAATTCGCGCCGGGCAACGGTCTCGCCGTTTCGGAGACGACCTGGCACCATGTGAAGGACAAGACGGCGGCCGATTTCACCGATCTCGGCGAATTCATGCTGAAGAACATCGCCTTGCCGGTGCGCGTTCTGATCGCCGGCCGCAGCGGCAACGGATCCTCGCCGGCGGCGTCGTTCGCGGCCATTCCCCAGGCCAATGCGCAGCAGAAGCTGTCATCCAAGGGGCCGCCGGCGATCGCCGTCCTGCCCTTCCACGCCGATGGCGGCGAGCATGACATCGGCTACATGGCCGACGGCATCGCCGAGGACATCATCTATGGTCTATCCAACACCAGATGGCTCTCGGTCATCGCCAAGGGCTCCAGCTTCCAGTTCCGCGACGACACGCTGGGCACGCGGGTGATCGGCAACGCGCTCGGCGCGCGCTACATCGTCAGCGGCACGCTGATGCGCAATGGTGGTCAGATCCGCCTCAACACCTCGCTGGCCGACGCGTCCAACGGGCGGCTGGTGTGGTCGCAGCGCTTCGATCGCGATCTGGTCGACATCTTCAACCTGCGCGACCAGATCGGCGCTGAGATCGTTTCGATCCTCGACAAGGAGGTCGACCGGGCGGAACAGGCACGCACCTTCCAGGTTCCCTGGGAAAGCCTGGAGACCTGGCAACTGGTGCGACGGGGCCGCTGGCACATGAACCGGCGCACCCGCGGCGACACCGAAACCGCACTCGAGTTCTTCCAGAAGGCCTACCGCGAGGACGCCAACTCGAGCGCCGTGCTCAACGAACTGGCGTGGTGGTATTTCTGGCGGGCATGGCTGCGTTTCGGCGACAGCGACGATTTGAACAAGGTCGAGCAGTTTGCCCGCAAGGCGTTGCTGGTGGACAGCCTGGATGCGCGCCCGCACGCCCATCTCGGCGCCGTCGACATCATGCGCGGCGAACCGCGGTCGGCCGTCGACCATCTCGAGGAAGCGATCCACATCAATCCGAGCTTTGCCTTCGCGCGCTCGGCCATGGGCAGCGCCCAGCTGCTGCTCGGCAATGCCGCGACCGCGATACCGTTCTTTCTCGATACCGAGCGATTGAGCCCGTTCGACCTCTACCGCTTCCACAATCTGGGGGAACTGACGGCGGCCTATTGTTTGGTCGAGAACTGGCCGGCGGCGATCGCTGCCGCTGACCGCTCGCTCAACCTGTCTCCCGGCTATTTCTATTCCAGGTTCCTGAAGATCGGCGCGCTGATGCGAAGCGGCCGGCCGGAACAGGCGCGGCGCGAGATGACCATTTTCACCACCCGGCATCCCGATTTTTCAGAACAGCGTGTGCGCTGGATACCGTTCACCGACAAGGCCGCGAACGAGATCCTCGTCGCCAATTTCCGACTGGCCAAATGAACATGGCGTCAATGCTGGCTGGAACATGGACCAACTGTGAAAAGATTCACATACGTGCAACCGATGCAAACCTAGGCGTTGAACGGCCGGCATCGCAATAACGTGGATAGCCGGGGGGCTTGAACGCGCATGACCGAACTGAAGTATTTCGACGCTATTCGCGCGGCCCAGAAAAACCAGCGCCCGCTGTCGGAAATGCCGCCCTTCGATCTCGGCCGGATCCGGAAGACAGGGCTGATTGCGCGCATCGTCGGGTCTCTGGCCGAAGACCCCCGCTGGGCGCTTTCCTTGTTGCGGCGTTTCCGGCCGACCGGCAAGCTCTTCGGTGTTCTCGTGGTCACCAAGAACGCCGATGTCCGCGACATATTGGAGCGCGGCGACGAATTCCAGACCCCATACGGCCCGGAAATGACCGAGCTTGCCCGGGGATCCAACTTCATCCTCGGCATGCAGGACGGCGCCGACTACCGGCGCATGAAATCGTCGGTGCTGAGTGCATTCCCGCCGGCCGAGGTCGAAGCCGCCGTCAGGCCGATCGCGGCGCGTCATTCGCAAGAGATCATGATGCGCGCTAGCCCCGGCTTCGATGCGATCTCCAGGTTGATGAAGATCGTCCCGGTGCACATCTGTCGAGATTATTTCGGCGTCGAGATCGACGATGAATCCGAATTCGCCGACTGGGCGATCGCGCTGAGTGCGCTGTTCTTTTCGGACCCGACGGCGAGCCCCGTCATGCGCGAACTCGCAGTGGTGGCGGGCGACCGTCTTCTCAAAGTCATCGATCGCTCCATCCAGTCGGCCAGGGACCGGGGCTTGAAGGCCGAGCAACCGCTGGCGAGGCTGGTTGTCCAGATGGATCAGGGCCGCCTGTCGCGGGACGACCTCAATTCGATCATGCTGGGCATGATCGCCGGCTTCGTCCCGACCAATGTGTTGGCCGCCGGCAATTGCCTCGACGTGATCCTGTCGCGGCCCGACGCACGGCAGGCTATCGATGCCGCATTGGCCGAAAACGATACCGCCAAGCTCGACAGGGCCGTCCTTGAAGCCATGCGCTTCAAGCCGATCTGGGTCGGCCCCTGGCGCTACACGGCCCGCGACGCGATCATCGGCAAGGGTACGCGCCGCGAGCGCCTGGTGAAGGCCGGCACGGTGGTGATGCCGGCGACGCTGTCGGCGATGTTCGATGCCGACGCCGTGCAGAACCCGGACCAGTTCGACACATCGCGCCCGCATCGCGACTACATGGTGTTCGGCCACGGCATTCATCAGTGCATCGGCGCCGAGATCGCCAGGATCCAGATCGGCGAAAGCCTGCGCGCCCTGTTCCAGAAGCAGGGCGTGCGCCGCATGCCCGGCAAGGCCGGGCGCATGACCCGCATCGGCGCCTATCCCGAAACCCTCAAGGTCGATTTCGAACGGGCAGAACTCTGCCGCACCGTAACGCAGTCTATGGTGACGGTGGTCTGCCCGGTCACCCGGTCCGCGTCGCTGGATGCTGTCCGCGACAAGGTTGCCAGCCTCGGCAACCCGGCCGTCGAAGAGATCCGCACCGCGCTCGACATTGCCGGCACCGTCCACTTCACCAGCCTGACCGTGGTCGGCACCGGCGAGATCGGCGCTGATTCCGGTCAGGAAAAAGGAGCTCTGGTTCTCGAGATTTCCGGTGACGGCAGCATCGACGATGTCATCGATGCGGTCACGCACGCCATCGGGCACCGGCTGCGGCCGATCTTCAAGGATGTCTGCGATCTGCGCGATGGCGGCGCATTGAACGATTTCCTGCGCAAGCACAATGTCGACATATCGCCGTCCTTCGGCAGCAATGCCGGACTGGTGTTTTCGGGCACGCCGGGGCACTCGGTCCAGCGTATCAAGGCCGAGCAGCAGCTTTTCGAAGCCGTGCGCGACATCGTCGAGCGGCCACGCAAAGGGGCCGGCAACGCTCCTGCCGTGCTCGCTGAAGTTCGCCAGCGTGTCCAGTCATTAGGGACGTTTGCCTGGGCGTTCGAGCCGGCCGAAAGCCTGCTCGAAAAGCCGCCGGGTCATTGGGGCCGTGCCCTGATGACGACGTTGCTGGTACCACCGGTCTTCGTCACGGTGGCGATCATCTGGGCTGCTTGCTGGTACATGACCTACAGTGTGGTGTTCGGCAGATCTATCGACATCAGTTCCCAGGAAATCTCCTTCACCGCCATAGCGGTAGCAATCACCTCACTTCTGTTGTCGGGACTTGGAGTGTTGGTGGCAGCGGCGCTGCTGGCGTTTTCGTGCTTGCTGGCACTGCGACGCCGCGAGGACAGGGATCGGCCGGAAAGCACATCGATCGGCATATCTGAATTGAACGCGATACTCGTCAAGGAGGGCCACGCGGCACAAAACCATCTGACTGCGATTTCGACGATGAAGGCCGGCATTCTGCGGCGGCTGGCGCTCAGGTTTTCTTTCTACCTGATCTCGATAGCTGCCCAGAAGGTATTCAAGCCAGGCTTCCTCAACACCATCAACACCATCCATTTCGCCCGCTGGATACTGCTGCCCGGCTCCAACCGATTGATGTTCTTCTCCAACTACGGCGGCAGCTGGGAAAGCTATCTTGAGGACTTCATCGCCAAGGCGTCCGCTGGCCTGACCGGCGTGTGGAGCAACACCGTGGGCTATCCACGCACACGATGGCTGTTCCTGGACGGCGCGCGCGACGGCGATCGTTTCAAGCGCTGGGCGCGGCGCCAGCAGGTGCCGACCCTGTTCTGGTACTCCGCCTATCCGCAAATCAACACAGAGCGCATCCGGATCAATTCCCGGGTCAGGCGCGGCATTGCTTCCGCCGTCGGCAACGAGGCGCGCGACTGGCTGAGCTTGTTCGGTTCGCTACGGCGCCCGGCGAGCGAAACAACCACCGTTCAAAAGACCACTTCGCTGCTGGCCAATATCAGCTCTGCCTTTCCGGCGCCTCTCGAACAGCAGCTGGAAACCGGCGAGATCCAGTCCATCTTCTTCGGCCCGCTCGGCCCGCTCGCTTATTCGCATATGCTTGCGATCCGGGTGCCGGACAAGTTGCCGGCGCCCAAGCGCAGAGCCTGGCTCGATTTCGTTGTCGAGCAGACGAGTTTCGGCGAAGGCAGGCCCGCCGGGCGCGCTATGATAGTCGCCTTTGGTCCCGGTGGCCTGCGGCAGTTTGGGCTCGACGAGGGTGTGGAGGGCGATCCACTGGAAACATTTCCGATCGCCTTTCGCCATGGCATGGGCAACCCCGAGCGTGGGCGCATACTGGACGACCGAGGCCGCGACGGCCCGGACGAATGGGAGTGGGGGTCGCTGGAGAACCCTGTGGACCTGGTCATCGTCTGCTATGCTGAAGACCCGGGACGGTTGAAGACCGAGATTGCCACCGTGAGACGAAAGACGACCGGTGCAGGCATGAAGGTCGTTGCCGAACTGCCGCTCGCCGTAAACCGGGGTCCGACCGACACGAAGACGAAATCGTCCGACGGGGCAAAGCGTGACGATCGGTCGGAACGTGGGCCAGCCTACGAGCATTTCGGTTTCGCGGACGGGATTTCGCAGCCGATTGTCCGGGGCACGACCCGCGCCAGCAGGGGCGCCGCGCCCATGCATCTGGTCGCGCCCGGCGAGTTCCTGTTCGGCTATCGTGATGAGCATGGGTTCTATCCAGCCTCGCCCTCGGTAAGCGCATCACGCGATCGGACTGGAATCCTTTCGCAGGTGCGCCGTAGCCGGCTGATTCCGGGCCTGCCGCCACCGCCGCGCGATTTCGGGCGCAACGGTTCATTCCTGGTTATTCGCCAGTTCGAGCAGCACGTCGACGTCTTCAACAACTACTGCAAAAAGGCTGCAGCCTTGGTCGCGAGCCAACTCGGCAACCAAGCCATCACGCAAGACTGGATTGCCGCCAAGATGCTCGGCCGCTGGCAGAACGGTAGCTCGCTGGTGCGCAACCCCGATCATCCGGGACGCGTCATCGACAACAACTTCGCCGCTGGCGCCGAGGATCCGCAAGGCCATCGCTGCCCGCTTGGTGCCCACATTCGCCGTTCCAACCCACGCGACTCGCTGGGTGAGGACCGCGATACGCAGATCAATATCGGCAAGCGCCATCGTATCCTGCGGGTCGGCCGCACCTATCAGAAGCAGGACGGCAAGAATGGCAAGGTCGAAAAGGGGCTGCTGTTCATGTGCCTCAACGCCGACATAGAGCGCCAGTACGAATTCATTCAGCAGACCTGGGTTTCGTCGGCCACGTTCCAGGGCCTCGTCGCTGAAAAGGACCCGACGATTGGTTCGCGCGGCGGCGATGGCAGGTTCACCATTCCGTCATGGGAAAAGGTCACGACGCTCCGTGACATGCCGCAATTCGTCACCACCAAGGGGGGTGGATATTTCTTCATGCCCAGCCGCTCGGCGCTGCGCTACCTGATTTCGCGGCTCTGATTCGGCGTCAGTCGTCGTCCTGCGACTCGGCGATGTGGCGCAGTGCCCCGGTGTCGGTGATGCGCAGGCCGCCGCGTTTGATGGCAATGAACGAGCGGTTGCGCCAGTCGTTGAGCGTCTTGTTGACGGACTCGCGCGTGGCGCCGAGGAACTCTCCGAGTTCCGATTGCGAGATCGGGATCCAGCCGGCGCTGTCGGCCATCACCTTGGCCAGGAAGACCAGGCGTTTGGCGAGCCTCGCCTCGATGCCGAAGAAGGCCTGGTCGCCGAGTTCGCCGCTGACCCAGCGCAGCCGGGCGCACAGAAGTTCGATCATCGCGCGTGCCAGCGGTGGATTTCTCTCAATGCGATCAAAGAGTTGTGTCCTGCTGAGCGAAACCAGCTCGCAAGCGGTCAGGCAGATGGCGGTGGCGGTGCGTGGCCGCCCGTCAAGCGCGCCGATCTCGCCGACGAGGCTGCGCGACAGCTCGATATTGGCCACCAGCTTCTGCCCGCCAGGCGAATAGATCGAGATTTCCACCGTGCCGCTCATCACCCCGTAGATCCGGTCGGCGGCGTCTTCCTGGACGAACAGATGCTGGCCGGCGGCGTAGCGCTCGGCCTTGCAGCCGCTGAACAGGATATCGAACAGCTTTGGATCGATGCGTGCTAGGCGCGGCAGATCGTTTCTGTCGTTTGGGCCGCCAAAAGCCATGTTCCAAATTCCCAATTGCCGCAATCGGCGAAGTTTAAGGGCCGAAGTCTAAGGCAAGAGTGCACCGCGTCAAAGGCCGGCGTTCATCCCTTGCGATTACGCCTTGTAAAGGCTTGGCGCAGTGGTCGCGCCCAGTGCCTGGCTCGTGCCGGGCGGAAAGCCGCCTGCACGCGCGGCGAGAGGAGCCGCGCGTGCAGGCGCCAACTGATTAAAATGGTTAGGTGATGATTAAAATGGTTAGGTGATAAAATTTCTGTAAAACCGAGCGGCCGCAATGGCCTTTCCGCCTGTTGCGATAGCTGGGCGCAAACAGCGTGAGCGTCTGTGACGGAGATCACATACAGCATCGCTGAAATAATGCGAGCGTCATACATCGCGCGAGCGACTGCGGGCAAAGAGACATGCCGACGTTGCGCCCCGGTCATATTCGACGCAAGTTGATTTGTTTCCTTGCCTGCCGGTCAGAATTGCACCAGTCTAAAATGGGGCAATACACTTCTTTACTTCGACAGAATCTTGGGGGGCGACTATGCCGGTCAGCAGAGAGCAGCGAATCCGTCAATATCTCNATATCTCGATCTCGTCACCGGGGGCGAGGGGACTGAATCGGTCCTCGGCAACATGGAGACGATGGCAGGCGGCGGCCTGGAATCCCTTGCGCCTGCGGAAGCCGGCAAGACGGAGGCGGCGTTTGAATCGGCGCGCGCTGGCATGGAGAGCCTTGCGCGGGGCGCCGAAGTCGCGCCCGAGCAGCTTTCCGATCTGGAAGCCATAATCATCCCGGAGTTGCGGCCGGTCTATGACATCAAGGATGGCACCTTTACGACGCTGACTTTCGACGGCGCTCCGACACCTGGCCATTCGCTGTGGACGAAGCTTACCAGCGAGGCCGCATTGAAGCAGCGCATCGAAGCCGCCCTGCCGGCGATCGGGCGTATCGAACTGTTGTGGGACACCAATATCCCTTACGGCGGCACGGGCTTCGTCGTCGGCCGCAACCTGTTGATGACCAACCGTCATGTGGCGCAGATATTTGCGGACGGCCTTGGCGACCGCAATCTGCAATTCATCAACGGCCGCGCCGCCGGCATCGACTTCAAGCGCGATTCGGCGGCAGGAAACGTCTTCAAGATCCGCAATGTCCGGATGATCCATCCCTATTGGGACATGGCGATACTCGAAGTCGAAGGCCTGCCCGACAACATCACGCCGCTGTCGCTCGCGGTCGCCGACGCGCGCGATATGCTGCGCCAGGAAGTCGTCGCCATCGGCTATCCCGCGTTCGACAATCGCAACGCGGTCGATGTCCAGAACGAGCTCATGCGCAATCGTTTCCAGGTCAAGCGCCTGCAACCGGGCATGCTGCAGGGCGGCTTCGATACGGAGAGTTTCGGCAAGATCGTCAGCGCGGCGACACATGATTGCTCGACCACTGGCGGCAACTCCGGCACCGCCATGATCAACCTCGCCACCGGCGAGGTCGTGGCGCTGCATTTCGCCGGCCGCTATCTCGAGCGCAACTACGCCGTGCCCACCGGCGCGCTCGCCAAGGACCAGCGTGTCGTCGACCTCGGCCTCAATTTCGCCGGCGCCGCCAGCGGCGGCCCAAACGATTGGGGCGCATGGTGGAACAAGGCGGACAGCGGGTCGCCGGCCGAGGGCGTAAACCTGGTTGAAGTCGGCGGCGTCCAGCAGATCCCGGGCGTCGCCACTCAGACGCCTCCATCCGGAGGTGTCGTCGTTTCGCCGGGCGGCAGCGTCACCTTCGAAGTGCCGTTGCGCATCACCGTCTCGCTCGGCGCAACGCCTGCCCATGAAGCGGTCACGGAATCGGTCGATCTCGAAGCGGCCAAGCCGACCCCTCCAGGCGGCGCATTCGTTCCCAAAACGGTCGCGGACTATGCCGGCTATAAGGGCTACGACGAGAAATTTCTCTCTGGCGGCACTAAACTCGCGCCGGTCGTTGTGCCGATGCCTGAGGCCACCGACCTCTCAGTGCTGGCGCCGCTTAAGGCCGGCGGCACGCAACTCGACTACCAGAATTTTTCGCTCAATATGCACGCCAAGCGGCGGCTGGCGCTGTTCACCGCCTCCAACGTCACCGAGGAGAGCAATCTGCGCGAGCCGGAAAAGGGCCGCAACTATTCGCGCGGCGGCCTGTTCAGCGAGCGCTGGTTCCCGGATCTGCGGCTCGATGACAAGTATCAGATCCCCGATGTCTTCTACGCCCAGGATCAGGGCGCCTTCGACAAGGGCCATATCGTCAGGCGCGATGACGTGGCCTGGGGCAGCACCTTCGAGCTGCTGCTCAGGGGCAATGTCTGCTCCTTCCATGTCACCAATTGCTCGCCCCAGGTCGAGGGCTACAACCGCTCCGACAGCGGTGAGAAGAACTGGGGCGATCTTGAGAACCACGTCCTGTCGGAGGCGGCGAGCGAACGGCTGTGTGTCTTCGCTGGCCCGGTGCTCGCCGATGACGACCGAACCTTTGCCGGCAAAGGACCCAAGGGAACAAGTCTTCGCGCGCCGGTGCCGCGCCGTTTCTGGAAGGTGATCGTGGCGCGCGTCACAGACGGGCTCGCCAGCTATGGCTTCGTCCTCGAACAGGATCTTTCGGACACGGAGCTGGAGTTTGCCGTCTCCGACGAGTTCATCGGCGCCATGTACCCGCTGACCGAAATCTCCGAAATGACCGGCGTCACCTTCGACCAGTCGCTGGTCGATGCCGACCAGTACGAAACGGTTCGCGGCACCGAAATTGCGATGCGGGCGGGATCACGGAGACGAAAGAAGAAGGCTTAGGCTCGCGCGGCGCTGCGATGCCTTGCAGGGAACACCATGACCGAATGGACGCAATCCAAGCCGACCTCCCTGCTGCCGGCCACGCGCCCCCGAGCGGTACCAATTAGCGCCAACACAGCGGAGATCTGGATCAGCACATAGCTGACGGCGAGCCGGGCACCGGAAAGAAGTCGTTCGTCAAAAAGCCGTGATGCAGCGCTTCAAGATAGCGGCAATAATACGGGCTGGTTTTCATTCGGGGTTTTTACATGCGCACACGTCACGCCATCATGCTTGCACTTTCCGCGCTTTCCATTCCAGCCGTCTCCATGCCGCTGCAGAAAGCCAGCGCGCTGGAGCCTGAAAAATACACGGTCTACTGCGCCAACGATCACATCGAGGTTTCGTTCTGGGATATCGAGCAGATGAAGGTGCGCAACGGCTCTGATGTCTGCCAGTTCCAGAGCTATACGAGCTACTCAAGCGCGTTGAACTTTGCGCAGAAGAATTTTGGTGGGGAAGGGGCGAGTTGCAGCTGCTAGGAGTGCTGGCTTGGAGTGTGCTGTTCAGGGGAAGAAGATGGTGGGCGATGCAGGGATTGAACCTGCGACCCCACCCGTGTGAAGGGTGTGCTCTCCCGCTGAGCTAATCGCCCGCTCGTTGCCCGAAGGCCAAGCGAGCCGCGATATAAGGGAGGCAGGGTTGTGAAGTCAAGGCGATGCGCCCGCCTTCTATGCCTGAAATAGGCGAGGGTAGGCGCTGCCGCGCAATCGCCCGTTTCGCTCAGCCGGCCGCAGCTGCAATCAGCCGTTCCGCCAGGTCGAGCGTCAGCGCGTCGAAATGCGAAATCACCGCCGACGGCTCGAATTCTCTGACATGGCGGTCGGTGTAGCCGAAATCGACGGCGACCACCGGAATGCCGGCTGCCTTGGCGGTGTCGATGTCGGTCTGCGAATCGCCGACCATCAGCGCATGATGCGGATCGCCGCCGGCGAGCCGGATGGTCTCGGTCAGATGGCGCGGGTCGGGCTTGCGGAAGGCGAACGTGTCCTGGCCGGCGATCGCGGCGAAATGCTTTGTCAGGCCGAGCGCCTCGATCAGCGCTTTCGAATTCGCCTCATATTTGTTGGTGCAGATGGCAAGCAGATAGCCGGCCGCCTCGAAGCGGGCGATCGCCTCGACCACGCCGGGGTAGGGGCGCGACTTGCCGGGAATGTTGACCGTGTAGTGATCGAGGAACAGTTTCAGCAGCCGGTCGTGCTCGTCCACTGCCAACGATTTCTGCTGCGCGGTATGCGCGCGCTCGATCATCACGCGTCCGCCCTGGCCGACAAAACGCCGGAAGCCTGCCTCGTCGACAGCCGCAAGCTCGCTGGCGGCAAGGCTGTGGTTCAGGCTGTCGAGCAGATCCGGCGCCGTGTCGATCAGCGTCCCGTCGAGGTCGAACACGATGATCGGTTGGGTCATGGCCTGTCCTGTGGCTGATGCATTGCAGGCAGGCGATAGCGGCTGCGCTTCTTTCAGGCAAGCCGGTGCGAGCCAAAGTCTTTGACCCTGCGGGCAAAAGTGCTAGGAGCGCGCATCCAGAAAAATCAGAACCAAGCCAAACCCCCGGGGCGAGCATGGATGCGAGGCAGTTGAAAGTCGAGGCCGCGCGGGCAGCCCTTGCCCATGTCAGCGACGGCATGCGCATCGGCATCGGCACCGGGACGACGGCCGACGAATTCGTGCGGCTGCTGGCCGAAAAGATCGCCACCGGCTTGTCCGTCATCGGCGTGCCGACGTCGGAGCGCACCGCAGCCCTTTGCCGCGAACTTGGCGTGCCGCTGTCGACGCTTGAGGAAACGCCCGAGCTCGACCTTACCGTCGACGGCGCCGACGAGATCGACGCGGCGCTGACACTGATCAAGGGCGGCGGCGGCGCGCTGCTGCGCGAGAAGATCGTCGCGGCGGCATCTCAGCGCATGATCGTCATTGCCGATCGCTCGAAGATGGTCGACACCCTTGGCCGGTTTCCCTTGCCGATCGAAGTCAACCGGTTCGGCCTGCGCGCGACCGAAATCGCGGTCGCGGCAGCGGCCAAAAGTCTCGGCCTTTCCGGCCCGGTTACATTGAGGATGACGGGGGGCCAGCCTTTTGTTACAGACGGCGGCCATTTTATCCTCGATGCATCTTTTGGCCGCATTCCGGATACAAGAGCGCTTTCGAATGCTCTCCATGCCATTCCTGGTGTGGTCGAGCATGGTCTTTTCATCGGGCTGGCGTCAGCGGCCATCATCGCCGGCGGCGACGGCATCCAAACCGTCCATGCCGCCCGAAAACCAGGGAGTTCTACCGATCATGATGTTGCATAACCGGGTTCGCAATCTTTGCGCCGTTCTGGCGGCTTCGGCCGTTTTCGCCTTCTCCTCCCCGGCGTTCTCGCAGGAGATCACGGAATCGCATCTGAAGGCGGCACGGGCGGCGGTCACGGCAATCCACGCGACCGACTCGTTCGACAACATCCTGCCGCAAGCGGCGGCCTCGCTCGAGCAGCAGCTTATCCAGAAGAACCCTGATATGCAGGAGCTGATCGGCAAGACCGTCAGCGAAAAGGCACTGGCGCTGGCCTCGCGCCGTGCCGATCTGGAGAAGGAAGCAGCGCTCGCCTATGCCAAGGTGTTCTCCGAGAAGGATCTCACCGACATCGCCGCCTTCTACAATTCCGATGCCGGCAAGAAGCTGCTCGACAACGGCCCCAACGTGACGCGCGAACTGGTCAAGGCCGCCGACATCTGGCAGAACGGCCTGGCGCGCGATCTCGCCCAGCAGGTCGGCGAAACGCTGGCAGCCGCCGCGAAGGCCGCTGCTCCGGCCGCGCCTGCGCCGGATAACGCAACTGCCCCCGCCGATGGCGCTGCACCTGCCGACGGCGATGCGCCCGCAGACGGTGACCAGCCGGAAGCGCCGAAGAACTAAGACGTCTGATTTCGCCACCGGCATCCTTGCCGCTGGACCAGAAAGCCCGGTGGAAACCGGGCTTTTCTTTTGGCTTCATGCAGCCTACCTGTCTCAAACATTTCTTGGGGCAAGGAACAGCAGCATGGCCGGTTACGACTACGATCTCTTCGTCATCGGCGGCGGCTCCGGCGGGGTGAGGGCGGCGCGCGTGGCGGCAGCGCTCGGCAAGCGTGTCGGCATCGCCGAGGAATACCGCTATGGCGGCACCTGCGTCATCCGTGGCTGCGTGCCGAAAAAACTCTATGTCTATGCCTCGCAATTTCCCGAGCATTTTGCCGACGCCGCCGGCTATGGCTGGACGGTGCCGGAGGCGAGCTTCGACTGGCCGACGCTGGTCGCCAACAAGGACCGCGAGATCGCCCGTCTGGAAGCGATCTACGAAAAGAACGTGAAAGGCGCCGGCGGCGAGACGTTCCACTCGCGCGCCATGCTGGTCGACCCGCATGTCGTGCATCTCCTGGGCGATGACCGCACCGTCACCGCCGACCAGATCCTGATCGCCACCGGCGGCCGGCCGGCGCCGCACCCGGCGCTGCCCGGTCACGAGCATTGCATCTTTTCCAATGAGGTTTTCGACCTCAAGCAACTGCCGAAGGCGATCATGATCGAGGGCGGCGGCTACATCGCCGTCGAATTCGCCAATATCTTCCATGGCTTGGGCGTCGACACCACGCTGGTCTATCGCGGCAAGGAGATACTGTCGCGCTTCGACATGGACCTGCGGCGCATGCTGCACGAGACCATGGAAAAGAAGGGGATCAAGATCCTCTGCCACGCCGTGTCGGAATGGGTCCGCAAGCGGCCGGACGGCAGGCTGGATGCGTTGGTCACCGGCGGCAAGGTGCTGACCGTCGACCAGGTCATGCTCGCCATCGGCCGCCTCCCCAACACCGAGAATATGGGCCTGGAAGGCGTCGGCATCGAACTCGGCATAACCGGCGCCATCGTTGTCGACCAGTATTCCCGCACCAACATCGACAACATCTGGGCGATCGGCGACGTCACCAACCGCGTGCAGTTGACACCGGTGGCGATCCACGAGGCCATGTGTTTCATCGAGACCGCATTCAAAGGCAATCCGACCGCGCCCGACCACGACACCATCCCGACCGCCGTCTTCTCACAGCCGGAGATCGGCACCGTCGGGCTGTCCGAGGACGATGCCGTCAAGCGCTACTCCGATATCGAAATCTACCGCGCCACATTCCGGCCGATGCGGCACACGCTGTCGGGCCGCGACGAAAGGATGCTGACGAAGCTGGTGGTCGATGGCGCCACGCGAAAAGTGCTCGGCGCGCACATCCTCGGGCCGGACGCCGGCGAGATGGCGCAGTTGCTCGGCATTCCGCTGAAGGCCGGCGTCACCAAGGATGATTTCGACCGCACCATGGCCGTCCACCCGACGGCAGCGGAGGAACTGGTCACCATGTACAAGCCTAGCTACCGCGTGAAGAACGGCGTGCGGGTCGATTGACGCCCGCGCGCTCGATCTTGAAGAACCCCCCATGGCAGCCGCTGTTGCCACCGAGATGGGAGGCCTGAAGCTTATTACAACAAAGTGCCGCGCAGGATGACCAGCGCCACCGAGAAATAGATCACCAGACCGGTGACATCGACCAGCGTGGCGACGAACGGCGCCGAGGCGCTCGCCGGATCGAAGCCGATCCGTTTCAGCGCGAACGGCAGCATCGACCCCGACAGCGAGCCGAACGTGACGATGCCGACGAGTGCTGCCCCCACGGTCGCCGCGATCAGCGGCCAATGCGGCCCATAATCGTAGAAGCCCATATATTGCCAGAGCGCGATGCGGCAGATGCCGACCACGCCAAGCATGGCGCCGAGCACGAAGCCGGTGGGCAATTCGCGCAACGCCACCCGCCACCAGTCGCGAAGGCCGATCTCGCGCAGCGCCAGCGCGCGAATGACGAGCGAGGTCGCCTGCGAACCGGAATTGCCGCCCGAGCTCATGATCAGCGGGATGAATAGAGTGAGCACGATCGCTTTTTGCAGTTCGCCTTCATAGCTTTGCATGGCATTGGCGGTCAGCATCTCCGAGATGAACAGCGCGCACAGCCAGCCGCCGCGCTTCTTGATCATGGCGAGAAAGCTCATCTTCATGTAGGGCTCGTCGAGCGCCTCCATGCCGCCGAAGCGATGCGCGTCCTCGGTCGTCTCCTCGATCATGGTGTCGATGATGTCGTCGATGGTGACGATGCCGAGGATCTTGCCATGGTCGACGACGGGAACCGCGAGCAGGTCATATTTGGAGATCGTCTGCGCCAGTGTCTCGCGATCGGTCAGCGGCGTCACCGTCACCGGGGCGCGATCCGGCGCCACCGACAGGATCGGATCGTCCGGCTCGCCGGTGATCAGCCGGCGCAGGCCGGTCGAGCGCACCAGCACATGCGTGTCTGGATCGACGATGTAGATGGCGTAGACGGTCTCCCGCGTCCGCTCCACCTTGCGGATGTAGTCGAGCGTGCGCCCGACGGACCAGTCCGACGGCACGCTGACGAATTCGGTCGTCATGATCGAGGCGGCGCTGCCTTCGGGATAGCCGAGAATGGAAAGCAGCGTTGCCCGCAGCGGCGGGACCAACCCGCCGAGCAGCTCGGAGCGCGTCGGCTCATCCAGCTCTCGCAGGATATCGGCGGCGCGGTCGACCGACATGGCGGTCAGCAGCTTGCACGCCTTGGCGCGCGGCAGCGCCTCGGCCAGATCGGAGGCGCCGTCGAGTTCAGGCTGGTCGAAGATCTCGACCAGCCGCTCGAACGGCATTTCGCAAAGCAGTTCTATCGCGGTATCGCGAGATTCCCGGTTCAGGGCCTCGACGACATCGGCGACGTGATCATTGGCAAGGATACGCGCGATAGCGACGGCATCGTCGCCCGCTACGACGGGGGTAAATTCGTTCATGGCTCACTCCTTGCCGTCCGGCGGGACGTGAGCCGTTAGAGTCACATCGAGGCGGACGGCGGTTGCGTTCGACTACTGTCGCCAGGCATGGCGCGGTGACCTTTCTGCTCGCGGGTTCGAGTTGGAATTCAGCGAGCGTGCGCAACATAGGAGCGCATCTTGGCGAGTCAATCGCGGGGGTGGCGGAAAACAGCCGGGAGCCGGCCCAATCGCGAGACTGTGATGATTATTGAAGGGGGAGGGAGCGAGTGCCCCGCCGCCAGTGGCGGAACGCGCTTCGGCGTGGCTGCTATTTCTGCTTCAGCCGGCGTGAAAAACGCATCCATTTGTCCTCGACCGGCCGCGGCTGCGTAAGGATGGTGGTGAGCTCGCGCGGAAGGTTCGGAACAAGCGGCCTCTTGGTGGCGACGCCGTCGGCGATCGCGACCACGCTATGGTAGAATTCCTCGCCCGAGGCCGAACGTGGCGGCACCGCCTCATGCATGATGCTGATCACCGTGACATCGGGACAGTTGTCCTTGATGGCCTGGTGGAAGGCGATCTTGCCATCCGGATCGAGCGCGCCGGTCGCTTCGTCGAGGAACAGCAGTCCCGGTTGCTGCAGCACGATGCGGGCCACAACCAGCTTCTGCTTCTGGCCGCCGGACAGCAGCTGGTCCCAGATCTTTCCCTCGCGGCTTTCATCGGCCATGTGTTCGATGAAATCGCCAAGGCCGGCCTTGTGCAGGGCTGCCGCGACCTGCGCATCGCCATAGTCGTCCTCGGAGCCGGGCAGGCACACCAGCTGCTTCAGCGACACCAGCTGCAGCTTGACCTCCTGGGCGGCATAGAAGCTCCTCACACCGTCAGGGAAGACGATGGTGCCGCGGCCATAAGGCCACAAGCCGTTGATCGCCTTGATCAGCGAAGTCTTGCCGCAGCCGGATTCGCCCTTGAGGAATGCCCACTCGCCGCGCCGAAAGCGCAGATTGGCTGCGCTCAGGAACGGCGTGGCGTCTTCACCCTGATGCGCCAGTTCAAGCTTCTGGATGGTCAGGCCGAAGACCGGGTTCTGGCTGGCATAGTGGAAATCGGAACGGCCGGTCTGGCTGTAGAATTCCTGCGGCTGTTGGACGTTTTCAATGGCGTGCGCCAATTCAATGACGCGCTGGCTGTTGGCCCGCAAGGTGGCGAGACTCGGCATAACATGGATGAACCAGGAACATTTGCTGATCAGCGCGTTGACCTGCTCGGAACCGGTTATGTAGCCCTTGAGGTCGACGCCGTTGTGGATGAACGGCACCAGACCAGGTCCGTAGGCGACAACTTTGGCCCCGACGAAATTATAGACCGATTCGAATCCCGCATAGAGGGTGTTGACGATGTTGAGCTTCGACCAGGTGGTATCGATATCGAGATAGAGCCGTCCATGTATCGTCTTTTGCACGTCTTCGCCTTGCGACGCCGACACATGGAAACTGCGGCGCAACAAAGTGATCAGCTCGCTGCGATAGGTGCCTTCGGCCTTCTGCATCCTGACGTTGAGCCACTCCAGCATTCCGCCGAGTTTGATCGCGATCCAGGTATTGACGGGCACGTAGATGGCAACCGCCAGCAGAGCGAGGACGGCGCTGCCATAGCTGCCGAGGGCATCCAGGCCTTTTACCTCCACGGAATTCGCCAGCAAAGCGCCGCCGACAAAATAAAGTGAGGTGAAGACGCCGAACACACCTTGGGCAAGCCCGATGGCACCGCCCGCCATGTCTTTGATGGATTCCTGCACGCGCTGATCAATGTTGTCGGGCGCTGGCGCATCTGGCGAGCCATTCTGGGCGTGGTAGTGCGTATGGTTGGTATCGAGCAGCGCCGCATTGAAACGCGCGTTCAGCCAGGCGCGCCATTTGCGATGCAATGTCGCCGATACAAATTTGCAGGCGCCTATGATTCCCATGTCCTTGAACACGACCAGCAGGACAAGCAGGCCGGCATTGGTAAGCACCGATTCAAGGGGCGTGGTATTCGCGGCGTCGTGAAAAAAAGCGATTGAGGCTGCCAGTTCGCCCGCCAACACGGTAAACCAGACGTCGGCCTTGCTCGACAGGGCTATGATGAGTGCGAGGACGACGGTGAGAGCCCAGGCCTCCCTCCACCGGTCCGAGAACCAGTAGGCCCGCATCAGTCCCCAGAAGGTCCGCATCGACGATACTGGCGTCAGGGGCGACGGCCCGGCGGGGGCGTCGCGGTTCCAAAGTGCCGATATTGAACGTCGCGGTCTGTCGACCCGAATCACAATCCCGCCCAAACCTTTTTTAGTTTTGTTACGGATAGTAACACCAATTGATCATTTTCTATGAATTTTATCCCGGCGAATGTGAGGCAGCCCACCCGCCGTTGCCATGAGGCAACAGTCGGTGCTGGGATGCCGCCGTTTCTAGGCCAAATATCCCCTTCGTTTCAATGCTTTGCGAGAACGCTCAGATGTGCGGAAATATTCCCTGAGGGAAGGCTCATACACGGCTTTGTGACCAAAAAGCCTTGCCCGTCAGCCGGTTTTCCTGGTGCGCGCTAACCGGATCGGTCGAAAAACTGCCATCGGTGATCGCTCCAAGGCTGCGCGAATCATCTCACAGGCCATCATGTCGGGCACGCAAGATCGCCCTGCACAGCGACTGTTCATGAGTCCGCACGCGCTTTTTAGCTGCAGCTTAATGCCGTTTGACAATCGTGCGCGCTGGAATGAACCTTGCCGGGCACTGTCGGCACCCATGCATATCCGGTTCTTGAACAAGGAAGCTCCCATGCTTGCACGCGCCGCCGCTCCCGCAATCCTGTCGTTCCTTGCCTGGCTGCCTCTGGCGCATGCCGGCAGCCAGACCATTGCGGCAAGCGCCGAAGGGCAGATCGAGTTCAATGCCCCGTCCGGCAACATCGGCTGCATCTACACGCCCAAGGGTGGCACCAGCACCTACGAGCCACAGGATGGCGGTCCGGAACTGAGCTGTTCGCGCGTCGAGCCCAGCTACGTCACCGTGATCCTTGGGCCGAACGGCCCGGCGACATTGATCAAGAATCCGGGCGAGCAGGGCTGCTGCAGCGATGTGGCGAAGCTGGCTTACGGAAGCAGCTGGAGCAAAGGGCCGTTTACCTGCCAGTCGTCAACCAAGGGACTGACCTGCACGGGCAGCAACGGCCACGGATTCTTCCTCAGCAAAGCCAAGGTGACGGTGAAATAACTTCGGTCAGCCGGCCTTTTCCAGCTCGCCCTTGGCCTTTGCAGCCGCGACCTGGCGGATGGCATCAGTCAGCGTGTCGGCGTCCTGCGCGCCCATGACGGCGTATTTACCTTCGAGCAGGAAACACGGCACGCCGGTGATCCCCATCCGCGACGCCGTGGCGATTTCTGTGCGCACCTCCTCGACGTCGGCATCGGTCGGCAACAGCGTTTCGACCACGGCAGCGTCCATGCCTGCCTCGCGGGCGGCATCGACCAGCACGGCGTGGTCGCCAATATTGCCGCCTTCCTCGAAATACAGCTGGAACAGCCGGCGCACGAGCCGGTTCTGCACGGCTTCACCGGCGGCACCGGCCCAGCGGATGACACGATGCGCGTCCAGCGTGTTGGCGGCGACCTTGATGGCGTCGAAAGCGAAATCGATGCCTTCGGCTTCGCCGAGCGGCTCTATGCGGGCATGCATCTGACGGATGCGCTCGTCGCTGCCGAATTTGGCCAGCATGTATTCGCGCCGGTCCTTGCCCTCGAGCGGGATGGTCGGGTCGAGCTGGAACGGCCGCCAGCGCACATGAACCTCAACGTCGCCGGCAGCGGCAATCGCTTTATCCAGCCGCTTCTGGCCGACGAAGCACCAGGGGCAGACGACGTCGGAAACCACGTCGACCGTAATGGAATTGTCATCGCTCATCTTGATCTCCTGCAGCCGAGCGTTTTACCGAGCATGATCTCGGCTACGCTCAGTTCGGCTTGCGCCACCATGTCGGCCATTGATAACCGAATATGGGTGTCTTTTTGGGATGATCCAGGTAATTCCAGTAAGCGAGCCATTGCTGCGCGTTGTACTGCATCGGCACCATGTAATTGCCGGAGATCAGCAATCGGTCGAGCACGCGCACGGCGGCGACATAGTCTTCCTTGGTCCGTGCTCTCAGCATCGCGTCGATCGCCGCGTCGACCGCTGGATCGGCGACGCCGGCCAGATTGAATGAACCTTCTCTTTGGGCCTCTGAAGAACCCCAGCGAAGGTTCTGCTCCATACCGGGAGACAGCGAGTTGCTGAACCCGCTCGACCCGACAAGAACCTCAAAGTCGAAACGCTGCTTGCGCGACTGGATCTGGTCGGCTTCGAGGCTGCGGATGGTCACCGCGATGCCGATCTTTTCCAGCGAGCGCTGATAAATGGCGGCAAAGCGTTCCTCGTCCTGCGACGCCGTCAGGATCTCGAAACCGAACGGAGTTCCCTTTGGGTCCAGCAGGACACCATCCCTAACGGCGTAGCCCTGACTCTTCAGCAGGTCGAACGCCACCTTCATCACCTTGCGGTCCTGGCCGGTGCCGTCATTCACCGGCGGGCGCCAGCTGCCGTCCATGACATCGGCCGGCACGCGGCCGGGGTAGGGCGCCAGCAGCGCCTTTTCCCTGTCACTGGCGGGATGGCCGAGCGCGGAAAGTTCGGAATTCTGCCAGTAGCTCATCGTGCGCGTGTACTTACCGCCGAACAGGTTCTTGTTGGCCCATTCGAAGTCGTAGAGCATGCCGAGCGCGCGCCGCACCTCCGGATTGGAAAACTTCTCCAGTCGCGTGTTGAACAGGAAGCCGGTCACCACGGGCGGTATGCCGGTGTCGAAGGTCTCGGCGATCACCTCGCCGCGATGAAAGGCGGGAAAATCGATATCGCGCTCGCGCTTGACCGGATCGCCCTCATCGTAAATGGCGCAGATGCCTTTCTTGAACGCTTCCGTCTTGGCATTGGCGTTGAGGAAGTACTCGATGGTGATCTGGTCGTAATTGTCGAAGCCGCGCTTGGAAGGGATGTCCTTGCCCCAGTAATTCGGGTTGCGCTTGAAGACGATGCGCTGTCCCGGCTGCACCTTGTCGATGGTATAGGGACCGCTGCCGATCACCGGCTTCAACGTCGTCTTGTCGAAGGTATCCTTGTTGAAGGCGTGCTTTGGGATGATCGGCGTTAGCGCGATGATCAAGGGAGTCTCGCGATTGGCCTTGTCGTTGAAGGTGAAGCGCACGCTGTCATCGCCGGTCTTTTCGAGCTTGGCGATCAGGCTCATGCGATCCCTGTAGGGCGGGCGGCCCTTGTCGGTGAAGACATCGTAGGTGAAAAGCACGTCATCCGGCGTCACCGGCTCGCCATCGGACCACTTTGCATTTGGGTTGAGATGGAACTCGATCCACTTGCGCTCGGGATCCATATCGGCCGTGTCTGCGAGCAGGCCATAGAGGCTGAAGGCCTCGTCGTAGTTGCGCATCATCAACGGCTCGAAGACGAGATTGCCGAAAATGAGGTCCTGCATGCCGCGCGCCGTGGTGCGCAGGCTCTTCAGGATGAACGGGTTCAGATTGTCGAAGCTGCCGACGACGCAGTAAGTGATGTTGCCGCCCTTGGGCGCATCGGGATTGACGTAGTCGAAATGCTGGTAGTCGGCTGGCAGCGCCGGCTCGCCCTGCATGGCGATGGCATGTTTCGGTTCCGACATCGCCACGCCGGGTGCAAAGGCGAAGAACGAAATTGCGGCGATCAGCCAAACAAGAATGCGGCCCATGACCGTCTCCTTACTGGGCGGCTTGATGATTCGGAGTGCACCCTAACATGGCGCCGCGGCGCTCCGGCCAGATACATCAACCCAAATCGCACGACCCAAATTGCGAGGCCCAAGAATTGCAGGCGGCGGGCTGGATTCGGCTGCTCATGCAGTGTAACACGCGCTCCGAAGTCATTCTGTTGCCTCAATTCGGCAACAGGTAGCAGGACCACACGGCGCGAAGAAGCCGGTCCCGGGATCATTTGAGAGGAAATGCACGACATGACGAGCCTGAACAGCAACGCATACCGCCTTTCGGTCCTGGCCGCGGGCGTGGTCGGCTTTCTGGGCGCCGGACTTCCCACCGCTTCGGCACAGCAACAGATTCCGCAGGGTTGGTTCAAGGCCTGCACCAAGCAGGAAGATGTCGACATCTGCAATGTCCAGAACATCATCACTGCCGGCAACGGCCAGTTCGTCACCGGCGTCAGCCTGATCGAGTTGAAGGGCAAGGTAAACCGCAAGGTCTTCCAGGTCACGGTTCCCCCAGGTCGCCTGGTGCCCCCCGGCATCGCCCTGCAAATAGACGCCGGCAAGGCGACGAAGCTGGATTATGTCATTTGCTTCGCCGACCGTTGCGTTGCCGAAGTGCCGCTGACCGACGCGCTCGTCGCGTCCTTCAAGAAGGGACAGGCGATCACGCTGACCTCGATCAACTTCCAGAGTCAGCCAAATCCAATCAAGGTTGCCTTGACCGGCTTCAGCGGCGCCTTTGACGGCGCGCCGCTGCAGCAGTCGGACATCGAGGATCGGCAGAAAAAACTTCAGGATTTCGTCGTCAAGAACAACCAGGACTTCGCCAAGAAGCTCAAGGACGAGCAGGCCAAGGCCAAAGCCGCCAACTAATCGCCGGGACAGATACCGGAGCGACAAAAAGCGGGGTCATGCCCCGCTTTTTTGTTGTCGTCACGTCGATGCAAGGTGATGTCAGTGTCTCGACTGGCGTTTTGGCTCATAGCGTCCGTCGGGCCGCTTGTCGAACATCTCGCCGATCTGTGGATGCCGGACCGGTTCGCCCGATTGATCCTCGAGCAGGTTCTGCTCGGAGACATAGGCGATGTATTCGGTTTCCGAATTCTCGGCGAGCAGATGGTAGAACGGCTGGTCCTTGCGCGGCCGCACGTCGGCCGGGATGGCTTCGTACCATTCGTCGGTGTTGGCAAATTGCGGATCGACATCGAAAATGATGCCGCGGAACGGAAACAGCCGATGACGAACCACCTGTCCGATCGAAAATTTGGCCGTTTTCATCATACTCACCACTAAGCCTCTAGAGCGCCCGGCGTCCCCTCGAATGTGCGAAGAGCGCTCTAAGACTTTGAATTTACACACACCCTGGCCAAAAATCGAGCCCGACTTAGGTCTGGGATCAGGCTTTATTTGGCGCAGAAAGCGTGTCAGTTCAATGCCGAAGCGCTTGACGCCCGATGAAGCTACGGGCTAGCCCGGTCCCGGGGTTTCGGGCCAGGGCAAAAATGTCTGACATTGTCGGTCTTGTTATTCCGTTCTTCGGGCTGATTTTCATCGGCTTTCTGGTCGCGCGCATAACCAGGCAGCCGCTGGAAGCGCTTGGCTGGATGAACACCTTCATCGTCTATGTCGCGCTTCCTGCCCTGTTCTTCCAATTGCTGGCCCGCACGCCGTTCGAACAGTTGACCGAATGGCGCTTCATCTTCGGCTCGGTATTTTCCACCTACACGATCTTCTCGATCATGTTCGTATGGTCGGTGACGGCGTCGCGCGGCGAGATCGCCCAGTCGACGATCAAGGCGCTGGCCGCGGCCTACGGCAATATCGGCTATATGGGGCCGGGGCTGGCGCTGCTCGCCTTCGGCGAACAAGCGGCGGTCCCCGTTGCGCTGATCTTCTGCTTCGAAAATATCATGCATTTCGCCATCGCGCCGATGATGATGGCGCTGTCGGGCGACGACAAGACATCGCCGTGGCGGCTCATCCTCGGCGTAGTCAGGAAAATCGTCCTGCACCCGTTCATCATCGCGACCGCGCTTGGCGTCGGCGCCGCCTATCTCGGCTTTCACCCACCGCAGCCGGTCGATCGCCTGCTCGAATATCTGTCTCGGGCGGCCGCCCCTTGCGCCCTGTTTGCCATGGGCGTGACGCTTGCGCTCCGGCCCCTCAACCGCGTGCCGCATGAGTTGGCGTCGATCGCGGCGCTGAAGCTGATCCTGCATCCATCGCTCTGCTACGTCGTGCTGAGCTGGATCGGGAACTTTTCCGAAATCTGGGTTTTTTCAGCCGTGCTTTTGGCGGCATTACCGACCGCAACCAACGTCTTCGTCATCGCCCAGCAATATGGCGTCTGGGTGCAACGCGCGTCGGCCAGCGTGCTGATCACCACCTGCCTCTCGGTGCTGACGGTGACCGGGCTGCTCTACATGATCCGCCACGGCATCTTACCGCCGGACCTGTTTCCCTGAACCGCCGGTAAGCGCCGCAAAGCCGCTGCCCGGCCTCAAGCCTTCGCGCATGAAAAAGGCGCGCAGCGGCGCGAAACTGCCGAGCACATTGAGGCCGGCGCTGCGTGCCATCTGCGCCGGCAACATGTCCGACAGCAACGACATGTTAAGCAGGTTGACCGCGCCCGAACGCGCCAGAATGTCGGGACGGCGCCTGGAATCATAGGCGGCCAAAGCCCTTGCGGCGCCAGGGTCGCCGCGATTTTCGCGTGCGATTCCAATCAGATCCTCGACGTCCCTGATGCCGAGGTTTAGACCTTGGGCCCCGATCGGCGGGAACACATGTGCAGCCTCGCCGACCAGCGCCACACGGTTTTGCGCGAAGCGCCCCGGTGATGCCGCTGAAAGCGGGTAAATTTGTCGGCCGGGCTCGACCGACACCCGGCCCAGCATCGACTGCATCTGCTGCTCGACACGCTCGGAAAGCGTCGCGTCATCGAGTGCGGCGAGGTCCTTCGCCGCCTCCGGTTTCACCACCCAGACGAGGCTGGAGCGGTTGCCGGGCAGCGGCACCTGGGTGAACGGCCCGGTCTCTGTGTGGAACTCGGTCGAGGTGAGGCCGTGTTCGCTGCGATGGCCAAAATTCAGCACCAGCGCCGCTTGGCGGTAGGATCGCACCGAGGCCACTATGCCTGCCGCCTCGCGCGCCGGCGACAGGCGCCCATCGGCAGCGACCGCAAGCGCGGCCGAGACTTCGCGACCATCAGTCAAGACGGCATGCGCCTGATCGGCGTCCAGACGCCAACTCTCGACCATCGACGTCAGCCATTCGATGCCGGGATGGGCCGCGACGGACTTGGCCAGCGTCGGGTTCAGCGCACTATTGGGCAGGTTGAGCCCGAACTGCTCCTCGCCGATCTCCATGGCGCGAAAAGTCACCACCGGGCTGCGGATCAGCCGGCTGGTCGCATCAACGATGCGCATGACCTTCAGCGGCGCGGCCTTCGGCGCAAGTTCGGCCAGCACGCCCAGCCGATCGAGAACCTTGAGAGCAGGGTTCATCAGCGCCGTGGTCCGGCCATCGGGCCCGCCTGCTTCGGGTCCGACCAGGGTTACCGGAAAGCCCGCCTCGGCGAAACCGAGCGCCGCGATCAGTCCGGCAGGGCCGCTGCCGGCTACCAGTATCCGTGCTGTCTCGCGATGATCCAAATTGGACTTCCAGTTTGCGATGCAGGTGTCTACCCATGGATATAGGTCAGACCATGCGGCTTGATCAACGCGGCGATTAGGCTCATTCGGTTGTCATGACCGGCCAGCAGGACGATTTCAGCCATCTCGACCGCGCCGGTCGCGCCACGGCAAGCCTGGCCCGCAGCCCCCGCCTGACGGTCAACATCGCCATCGCCGGCGGCATTCTGCTCGCCTGGTTCATTCTCGGCGCCATGGCGATCCGCGGCGCCGAAGGCCGGCTCCCCGGCGTACCAGGCGATGTGGTCCTGCGATATCTGCCGCAACTGCCGCTGCCGGATGTCCTCGACCGCTTCTTCGGCATGTGCCTGACGCCCGCACCACTTGATGCCGGCGGCGCACAGCTTCTGGCGTTGATCGTGATGTGGTTTTCGATGGCCGTGGCGACGATGCTGCCGTCGGCGGCGCCGATGATCCGTACCTATTGTGAAATCGCCGACACCGCCCGCATCAAGGGCGAACCGGTGGTCCACCCGCTGGTCCTGGCTGCCGGCTACCTCTCGACATGGCTTGTCGCCTCTATCGGCCTCGCGGTGCTGACGTTGCTCGTCCACGCATTTACGTCCTCCGCTCGATTGCTCGATCCGGTGAGCGGCCTTGCCGCGGCGGCCGCGCTGCTGGTTGCCGGCCTCTACCAGTTCAGCAGCCTCAAGCAGGCCTGCCTGACAAAATGCCGGAACCCGTTCTCGACACTGTTTTCCAACTGGAGCGCGGAGCCGGGTGGCATCTTCCGGCTAGGGCTGAAGCAGGGCCTGTGGTGCCTCGGCTGCTGCTGGGCGCTGATGCTGGTGATGTTTGCCGTCGGCGCGATGAACGTGTTCTGGATGGCGCTGATCGGCCTGTTCACCTTGATCGAAAAACAGACCACCGGCAGCCTTCCAACCCGAGTGGCCGGTGCGATACTGCTTGTCTGGGTAGTCGCCCTGCTAGTAGTCTCGGCATGACGGGGGAGAATTCTATGGCAGAGCAAGGCTGGGCAATGAAAGGAGAGCTCGTACTCTCCTGCAATTGCACGGTTTTTTGTCCTTGCGTGCTGTCGCTTGGCAGCCATCCGCCGACGGAGGGTTATTGTCAGACCTGGGCGGGCTTCCGCATCGACGCAGGCCATTTCGGCGAGGTCGACCTGTCCGGCCTCAATCTCGGTCTGGTCATGGAAATCCCCGGCTTTATGAGCCGCGGCAACTGGACCGCAGGCCTGTTCATCGACAAGCGCGCCTCCGTCTATGCGGTGAAAGCGCTGACCAGGATCTTCACCGGGAAGGCCGGCGGAACAACCTCGCTGTTGTCGATCCTTGTCGGCAAGTTCCTCGGTGTCGAGCAGGTGCCGATCACCTACGAGACGCGTGACAAGACCCGTATTTTCCAGATACCGAAGATCATCGACGGGGCGGTCACACCGATTCCCGGCAAGGATCGCGAGAAGGATACCGTGATCGGCAACTCGGAATACTGGATCGCGCCGGAGATCATCGTGGCCAGGTCCGACAAAAGCAAGATGCGGGCGTTCGGCCACAACTGGAACTTTGCCGGCCGCTCGGCCGAAATCTGCAAACTGGATTGGCGGGGCCCGTGAGCAAGAACACAACCGCCAGGAATGCCGCCAAAAAGATCACCGACCGGATACCCAGGCCGAAGAAAAAGGTCACCTGGCCGCAGGCGCGGGCATTCTCGGTGCATCTGTTGACCGCGTCTGGCTCGTTCCTGGCCTTCCTGTCTCTGGTGGCGGCAAGCGAGCAACGCTGGACGGCGATGTTCTGGTGGCTGGGGCTGGCGCTGTTCGTCGACGGCATAGACGGGCCGATCGCGCGCAAGCTTGAGGTCAAGGAGATCCTGCCGACCTGGTCGGGCGAACTCCTCGACAACATCATCGACTATGTCACCTATGTGCTGATCCCCGCCTTCGCGCTCTACCAGCGCGGCTTCATGGGCGAAGGGCTGTCGTTCCTGTCGGCGGCCATCATCGTGGTGTCCAGCGCCATCTATTATGCCGACACCGGAATGAAGACGAAGGAGAACTTCTTCAAAGGCTTTCCGGTGGTCTGGAACATGGTCGTGTTCACGCTGTTCGTCATCGAGCCCGGACAGTGGGTGTCCTTCGGCGTCGTCGTGGCGGCCGGCATCCTGACCTTCGTGCCGATCAACTTCATCCATCCCGTGCGGGTGGTGCGGCTGCGGCCAATCAATCTTGGCATGACGCTGCTCTGGTGCGCTTTCGGTGCGCTGGCGCTGGCGCAGGCGGCCCTTGCCGCCTTCTACGACCAGATCGGCGTTTTGGGCGAACAGGTCAGCGTCTTTACCAAGGTCGGCATCACCATCACCGGACTTTACCTCGCCTGCATCGGCGGTATCATGCAGTTCTTCCCCAAACTCGGCGCCAAGCCGGACACTAAGAAAGCCTGACCGCAGGAAAGCCCACAATGTCCAAAGCAGTCCGTATCCACGCCCATGGCGGTCCGGAAGTCCTGACCTATGAAGACGCCGATCCGGGACAACCCGGCGCCGGGCAGATCCTGGTCAGGCACACCGCGATCGGCCTCAATTTCATCGATGTCTATCACCGCATCGGCCTCTATCCGCCGCCCGGCGGCTTCCCGCTGATCCCGGGCGGCGAGGCGGCAGGTGTGGTTCTCGAGGTCGGCGCAGGCATCGACTGGCTGAAGCCGGGCGACCGCATCGCCTATGCCGTCAATGTCGGCGCCTATGCCGAACAGCGCATTGTCGCCGCCGACCGCGTCGTCAAGGTGCCGGACGGCATCAGCGACGAACAGGCCGCCGGCATGATGCTTAAAGGCATGACGGCGGAGTATCTGTTGCGCCGGACCTTCAAGGTGAAGGCAGGCGACACCATCCTGTTCCATGCCGCCGCCGGCGGCGTCGGGCTGATCCTGGGACAATGGGCAAAACATCTCGGCGCCACCGTCATCGGCACGGCAAGCTCAACCGACAAGATCGAGCTCGCCAAGGCGCATGGCTTCGACCATGTCATCAACTACAAGGAGCAGGATTTCGTCGCCGGGGTCGCCGCCATCACCGGCGGCAAGAAATGTGACGTCGTCTACGATTCGGTCGGCAACGACACATTCCCGGCCTCGCTCGACTGTCTGAAGCCGCTCGGCATGTTCGTCTCTTTCGGTCAGTCCTCTGGACCGATCCCGCCATTTTCGATGTCGCTGCTGGCGCAGAAGGGCTCGCTGTTCGCTACCAGGCCGACTTTGTTCGTCTACAACGCCAAGCGTGAAGACCTCGAAGTCTCCGCCGCGGCATTGTTCGACGTGGTGTTGAGCGGTGCGGTCGAGATCAAGATCAACCAGCGTTATGCGCTGAAGGACGCGGGCAAGGCGCAAGCCGATCTCGAAGGGCGCAAGACCACTGGCACGACCATACTGATCCCCTGATCTGCCTTGCTTTTCAGCGTTTTGCCGCGACGCCAGGCACTGTTTACCCGAAAAACCGGTCGGTCGGTTTGTTGTGCGAAACGGGTCTATCTTTACCCCTTGAGTTTCCGCTGAAATTCTTGAAGCTCTTTCAAGGTGGGTGCTGCTTTCGCACGAGAGCGGCCAGCGCATACGATGTTGGCGGGAACACAGAACATATCCGGGAACCGGATGGGAGGCACTGTGAGTGCAGATCATGATGGAGCGAACCTGCTTGAGGTTCGTGGCCTGACCAAGATATTCGGCACGCTGACGGCGTGCGATCATATCGACCTCAACATCGCCAAGGGCGAGATCCACGCGCTGCTTGGCGAAAACGGCGCCGGCAAGTCGACGCTGGTCAAGATGCTGTTCGGCTCGCTGGAGCCCAATTCCGGCGAGATATTCTGGAACGGGGAAGCGGTGCGGATCACCAGTCCGGGCATGGCGAAGAAGCTCGGCATCGGCATGGTGTTTCAGCACTTTTCGCTGTTCGAGGCGCTGACCGCGGCCGAGAATATCGCTCTGTCTCTGGATGACGGCTCACCGATCAGCTCGATCGCGGCCAAGGCGAGGGCGCTTTCCTTCAGCTATGGCCTGCCGCTCGATCCGGACTCGCTGGTCGGCGATCTCTCGGTCGGCGAACGCCAGCGCATCGAGATCATCCGCTGCCTGTTGCAGACGCCGCAGCTCATCATCCTCGACGAGCCGACCTCGGTGCTGACGCCGCAGGAAGCCGACAAGCTGTTCGAGACGCTGGAGCGCCTGCGCTCCGAGGGCAAATCCATCCTCTACATTTCGCACCGGCTGGAAGAGGTCAAACGCATCTGCGACCGCGCCACCGTGCTGCGTCACGGCAAGGTCGTCGGCCATTGCAACCCGCGCGAGGAAACGGCTTCGTCGCTGGCCCGCATGATGGTCGGCAGCGAGGTGAAGGCCGTGGTGCGTGCGCCGGCCGAAGGCATCGAGACCGCGCAGCCATTGCTCGAAATCCGCGCCCTCAGCCGCAAGCCGGCAACCCCGTTTTCGATCCCGCTGAAGAACATAACCCTCACTGTGCGCGCCGGCGAAGTGATCGGCATTGCCGGTGTCGCCGGCAACGGCCAGGGCGAGTTCTTCGAATCCGTCTCCGGCGAGGTGCTGCAGCAGGACGCCGCATCCGTGCGCATCCGCGGCAAGGATGCCGGCTCGCTCTCGATCACAGGCCGGCGGCTGATGGGCGCTGCCTTCGTGCCGGAAGAACGCCTCGGCCATGGCGCCGCGCCACGCATGAAGCTTTCGGAAAATCTGCTTCTGTCGCGGCACGCCACCGACGGCAAGGTTTTTGTCGGCGCCGGCGGCGCCGTCAAAAGCGGTGCGGTCTATGCCGCCGCCCAGCGCATCATCGTGGCGATGGATGTGCGCAAGAGCGCGCCCGATCCGGAAGCCGCGGCCCTGTCGGGCGGCAATCTGCAGAAATTCATCGTCGGTCGCGAACTCGACCGCAGCCCTGCCGTCATGGTCGTCAACCAACCTACCTGGGGCGTCGACGCCGGCGCCGCCGCTCATATCCGCCAGGCGCTGATCGAACTGGCGCGCAGTGGCTCGGCGGTTCTGGTCATCAGCCAGGACCTCGATGAGCTGTTCGAGATTTCGGACGCGATCGCGGTCATGCACAATGGCGAATTGTCGAAGCCGCTGCCGATCGCCGAGGCCACTTTCGAGAAGATCGGCCTGTTGATGGGCGGCGCCGAGCCCGGCCACGCCGAACATGGTCTGGAGACGGCATGATGCGCCTCGAACTCGTCAAACGCCCGCAGCGCTCGATGCTGTTTTCGGCGCTGTCGCCTTTCATCGCCTTCGCTCTGACGATCATCGCCGGCGCGGTTCTGTTCGCGTTGCTCGGCGTCAACCCGCTGAGCGCATTCGAGATCTATTTCATCGAGCCGATCAGCCAGGTCTGGCAGTTGCATGAACTGGCGATCAAGGCCGCGCCGTTGATCCTGATCGCGGTCGGCCTGTCCGTCTGCTACAAGGCCAACATCTGGAACATCGGCGCCGAGGGACAGTTCATCCTCGGCGGCATTTTCGGCTCGGCCATTCCGGTGCTGTTTCCCGGGTTCGAAGGCCCGCTGGTGCTGCCGCTGATGCTGTTGTTCGGCATGGTCGGCGGCGCCGCCTACGCGGCAATCCCTGCTCTCCTAAAGACGCGCTTCGGCACCAACGAAATCCTGACCAGCCTGATGCTGGTCTATGTCGCCCAGCTTTTCCTCGACTGGCTGGTGCGCGGTCCCTGGCGCGATCCGCAGGGCCACGGCTTCCCGCAGACGATCCAGTTCAACGACTCGGCGGTGCTGCCGGAGCTGATGCCGGATGCCGGCCGCGCCAATTGGGGTTTTGTCTTCGCTCTCATCGCAGCCGTGCTGATCTGGGTGCTGATGAGCCGCCTGCTCAAGGGTTTTGAGGTCCGCGTGCTCGGCTCCAGCCCGAGGGCAGGGCGGTTCGCCGGCTTCGGCCTCAACCGCATGGTCTTCTTCGCCTTCCTGCTGTCAGGCGCGCTGGCCGGGCTTGCCGGCATTTCGGAAGTCTCCGGCGCCATCGGCCAGCTCCAACCGGTGATCTCGCCCGGCTACGGCTTCACAGCGATCATTGTCGCGTTCCTCGGCCGGCTCAATCCGCTCGGCATCGTCGCCGCCGGCCTGGTGCTGGCGCTGACCTATCTCGGCGGCGAGGCGGTGCAAAGCGCGCTCGGCATCTCCGACAAGGTGGCGCGTGTGTTCCAGGGCATGCTTTTGTTCTTCGTGCTCGGTTGCGACACGCTCATCCATTACCGCATTCGCATGGTCGGCATGGCGCTGACGAAAAGCGCGGCGAAGCTTGAAGCCGCGCCGAAGTTGAAGGAAGCCCGCTGATGGACATCGCCGTCAACATCCTTTTGACCATCGCCACGGCGGCGACGCCGCTTTTAATAGCGGCCATCGGCGAACTGGTGGTCGAGCGCTCCGGCGTGCTCAACCTCGGCGTCGAAGGCATGATGATCATGGGCGCCGTCGGCGGCTTCGGAGCCGGCTATCTCACGGGATCGCCCTGGATCGGCCTGTTGGCGGCAATCGCCATGGGCGCGGTGTTCTCGCTGCTGTTTGCGGTGATGACGCTGTCGCTCGCCACCAACCAGGTGGCGACCGGCCTGTCGTTGACGCTGCTCGGCCTCGGCCTGTCCGGCATGATGGGAACCAGCTTCGTCGGCCAGCCCGGCGAGAGGCTGCCAAACCTCTACGTTCCGGTGCTCACCGACATTCCCGTGGTCGGCAGGTTGCTGTTCGGCCAGGACCCGATCTTCTACATCTCGATCGCGGTGACGGCGGCCGTCATGTGGTTCCTGTTCAAGACCCGCACCGGCCTCACCCTGCGCTCGATCGGCGACAGCCACACATCGGCGCATGCACTCGGCATCAAGGTCATCCGCTACCGCTATCTCGCGGTCATCTTCGGCGGCGCCTGCGCCGGCCTTGCGGGCGGCCACCTGTCGCTGGTCTACACGCCGCAATGGGTAGAGAACATGAGCGCGGGCCGCGGCTGGATCGCGCTGGCGCTGGTCGTCTTCGCCTCCTGGCGTCCGTGGCGCGTGCTGGCCGGCGCCTACATCTTCGGCGCGGTGTGGATCGGCCAGCTTCATGCACAGGCATTTGGCATTCCGGTGCCTTCGCAGCTGCTTTCTTCTCTGCCCTATCTGGCAACCGTCGTGGTTCTCGTTCTAATCTCGCGCAACAAGCGTCTGACGATGATGAACACGCCGGCTTCCTTGGGGCAGCCATTCGTTCCGGATCGTTGACAACAAAAACAAACGGGAAGCTCCAAGGCTAAACTCAGAGAGGTAACACAATGAAAAAACTGCTTATCGCGTTGATGACCACGACCGCCGCCATGTCACTGGCGGCGTCCGCGCAGGCCGCCGACAAGTTGAAGGCATGCTGGGTCTACACCGGCCCGATCGGCGATTTCGGCTATTCCTACCAGCACGACCAGGGCCGCCTCGAGGTGGAAAAGGCGCTCGGCGACAAGGTCGAAACCGCCTATCTCGAGAACGTCTCGGAAGGTCCCGATGCCGACCGCGCTTTCGAGCGTCTGGCGCGCGAAGGCTGCAAGATCATCTTCGGCACCTCTTTCGGCTTCATGGACCCGGAAGTGAAGGTCGCCAAGAAGTTCCCCAAAGTGATGTTCGAGCACGCCACCGGCTACAAGACCGCTGACAATCTCGGCATCTACAATGCGCGCTTCTATGAAGGCCGCTACGTGCTCGGCCAGATCGCCGCCAAGGAATCGAAGGCAGGGGTCGCCGGCTATATCGTTTCCTTCCCGATCCCCGAAGTGGTGATGGGTATCAACTCCTTCATGCTCGGCGCGCAGTCGGTCAACCCGAACTTCAAGGCCAAGATCGTCTGGGTGAACTCCTGGTTCGATCCGGGCAAGGAAGCTGACGCGGCCAAGGCACTGTTCGACCAGGGCGCCGACATCATCGTTCAGCACACCGATTCCACCGCTGCCTTGCAGGTCGCTGAAGAGCGCAAGCTGCACGGCTTCGGCCAGTCCTCCGACATGATCAAGTTCGCGCCGAACGCGCAGCTGACCTCGCTGACGGACGAATGGGGGCCGTACTACATCAGCCGCGTCCAGGCGGCGCTCGACGGCACCTGGAAGCCGGACAATGTCTGGCTCGGCATCAAGGACGGCGCCGTCAAGCTGGCGCCCTTCACCAACATGCCGGACGATGTGAAGGCGATGGCCGAGGCAACCGCCAAGAAAATCGCAGATGGCTGGAACCCCTTCACCGGACCGGTCGCCAAGCAGGACGGCACGCCGTGGCTCAAGGACGGCGAAGTCGCCGACGACGGCACGCTGCTCGGCATGAACTTCTATGTGAAGGGCGTCGACGACAAGTTGCCGCAGTAAATATCGGAAACGCAAAGGAGAAGGGGCGCCGCGCAGCGCCCTTTTTCATTTCCCGGGCTGCACGCTTCGACTGCGAAACCGCGCCGAGGGCTGTGCCAAAAATCCGAGGGCGCCGGGAGGCGCCCTTTTTGGTAATTTCTAAACCGCCGAGCCGTAAAGGTCGTAGGCGTCGGCGCGGTCGATCTTGACCGTGACGATGTCGCCTTGGCGCAGCGGGCGGCGCGACTGGATATGCACCGAACCGTCGATCTCGGGCGCGTCGTATTTTGTCCGGCCCTTGGCAGACGTGCCATGCGCCTCGTCGATCAGCACCGGCAGGCGCTTGCCGACCTTCTTGGCCAGCTGCGTCGCCGAGATCTTCTGCTGGCGCTGCATGAAGCGATGCCAGCGCGCTTCCTTGATCTCCTGCGGCACCTGTTCGAGGCCGAGATCGTTGGAGCGGGCGCCGCGGACCGGCTCGTATTTAAAGCAGCCGGCGCGATCGATCCTGGCCTCGTCCAGCCAGTCGAGCAGCATCTCGAAATCCTCGTCGGTCTCGCCGGGGAAACCGACGATGAATGTCGAGCGTATCGCCAGATCCGGGCACACCTCGCGCCAGCCGCGAATGCGCTCCAGCGTCTTTTCGCCATGGGCTGGACGGCGCATGTTCTTCAGCACCTGCGGCGAGGCGTGCTGGAAGGGGATGTCCAGATAGGGAAGGATTTTTCCATCCGCCATCAGCGGGATGACATCGGCGACATGCGGGTAGGGGTAGACATAGTGCATGCGTACCCAGATGCCGAGCTTGCCCAGCTCCTCCGACAGGTCGAGGAATTTCGCCCGCACTTCGCGGTCGCCGAACATCGACGTCTGGTACTTGATGTCGATGCCGTAGGCGCTGGTGTCCTGCGAGATGACCAGCAATTCCTTGACCCCGGCCTTGGCCAGCTTCTCGGCCTCGCGCAGCACATCGGCCGCCGGGCGCGAGACGAGGTCGCCGCGCAGTGCGGGAATGATGCAGAAGGTGCAGCGGTTGTTGCAGCCTTCGGAAATCTTGAGATAGGCGTAGTGGCGCGGCGTCAGCTTGACGCCTTGCGGCGGCAGAAGGTCGATATAGGGATCGTGGCTGGGCGGCGCCGCCTCATGCACCGCGGCCATCACGCTCTCATAGGCCTGCGGGCCGGTGATGGCGAGGACGTTGGGGTGCTTCTCTCGGATGACGTCCGGCTCGGCGCCGAGGCAGCCAGTGACGATCACCCGGCCGTTTTCCGAAAGCGCCGAACCAATGGCGTTGAGCGATTCGTCGCGGGCCGAATCGAGAAAGCCGCAGGTGTTGACGACGACAAGGTCGGCGCCGTCATGCTTGCGTGCGATCTCATAGCCTTCGGCGCGCAGGCGCGTGATGATGCGCTCGGAATCCACAAGCGCCTTCGGGCATCCAAGGCTGACGAAACTGACGCGAGGCGCAGACATGAGAAGACATTCCGGGTTTTTCGGGATCGGCGGCCAGTACCACACTTATTGCGGCATTGGTATGGGCAGCGGCTGCGGCGAACGCGACCACTGCCTCCGGCAGATACCCATGCTGCTACAGAAGCTGTGGGACCGGCAGCGTCAGCTCACCACAGGACTGACATGCGGCCAGACCTCGACAACGCCGCGATAGACCATATCGATCGCGACGTAGAGAATGATCAGCAAGCCGACATAGGCGATCCAGCGGTGGCGATGCAGCAGCTTGGCAATGAAGCTCGCGGCCAAGCCCATCAAGGCGATTGACAGCACCAGGCCTATGACAAGCACCGGAAAATGATCGCGCGCCGCACCTGCGACCGCCAGCACATTGTCCAGCGACATCGAAACATCGGCGACGACGATCTGCAGGGCCGCCTGGCCGAGCGTCTTGCGCGGCGCCTTGCCCCCCACCGTTCTGTCGCTGTTGAGGTCGGAATCGGACAGGGCCTCGGTCGCCTCGAACTCGTCGGCATGCGACGTCCGCAGCTCGCGCCACATCTTCCAGCACACCCACAACAAAAGGATGCCGCCGGCCAGCAGCAGGCCGACAATGGCAAGAAGCTTGACGGTGACGGCGGCAAACAGGATGCGCAGCACAGTCGCCGCCAAAACGCCGATCAGGATGGCTTTCTTGCGCTGCTCGACCGGCAGGCCGGCGGCGGCAAGGCCGATGACGATGGCATTGTCGCCGGCAAGCACCAGATCGATGGCGATGACCTGGAGGAGGGCCGTCATGCTTGCAGCGCTGAAAATGTCCATCGACCGGAGCCCCTTGCTGTATCGGCGTGTTCGTCGTCGGATATGCCGACGCCCTAACGTGTATGGTTCCCGCGCGTCAAGAGACTGCCGGCGCAATTCCAGGAAAAGTGCGTAGCGGTTTTCCGTCCGGAATTACGCAAAAACAAAGAGTTACAGTGGGTCAGCTGCTCCATAAAAAGGCTGAACCGCTCTAACCGCCGACGCTGAAAGCCACGGGAATAGGGAAGGTCGTTCTGCCAGAGAGAATTCTGGTCGCAGCGAATTCAGTCGTAGAGATTGTACTTGGCCCAGTCGGCTTCCGGAATCTCGTCGCCGATGCGGTAACGGAACTGCAGGACCTCCATATGGTCCGGCGCCGTCTCGCATTTGAACTTCAGCCGGTACCACTGTCCCTTGCTGCGGAAGGCAGCACCCGGGCTGCGGATGACATCGGCTTTCATTTCCGGCGTCGCGAAGGCATAGGCGACGACGCGGTCTGCCTTGTACTTGTGGTCGTCATGGCTGATGCGGTCGAGCACTTCGGCGTCGCATCTCTGCTCCAGCCGGGTCTCCGGGTCGAGTTTCAGCAGGCCGGCGCGCAGGGCGGCGTCCATCGCGTGGGCGGGCCAGGCCAGCGTCACCGAGGCCAGCGCCGCAAGGAATAGTTTTTTCATGGGCGGGAGAACGACCATAACTCGCGTGAAAAATCAACCGGAGTGCCATTTTGGGGCAGCCGGATATGCGCGGAAATCGTCGTTGGCCGGGCAGGGTGTCTTGACGCAGCCGCTTTGACACGTCGCCGGCGCCATTCTTAATTGTCCGGGCTGCCATGCACCGATTGCCTGTTTCCCCGTCTTTCCGCTTCTCGCGATCGCGGCAGCCACCGCCACGGCCGCAAGGCGATATAGGCAGCGAGGAAGGTTCTCTGTGCCAGGCCGGCCTCGCTGTGCCAGACCTCCCTTATCCCCGCCGCCCTCAATGCCCTTCGTTGGGTGCTGTTGCGTTCCCAGCGCCGGCTGATGCTGCCCGCCCGATAGTATTTGTGGCAGAGCACTTGCGGCACGCGGACAAAGCCGCCGAGCAGCGACAGATGCAGAAGCCAGGTCCAGTCGGCGCTGAATTCGCCTTGGCTGTTGGGCTTGATCCCGCCGCTACGGTGGAACGCCCAGGCCCTGAATATCCCACGATTGGGAACCCACCATCCATGCGGCTGGCGCGCCATCGCCCGGCCACGCGCAAAACCGTCCTGCAAGCCCTCCAGCAGGTCGAACTTCCACGTGGCACTTTCGCCGCTTACTTCGATCACTTCGACATCGCTGAACGACAGTACGGCCTCGGGATTGGCATCGAGCGCCCGCACCAACGCCTCGATATAGGTTGGATCGATGACGTCGTCATGGAAGGCAAAGAACATCAATTCGCCGCGGGCATTGGCCATCAGATCGTTGGAATTCTTCAGCCATCCCAGGTTTTTGTCCCGGCGCAGGATACGGACATCGTCGCGGCCGCCGGCGAAGGCCGAAACGATCTCGAATGTCGCGTCGGTCGAATTGTCCTCGCCGACCAGGATCTCGATATTGTCCCAGGTCTGCGCGGCGAGGCTGTCCAGCGTACGCGAAATGAATGCAGCCGAATTGTAGCATGGCACCAGCGCGGTGACCTTCGGCCGCCAGCCGGATCGAAGCTGGATTTGTTTCTGCGCTACCTGCTTCGCGCCGCCCTGTTCTGTCTCACCCATCATCCGATCCCGCAGATTTGCCGCGCCAGCCTGTCGGCAAGCCACGGCGCCGTCGAATATTTACCTGTGTCGACCGAGATGTAGTTGCCGAAGCGGTTGATCCCGAATTGGTCGCGGCGATGGATCGTGGCTTTCGGGTCGCTGAGCGAACCACGCCCTTGCGCAAACACGAAGCCGCCGCGCGCCTCAAGCTCCTCGGCATCGTCGAACATGCTGGAAACACTGGGCACCAACCGGGTGAGCGTGGCGCGAACGTTGCCGATGAACCGCTGTCGTGCGTCGGCATCGAGCGCTTGTGGCGTTTCGATCGACAATACGCCATTCTCCGCAAGCAACCCGCTCGGATACCAGGAGAGATAGAAGTTACGCCCGTCATAGTTTTTTATGTCGCCGAACGGGCCAAGGGCGACGACCGCGCACGGCACATCGACAGGCTGCCTGGTGCGGCCGAACAGGCAAAGCCGGTAGCGGTGCGACCATCCGGGAACCGGCTCGATGCCGGCCGTGCGGTCGACAGCCAGCCGCCCCTCCCATAGGCAATTGACGACAATGTCGAACGCCTCGCTTTTCTCGCCTGCGACCGCCACGCGCCATTTCCCGTCAATTCCGTCCACCGGCTTTGCCGACAGGACTTTGGCCGCCATTCGCAAGCTGATGTTGGGTTCACCCCGAAGCACGGCGCAAAGCCGGTCGGCAACCCATCGCGTGTTGATGGATCGCTCCGGCACCTGGAAGCCGCCGACGATCTGGTCCGAGTTGGTGACATCGGCCAATTCAGTTCTGGAAAGCCGTTTCGACCGCGCCGCCGATACGTCGGCAAGGTAGCTGGTGGCGTCAGCGTGGCTGCGCACCAATACATCCACACGTTCAAAGATTGCCCCCAGCGCCTCGGCAGCGACGATCGAGTTGCGATGGACCAGATAAAGGTCTTCCGAAAAGGTCGTGTGCGCTTCCAGATTGCTTCCGATCAGCTCGGAAACAAGCCTGCCGAAACACAGTCCTCCCGAAAGCAGATGCCGGGCGGTCAGCAGCGAGGGATCGTTCCCGTAGAGATAGCCGAGATGAATCTTGCCCTCGTTCCAACGGCTGGCGCAGGCCATCGGCTCGCTCTCCTTGTCGAAGAGGGACACCGCGTAGCCTCTGCGTGCCATCATGAGAGCGAGGCTGGCGCCCATGATGCCTGCGCCGAGAATAGCCATTCTGCCGCGAGGCGCTGTCATGTCCTGGCGCGCATCGCGGCCTCTCCTTTCCCGATGAGTGTCATCAGGGGTTCGATACGTAGTTTTCAGGGTCGTATACGGTATCGCAGAAAACCAGCAAAGCCGGGTTCTCGCCTTCATAGGTCTGCAGCGCCCACACCGCGGCATCGACCAGCACCGCGCGGTTCGATGCGGTGAGCGTCAGCCGTTCGACCTGTTCCTGGTAGCGAAATTCGATGCCGATCTCGCCCGACAGCTGCATCATCAATTGCCGGCCCGAGCCGTGTGCATGTCCGCCCCGCGACGTGCCGCGCGGCGCGGTGACGACGAACGCCCGCACGGCTTGGAAATTGTAACCGCTGAACTCGATAGCGGTCAGCATTCCCCTTGGATCGTTATGTAACGAAGTGGGGATCTCGGTGACCTTGCCGCCAAAGAACGTTCGATGCTGCATAACGTAAGCCCGCCAGATGCCGGTCGAAATTTTACCTCAGACTAGCGCTTATATCAAAAGACAGGTAATACAACCACTTAGGCGGTGTTTGGGAACACTGCAGCGGATCGATGTCGAGCTCGGCCTCAGGCCGATAGGTGCCGACTACCGAAGGTCGCCGCGCCGTCACGACTTCTGAGTCGCGGCCGAAACCACGGCTTAAGACCTTGGTCTGAGCGGTCTAGGACCTTTGAGTTCGGAAGGCCGCCCGGTTCCAAGGAGGGTGATCTACTTCAGCAATTTCAAAGAGTTATGCTGGTTGGCGTTTCGCCGGCCGGCCGCTTCGTTCTCGCAATGAAAGCACATCTATATCCAAGTTTACCCTTTGTGTTAGCGATTCCTCATGTTGCCCGGTATAGCGGTTAGTGGCGGTGGCAATCTCGGAGGTAGTTATGACATCCCGAAAGACCCTTTTTGCTGCATTTGCAGTGTTCTCGCTTCTGGTGTCGCCGGCCCTGGCTGCTGCTGGTGGCAACGGCCATGGTAACGGCCATGGCAATGGTAACGGCAATGGCAATGGCAATAGCGGAGGAAACGGTAATGCTGGCGGCAATGGCGGAGGCGGCGGTTCGGTCGGCAAGTCGGCATCCGCCAAGGGCCAGGCCCCTAAGGGCCAGGTCGCCAAGGCCGCTACCCCTTCTGTGTCCAAGGAAAAGAATATCCATGCCAAGCTCGGCCGGTTGAACTCGCTTCAGCGCAACGCCAACGCCTTTATGCACTCCAAGAGCAAGAACTTCGCTGGCGTGCAGGCTTTTGTGACACAGTCGGCAATAGCCAAGAACGCTCAATCGGCGCTCGACGCCGCCAATCAGGCGGTTACCGACGCCAAAGCGGCGCTCGACGCGCTGAATGCGAAAGCGGCTGACCCGAATACCCTGCCCGAAGATGTCCCGACGCAGGCCGACCTCGATGCAGCACAGGCAGCGCTCGATGACGCCACCCAGGATGCGGCCGCTGCTCAGACCGCCGCCACAGCTGCCGCTGCCAACGTCCCATCGATCGATGCAGCCCTTGCCCAAATGGCCAACAAGCCCGTTGACCCTGAGGTGACAGATTGGGCCAATAGCGTACTTGCCGACAAGATCGACCAAGTAGCCGCCAAGCTGGCGCCGGCCGCGCCTTAAGGCCCCATGCGGCGGCAGCGATCCAATCGACGATAAGCCGTCGGGTCCGCCCGGCGGCTGCACCTTTCTCGCCTATCTGCAGCGTTGGTCCCAATGCAGGTCCGAGATTCTGGTCATGGCTATTTTGCGAAATCTCCAGCCGGGCCGCCGTCCTCAAGGCTGAATTCATGCGTGCTTCGCGCATCTTCATCGACCACACGAAACCAATGCTCCTGAAGCGCTCTAGGCGACACCCTTTGGCCCGTGACCTTCTCTACCGCAGATAACGGATCATCGGCGTTCGTGGCCTGAGATGAGACACACTCCTCTCCATGCCACTCTTCCACCTGGTACTCTGGCATGCCGGCCTACCTACCGCTCCCCAGAGCCTTCGCTTCCCGCTCCAGCGTCTCGCGTCGGTTGCCGTGCTTCGCGATCAATTCCTTGACCTGCTGCGGGGTGATGCCGGCCTTGGTGGCGAAATACTCGACTTCATAATCCTCATCGGCAGAGACGCGGTCCCGATCGCGGAAGTCCGTCTTCGTTTTGTCGTCGGCCATTTGCTTTGCTCCTGGTTGAATGATCAACCGCAACGTGCAGCCGCAGCCTTTTGTTGCAGCGGAGCCCGGATTTCCGAAACGGTCACATGGGAAAACGACCCTCAGTCGCAGGAGGTGCTGGTGTTGCTGTAACTTTGAACGGAACGGTTCTTCTCCTTGACGGTTGTGACGTGAAGGAGATGCCTCATGTTTGAAAGTGTGATGTGGTTGATCGTCGTTGCTGGTGGGCCACTGTTGCTGGCCCTATTGATGGCATACGTTCTTATGACCCGACGCCACCGTGGTCCTGCAGAACGCATGGAAAGCGACCGCGCGACCAAACGGCTCTATAGCCAGGACGAACGTTGATCCTTAGGCTGGCGCAACGTTTGCGCTCACGCTGGCCCGCTGCCTCACGGTGGCAGGCTTCTTCGTTTTAGGAAGTTAGGAATAACTTAGGAAAGATTTGGCCCTCTTTGAAAATACAGAGGCAATTCAGCACGGTAGCCAAATATCTGGCGGAGGGAGTGGGATTCGAACCCACGGTGGGCTTGCACCCACGCCGGTTTTCAAGACCGGTGCCTTAAACCGCTCGGCCATCCCTCCGTCGTGATTTTTCAATCACTTAGGCGCTACGCAGTCGGCCCATTTTGACCTGTTGGCACCGGATTGGCACCGAAGGCGTTCCCGACCGGTTCGCGCTTCATTCCTGTAAAGCGGCATTGAGGGCCGCGTCAACCACCGCTGCGGCGCCTTCCTGCTGTCCTGGCAGCAAGTGCGCGTAAATGTTCAGGGTGACTGATGGATTGGCATGGCCGGCGCGAGCCGACACGACATGCACCGGAACGCCGCTGCGCAACAGGTGCGTGATGTGCGTATGCCGGAGGCCATGAAAAGTGACCTGGGGAACGCCTGCGGTTCCGGCTTCTCGAGCGAACTCTTTCGAGAACGGGCGAGGGGTTCGAATGCGCCCATCCCATGTAGGGAAAGCCAGATCCTTCTCATCCTTGCCCATGCCGAGTTTCAGGCGATGCTCGGCCAATTCCTTCCGATGCCGGCGGAGCTCGACCACCAACCGCGCGGGCAGGGCGATCGTGCGGCGGCTGCGATCGGTTTTCGGTTCCTTAATCGCGAGGCCGACCTTCGTTTCCTCGACCACCTGGACGACTTGGAGCGTTGCTCGGTCAAGATCGATATCCTTCCACCGCAACGCCAGTACCTCGCCACGGCGCATTCCGGTCGACGCAGCCATGAGCACCGGCATGTAGATCGAGCGGCCCTTGAGGTGGCCTAAGAGGGCTTTCAACTCGTCATCGTCCAGCACCTGGATTTCCTCACGGCGCACCTTGGGCGTGGTCTGCACGGCCGACATGGGGGACTGGCGAAGCTTCCTCGCCTTTACGGCCGATGACAGGATCTGCGAAAGCAGCCGATGTACATGCTGGATGGTTTGCGCGGCCAATCCGCCCTTGCCATCCCGTCGGCCAGCAGTGCGCAGGTGCTCATAGAACTGATCGATCCGGGTGCCGTCGAGCTTCTGCAGACCGACGGCGCCGATCTGCGGGATGATGTGCTGCTCGACAATCTCGCCGTACCGCTCCAGCGTCTTGGCCGACGTCTTGGATGGGGCGATCGCCTTCAACCAGTGGCGCGCATATTCGGCGACCGTGGACATCGCCCGCTCGACGAACGTGCCTTCATCGATCTGGTTGAGCCGCTTCGAAAGCTCGGCCTCGGCTTCCTTCTTCGTGCCTCGCACAGTAGCGAATTGCGTCAGCCGCTTGCCCGTGACTGGATCAGTGCCGAGGTCGAATTTCAGGCGCCATGAAGCCTTGCCCCGCCGCGTGATGTTACCGCGCATCGTCGTCGCTCCTCGTGCTGTCGGCCCGGACGCGCAGGATGTCGATCTGGCGGACCATAGCCGATAGGTTGATTACAAGGCTGCGCCTAACGCCGTCGACGCGCACCATGGCGGCGTTCCGCCAATTGTACGCAAAGCCAAGGCCTTCGCCGCTCAGCGGTCCCGTCATCAATCGTGGTTCAGAACAGAAACAAATTTCGTTAGCAGCAGTGCGCCCGCGACGGGCTTCCTCGAAATGCTTGAGGATGTCGGGCCATGCCTCACGGATGAAAGTTACCACAGTCGTCGGATCAATTCCGAACTCAGCCAACTCGAGACAGAAGGCCCATTGGAAGATCTGCTCATCGTGGTACCAGATTTTGGTGCCGCGCCCTGGGTTTGAGCCTAGCGGCACTCCGAGCCGCTTGAGGTGCTTCAACCTAGCGCGGAACGCTTTCCCCTGAATTTCCGACCCCAAGCCGTACATCCCGGCCAGCACGGCTTCGGCAGCGGCATACGTCAACATCTCAAAAATCCCCGTTGATAGCGGACCATTCCGCCTAATCCCTGTGAGTAGTGTAAGTGTGCACTTGACGATTGTAAACCCCGTCCGGTATTGATTAGTGTATTGGTGCACTAACCGTTCGGGATGGTCCCGATTGGAGCACCTTGGAAAAGGAGACTTTCGCAATGGTCGAAGTCACTACGCGCCAGACCGTCACGATCGCCGAAGCGGCGAAGGTACTGGGCATTGGGCGTAACGCCGGTTACGAGGCCGCCCACAGGGGCGAGATCCCCACAATCAAGATCGGGAAGCGGATCCTCGTTCCGCGCGCTGCCTTGGACAAGTTGCTCAAGGGGGAGGCGGCATAATGGGCCAGACCGACCTCGACCCGAACTTTGTCATCCAAGAGGCAGCGCGCTTCATCGTCGAGACCCCCAAGGCGCAGCGCCCTGGCGCGGCCATCGTCGAGATCAGGAGCCGGTACCCGCTCGATGCGCAGGACGCCTGCGCTGCGATCCGCCTGGCCAACCTGATCAGGGCAGGAGGTGTCGATGCAGCCGCCTAACAAGCGAAAACCCGCCGCGGATCAGGCGGCGGGCTCATCGGGAGTGTCGACGGGGGACCGGATCGACGATCAGGACCATACCACGTCCGCGAACATTGTTCAAGAAAGCGGCGGAATTTCCAACGAGCGTCAACAAATACCGAACAGCCATGTAACGTATTCATCGAAGTGTTACGTCACGGTCTGTGTCGGCTGACGACATGTTTCAGACTGGACGGCGAGACCAGATGACGTGTTCTGGAACCTGCCGCGTCAAAGCGCATCGCAACGGTGCCATGGAGCGCCGCAAGCGCGCTGCGGCTGTGACTGGCGCCGATCCTGCCGGCGTCGGTATGGCAGCGGCTCTGCTTCGCCTGCGGCCCGATCTGGAAGCCGGCATCATGGCTGGCACCATCGACTTCGATGACGTGATGCCCGACCTAAACCGGGCGTTCGTCGATCGCCTTTTCCAGGTCGTTGCGATGAGGCTTGATGGCGCCGATGGCAAAACCTGAGCGCAAGCGGCTGCCATGGGAGAAGGAACTCGTCGACCTCAACAAGTTCGATTGGTTGACTGCCGTCGGGCTGTCTCACTGGCACAAGCATAGCCCGCTGCAACTGCGCGTTGCGATCGGACTGATGCAGCATGCCGACCCGGAGACGATGGTCGCCTGGCCCTCTCAGCAGACACTCGCGCAGTATGCCGGCGTCGCCAGCGAGAGCCAGATTCGCCGTGCCATAGTGGCGCTATGCGACTCCGGTTCGATCGGCCGCGGCCGAATATCAAGCCTTTGCGAACAGGACCAGGCCAAGGTGACGCGCAACAGGCGCGGCGTGGCGTATCGGCTGAATTTATTCTGGGCGTTTGAGACCTTCGAAGCTGCGCAAAAACCATTGCGAGCGATGCCGAAGCAGCTGAGGGACGGCAAGGCGGCCAAGACGGGATCGACGCCGGACGAACAGCTTGACCGCTCTACGGTAGAGCGCAACGACCGCTCTACGGTAGAGCGCCATACACCGCCCTACGGTAGAGCGCCTTATCAGGAGGGAACAGAAGAGATCAGTGAAAAGACGGCAGGGAACGAGGAAGGTTCAGTGTCTACAGGCGCGACCCCTCCCAACGCCTACGCCTTAGCCAAGGGTGGCTGACCAATTGTTCCAGGTGCTACTCGCCGAGATGATCGTCGACCTGATGCTGGCCAAGCTGTCGCCGGCAGCACGTGAAGCGTTCCGGCGCGGCGACCTTGAGGCCCAAGCGGCATTTGCAAGGCAGTATTCGCCAGCGCTGGAGAAACGGGCCGTGCGCCTGGTGCGCGCCAGAGCCCTCAACGAACTGCGCAGCGAGGGATACTCGGACGCGGCAATCGCTGCCGAGATGAGCCGCTATGCCGGCAATGGCTGGAAACGGGATCGAACGAAGGGCGACTGCCCTGAAAGCTACGGTTGGCCGGCGGCCATGATTTGGCTGGCCTTTATGGCGCGGCCGCACCCGCTGACCCGGCAGGGTGTCGCCGAAGCCCTTGAAATGATTGAGGTCACCCGCAAGTAAATTCGTGTTTTTTCCTGCAGGCCCCTCGGCGATGATTGTCGCAACGAAGGAGCTTTGAGATGTCTCACCCGCACGACCAACTCGGCGCCGCCATGCTCGGCCAGAGCCACCCGGAAAGCACTCAGCCGCACGCATCGGCCTGGGCGGACTTCCGTGCAAAGCATTCGCCGAGCCCGCAACCCGCAGCCCGCGCGCCTGGCCAAGACAGCCTGGCTGCCGCCAACATCCCAGCCGCAGGCGGCCATGATGCCGGAGTAGCTGGCCGAGCCGCAGATCTTGCTGCCGGTATCATGCCCGATCTCGTCAGCAACCCGATGTCCAGGCTGACCAAGCCAATCGACTTCGAAAAGGTTCTTCCTCCGGATGCAGCTGAACGCCTTCGGCGCTTGCGGGAACTGAAGGCTGATAGTCACGCGGTCTCGACCCTCATCGGCAATGACGCTGACGAGGCAAGAATCGAGGTGCAGAAGCAGCGCGCCAATCTTTCCCAGGCAATAGCCGATGCCGAGTTCACCCATCGCTATGCAGAACGGAAGGCGGCCGGCGAGCCTTTCCCGATCGTCGACGCGGCACAAGCCAAGTTCGACCAGGTGAACGAAACGCATGAACGTCTCCTTGAGCGCCGTCGTCCATATGTCGAGAGATCGCAAGGGATCGATCGCGTGCTTCGCGCCGCTGAGAAGTACATCCTTCCGAATGCTGGCAGGCTGACCGCTGGTCCCAAGCTAAAGCCCGGCAAGTCGGACACCATCGACGTTGTTGCCGAGCGCATCGCTCAGTTCCGAGCCGACATCACCGAGACGACCAGTGCACCGTGGCCGGCGGATGATGCCAAGCGCCGCGCAACGCTGGAGGTCGACACACTCGCCAGCCGCGGGCGCATCCGGGTTTCGCAATCCATCGATCACGGGCAGCAGTTGCATTGGCCGAGTGAGAAGACGATCTTGCGCGGGTTCGGTCGATTGGACGCTCTCGGCCGCTCGGACAACTACAACGAGTTCGAGGTCAGCGCGGACGTCGCCATCGTCACATGGCTGCACCGCGACGCGCTGCTCGCCAAACTCTTCGAAGAGATCGACGCCTTCGCCGATGATGCGCGCGCCCTAACAGCCGACCAGCGCAACAGCGCTCTGTCCAAGCTCAACAGCAACATCCTCGCCGAGCAACGGCTGATTGCCGAGATCGTATGGCGGGAAGACGCGCATGATCGCTGGCCGGCCGACTGTGACCCGCGTGCCGTGCTCGGGATAGACGGACCAGAGCCGAGACAGGACTAAGCCAATGCTTCACGCTTCCTTGCTGGGTTTCGTGATGCTGAACGGACGGCGGGCTCGCGAGGTTGGCCGTCCTGTGGTCGGCGACTGTGTTCTCCGGTCGCCGACCACCACCCCACCCCCCATTAAGGTTCCGAACGGTCATTTCCCCAGTGTATGCGGGGCGTCACAGGGCGATCTTCGCGGATTTTTGGGGATTTCAAAATCATGATTTCCGCTTCCCCTGAGAACGTGACGGCAAAGGCTTTGGCAACCGACCTGGGGCTGACCGCTCGTCGCATCCGGCAACTCACTGCGGCCAAGATTTTCAGCATTGAGCCGACTGACGATCTCTACGATCTCGACCGTTGCCGCCAGCGCTATGATCTGTACAGCGACAGGGAATCACCGGCTTGGAACCGGTTCTTTGACCGTGTCGCCGAGGATACGACGAATGCCGATCGCTTCTGTAATGCGGCTCTGAAGCCGAAGGGATCTCAAGCCGATTTGCAGAAGGCGGTTCACGCCGTCGAGAGCATGTTCTCAGATATCTTTTTCATGGTCGCGGCCAAGTCAGGCACGCAAGCCGAGCGGGATTTCGTCATGGGCATATGGCAGCGCGAGCAACGCGCCGCCATGCAGCCGCTCTTGTGGCGGGCCTGTGAAATCATGGGCGATCGGACCGGACTTTCACCCGAGCAAGTTGCCAAGAAACTGGAGGCCGCCTGATGCTCTTGGACCAATTCGGCCGGCCAGTCCGGTACATCCAAAAAACCGACATCGAGATCAACGCTGCTATCGCGGAGGAGCTTCGCGCCGAGGAGGTAGCCAGAAGCCAGGCCGAGGAAGAGGCCGGCAGCTACGTTACGACGGACGGCGTCTATGCCGACCTCGCCGAGTATTATGCCGAGCGGACCAGCCTCGCGAAAATGGGCCTGCCCGATCCGAACGCCTGGTCAGCACACAATCGCCGCCACCATGAAGCCTCTCTCGCCGAACAATTCGTCACCCCGGCCGAGCACCAGCGCGCGTGCGCAGCGGCCCGGTCCCAGGGTTTCGCCCAAGGCCTGGCCGAGAGCCGCAAGGCCGGCGCCGCTGCGGAGGGCAAGCGCTTCATGGACATCGTCCACGGCTGCAAGCACAACGACGCGCGCTTGTTCGCGGCGCTCAACCTGGCGCTCGAGTTCCCGCAGATCACAGCGGAAGGCTGCATCGACATGGCGGGCAAGCATTTCAGCCGCGGGACGGGCTCTGCCTCGCTGGCAAATCGCGATTCGCTGCCGGACAGCCTGGCAATCGCAAAATCTCAACTCGCTGGGGCATAGCCATGGCCGCAACCATCAAACAAAGAATTCAGCTGGACGGCGGGAAAGAACTCAAGCGCGAGCTTGAAGAGTTCGGCGCCGCCGGCCGCAAGGCGTTCAGGGACTTGCAAACTGCCGCTGCGCAGACGAAAGGGCTTTCGCCCGGGTTTTTCAACTCGCTGAAGCAGGCCGAAGTTCAGATCAAGGCGCTCGGCGTTCAATTCGCAAAGACAGGCAAACAGATCCAGGATGTTGGCAGGTCACTGACGACATCGCTGACCCTTCCGATCGTTGGGATTGGCGCTGGCGTTCTCAAGGTGTCCGGCGACTTCCAAAAGGCGATGAACAATTTCGCCGTCAATGCTGGCGTTGCCGGTGCGGCGCTGGAGGAGGCCAAGGCCAAGGCCAAGGAACTCGGTGTTGCGTCGGTGTTCTCGACCACTGAAGCCGCCCAAGGCATGACCGAGTTGGTGAAGGTCGGCGTCGATTTCCAGACCGTCATGGGCGGTGCGGCCAAGGCTATGGTCGATCTGGCGGCGGCCAACGATACAGGACTGACCGCATCGGCTGGCGTGATCGGCGACGTCATCAACCAATTCAAGTTGAGCGCGGCGCAGTTGCCCGGCATCGTCGACCAGATCACCGGCGCGACTATTCAGTCCAAGCTCAGTTTTGACGACTACCGCCTGGCCATTGGCCAGGCAGGCGGCGCGGCCGGCGCGCTTGGCGTGTCGTTCGAGGATATGAACGCCGTGCTGGCGGCGACGGCTTCCAGCTTCAGCTCCGGGTCGGACGCCGGCACGTCCTTCAAAACCTTCCTGACGCGCCTTGTCCCGCAGTCCAAGCAGGCTGCGGCGATGATGGACAAACTCGGCCTGAAATTCTTCGACGCATCCGGCAAAATGAAGTCGATGTCGGAGATCGCCCAGGAATTGCAGGACAAGCTCGGCAAACTGTCGCAGGAGGATTTGAACGACGCAGTCTCCACCATCTTCGGCACCGACGCACTCCGCACCGCCATTGCTCTCATGGCGCAAGGCGGCAAGGGCATCGACTCCATGATGGCGCATCTGAAGAACACGGATTCGGCCGATATCGCCGCAACCCGCGTCAAAGGCTTCAACGGCGAGCTCAATAAGCTGGGGGAGGCTCTTAGCAATCTTGGCATCGCGATAGGCGATTCCGGCTTCCTCAAGTTCGCCACCGACATCGTTATCAAGCTCACCGACTGGACGACAGCGCTCGCCACGGTGAGCCCCGAGATGTTGAGGTTCGGAACCATCATCGGCGGTATCGTGGCATCAATTGGCCCGCTGCTGTTCGGCATGGGTCTGGCGACGCGCGCGTTTGGCATTATGCTTGAAGGCGTCGGCGGAGTTATCGGCGGTCTGGTGCGCCTTCGGGCGGCCCTGCTATTCATCTCTGCGAACCCGATCGTGATCGCCATCGGCGTCATAGCGACAGGGCTTGGACTTTGGGCAACGCGCGCCGACGCCGCGACGGCAGCACTCCAACGCCATGAGGGCTTGGTCGACGAGGTGAGGAATGCCTACGACAAGGCTGGGCGTGCCGTCGCCAACATGTCGGCCGAAGTCGTCAACGGGCTGATCATCAAGAACCGCGACGCCCTGAAAGACCTCACGTCGGCGTTTGAGTCTGAACTGACGCAACTGCGCGATCTTGCCCGCCTAAGTGGTGAGCAGGGCATCAAAAGCCCGTTCGCAGAGGCGCTCAAGGAATTCGCAGCAGGCGGGAGTTTCGAGGCCTATATCGCAGCGGTCAAGTCTATCGGGGCGTCTAACCCGGAGCTGAACGATGCCGCGACCGAATGGCTCAACTTGGCTGCCGGCGCCGCGGCGCTCAACGACAAGATCAAGCCGACCAAAAACGAATTAGACCTCCTTACCAAGTCGATATCCGATTCCGAGTTCCAATCCAGGCAGGCGGCCCTTGGCATTGCTGGCTATGGTGACGATGCCGCAACGGCGGGGGCCAAAGCGTCTGCTGCCGTCGATGAGAATGCCAAAAAGGTTGGCGAGCTCAATCGTCAGATCACCGTTTTCCGCGGCGGCGGTGCTGGCGGAAAACTCACCAAGGAAGTGTTCGACGTGGTCGACGGCGTAGCCAAGAGGGCCGAGGAGGGCAAGCAAGCTCTCGACGGCCTGAAAGGCAGCGTCGACGCCACCAGCGGCGCCGTGGATGGCGTCAGCAACGAAATCACAAACAGCATCAGCACGATCGCGCCGGCCGCACAGGAGGCCGCTGGCGCCTTCAACAGTTCGCTCGGCAATCTCGACTCCGGCGCAGCCCAAGCGGCCGCAGAGGCCATCGTGGCGCCGTTCGAGACACTTCCGGGCAAGCTGTCTGCCATCCTATCTGGAATGCGTGCCTTGCTGCAGGGCGGGTTCTCCGGTCTCGCAGGCATCGTCAACAGTTTGGCGGCCCAGGTCGAGGCGGCGATCGCTCGGATCCTGGCCTCGCTCCGGGCAGCAGCGGCGGCGGCGCAGTCTCTCCGCGCGGCTGCCAGCTCGAGTTCATCTTCCGACGGCGGCGGTTCGCATGGTGGCTTCGCCCGTGGCGGCCATCTCTCCCACGGTCCTGGCACCGGCACCAGCGACAGCATCCTGGCCCGGCTCAGCGTCGGCGAGTTCGTGATCCGGGCGAAGGTCGTGAAGGCTCTCGGTGCTGATTTCTTCGCTGCGCTCAATGCCGGTGTCATGCCCGACATCGACGCCTTCCGCAGCCTGTCGAAAGGCTTCAGCCTGGGCGGGATCGCCGACGGTCTCACTCGTGGCATGGCCATTCCGCGCTTTGCCGGTGGCGGCTTCGCCGACCTCAAACTTGCAGGGGCTCCTGCCGGTTCCGGTGGGACGATGAACGTCAAGCTCGACTTCGGCCTCGGCGTTGGTGATGTCTTCGACTTGGTGACTGACACCTTCACCGCCACCCGGTTGCAGCAATTCTCGTTGAGGCAAGCAAGCACCAGTGCAGGCAGGAGGCCGGGAGGCAAATGAGCGATTTTCCCGACTTCGATCCGGCCACCATCCCGGAGGCCTATGATCCGCAGAATCCTCTGGTGCGGGCAAACCAGGCTGAATTTCAAAAGGAGTTCGGCGACTTCCAGAGCCGCCATATCGCGGGCTTCCGCATGGGGCCGGCGCCGAAAGGCGAGTGGGTCGGGATGCGCTTCGACATGGAAGACGGCACGACCGTCAACGTGTCGGTTCCAATCACCCTCTGGCAAGCCTTCGGCAACGAATACGTGCTCGCCATGATGTCGGCGGGCCAGATCATCCAAGCTGCCTATGGGCATGAGGGAGCCGCATGATGCTCGCACCATATATGCTCGGCGGATCTCCACGAGGCCGCGCCATTGTCATCGGCGGCGGGGCCGGGGATAGCGACGGCGGCTTTGTCGACGATCCTGTCGTTACCGTCACATCGACCGGTGACGCCACGGTCAAGGGCAAGGTCAAGCCGGGCTCGTTCGGCAAGTTCGTGTTTCCGCTGGCGACGATCGCCGCCGGCCGGCAATACACCTTCCGTTACACGCCGCATTTCTCGCAGCTCGCCCAGCAGGGCAAGCTGGCGATGGTCGGCTTCGGGCTGAAGACCAGCAACGACTTCCACATCGTCGGGCTTCGTGGAGACGGCGCCACAGGGCTCAACAAATACAAGGTCAATGGCACGCCGCCGAACGGCTGGAACGTGCAGACCGGGCATACGACTTCGGACGGTGGCGCTGCGGCCGCTGGAACACAGGCGGGGCCGAATTATATCAGGCTGGTCACCTCGGCGGACGGCACGACCTACAAGTTCCAGACCAGCACCAACGGAACGTCCTGGAACACCGAATATTCGGGTGCCGCGATCACCCCATTCACCAACGTCTCTGGCGTCACCACCTTCGGCATGGCCTTGTGGTTCAACAATGCCGACGCCGGGCCATTCTCGATCGACATCGACCAGTTCGCCGACGCGGCGGCACCGGTCGAGATGGTCTACAGTTACGAAGGCGCGACCGTCGATAACACCAACGCAACGACCTATACGTTCACTGCCAAGAACATTGGAGCCGCTGGCGCGGGACGCCTAGTCCTGGTTGGTGTCAATGGCAACGTTAGTAATGTCGGGACTTCCAGAGCGGTGAGCGGCGTCACCGCTAATGGCAATGCCATGACCAAGGGACCGGAAGTCGTTGGCGCCACAGGCCATGGCTCTGTCTCATGGTTCTATCTGCCAATCGCTGCGGGGACCACTGCCACGTTTGTCGTCACATTCGCTGGCGCGGCTCCGAGCAATTGCACGATTGCCGTCTACAGGCTCTTTCCGGTCAGCGGCACGCCTGTAGACACCGCAAGCATCAGTGGAGGCACACCACAAACCCTGTCCGACCTCGAAGTCAAAACGTCCGGGGCGGCCTTCTTCCTGTCGGGCTCGATCACCGGCAGTGGCGCGGTCGGCTCATGGACCGGCGCCGATAGTCCAATTCATGATGAGACTGCTTTGACCAACGATCGGCCTGTTGCGACTGACGCATGGTCGATACCCACAACAGAGAACGATGCGACCAGGGATTTCACCGTCACCCTGTCCGGCTCGATCATCAAGGCTGTGGGCATCTCGTTCCAGTAGCTGCGAGACAGCGCGCGCGGGTTGCCTATAAGCTGCGGCTTATGCAATATCGAAGCACCTTTCCCAGCGATGAGGTGCGCCCTTGCAAGACCACGAGCTTATCGAGCGACCTGGCAAGGGTTGGACGCCATGGAAGGAAGGCCCGGTCGATGTCGAGATCGACAAGGTCTGGTGGGCGGCTCGATCTCTGCACTTCGCCAAGCTCAACGTGTCCTGCTGGTTTGACGGGTCCGATCTCGTCGCGATCGAGCATTGGGGATTCCGCCGGCCGAAGTGGACGATGAAGACCAAGCCCAAGGGCTGGCAGCCGTTGCCGGAGGCCTATCGTGTGGCCCGTGAGGAGGAGCAGGAGGCCGCACTGGAGCGCTTCCGTGCAAAGCAGGCCCTGAACAGGGCAAGGGTGCTGAAGCTCTTGGAGAGCCGCCCTACGCCAGCCTTTTGACGGCATGTTTCCGCAATTACGGAAACTCTCGAAGCGCGGCCAATAAGCGCAAATTTGCGCTTGGTCCAAGATCGGTGCGGAACCGGAAACTCGCGCTAACCGGTGCCGCCACCGGTACCAGTTTTCAGAAGGTGGCATCGGAACTCAAACCGGGGTATTCTGAACCGCGGTTAGAAGGCAGCGTCGTATGCCGATCGCAAGGCCCAGACCAAAACCCAAAGAACGCCAAAGGCGCCACCGGCGAGCCACAGAATGACGAGACTTGCGGCGACGAAGCCAGGAACCCCATCAATGATCTTGGCTGCACGGAATGCGACGCGCCAGGCCCACTTCTTCATTTCCGCAGTCTGACACCAGCGCCGCCGCCGTTCTCGGGGATGAATTCGACGCCGGCAGATTCGAGGGCGGCGCGCAGTGCCTCGATCGTCTCAGGTGCGCCGGCAGAATGGCCGTTTTCGAAGCGAGTCACCGTCATGGATGAGATGCCGGCTTTGTGAGCCAATTGGCGCACGCCGATCTGAAGCGCGGCTCTAGCCATTCGGCACTGTGATGGTGTGATCATTCGTGCCCCTGTTGACACTGTATACAGGCGATGGCATGTTTACACTGTAAACAGCATATCGAACCCAAAGGGGATTTACAATGCCGAACACCACTGTTCTGGCGGCCGGCGAAGCTATGCCTGGCGCCGTCTCAGCAGCGACAGCGCCGAGCAACGACATGATCGTTATGCCGTTCCACCACGCTTACAGCAACGACTTCGGCATGATCCCTGTCCACACCGACCGGCATTTAATGCTCGTCTCGCCGACCAGCTACGACCCGGAGCATTACCCGCCGGGCTCTTGCATCCAATAGGTCCGGGGGCCCCAACCCATTGGCCAGCTGCCGATTGTGGCGGGGCTCTTGCCTAAAGAATACCCTCGATGTCCCGGTAAATCTCTGCCGACTTCACCAGGTTCAGCCGTGCACCGCGTACACCTGTCAACACGGGATAAGTCGAATAGACGAGTTTAATGAAGGGATCCCAGTGCAAGCGTTTCGTCTGCTCGATGACGTGGTCAAGTATTTGCGCTTCGGCATTCGAGACCCGATCATCGGCCTGCTTGTCAGCTAGAACGATGGTTTCCTTGGGTTTGCCGAACATATTGTATTCAGATTTCACGGCAAAGGCCGGGTCTTCGAGTGCAGTCTTATGGACGTCATCAACGTAAGGACCGAAATGATTAAACTGCCAGGCGATATCGGTCATCTGCTGCTGATACTCGATCGCAGATTTCCAGTCGGCCAAGTAGATCATCTTAGTCAGACGAGCTTTGGACAGCTCATGCTTATGAGGATAGTTGCGTATCAGATAAGTCATGACGTTGCGAAGGTCAGCCATCCTCAGAACCCCTTCCCATGAGCATATTCAAGTGACGGTTCGTGCACCTGGAGCACCTCGAGTAAGAGCACGAGTTCCTTCCCAGAGCCGCCGCGCATGCGCCGATCCAATGTAGCTGCGGAAAAGCGGTCCGCAGCCGTGCTTTCAAAAACGACTATAGCATTTCTGCCTGTCTTCTGCGAATTATTGAGGGCAAAAGCGGCTATAGAACGGGGCTTCATTGTCATTGCTTGGACAATCGCACTAGGGAGTTGCCAATCAGCTTCGCACCTAGCGAGATAAGCTTGAGAATCGGCCTCAGGATCGGGAAGATCAGTGACAACACATTTTCCATCGCCCGATCGCCATGCTGCACCGATTACGCCCTGGTTGGCCGGATAAACGCTGCGGCCGGGTTTGGCGAGTTCTGGCCTAATGGAGAACCGACCGACCATCATGAACGCGTCATCAGCATATCGGTAAACGCTGATGCGATCTTGGCCGTCGAATTTGAGCTCTTCAGCCAAAGCCTGCAGGCGCTTCGTCCATGTATCGAAATAGTCGGTACCAAAACTGGCGATCAAACTTTGAAGCTTAACGACCTCGTCTTTGGAAGCCGCGAGCCCGTGTTCTAGAGACCCTTGCCGGCTGGTACTATATACGACACCGAAGACCGTAACGAATAAAGCTAGACCAGCAAGTGCTCTTGTATGCCAAGCTAGGGTGGGATCGGGGACGATGTCCAAGAGATCGGTGGCGAACGTCAGTCCGACAGCAGACACCGCCAGAGCAACGGTGAGTAGGTTGCGATCGAGATAGCGCCCAACCCTCCTAAGAGCCCGCTCAATTCCACCCATCAACCCCTCGAATGTTCTGAGTCGTGCAGCTACCAATCCTTGCAGGAAAGGATTGGCACCGCAATTGGCACCGGACGGCGAGGGAAGGGCAGGGACTGGGTAGGACGGCAGATGGATTGCGCCAAAGAAAAAGCCCGGAAAACCGGGCTATTCGGGACGGTCAACGACAAGTCGGGATGGCTTTCACCACGTTTCAAGACCGGTGCCTTAAACCGCTCGGCCATCCCTCCAACGTGACTTTTCAATCATCTAGGAACATCAACCGACCCAGTGAACGACAGTTGGTATCGAATGATACCTGTCCTTCCGGACCAGCTTGCGGTTCATTTCTCTAGAGCGTTGCCCATCGCCAAGTCAACCATCGGCGCTGCCATGGATAATAGGGGGTGGCGTTCGTTACCCGAACGGAGCTGCGAACCCGTTTTCGAAGGAGCCGGGATCTAATTACGATCCTTGCTGCCGACCTGCACAAGTTGCAGAAGACCCAGCACGACAAGTGCGAGCAAGGTAGCCAAAGCCGCGATCTGCCAGAACCCGAGCCCAACCGCCAGGCCTATGGCGCCTGCCAGCCACATGCCCGCCCCAGTGGTAAGCCCTTGAACCTCGCCCTTGGAGAAGAAGATCAAGCCGGCGGCCAGAAATGCCACGCCGGCAGTCGTGGCTTCGATCAAGCGGATAGGATCAATGGCGATTTCCTGACCGTCGAAGACGTGAAGGTGAGTAATCTCGATCGTGAGGATGGCAATTAGAGCCGTCGCAACACAGACGAGGATGTGTGTCCTCAATCCGGCCGGCCGGTTGCGCCATTCGCGTTCGATGCCAACGATGGAGCCAAGGACGGCCGCGAGCAAAAGCCTGGCTGAAATTACGGAAAAAGGCAGCCACGTCTGTTGCCCAAAACGTTCAATGAATTCATCCATGAGGCGCAGAACGTATCTCGGGTCGGTCGGTTCCAGGCAGCCGCGCTTCGTGCCATAGATTCACATTCAGACTCCAAGGGCCTGGGCTAGGTCTCGAAGGTTGTGTGCGTCAAGTTCTGCAAAATGGGGCAGCCATGATGCTGGTCATGCGGCTTGGCGCAGAGCGAGCTTCTTGTGCTCGCGCAGGTCGTCCATGTTGATGTAT
>NZ_AYWI01000020.1:0-79208 GCF_000502535.1 Mesorhizobium sp. LNJC391B00
GAAGCTCGCTCTACGCCAAGCCGCATGACCAGTTTCATGATCGCCCATTTTGCAGAACTTGACGCACACAACCCTATTTTTCTTCACGCAGCAGCGTGCGGCACTATCCCCACAAGGGGTATAGGTGCCGCGCCGCAGTGTTTGCGTCACTTGCGGCACCCCTTTGCGGCACCGCATTTCTAAGGTGCCGCAGCCGGCTTTATGTGCGGTTTTAGGTGGCGGTAGGCGTCCATGATATCAACGATTTCCAACTCGCCAGCATCGATCCAAGCGGCCAGCATGGCCTTGATCTGCTCTCGATCAGCCTTCGCATCGAGACTAAAAATCTCAGCCACCAACTTGCCAGCCCAATTCCCAGCCTGAGGCGATTCCTTGTAATGGCTGGAGTGCAACCTCACCTTGATACCGGCGAGCATGTCGGCAGGAACGTCCGCAACCAGTGCGACGCGGGCCGCCTCCGCCTTTTCTGCTATGGTGTCCGCGGAAGGCCAGCACCACGGCACGACTACGCCGACGCTATCGCCTTGGCTAAACGTACCGCCGTTGCCCAGGCCAACGGACTCGAAGCGACGCCATTGGCTTCGCATCGATTTGGTCATGTTCACCTTGCCGAGGTCGATACGGAAGTACTCGCGTCGATCCTCGACACCCGCCTTAGTGGCCTCCGCCTGCGTCATACCGTTGATCGTTCGGACTGAACGGGCCTTGTCCTTGAGCGCACCGCCCCCGCGGCCGGAATCTGCCGTTATTTCCTCCGCGCCCTTTACGACGTGGTGGATTACCTCGACGCAACAATCGCCGCGCTCAGCTACAAGCTGCCATGCCTTTGCCACTCGCTGAATGGCGCTGTTGTCATTCTCAGGAACCTCATGCGTTGAGACAAAAGGATCCACTATTACTACGTCGATCGCATTGGCTTTGATCTCGGCGACCATTGCGTTGACCAGCGGTGCGCAAACCTTAAAGTCCTTTCCGGCCTGGCGCATAATCACGAACTCATGGTCTCGCCCGGAATCAGTGAACAGCCGTCCGTCAATCTGCTCGTTGGTGATTCCGAAATGCAAGGCTGCAGCTGCGAAGCGGCGTTCGATTTCGTCGCGCGGATCCTCCACATTGATATACCAAACGCCGAGCTTCCTTCCTAAGGGGCCGTCCGGGCCGAGCAGCGGCCTGCCCGTGGCCATGGCCAGAGCTTCCGATACGGCATGTGCAGACTTGCCACCGCCGCCAGCGCCAACAGTCGACGTCAGGTATTTGCGGATGTAATGGCTTCCGAACAGCCACTGGCGAGGCGGGATAGCCGAAGGGTCGCCGAGCAAAAATGGGCTCGCCTTGATCGGCTTAGGATATGTGTCGTCGTCTTGCTCCTGCCGACCTTTTCCAGTCGCATCCGTCGGTCGCACCGTAAGCGGCTCGTCATCAACGATTGCGTCCATGATGATGTCGAGGGCCGCTCCGCACGGTTTGCCTTCGATCTGTCGGATGATCGGGGTGCCTTCGCGCCAAAGTGTTACCACGGACACGCCTTCAACATCGTCCAAAAATCGAGCGAAGCCATCCGTCAGAATGCCGAGGCGCGGAACGTCTTCCGGCCCAATCTCAGACCAATGGCCGGCGAACTTTTCGATGGTGTCGCGTGTCGTGTTTGCCCAGTCCGGCTCGCCATCTTTGAACGGTACCAGGACGATGTCGCCGAACAGGATGTCGGCATAGTCTGACAGGCAATCGAGCGCGTGTTCACGCTCATCTACTCCGACAAATTCCACAGCAGCCACAAAGCCATCGCCGAAGCCGGCAGGCAGTTCGAAGGGCATCATTTCATGGGCGTTAGGATTCGTCATTGGCTGCACGGCCTCCGTGAAGGGCCGCAATCGCTGCAGCCGTAATCGCTTCTGCGAGGTTCGGTGAGAACGTCGCACACCTCTTCCCGCCGGACGAAGGCGAGTAGGAGAGGTGTTTGCCAGTAGGGGATCTTAGGAGCCGCAGCCCGTACATCCGGATCTCTGCAGTTATCTCTGCGTCGAATTTGGCGACGCACGGAAAGCGCCTATCGCCAGGATCACTGGCGGGCACAATAGAAAGGATACGCATTTCGGGTTCCTTCGAGGGGATTGGTAGGCGAATTCCAGAATCACCGACGGGCACGGATGGCGAACATTCGCGCGGTTAGTTCGGGACTTTTTCGGGACTCCAGGTTCCGAAACGGGCGTTTTGAGCGCCTTTCGTTCCGAAAATAGAAAAAGGCGCCGCAGGGCGCCTTCAATAAAAACTAGGGATATCAAGGAATTAATGGTCGGAGTGGCCGGATTCGAACCGACGACCCCTTGACCCCCAGTCAAGTGCGCTACCGGGCTGCGCTACACTCCGGACCGCGCAAAGCCATATATTTTCAAGGGTTATGGTGCAAGCGCTAAAACGGCGCGTTGGACCGGAAAAATCGCGAGGCATCCGGCCTTGTCGGCGCAACGCCAAGACGGTATGGCTCGCCCAATACCGAGACGGTATGGCTCGCCCAATACCGATAAGAAGGACTGCGCGTGGCAAATTCCTGTTTTTTTCTAGCGGCCGACGCCAACTATTTCCCATATGCATGCTTGGCGGCGCGCAGAATTCTGGACGTTTCGGGAGACGCAACGCCAGGCTTCATCCTGCATTTCGGCGCACGCGATGCCGATATGCGTGTTGCTGAACGCCTGCTGAAGAATCGCCTTCGCATAATGGACGTATCGGCGTTGTTTGCGCAGGCCGGTCATACTTTCCGGCCAAGCAATGTCGGCACTTTTGTTCGGCTTTTCGCCGACCAACTGCCTCAGTTCGCGGACTATGACCGCATCGCCCATGTTGATTGTGATGTCCTCTTCAATCGGGATATAGGTGACCTGGTGGGCCAGACACTTCATGCCCCATTGTTGGCCGCCCATGACGATTATATGTACTTCCGCCCAGGCTACCGGCACAAATTGTCGATGCAGCCGGGAGCGCCTTACTTCAATGCCGGTATCATCGTCTTCAACATGCCGCTGGTGCGTGAACAGGGACTTTTGCACCGCGCCAGAGATGTCGCCGTTGCCGGGCAGATGAACGATCAGAACGCGCTGAACATCGTCTTCGAGGGCAAGTGGCAGACGATGCATCCGAACTGGAATTTGATGTCCAACGATACGAAGGAATTTCGGTTCGCCCAAGCCTATGCCCGGCATTTCGCCGGCGGCAAGCCGTGGGGGAGCCAGGTCGACGTGGAACTTGAGGCGCTTGCCGTCTGGCGCGGTCTGGCAAGGGATACGCCTTGGCTCCAGCCCTTCCGGCAGCGCATTCCCTTCGAGCGAGGCGTCATGAGGCGATTCGCTCGCAGATTCGACGGCATCATGGGGATGTTGCCTGCCAAGGATCGGTATCGGCGGCGGGCAAGGTATGATGGAAGCAAGGTGCATAGGATTTATGCCGAGCATGCCCTTGCCGGTGCGATGGCCGTGCAGTTTCCTGAAATACTCGGCGGTTTCGCTTGAGATATTCGCGACTTTGATCCGTAAGGCGCAGGGCAGGAGAATTAGACTGTGTCGCAAAAGCCATGCTTCTTTTTCGCCGCCGATCAAAGGTATTTTCCGTACACCTGCTTGGCGGCGCGCCGTGTGTTGGATTTGTCCGGCGCCGTCGACGGCTTTATTTTGCACACCGGCGTCATTCCCAGTGACGACCGGTCTGCCGGTGAGCGTTTGCTCGAGGGGAGGATCGGCATCATCGACGTAACGAAGTTCATGGAGGCGACGAACTTCAATCGTGGAACGCATCCCACGCTTGCGACCTACATCAGGCTGTTCGCCGATCAATTGCCTCAATTCGAGCCATACGACCGCATCGCCTATTCAGACGCCGATGTGCTTTTCAACCGATCGATAGCAGATCTCTGCAACACCCCGCTCAACGCTCCGCTGCTGGCCGCACACGACGAGCAGACCTATTTCGACGTAAAGTATCGACAGCATTTGCCGATGCAGCCAGGGGCGCCGAAGTTCAATGCCGGCGTGCTGGTGTTCAACATGCCGCTGGTCAGGCAGGAGGGGCTTCTGGAGCGTACCCGGCAGTTGGCCTCCGAGCAGGCTTACGGGATGGATCAAGGTGCGTTGAACGTGGCTTTCGAGGGCAGGTGGCAGACGATGCACCCGTTCTGGAACGTGATGACCAACTACACCAGCCAGATCCCTTTCAGCCGCTGCTACGCCCGCCACTTCGCCTGGGGCAAGCCCTGGGACCGTCCGCCGATCGGTGTCGAGGTCGACGCCATGGCGATCTATCGCGATCTGGCGAAAGGCACTCCCTGGGCCGGCCGTTTCAGCAGCAGCTGGCCGATCAAGAGAGGCATACTGAAAAACCTCGGCCGCAAGTTCGACGCCATCAGCGGGATTTTGCTCAACGACGAGAAGCGCAAGCGACGGGCGCGGTTCGACGCCGAAAAGGTCAGCGCTATCTTCGCCGATCACGCCGACAAATCGATGCTGGCAGTGCAATACCCCGAGCGGGTTGCCGGCATCGCGAGATAGAGGAAATCCCGACAATCCGTCAGCAGGGCGGGGTCATCCGAACTCGGCGGCGTTCCCGTCGGTTTAGCTTGCCGCCACCGCCCGCAACCCGCGCTGATGCCTGTATTCCAGCGCGATCGCGCCCCAGATCAGGCCGAGCAGCAGGTAGACATGGCGCCAGTGGTCGATATCGATGAATGTGCCGAGCCCGATATTGCCGATGAAAGCGACGTAGGCGCAGAGCAGATAGGGCTGCCACGGCCGGTCGCGCAAAAGGATGCGGAAGCCGGCCGCGATCGTCCACAGCGTCAGCGACAGAAACGAGACGAAGCCGAGCCAGCCATAATCCATCAGCGTCTTCAGCCAGATGTCGTGCGTGTCTTCGCCGAAAATGGTGCCGAACACCAGCGGGCCGATGCCGAGCGGATGTTCGAGCGCCATCTCGAAGCCGATCGTGTAGCGGGCAAAGCGGCCAAGGCGCGCCGTGTCGTAGCTCTGTTCGAGCTGGGCGCGGCTGGAAAACATCTCGCCGACGCCGGGCAGCTGCAGGATGACGACCATGGCGACCACCAGCAGGGTGACGGCGGCAATGCTCATGATGATGACGCGCAGCCGGAACTTGCCGCTGTTGCTTTGCAGGAACAGGGCGCCGGTGAGCAGGATGGCCGAGACGGCGAACATGCCCCAGGCGCCGCGCGAGAAGGAGAAAAAAATGCCGGCGGTGATGATCAGCAGCGGCACCGCCAGAAGCGGCATGCGCGCGATCGAGCCGGTCAACAGGAGATAGAGCAGATAGATGCCGGGCAGCACCAGGAATGGTCCGAACACGTTCGGATCCTGGAAGGCGCCCTGGGCGCGGTCGTATCTGGTGAAGATTTCAGCGCCCGGGAAAGCGTGGAAATAGCCGGCAATGCCGAGCAGCGAGGTCACCACCGCGGAGACGACATAGGCGATGAAGATCAGCCGGTAGAGGCCGGGCTGCACCGCCGTCACCGACGAGAAGAACACCGCGGTGAACGCGAGAAACAGCGAGACGGCGAGATAGAGCGGTGTGTTGGCGAGATCGGCCATCTGCGTCATGGCAATCATGCCGCCGATGTTCATCGTGATCAGCAGCACGAGCAGCGGCACGGCGGCGCGCGATATGCGCAGGCCAAACAGCCCCCACACCCCGATCAGCCCGAGCATGAAAAGATCGTAGGGCGCCGGTTCGTCGATGACGAAGCCCGACAGGAAGACGCCGAAAAACACCGCGCCCGAGGATATCAGCGCGATCAGCTTGGCAATGACCGCAGCCTGCGGCACATCATGGGAAATCGCGCTCAATAGGCGTTTTCCGTGTTGAGCAGCCGCAGCGGCGTCATGAGCAGGATGCGCAGATCGAACAGCATCGACCAGTTCTCGATGTAATAGAGGTCGTATTCCGTGCGCATGCGGATCTTCTCATTGGTGTCCATCTCACCGCGCCAGCCATTGATCTGCGCCCAGCCGGTGACGCCGGGCTTGACCTTGTGGCGGGCGAAATAGCCGTCGACCACCTCATTGTAGAGAAGGTTGTGCGACTGCGCGGCAATCGCATGCGGGCGCGGGCCAACCAGTGACAGCGTGCCGAACAGCGAGTTGAAGAACTGCGGCAGCTCGTCGATCGAGCTCTTGCGGATGAAGCGGCCGACGCGGGTGACGCGCGGATCGTTCTTGGTCACCGTCTGCTTGGCGGTCGGGTCCGAGCGGTCGGTGTACATGGAGCGGAATTTGTAGACTTCGACGATCTCGTTGTTGAAGCCGTGCCGCTTCTGCTTGAATAGCACCGGCCCCTTGCTGTCGAGCTTGATGGCGATGGCAGTCGCCAGCATCACCGGTGAGAACAGGATGATGCCGATCAGCGAGAAGACGATGTCGAAGGCGCGCTTGGCGACCGAATCCCAGTCGTTGATCGGCCTGTCGAAGATATCGAGCATCGGCACCGAGCCGATGTAGGAATAGGCGCGCGGGCGAAACTGCAAAGCGTTCGAATGCGCCGAGAGCCGGATGTCGACCGGCAGCACCCAGAGCTTCTTCAGCAGCTGCAGCACGCGCGTTTCGGCAGTCAGCGGCAGCGACACGATCAGCATGTCGATGCGCGCGATGCGAGCGAATTCCATCAGCTCCGAAATGGTGCCGAGCTTGGGATAGCCGGCCACGATCGGCGGCGAGCGCTTGTCGCCGCGGTCATCGAAGATGCCGCAGATACGGATGTCGTTGTCTGGCTGCTTCTCGACCGAGCGGATCAGCATCTCGGCCGCCTTGCCGCCGCCGACGATGACGGCGCGGCGTTCCATGCGGCCGTTGCGCGCCCAGCGCCGGATCAGCTTCGACATCACCAGCCTGAGGCCGAACAGCAGAAGCAGGCCGACGACAAACCAGGTGCCGAACAGCAGACGCGAATAATCCTCCGACATTTTCATGATGAAGGCCGTCAGCGCCATCAGCGCGAAGGTGCCGGCCCAGACCATCAGCACGCGGCCGAGATTGGAGATCGGTCGCATCAAGGCGGAGATCTGGTAGCAATCGCTGACGTCGAGCAGCACCACGGCCACGAATGACGCCGCGGCAATGGTCAGCGGATATTGCCAGGCGAGATAGTTGAAGAAGCCGACAAAGTGGAAGTAGAGCGCGAGCCCCGACAGGAACAGCAAGCCGAATTCGCCTATGCGCAATACGCCGCTGACCATGACCGGCGACATCGTATCGCGCCGGTATTGCGAGGCGACCTGGCGGGCAACACTGTTCATGCCGCCGGGCGTGGGGCTCTCGGCAGGATTGTCGAATTTGCGCACCGCATCGGCCGAAAAGCGGCGCGTGGGGTCGGTCTCGTTCATCGGGTTTCCCACAAGCTTCCGCGATGACGATAGCAGAAAGAGAGCTAAAAAAGCCTTGAGACAACTTGTGGTTTTGGAGGGTCGTCTATCTGTTGAGCGCGGCGAAATAGGCCTTTTCGATTTCGGCGGCCATCACATCGGCGCCGAATCGCGCCCTGAGCCTGGCGGTGTCGGGCATGACGCGCCGGTATGCGTCGAGATCGCGCAGCGCTTCACCCACCTTGTCGCCGAGTTGGCGCGGATCGGGACGGATCAGGGCAGGGGATCCCTCACCGAAGATTTCGGGAATGCCGCCGACGGCCGTGGCGATCATCGGCCTGCCTGCGGCCAGCGTCTCCAGCACGATATAGGGCATGGCTTCCGCGCGCGACGGCACAACCACGAGGTCGGCCAGTGCAAAGGCCTCCCTGGCTGGCATAGGCGGCAAGAAGCGGACCTGTTTTCCGAGGCCCAGCCGTTTCACCTGCGCATGGTAGCGCGGCAGGTCGTCGCCATCGCCGACCATGACCGCGGTCAAGCGGCGCTCAAGGTGGGACCCGGCTAGCACCAGCGCGTCGATGAAAATGTCAGGCCCTTTGAGGTCGCGCATCATGCCGATGTAGAGCAGGTCGGCTGCGTCGGGCTGTGCGACCACCGGCTCGAATTCGGCGGCGCGCAGGCCGTTATAGACCAGCGTGTTCGGGACCGGCGGCTCGCCGACCTTCCTGCGATAGGTGCGCCGCTCATAGTCGGAGACGAACAGCAGGCAATCGGTGAAGCGCGCCATGAAGCGCTCCAGCGCGAAGAACAGCTTTCCGGTGGTCGTCGTTTCGTCATAGTGGAGGGAGCCGCCATGCGGCGAATAGAGGCGGGCTACGCGAGACCTAGATACCCGCAACAATGAGCCGAACAGACGGGCATAGGCGCCACCTTTGGCGCCATGTCCGTGCAACACGTCCGGCTGCAATTCCTTGATGATCCTGTAAGTGCGCCAGGCCGAGGCGAAGTCGCCCGGCCCGACATGGCGCTGCATCGGCGTGCGATGGATGCCGAGCGCCAGGCTGTCCTTCATCTGGTCGAACAGGCGTTCCTCGTATTCGCCGCCGGTGGTCGAATCGCAGACGATGCCGACAACATGTCCGGCGGCGAGCTGGGCCTCCGTCAGGTCGCGCACATGCCGGAAGATTCCGCCGACGGGTGAGCGAAAGCAGTGGACGATCCTGAGCTGGTCCGCCACGTTGATGTCAGAACAGGCGTTCGCGAACGTAGACCGTGTCGCCCGGCAGCAGCGGATCGGAGGTAACCACCCGGCCTGTCATCACCTTGCCGTTGATGTCGCGGGTGATGTCGACGCTTTCCTGGTTGGCGCGCGGCGAGAAACCGCCGGCAATCGCGATGGCCTTCTGCACGGTGAGGCCCGGCACGTAGGAATACTGGCCGGCGGCGCCCACTTCGCCCATGACGAAGATCGGCCGGTAGCGATCGATCTCGACCGACACGTCGGGGTCGCGCAGATAGCCTTGGCGCAGTTTGTCGGCGAGCGCTTTTTCCAGCTGCTGGGCCGTGTGGCCGCGCGCCGGCACCGCGCCGACCAGCGGGAAGGACATGTAGCCGGACTGATCGACACTGTAGGTGTTGGTCAGACCGTCCTGTTCGAACACGGTGACGCGGACACGGTCGCCGGCGCCGAGCCGATAGGGCTGGTCGAGTACCTCGTGGAAGGCCGCCGGCGTCGGCCGGTAGCTGGAGCAGCCGGCGAGGATCGACACGGCCAGCAGAGCGCGAAACAGACCAGCAGCGCTTTTCATGATCGGACACACACCTTCGTCGCTATGGCCGCCAGGACACGGCGGCAAACCTTAAGGATCTGGGTTCGTTATCATCCTGTTAGGGTTAATGGCCGGTAAAGGGACGCGGCCGATTTGGCGGCAATCGACAAAAAGCCGTATAGTTTTGCTGGCTTTGTTTACCGGATGTCAGCAAACCCTAACAGCTGCTTACCGCGATCTTAACGGCTGAGTTACCATAGTTGTTTACGCTACCATCTAGCCTCATGTCCGGAGCAGGAATGCATGTCCGACCAGTCCGCGGCCGCAGATGTCGATGTCGACCTGAGACAGCTCTTCGCCAGCCTGGCGCGGAACTGGCTGCGCATTCTTGTGATCACGCTTCTCGTCACTGGTCTCGCCTTCGCGTTCGCGTGGCTTGCCACGCCGCATTACAAGGCGACGACGCAGCTGAAAATCCAGTTGAGCGAATCGGCCTATACGCGGCCTGCCGGTACCAATGAAGACGACAAACCTGTGCTCGATGCGGAAGGTGTAGCAACCGAGGTTCAGGTCATTTCCTCGTCCGACATTCTCAATAAGGTGGCTGGCAATCTGCATCTGGGCGACAAGCCCGAGTTCAACGATGCGCTCGGCATGTCGCCGGTAGCCCGACTTCTTGTCATTGCCGGACTGAAAAGTGATCCGGCAGAGATTCCGCTCGAAGAGCGCGTGCTGACTAAAATGCGCGACAAGCTAAACGTCTATGGCGTGGAGAAGACGCGTGCCATCGCCGTCGAATTTTCCTCGGAAGACCGCCAGCTTGCCGCCGATATTCCGAATGCCATCGCCAAGGCCTACATGGCCTATCAGGCGGATGCCAAGACCACGTCGAACGCGGCCGCGACCGCCTTCCTCGGGCCGGAGATCGAGGAGCTGCAGAAGCAGGTCAGGGATGCAGAGGCCAAGGTCGCGGCCTTCCGCTCCGCTCAGTCGGACCTGTTGATGGCTGGCAACAATTCGGTGCTGGCGACACAGCAATTGTCCGAACTATCGAGCGAGCTGTCGCGTGTGCGCGCCAGCCGCGCCTCGGCTGAGGCAACGGCCGAAAGGGTGCGCCAGGCCCTGCAGAATGGCGGTTCGCTGGACGCTGTACCCGAAGTGCTGTCTTCCGATCTGATCCAGCGGCTGCGCGAGCGTCAGATCGAGCTCAGAACCAACATCGCCGATCTTTCCACCACTTTGCTCGACAACCATCCGCGCCTGCGGGCGATGAGGTCGCAGCTAGCCGATCTTGACGGTCAGATCCGCAACGAGGCGCAAAAGATCATGCGCGGGTTGCTGACGCAGGCGCAGACCGCCCAGGCGCGCGAAAACCAGCTGATATCGGACGTCAACAAGCTGAAAGCGGCGTCGTCGCGCGCCGGCGAGGAGCAAGTCCAGCTGGATGCGCTGCAGCGTGAGGCGAACGTCCGGCGCCAGCAGCTTGAATCCTATATGGCGAGCTTCCGCGAAGTGTCCTCGCGCAAAAACTATCTGCCGGTCGATGCCAGCGTGTTTTCCGAGGCGCGCGTGCCGTCGGAACCCTATTTCCCCAAGCTCGTGCCGATCGTCGGCGCTGCCTTCGTCGGCTCGCTGCTGCTGATGTCGGTCATCACGCTTCTGCAGGAGCTGTTTTCCGGCCGCGCCATGCGCCCGGCGCCCGGCGCCCGCTTGGACCGCATCGAACAGGTTGCGATGCCGGCAATGTCGGCGCCGGTCGTCGACCCGGAACCGGCCGCAGTCGTGGCCGAGGAGGTGGTCGATCAGCGGACGGCCATGGAGTCTGAACTGGCGCCCGAGCCGGAGCAGGAGCCGGCTCCTTCAGTGCTGGAAGGAGCAGCGGCTGCCGATCCAGAACCGCAATCCGAACCCGAGCGGGTACGCTCCAGCCTTGGCGAGATCGATGTCGAGAAGGCGGCGGAAAAGCTGATCGCCAGCGGTGCTGCGCGCGCCATCTTCGTCTCGCCCGAAGGCGATGAGGCCGCCGCCTCGGCAGTGCTGGTAGCGCGCGAAGTCTCCGACGCCGGCCTGCGCGTGCTGCTGCTCGATCTCACGGCGTCAGGTGCCGCCTCGCGGCCGATGCTGGACAGCGGACTTTTCCCCGGCATCACCAATCTGCTGGCTTCGGAAGCGCAGTTCAGCGACGTCATTCACGCTGACCTCTATTCCGACTGCCATGTCGTTCCCGTCGGCACCGCCGATCCGGTTCGCGCCATGCGCGCCGCCGACCGGCTGCCAATCATCATGCAGTCGCTGACCACCGCCTATGATCTGGTCATCGTCGAATGCGGACCGGCCGATGCGCAAGGCATCAGCCGACTGGTCGGCGACAGCACCGAGGTCTTCATGTCCATGCTGCAGGCGGACGATGAGGTGGCGCAGGCCGCCGTCGAGCTGATCGAAAGCGGCTATCCCGACCTCACTCTGGTGACGCCGATCGGCCACGAGACGCCGGGTAACCCCGTGCCGGGACGACGTAGCGCCGCCTGAGACATCAGACAATTCGACTTAGGCGGCGCTACTACGGATCGGCTCGTCCATCGCCCGCCGGCTCCCGAAAAACCAAGCCTGTCAGCCGGCGCCGGGATCTACCCCAACTCCAGGGTCGTCACGCCAAATATTCGGCGCGAGTCGACCTTCGGAGGCGGGCCCTTGTACATGCGCGTGGTGGTGAAGGTCGGCCTGAAACCAATCGCTGCAAGCGCCTTGGTGAAATCGAAATTTTCGGCAGGAACGTCGATATGCAGGTCGCCACCTTCGCATGCGGCAGCCAGACTGCCCATGAGATGCATCGCCGTCTCGGTGTCGTCGGCAAACAGCGGGCCGATCTTGTAACCCGAACGGCAGGGACGAGCCACGGCGTAGCCTATGGTGCCGAGTGAACTGATCGCGGCGAACCCGCAATGCGGCGGCTGCGCCCAGCGGTGCAGGAAGGCTCGTCGAGGCGCGGGGAAACAGCGGGCGTCATAGACGATGATGTCGGGCACGAGTTGCGTGGTTATCATGCGCACCCCTTCGCTTCGGACGGGCGGGGTCGCGATACGGCCGCTGAAGCGGATGGTTTCGTACGCCGAGCTGAATCCCGTGCGGCGATAATTCGCCAGCTGCGCGGCGACCCCGTCGAGGCCGACCGTTCGGCCGGCCAGCCTGGCCATGCCCGCATTCCAGACTGCTTTGCCATGGCCTTTGCCGCGCATGTCTGGTCGGCAGATGTAGAGACCGATGAAACCGAAGTTGCCGCCATAGGCGACAGCCGAGATGGCGGCGGTCATCTCGTTGTCGACAAAAGCGCCGATGAACCCTTCAGGATCGGTTGGCCGGAACGCGGCGGCATCGTCAAGGCCAGGGTTCCAGCCTTCAGCCGCCGCCCAGTCGATGAGAACGGTCAGTTCCGGCGGAGACAATGCGCGGACGGTAGGCTTCATAGCGTTCACTCCGCGGCGACCACCCCCGGCGAGAAGGATTTCAGCACGCCGCGATAGGGCTTGGCCAGCGGACTGGCATAGGAGCCGCGCTTCGAGGTCGACAGGCCCAATGCGATCAGCGCCTCGGCCTGTTTGAGGGCGGCGCCGACGCCGTCGATGACGGGCAGGTCGAACTCTTGCTGCAACCGGTGTGCCAGGTCGGCCATGCCGGCGCAGCCGAGCACGATGGCCTCGGCGCGGTCTTCCGCTATGGCGCGGGCGATCTCGGCGCGCAGTTTCTCGACAGCGCCGGAAGCAGCGTCTTCAAGCGAGAGTACGGGAATGTCGGCGGCGCGCACGCGGGTACGCCCGGCCATGCCATAGCGCTGCACCAGCCCCTCGACAGGGACACGCGAGCGTTCGGTGGTCGTCACCACTGTGAAGCGCTGGGCAATGTAGGAGGCGACACTGAGTGCGGCCTCGCAGATGCCGATGACCGGAATGGAGGCCATGGCGCGTGCCGCATCCAGGCCGGTATCGTCGAAGCAGGCGATGATGGCGGCCTGAGCCCCGGCACGTTCGCCGGCGGCGATCTCCATCAAAAGGCCGGGCACGGCCAATGCCTCGTCATAATAGCCCTCGATCGAGGCCGGGCCCATCGAGGAGGTGACCGCGATCACCTCGGTCCCGGCGCCGGCAACGCCGCGCGCCGCCGCCGCGATCGTCTCGGTCATGCTCGCCGTCGTGTTGGGGTTCACCACCAGTATCTGCACAATCAAACCCTGGCCCGCCTGCGGCCAACATAGAGGATGGCGCCCAGTGTGGCCAGGATCACCAGGAAGGAGAACACGGTGGTCACCGTGCCCAGCGCGTAGAGCACCGGCGTCGTGACATTGGTGGTCATGCCGTAGATCTCGAGCGGCAGCGTGTTGAAGGTGCCCGACGTCATCAGCGTGCGGGCGAACTCGTCATAGGACAGCGTGAAGCCGAACAGGCCGACGCCGATCAGGCTCGGCGCGATCATCGGCAGCACGACATGGGCGAAGGTCTGCCAGGAGTTGGCGCCCAGGTCACGCGCGGCTTCCTCATAGGCGGGCGAGAAGCGGTTGAAGACGGCGAACATGATGAGCACGCCGAAGGGCAAGGTCCAGGTCAGGTGCGCGCCGAAGGCCGATGTGTACCAGGCTGGGCGGAAGCCGACCTGCTGGAAGACGACGCCGATGCCGAGCGAAATGATGATCGAGGGTACTACGAGGCTGGCGACCGCCAGGTAGAACAAAGCGGTGGCGCCACGAAATTTTTGCCGGAAAGCGAGCCCTGCCAGCAGCGACACGACGACGGTGACGATCATCACCATAAGGCCGAGCACGAGCGAGCGCTTGAAGCTGCCGCCGAAATCGCCGACCGCCTGGCGCTCGAACAGATTGGCGAACCAGTGCAGCGACACGCCATTGAGCGGGAAGGTGAGGCCGCCGGTCTCGCCTTGGAAAGAAAGGATCAGGATCGCCGACAGCGGGCCGTAGAGGAACAGCACGAACAGAGTGAAGAAGACCGCAAGCACATAGAATTCGAGGGTGCGTTTTTCGTGGCTCACCTCAAAGCTCCTTGCGGATGTCGACGATGCGCAGGATGCCCGCGACCATCAACAGTACCAACACCAGCAACACTACGGCATTGGCGGCGGCTGCGGGATACTGCAGCAGCGACATCTGGTTCTTCATCATCAGTGCGACCGACGCGCTCTGGCCGCCCGACATCACCTGCACAGTGGAGAAATCGGCCATCACCAGCGTGACGACGAAGATGGTGCCGATCGCCATGCCGGGCTTGGCCAGCGGGATGACGACGTTCCACAAGACCTGCCAGCCGGACGCGCCGGCATCGCGCGCGGCCTCGACCAGCGAGCGGTCGATGCGCATCAACGTGTTGAAGATCGGCGTTACCATGAACAGCGTGTAGAGATGCACCATGGCCAGCACCACGGCGAATTCCGAATAGAGCAGCCATTCGATGGGTTTTGGCACCAGCCCCAATTGCACCAGCGTCGAGTTGATCAACCCGTTGCGGCCAAGCACCGGGATCCACGAGATCATGCGGATGATGTTGGAGGTCAGGAACGGCACCGTGCAGACAAGGAACAGCACCATCTGCATGGCGGTGGTGCGGATATGGAAGGCGAGGAAATAGGCGACCCAGAAGCCGATGAACAAGGTCAGAGCCCAGACGATGGCAGCGAATTTGATGGTGTTGAGATAGGTCTTCCAGGTGACCCATGATCCCAGCACGTCGGAATAGTTCGTCGTCAGGAAATCCGGATACATGGCGGCGAAGTCATAATCCCAGAAGGAGACGACGACGATCATGATGATTGGCAAGAGCAGGAACGCACCGAGGATGAGCGCCAGCGGCGCCGATTGCAAATAGGGCGTGACGGCGCCAAGGGAGACGCGGCGGCGTCTGGCGGGCTTGGCTGCTGCGATGGCGGGGCGTTCGAGCGCGACTGTCATTGGGAAAATCCTCCGCGTGATCGCGATGACTTGCGATCCTTCGCGCCCCCCTCTGTCCTGCCGGACATCTCCCCCACGAGCGGGGAGATCGAACTCTCATAACGGCCTTCGCCAAACTCCAACGTTGCTAACGAAGAGCCGGCCATGACGCTGCCAATCTCCCCCCAAGTGGGGGAGATGTCCGGCAGGACAGAGGGGGGCGCGAAGGATCGCAACATCACAGTGAACGCGTCCGCTCTACGCCGCGATGAATTCGTTCCAGCGCTTCACCATGTAGCGGTCCTCGTCCATGACCGAGTTCCAGCAGGCGACCTTGCCCATACGCTCTTCGAACGAGCCGCCGTCGCGCACGGCGCCGGCCTTTTCCATGACGGTGCCGTCCGGCGCCTTGATCTCGCCCTTGGCCGGCTTGCCTTCGATCCAGTAGCCCCATTCGTCCTCGGACATGAACTTCTTGGCCGAGACCATATTGGCGGAATAGTAGCCCTGGCGGTTGAGATAGCCGCCGACCCAGCCCGACGTATACCAGTTGATGTATTCGTAGGCGGCGTCGAGCTCGGCGCCCTTGAGATGGGCGGCAAGGCCAAGGCCGCCGCCCCATGAGCGATAGCCCTCCTTGAGCGGCTGGAAGCGGCATGCGATGCCTTTGGAGCGCACGGCAGCGACGGCCGGCGACCACATAGACTGGATGACCACTTCGCCCGATGCCATCAGGTTGACGCTCTCGTCGAACGACTTCCAGAAGGCGCGGAACTGGCCGGCCTGCTTGGCCTTGATGAGGAAGTCGATCGTCTTGTCGATCTCTTCCTTGGTCATGTTGCCCTTGTCGGCATATTTGATGTTGCCTGTGGCCTCCATGATCATGGCCGCATCCATGATACCGATGGACGGGATGTTAAGGATCGCGGTCTTGCCCTTGAAGGCCGGATCCATGATGTCGGCCCAGGTGGTGATGTCGCGGCCGACGAGGTCGGGCCGGATGCCTAGCGTATCGGCGTTGTAGATCGTCGGCACCATGGTGAACCACTTGGTCGGCGCCTTGGCGAAGGTCTTTGAGTCCTGCGCTTCGACATAGCCGACCGTGTGCGGCGCGGTGCCCTGGGCAATGATGCTGTCGGGCGTCAGCTTGCCGGTTTTGAACAACGGCACCAGCTCGTCGTAGTATTTCAGCTTACTGACATCCATCGGCTGCAGCACGCCGCTCGGGAACACCTTCTTGCAGATCCAGTATTCGATGTCGGCGATGTCATAGCTGTCGGGCTGGGTCACGGCGCGCTGGGCGGCCGCGTCCGAATCGGTCGCCGTCATTTCCAGCGTGATGCCGAGGTCGGCCTTGCACTTGTCGGCGATCGCGTTCAGGTTCGACACGCCGGTGCCGAACTGGCGCAGCGTGATGTTGGACTGCGCCCAGATGGTCGGGAAGCCTGTAATGGCGCCCGAGCCTGCGGCGAGGCCGACGGCGGCCGCACCTGTCTTGAGCAACGAACGTCGCGAAATTCCGGTCTTTGTTTCTACTGTTTTTGTCATTCCTATTCCCCTGTTTTGTTTTGCTTCGTTGAATTCATGAATGAAGGCGGCCGAGGACGATGGCGTCCTCGGAATCCCAGGCGAGCGGTACGGCGTCGCCAAGGGCGACGGGTTTGGCGAAGAAGTCGGAATCGTCGATGATAACGGTGAAATCGTCGATGCCGCCGCCGGTGACCGACAGCTTCACCGTGGCGCCGCGATATTCGATGTTGGAGACGATGCCGGTGAAGCCGAGGCCGGGAGAGGGTGCTTCGCCGATGCGCACATGGTCGGTGCGGATGGCGATGTCGATCGGCGTGCCCACCTCCTGGCCCGCCTCCCGGCCTTGCCCGCGGGCGGCGAGCGAGGCGCCACCATTGACGTCGAAGACGACCATGCCGTCGCGCGCGCCGGTAACCCGGCCGGAGATGACATTGTGGTCACCCATGAAGCGCGCGACGAAGGCGGTGGCCGGCCTTTCGAACACATCTCGCGGCGGCGCCGCCTGTTCGATGCGGCCGTCATTCATCACCACGATCAGGTCCGCCAAGGCCATGGCCTCTTCCTGGCTGTGGGTGACGTGGACGAAAGTGATGCCAAGCGAGGTCTGCAATTTCTTCAGCTCGGCGCGCATGCGTATCTTCAGGAACGGGTCGAGTGCCGACAGCGGCTCGTCGAGCAGCAGCGCCTCGGGATCGGTGATCAGAGCGCGGGCGAGTGCAACACGCTGCTGCTGGCCGCCGGAAAGCTGCGCCGGCCGGCGCGTCGCATAGGCCTCCATCTGCATCAGCTTGAGCATGTCGAGCGCCTTGGCACGGCGCTGCTCCTTGTCGACGCCCTTCATCTTCAGGCTGAAGGCGACATTGTCGACAAGGTCGAGATGCGGAAACAGCGCATAGGACTGGAACATCATCGCCGTGCCACGCTTTGCCGGCGGCAAGTCGGTGACGACGATGTTGCCGAGGCGGACATCGCCCGACGAAATGCTTTCGTGGCCGGCGATCATGCGCAGCGTCGAGGTCTTGCCGCAGCCGGAGGGGCCAAGCAGGCAGCAATAGGTGCCTGCCGGTATCTTCAGGCTGATGGCCTCGACGGCAGTCGTCGTTCCGTACACTTTCGAAACGGAGACGATGTCGATCTCGGCGGCTTTGGACATTCAGGCTTCCCCGTTTGGTCGCGTCAACCAATGCATTATGCGTGCCAATCGGCGAGATTCGGCCAAGCGTTTGAATCATCAGCAAAATCGGAATTCGTGCCCACTGCCTAGCCGGTGGGCTATCTTGTGCATTGCACAAATTATGGGCGATTGTGCGCGATCCGCGCAAGAATCGTATGCAATCTTTTTTGGCTTCGTGTCCACTTTGCCTCTCGTGCGCAGGCGACGAGTTGCGCTAGAAAGAGGCTGGGAACCATCATCGCCATGAACATTGCCGATCAGATCCATTCCGCCGACAGCGCCAACCAGGATCGCGCCCAGGCGATTCGCGACAATCTGCGGGACGCCATCGTCGACCGTCGGCTGACGCCCGGCACCAAGCTGTCGGAAGGCGAGGTCGGCACGCTGTTCGACGTCTCGCGCACGGTCGCGCGCGCGGCGCTGCAGATGCTGTCCTTCGAGGGGCTGGTGCGTACCGAGCGCAACCGTGGCGCCTTCGTCGCCAACCCTACGCCCGAGGAAGCGCGCCAGGTGTTCGCATCGCGCCGGCTGATCGAGCCGGGCATCGCCATTGCCGCCTGCGGGCGGGTCACAGCCACCGATATCGCTGCGTTCCGCGCGCAGCTCGACGAAGAAGGCCGCTTCATCGCCGAGCGCGGCCCAACCGCGCGGCGCTCCGAAATCAAGGCATCAGGCGATTTCCACCTGCTGCTCGCCTCCGTCGCCGGCAATGCCATCCTGCAGCGCTTCATGGAGGAGCTGGTGGCGCGTTCGTCGCTGGTGATCGCCCTTTACGGACGATCCGGCGTGTCGGCCTGCGGACACAGTGAGCACACGGAAATGGTCGGCGCGCTGGAAAGCGGCGATTGCGGGTTGGTGAGCCGGCTGATGCTGCACCATATCGACCACATCGAGGCGGATCTCGACCTGCGGGTCAGGGCCGGCCCGGCGCTCCGCGAAGCGCTGAATTTCTGAACGCTAGTTTTCGTCGTCCGTGGGAGCGGGCGCTGCCTGTCCGGCGGCCTTGCGGCGCAGCATCTTGGTCAGCTTCCAGACCGTCGGGTTGTTCTTGATGAAGGCTTTCGCCCGTGCGCCCTGCCGCAGCGCCGACGCCAGGGCGCGTCCCTTCAGCGTCAGGGGCGCCAGCACCTCGAAATGCTGGGTCTCGATATCGCACCAGAGCCGCTTGTAGGGCTCGTCGCCGACCGAGAAATCATAGACATCGAAGCCTGTTTGGCACGCTTCCTCGATGATGTCGAAGAAAAGGAAATCGCCGGGGCTGGTGTGGCCGAGATCGTCCTCGGCGATGGCGCCGAATTCGCAGATCAGGCGTTTGCCCGAGCGGCTCGAGCCGGTGATTGCGCGCAGCTTGCCGGCCACTTCGAGCCCATGCAGCACAAAGGCCGGTTTCTCCTCGGCCAGCGCGCCGGCGAAGAGGGCACGGAAGAAAGCCCGCACCTCCGGCTCGCCGAAGACATTGGCGATGCCCATCTTGGCGAAACGGAACTCCTTCATCTCGAAGAAAGCGTCGAGCAGCCGGTTCACGTCTTCGGGTGTCTGCGCCTCGATGCGGCGATGAACGCCGACCGCCTCGAATTTGCGTGTCTGCGAACGGTGCTTCTTGCGCTTGCGCTTGCCGCCCACACGCGACAGCAGCGCATCGAAACCACCGTCGAGATTGACGGCGAGCGACAGGTTTGGGCTCGGAAAGTTGGAGAACGCCACCAGCGGATTGGCAACGCCATCGAGGTCGGGCAGAAGCCTTTCCAAGGCAACGAGATCGATGTCGGGACGCGCCTTGCCGATCGCCGTCACCAGCCTGCGGATCCCCCCGGCATCTGCCTTTGCCAGCCATGCCGGATCGGCGGCGGCGAAATTGCCGTTGGCATGGCGCCCGCCCATGAAGCGGGCGACGCGGAATGGACCAGTTCGCGTGATTTCCAGTGCCAGTGCAAAGACCGGCCTGTCCTCGATTGTCAGCGTGGCAATGACGGCATCGGGATTAGCCTGCGCCGTCCAGGCACGAACCCAGTCCGCGCTTTGCGCCGGCGCAAACAGCGCCGAACGGCAGAATTCGCCGTAAGAGGCGAGCGCGGCAGCATCTGCGATCGACACCGACAGACTGGTCTGGTCGGCAGCCGGCGTGCGCGCAGACGCCTTGCTTGCGGCGAGCCGATTGCCGTCAAATGACGCGGTGGCGTCAACCATACCTCAATCCTTAAGGCGTATTCGTCGCGATCAGGAGTTCGCGTCGGCGCGTTCCGTGCTTGGATCGAGCCTAGGCGCAAAAGGTGAATGAATGATCGACGGTGGTGAGGCAGTTCGGAAACTGGCGCTTAATATCGCCCGCTTTACCGGCCTTGCACCGCTGGCCAAGCCGTTTGTCGGCGGCATTGGCGCCATCCTTATGTTGCATCGGGTCACCGCCACGCCGGAGAAGCCGGACGGCGTTAACCGCCACCTCAACATCGCCCCGCGATTCCTCGACGCTCTCGTCGCCGACATGAAGTCGAGGGGCTATGCCTTCGTCACCCTCGACGAGGCGATCGAGCGCATCAAGGCCGGCGGCAAGGACGGCCAGTTCGCCACCATCACCGCCGACGACGCCTATCGCGACAACATGACCGAAGCGCTGCCAGTGCTCGAAAAGCACGACGCGCCGATCACCATCTATGTCGCGCCGGGTCTGATCGACGGCAGCGCCGATTTATGGTGGGACGTGGTCGAGGATATCGTCAACGCGCGGGAGCGTTTGACGCTGGCGACGCCGAAGGGGCCGGTGACCATAGACTGCTCGACCCACGGCAAGAAACTCCACGCCAATGCGCGTCTGCATGCCTATCTGACGCTCGAGGTGCGCGAGGAGGATCAGCGCGCCGTGCTGCGCGATCTGGCGCACTCGAACGGCATCGACCTCGATGGCTTGCGCCCAAGCACGCTAATGACCTGGGACGATATCCGCGCCGTGGCCGGGCACAGGCTGGTGACGATCGGCGCGCATACGGTCAACCACCGCAATCTGAAGCGGCTCGACGAAGCCGATGCGCGCCATGAAATCGTCGACGTCAGGCGCCAGTTGCAGGCGCAGCTCGGCGAAGATCCCCGTCATCTCGCTTACCCCTATGGTTACGCCAGCGCTGTCGGCTGCCGCGAAGTGGGCTTTGCCCGCGACGCCGGCTACGCCTCGGCGGTGACCACTCGCCACGGCGTGCTGCACGCCGAGCACGCCGGCTTCCTGCACGCGCTGCCGCGCATTTCGATCAACGGCCGCTACCAGAGCGTCGCCCATATCCGCACCATGTTGTCGGGCGTAACGACGCCGCTGGCCAATGCCGGCAAAATGGTCGTCACCATCTAACCTGGGGCGGGCTCTTCAGCCTTTCGGCGGCGGCTCCAGGATCAGCCATTTGATGATGCCCATCGCAGGCAGCACCCAGAACAGGCCGCTGAACAGGAAGAACAGGAAGTGCACCAGCGGGCTGGATTGCGACAGCTGCGCGACCGCTATGATCGACGCGACCAGCGCATAGATGATGACAAGCGCCACCAGCAGGAAGGTTCCGATCAGCTTTTTCAGGCGGATGGGCATGAGCGTTCTCGTTGATCGCCTCCGCTTAGGCCCAACCGGGGGCGCGTGCAACCCGTGACTTGCGGCGCGACGGCGTGCCGCGCCGTCCGGTCTTGTCAGCCGGGTTGCGATGGTTCACCAATCCGCCACGTCAACCTGCCGGGACCAACCCATGGCCGCCATATCAGCCGCCGCGCCTTACATTGACCGCGATCGCGATCTGCAAAACCGGGCTCTGCTGCGCGGCTGGCTTTATGTCGTGCTTCTGGTGCTGTTTGCGCTGGTGCTGGTCGGCGGCGCCACCAGGCTCACCAATTCCGGCCTGTCGATCACGCAGTGGAAGCCGATCCACGGCGTGATACCGCCGCTCAACGACGCCGAGTGGCAGGAGGAGTTCCAGCTCTACCAGAAGATTCCGCAATATGCCGAGCTCAACAAGGGCATGAGCCTGGACGCCTTCAAATCGATCTTCTGGTGGGAGTGGGCGCACCGTATCCTGGCGCGCAGTGTCGGCCTGGTCTTCGGCCTGCCGCTGCTGGTCTTGTGGGCGACGCGCCGCATCGAGCGCGGCCTTGGGCCAAAGCTGGTCGGTATTCTGCTGCTTGGTGGCCTTCAAGGCGCCATCGGCTGGTGGATGGTGGCCTCCGGCCTGATCGACCGGATCTCCGTCAGCCAGTACCGCCTGGCCACGCATTTGACGCTTGCCGCCCTGATCTTCACCGCCACCATGGTGGTCGCGCGCGGGCTGGCGCCGCATTCGGAGCCTGCCGCCGACCGGCCGACACAAAGGCTGGCCGGCTTCATCGTGCTGCTGGTGCTGGTCCAGATCTATCTCGGCGGCCTGGTCGCAGGGCTCGACGCCGGCCTGAGCTACAACACCTGGCCGCTGATGGACGGCAAGGTGATCCCGTCAGATTTGCTTCTGCTCGAGCCGGCCTGGCGCAACTTGTTCGAGAACCCGAAGACGGTGCAGTTCGTCCACCGGCTCGGCGCCTATACGGTCTTTGCCATCGCGCTCTGGCATATGATAGCGACGCGCCGGCGGCTGCCGGGCACGACACACGCACGCCGCGCAACGCTGCTGTTTCTGCTGGTGCTGGTGCAGGCCTCGATCGGCATCGGCACGCTGCTGATGCAGGTGCCGCTGCACATGGCGCTGACCCATCAGGCCTTCGCGCTGGTCCTGCTGGGATTTGCCGCCGCCCACTGGCGCGGCAACAAGGGCGCCTATCCACTGCCAACGCGGCCGCCCATGAACGCAGGTACATCGTCTACGGTGTCTTGGCCGTCGCAATAATCTATTTCGCGAACGAACTGCCTCGCTACGTCTAAAGCGCGAGGCTGCGCCGGTCAGAAGCTGAGCCGCACCTTTCGGATCACTCCCGCAACCGACAGCTCGCGGTTCTCGTCGACCGCATTCTCGTCCTCATGATGCCATGCGGCCGACAGGCAGCCATAGGCGATGGCATGGTCGAGAATGGCAGCCGGCGTCTGGCCGAGTGTCCTGGCGAAGATCTCAGCCATATGCGCGATGCGCTCGGGATCGAGGCAGAGGTCGTCGCGCCCCAGTGGGTTGTAGAACAGATTGGCGGCGTCGAAGCCGGGATCGCCGAGCACGCCCTTCGGGTCGATCGCCAGCCAGCCGCGCGCACCGTGCAAAATGTTGTCGTGATGCAGGTCGCCATGCAGCGGCTTGACCGCATGCGGGGCATCGAGCAGCCGGTCCGCGATTTCGGCGGCCTCGATATAGAGGCTGTGCTCTCCGGCGTCGCGATCGGCTCCGGCCTTTTTGAACAGGCTGGCAAACCGTGTCCGCAGCGGCTGCAGGTCCGGCGGGGCAGGGTGTCTTGAGGGCGAGAACAGTCTCCCCATCAACTCGGCCGCGATTGCGGTCGCGGCGTTGTCGCCTTCTTTGGCCAGAACGTCGGAAAGCAGGGTGTCGCCGGCATATTCGAGCAGCATGCGGTGGCCGTCCCGGCCAAGCAGCCGCACCGCGCCTTCGCCGCGCCGCCATGCGAGATAGTGCTCGCCGCGCAACTCGTCCTCGACATCGTCGAATGGTTTGAGCGCCTTGACGATGGCCGGCGAGCCGTCCTCACGCCGCACCTTCCAGATGCGGCTCGAAAACGTCTCCGCAATGAGCTCGGGCGCGCTGATCTTCCAGCGCTTGGAAATGCAGGCGCGTCCATTCAGAGCGTGATGCCGAAAAGTGTTAAGCGGTTTTCGGGCAACATGCTCTCTCCAACTGAATTAAAGGCCGAGCATCAGATCCATGTTCTGAACGGCAGCACCCGAGGCGCCCTTTCCGAGATTGTCATAGACCGCAATCAGCAGCGCCTGCGCCCTGTCGTCATTGGCAAAGACATAGACCTTCATGCGGTTGGTGCCGTTATAGACCTCGGGATTGATCTCGGGCAGGCGCTCCACGTGCTCGTAAGGAGCTACCTCGACCACGCCGCCCTTGATGGCGGCAAAATGGTCGGCGATTGCCGCGTGCAGTTCGGCGCCGGCCGGCACATGGTCGAGCCCGCCGAGCTGCAGCGGCACCACTGTGATCATGCCTTGGGCGAAATTGCCGACCGCCGGCTGCATGATCGGATCGTGCGACAGCTTCGCATAGGTGCGCAGCTCCGGCACATGCTTGTGCTGCAGGGTCAGCCCATAGACCTGGAATTCAGAGGCATCCTCGCCCTTGGCGACATAGTCCTCGATCATCGGCCGGCCGCCGCCCGAATAGCCCGAAATGCCATTGACGGTGATCGGGAAATCCGCCGGCAGCAGGCCGGCGGCGACCAGCGGCCGCAGTGTCGCGATCGGTCCTTGCGGCCAGCAGCCGGGATTGGCGACGCGTTTTGCATTGGCGATGATCTTGGCCTGGCCCTTTTCCATCTCGGCAAAGCCATATTCCCAGCCCTCGGCTACGCGATGCGCCGTGGAGGCGTCGATCACCTTGGTGGTGTCGTTGGCAATCAGCGATACGCTTTCCTTGGCAGCCGCATCCGGCAGGCACAGGATGGCGACATCGGCTGCATTGAGGAACTCGGCGCGCGCCGCCGTTTCCTTGCGGCGCTCGGCCGGGATCGAGATGATCTCGAGGTCGCCGCGCTCGGCCAGCAGCGCCCGGATCTGCAGGCCGGTGGTGCCGTGTTCGCCATCGATGAAGATTTTCGGTTTCATGTGCCCGTCAATTCCCTGCTAATTCAGGCCTATATGCCCTGGCCATGGTTTGCCGCGCCATGGTTGCCGCTGTTCAGCTCTTCCGCCCGCGCTTTTCGCTCGGCCACCAGGCCGAGATAGTGCATGGCCACCATCGAGCCGGCGATCGCCGTTATATCGGCGTGATCATAGGCCGGCGCAACCTCGACGACGTCGGCGCCGACAATATCGACTTGGCCGAGCTGGCGCAGCGTCGACAGGATTTTCGCCGAGGACGGTCCGCCGGCAACCGGCGTGCCGGTGCCGGGCGCAAAGGCCGGGTCGAGGCAGTCGATGTCGAAGGTGAGATAGGTCTTCCTGCCGCCGGTGCGGTCGACGATCGCATAGGCGATGTCGGAAGCCCGCATCTCCTCGATCTCGTGACCGTAAAGGATCTTGATGCCGAACGTATCGGGGGCATGCGTGCGGATGCCGATCTGGATCGAACGATCAGGATCGATGATGCCCTCATTGACGGCGCGCCCGACGAACGAACCGTGGTCGATGCGCTTGCCATCGTCAGGCCAGGTGTCCTGATGCGCGTCGAACTGCACCAGCGCCAGCGGCCCATGGATGGCGGCATGCGCCTTGAGCAGCGGCCAGGTGACGAAATGGTCGCCGCCGAGCGACAACAGGAAGGCACCCGATTTCAGGATCTTCGCCGCCTCGCGCTCGATCGTGCCTGGTGTCTTCTGGTGATTGCCCGAATCGAGCAGGCAATCGCCATAGTCGATGACGGCGAGATGTTCGAACAGGTCGCGCGAGAACGGATATTGCGGGTCGTTGTCGAGGATCGCCGAGGCGCGGCGGATCGCCTGCGGCCCGAAGCGCGCGCCCGGCCGGTTGGTGACGGCGGCATCGAACGGAATGCCCCACACGACGGCGTCCGCGCCCTTTGCATCCTTGGTGTATTTGCGCCGCATGAACGACAGCGCGCCGGCATAGGTCGGCTCGAAGGAAGGCCCCGTCTTGGAGCGGGCGGTGAACGCGTTGTCGATGGTCTGGTTCGCCATTACGGGTCCTTCTTTGTTCATCGGGCTGCCACAACTACAGAACCGGCACGCAAGATGCCAGTCACAGCTTGGCGAAGGACTTGTATCGCCAAGGTGCAAGGCCCGGCGGCTTCCTCTCCGGCGGCTGCGGCGATGAACTGGCGGTGCAGGCCGGCATGCCGGCCGAGACCACGGTTTCTGGGCCGAACGCGGCGCCACCATCATCCAGACCGACGAACCGAAGGCTGCCATTGGCTGGCTGGGGGCCAACGGGTTTAGGGTGCCTTATGTGGATGAGGCGAAGCCGGCCGAGCCGCGAATACGGCGAGTATCAATTAGAAATCGTACGTCGGCGCCATCACCCCACCCGGCGCTGCGCGCCGACCTCCCCATCGAGGGGAGGTAGGGCGTTGGCGCTTTAGATTCCGACAGTCGTAGCGATTGCGAGGCATGCAAGGCTGCCGCGACCTCCTACCTCCCCTCGATGGGGAGGTCGCGCCGAAGGCGCGGGTGGGGTGACAGCGCCGCCCGCAAAATCTTCACGCCGCTTTCGCCACCCCATCCAATTCCCTTAGCACATCGGCCGACAGCTCCAGTTCCGCCGCCGCCAGGTTCTCTCTCAAATGCCCGATCGACGACGTCCCCGGGATCAGCAGGATGTTCGGCGAGCGGCGCAGCAGCCAGGCGAGCGCAACCTGCAAGGGTGTGGCGCCGAGCCGCGCGGCCACATCCGACAAGGTCGACGACTGCAGCGGGCTGAAACCGCCGAGCGGGAAGAACGGCGTGTAGGCGATACCGGCGCGCGCCAGTTCATCGATCAACCCGTCGTCGTCGCGATGTGCCAGATTGTACTGGTTCTGCACGCAGACGATCTCGGCGATCCCACGGCCTTCCTCGACCTGCGCTGGGGTGACGTTGCTCAGGCCGATATGGCGCACCAGACCCTTGCGCTGCAGTTCGGCAAGCGCGGTCAACTGCGGCTCGATCGAGCCCTCGGCGGGACCCATCACCCCGAACATGATGCGCAGATTGACGACATCCAGCACCTGAAGACCGAGATTCCTGAGATTATCGTGCACGGCCTGCTCAAGTTCCTTGGCGGAATAGGCAGGCAGCCATGAGCCGTCGCTGCCGCGCCGCGCCCCGATCTTTGTGACGATGACGAGGTCTTGCGGATAGGGCGCCAGCGCTTCGCGGATCAGCTGGTTGGTGACATGCGGGCCATAATAGTCGCTGGTGTCGATGTGGTTGACCCCGGAGGCCACCGCTTCGCGCAGCACTGCAATGGCCGCGTCATGATTCTTCGGCGGACCGAAAACGTGCGGGCCGGCAAGTTGCATGGCGCCGTAGCCGAGCCGTTTCACGGTGTGGCTGCCGAGGGTGAATGTGCCGGATTTTTGGATGGTGGACATGGTCGGTCTCCTTTGAGGAGGCGAAGATAGACGCTGCTCAACCTCGGGATAATAAGGTACAATCCGTACAGCTTGTGCGGAATGGCGAACAATGATGGACCTTGGCGATCTGAACGCTTTCGTGACGGTGGCGCGTGCCGGCGGCTTTCGCGAAGGGGCTCGCGCCGGCGGCGGCAGCGCGTCGGGCCTGAGCGAAGCGGTGCGCCGCCTGGAGACGCAGCTCGGCGTCAGGCTGTTCAACCGCACGACACGCAGCGTCGTTCCGACCGACGCAGGTCTCAGCCTGCTCGGACGGCTTGGCCCGGCGCTGTCGGAGGTGGAGGCGGCCCTCGACGTGGTCAATGGCTTTCGCGACAGGCCGGCTGGTTCGCTGCGCCTCAACGTCCCGGTCAGCGCCGCGCGGCTGATATTGCCCGACATCGTTCCGGGCTTCCTCGCCGCCTATCCCGGCATTCGGCTGGAGGTCATCGCCGATGAGAACTTCGTCGACGTGCTGGCGGCGGGCTGCGACGCCGGCATCCGCTATGACGAGCGACTGGAGCAGGACATGATCGCGGTGCCGATCGGACCGCGCGTCCAGCGCTTCGCCACTGGCGCCAGCCCCGCCTATCTCGAGCGCCATGGGCGGCCGCAGCACCCGAGCGACCTGCTTGGCCATGCTTGTCTGCGCGGTCGTTTTGCCAGCGGTGCGATGCTGCCGTGGGAATTCGAGCGCGACGGCGAGGTGGTGCGTGTCGACACGACGGGGCCGTTGATCGTGCGGATCGGCGGGGCGAGCGATCTTGCCGTCCATGCGGCCATTGCCGGCAGCGGCATCGTCGCTCTCTTCGAGGGCTGGCTTCGCCCTCACTTCGAAAGCGGCGCCCTGGAGCCCGTGCTCGAACCGTGGTGGCAGAGTTTTCCCGGACCATTTCTGTACTATCCCGGACGGCGTCTGGTTCCAGCGCCGCTACGGGCGTTTATCGATTACATCAAGGCCGGCAAGTTCTGAGACTTGAACCGAGGCCGGCGCCATCACCCCACCCGGCGCTTCGCGCCGACCTCCCCATCGAGGGGAGGTAGGGTGCCGCGTTTTTATGGTCGAACTGGTTTGCTAGCCGCTGGACCATCGTGGATTGTCCGGGCGGCAAAACTGCCGCGACCTCCTACCTCCCCTCGATGGGGAGGTCGGCGCGAAGCGCCGGGTGGGGTGACTGCCGAGACCCAAAAGAAAAGGCCGCCCGGAGGCGGCCTTTCGATGTCTGGAACGTCGCAGCGCTTAGCGCTTCGAGAACTGGAAGGAACGACGGGCCTTCGCCTTGCCGTACTTCTTGCGCTCGACGACGCGGCTGTCGCGGGTCAGGAAGCCGCCCTTCTTGAGCACGGCGCGCAGTGCCGGCTCGTAGTAGGTCAGCGCCTTGGAAATGCCGTGACGAACGGCACCGGCTTGGCCGGAGAGGCCGCCGCCGATGACGGTGGCGACGATGTCGTACTGGCCGGCGCGGTTGGAAGCGATGATCGGCTGGTTGAGGATCATCTGCAGGACCGGACGCGCGAAATAGGTCGCGAATTCCTTGTCGTTGACGACGATCTTGCCCGAACCCGGCTTCACCCAGACGCGGGCGATGGCGTTCTTGCGCTTGCCGGTGGCATAGGCGCGGCCCGACTTGTCGAGCTTCTGGACATGGACGGGTGCTGCCGGCTGGGTGTTGGTGTTGCCGGTGGCGGCGCCCAATTCTGCGAGCGAGGAAAGCTCAGCCATCTTATGCAACCTTCTTGTTCTTGGCGTTCAGCGCGCCGACGTCGAGGGTGACGGGCTGCTGGGCGACATGCGGATGTTCCGTGCCTGCATAGACGCGGAGGTTCTTCATCTGGCGACGGCCGAGCGGCCCGCGCGGGATCATGCGTTCGACGGCCTTCTCGACGACACGCTCGGGGAAACGGCCCTCGAGCAGCTGGCGCGCGGTGCGCTCCTTGATGCCGCCGGGGTGACCGGTGTGCCAGTAATAGACCTTGTCGGTGAACTTCTTGCCGGTGAACACCACCTTGTCGGCATTGATGACGATGACGTTATCGCCGTCGTCGACATGCGGGGTGAAGGTGGGCTTGTGCTTGCCGCGAAGATGATTGGCGATGACAGTGGCGAGACGGCCGACGACGAGACCCTCGGCGTCGATCAGCACCCACTTCTTCACCACATCCGCAGGCTTCTGCGAAAAGGTTGCCATGGATTTCTGCTTTCAATTTTGACCTTCCGAAGAAGGCGTTTCTTGTTGCTTGGATTGGCGACAAGGCACTTGCCCGCCGCCAATAACAAAACGGCGGCCTTTGCGGGCCGCTGCTTCGTGACGGCTTATAGGCGAGGGGAGTGGGCACGTCAAGGCGCAGGAAACGCACGTCTGCTCGCAAAGTGTAATAAAAACAAAGGTTTGACCAAAAGGTATTATTTTACCACATCGGCGGCGCGCTTCGGCGGGATCGAATAGGTGCCGGTCGCATGCGCTACCGTGTGTTCCCTCGGTCCGCCGACGATGTCGATATCGAACACCATCAGGCTCTTGCCCAGCTTTAGGATGCGGCAATGGCCGTCGATCGGGCCGGCCTCGGCCTTGCGGACGAAATTGATGTTGAGGTTGACGGTAACCGAAAGCGCATCCGGCCCGGCATGGCTGAGCACGCAGACATAGCCGCCAATGTCGGCCAGCGTGAACAGCGACGGACCCGATACCGTGCCGCCGGGACGCAAATGCCGTTCGTTGGCGTTGAGCCGCACAGTGCAGCCGCCAGGGAAAACGTCGAGCGCCTCATACGACGTGAACTCGTCGTTGAGCTGCGGGTAGACGCTGGCCATCAGCGCATTGACTTCAGCCGCCGTCAGCACCGGCTTGAGATTATCCTGGGCGGGCATGTCGGTCTCTCGTTCTATGCCGGGCCTGTATGAACGCAATGATGCGCTTCTGGCAACACCTTGGCGCAAGCGATGGGTGTTGATGAAACTCGATCCGATATTAGATAGTCTGGCGGCGCCCGGCGGAATCGCGGAGACCCTTGTCATGGCCGAAATCCTTTCGATCAAACCTGTTGCCATAGACGGGCCGGTCATCGCCGGGCTGGACAAGGGCGTGCTGCGCCTGACGCTCGCCAATCCGCCCGCCAATGCCTTGTCGCTTTCCGTCATGGCGGCATTGAGCGCCGAGCTCGACCGTGCCAAGGCCAACAAATCGGTCCGCGTCATCGTCTTGGCGGCCGCCGGGAAAGTCTTCTGCGCCGGTCACGATCTCAAGGAAATGACCGCGCGCCGCGCCGACGCCGACAAGGGCAAGGGGTTTTTCGAGCAGACATTTTCGGCTTGCGCGGCGTTGATGCAGCAGATCGTGCGCCATCCGCTCCCGATCATCGCCGAAGTCGATGGCCTAGCCACCGCTGCGGGGCTGCAACTGGTTTGCAGTTGCGACCTCGCCATTGCCTCGCATGAAGCGACCTTCTGCACGCCGGGCGTCAATATCGGCCTGTTTTGTTCGACGCCGATGGTGGCGCTGTCACGCAACGTGTCTCACAAGCACGCCATGGAAATGCTGCTCACCGGCGAGACCATCGATGCCGCAACCGCCAAGGAATTCGGCCTGGTCAACCGCGTCGTGCCGCGCGAATACCTGAATCAGATCGTCACCAAATACGCGCAAACCATTGCCTCCAAATCATCTCTGGTGGTCAAGACCGGCAAGGAAGCCTTTTACGCGCAGGCCGAGATGGGGTTGGCGGACGCGTATGCCTATACCGGCCGCGTCATGGTCGAGAACATGCTGGCCCGCGACGCCGAGGAAGGCATCGGCGCCTTCATCGGCAAGCGCAAACCGGAATGGACGGACGAATAGGTTTTCGATCCATGGAACCGCGCATCTCCATCATCACCATCGCCACCGACGATCTCGAGCGCGCCGTGCGCTTTTACGAAGGCATGGGCTTGAAGCGCCACGCCGGCATCACCGATGGCGTCGCCTTCTTCCAGATGGGCGGCGCCATTCTCGGCCTGTTCCCGAGGCCAAGCGCCGAGGAGGATTCAGGCATTGCCTTCGCCGCAGCACCGTCGGCGGTCTACCTCGCCTACAACGCCCGCTCCGATGCCGAAGTCGACGACGTGCTGGCGGCCGCCGAGAAGGCCGGCGGCAGGATCGTCAAGCCGGCAGGCCGCGCCTTCTGGGGCGGCTGGTATGGATATTTCGCCGATGCCGACGGCCATGTCTGGGAAGTCGCACACAATCCGGCCTTCCCGATCGCGGATGACGGCACCATCTCGCTGCCGGACTGAGCGTCCGCATGGGCTATCGCAAGCAACTGACCCGGCTTAAGGCGCCTTATCTCAAACGCATCCTGATTGACCCCGAGCGCGTGGAAGATTGGGAAAAATATCCATGGAACCTGCCGCTGTTTCGCGGCCGTGAATTCGAGATCGAATTCACCACGCCGATCACCATCATTGTCGGTGAAAACGGCACCGGCAAATCGACACTGCTGGAAGCCATCGGCGCGCTGGCCGGTTACGACGAGGCCGGCGGCGGCAAGGGCTATCGTCCGGTCGATCATTCCATCGCCATCGACAAGAGCGGTGCGGCACTGGCGAATACATTCCGCGGCCACTGGCTGCCAAAAGTCACCGCCGGCTGGTTCTTTCGTGCCGAATCTTTTTACTCGGTCGCGCGCTATCTCGACCAGGCGGCACTCGAAGACCCGTTCGGACCGCCGCCGCCGGACTTTCTATCGTGGTCGCATGGCGAAGGGTTCATTCGCTTTTTCGAGGAGCGCTGCCGCCGGCAAGGCATCTACATCCTCGACGAGCCCGAAAGCGCGCTGTCGCCGTCGCGGCAGATCGAATTGTTGAAGATGCTGCGGCGCATGGACCGGTCAGGCACGGCGCAAGTGATCATGGCGACGCATTCGCCGCTGCTGATGGCTTGTCCCGGCGCGCGGCTCTTCCGCATCAGCCGTTTCGGCCTCGACCCCACAGATTTCACCGATACCGATCATTTTCGCATGATGCGCGACTTCTGCACGGACCCGCAGTCCTTTATGGAGGAAGCACTGAGGGAGACCGACGAGTGAATCACGATAGCTACGACAATGCCTATATCGGCGGCATCCTCAATTCTGTGAAGACCATCGCCATGGTCGGCGCGTCGGCCAACGATGTCAGGCCGAGCTTTTTCGTGCTGAAATATCTGCTGGCCAAGGGCTTTTCGGTGTTTCCGATCAATCCTGGGCAGGCCGGCAAGGAAATCCTCGGCCGCATGACCTATGCCAGCCTTGCCGATCTGCCGGAGCCGGTTGACATGGTCGACATCTTTCGCGCCTCCGCAGCGGTGCCCGGCATTGTCGATGAGGTGCTGAAGCTCGACCCCTTGCCGAAAGTCGTCTGGATGCAGCTTGGCGTGCGCGATGACGAGGCGGCGACGCGTGCCGAGGCGGCCGGTATCAAGGTGGTGATGAACCGCTGCCCGAAGATCGAATATGGCAAGCTGTCGGGCGAGATTGGCTGGACCGGCGTCAACTCCGGTGTGCTGTCGTCGAAGAAGCCGCTGATGCGGTCGGGATTCCAGAGTTTCGGTGTGCGCCAGAAGTAAGGCAGTGAATGGTGAATGGTGAATGGTGAATAGAAGGATTTTCCTGGAAGCCGGGTAAAGCCGCATATGAGCGGCTTGCAATCAAGGTGGGACTGGCCGACTTTGCGACCACCATTTATCGCTCACCATTCATCATTTCACCATTCACACGTTTACCGCTCAGGGAGGTTTTCGATGACCCGCACGCCCGGTTTCAACACGCTCGCCGTCCATGCCGGCGCCAAGCCCGACCCGGCAACGGGCGCACGCGCCACGCCGATCTACCAGACGACCTCCTTTGTGTTCGACGATGCCGACCATGCCGCCTCGCTGTTCGGGCTGAAGGCCTTCGGCAACATCTACACCCGCATCATGAACCCGACCCAGGCGGTGCTGGAAGAGCGGATCGCGGCGCTCGAAGGCGGCACGGCTGCACTTGCCGTTGCTTCCGGCCATGCCGCACAGGTGATCGTGTTCCACAATCTCATGCGGCCTGGCGATAATTTCGTCGCCGCCACAAGGCTTTACGGTGGTTCGATCAATCAGTTCGGCCATGCCTTCAAGAATTTCGGCTGGGAGGTGCGTTGGGCCGACACCAACGACATCTCCACTTTCGAAAGCCAGATCGACGATAAGACCAAGGCGATCTTCATCGAGAGCCTGGCCAATCCCGGCGGCACCTTCGTCGACATCGAGAAGATCGGCGACATCGCCCGCAAGCACGGCTTGCCGCTCATCGTCGACAACACACTGGCCTCGCCCTATCTGGTGCGGCCGATCGAGCATGGCGCCGACATCGTCGTCCATTCGCTGACCAAGTTCATCGGCGGCCACGGCAATTCGATCGGCGGCGCCATCGTCGATGGCGGCACGTTCGACTGGTCGAAATCCGGCAAATATCCGATGCTGTCGGAGCCGCGCCCCGAATATGGCGGGCTTGTCCTGCACGAAACCTTCGGCAATTTCGCCTTCGCCATCGCCGCGCGCGTGCTCGGCCTGCGCGACATCGGCCCGGCAATTTCGCCGTTCAATGCCTTCCTGATCCTGACCGGGCTGGAGACCTTGCCGCTCAGGATGCAGCGCCATTGCGATAATGCGGTCACCGTCGCCGGCTGGCTGTCCAACCACCCCAAGGTCGCCTGGGTCAACTATCCCGGCCTGCCCAGCGACAAGAACAACGCGCTGCAGAAGAAATACTCGCCGCAAGGCGCCGGTGCTGTCTTCACCTTCGGCCTGAAGGGCGGCTACGAGGCCGGCATCAAGTTCGTCGAGGCGCTCGAACTGTTCTCGCACCTCGCCAATGTCGGCGACACCAAGTCGCTGGTCATCCATCCGGCATCGACCACGCATCGCCAGCTTTCCGACGAGCAGAAGGTCAAGGCGGGTGCGGGACCGGACACGGTCCGGCTGTCGGTTGGCATCGAGGATGTCAACGACATCGTCGCCGATCTGGAACAGGCTTTGGCCAAGGTTTGATTTTTTTAGTGAGTAGTGAGTAGTGAGTAGTAGTCGGTATTCACTAGTTAGCAGTGATTAGTGATCAGCCACCCGCTCGAGGGAGCGCTTTCCGCTCACTACTCACTACTCACTACTCACTGCACTACTCACTAGTCACTAATCTGTTGGAGGCAAACCCTGTCCGCGCATTACCTGGCCATATTGACCGACAGCGTCGACGCCGAACATGGCGCCCCGGCGCCGGATCGTCTGATTGCGGGCGATCCGAAGTTCCGCACCTGGAATGTCGAGGAGCGCGATGGCCGCCTTTATGCCGGCATCTGGGAAGCGACGCCGGGCAAATGGCGCATCGAATATGACGAATGGGAGTTCTGCCACATCCTGTCCGGCGTCTCGGTGGTTGCCGAGGACGGTGGCGAGGCCCGCACGGTGCGCGCCGGCGACAGCTTCGTGCTCAGGCCAGGCTTCAGGGGCAGCTGGGAAGTGCTTGAAACGACCCGCAAGGAGTATGTGATCAAGCTCTGACGCTCGGTCGCGCTTGGACTTCACAAAAGCCGATCGATGTCAGTGTCGGAAAAGCCGTATCCGCTCATCATCTCCCTGTGCCAGGGACTTCCAAGCAAATCACTGAGACATAAATCGATGCGCTGGAGCAGGGTGGCAGTGCCTTTGGCGAGAGCGAAAGCGCCGGGCGCTGGCTGTTTTTCGACTGCCGGGACGTCGACGACGTCGAGAGGCGCGTCGGGTCGCCGGCTCAGATAGCCGCGATGCGCGAGCGCTACACTCGCATAGGCATGCACCACGCCGGCCGCGACGGCGTTAGCTGCTTCGGCCTGAGTGGCAAATATCCTTAGCCGTTCGGGCTGAATAGCGTTTTGCAGGGCCGTCCGGTGCTGGATCTGGCCGGATATGACGCCGATCAGCGCCGTCCGATCATTGGCGACGGACCGATAGCCATCGAAGGCGCGGGGATTGTCTTTCGCGACCAGCAATCCATCCGCCAGCATCCAGATCGGCCTTGTGAAGTCGACCAGCTTCCGGCGGCCGTCGGAAATGAACAGGCCGGTGGTTATGTCCCACCGATGTTCGGCAAGCCCAGGCAGCAGCTCGGCAAACTCGGTCTCGATGGGCAAAAGTTCCAGCCCGAGCGTCAGGCAGACCCTCGTGGCCAGTTGGGCATCGCTGCCGCCCAGACGTGCCGATCCGTCGATAAAGCAGAAGGGTGGTTCCTGTAGAAAGGCGAATCTCATTTTCTCGGGCATGCGTCGGCTCCGCCGTCCTCACAAGCTCACAATGAGCTTTTCCAGCCCATGGAAATGATAGGTGTCGCGGAAGCGCGGCTCCTCCGCAAGATGGAGTTGCGGCTGCCGCTCGAACAGGGTTTTCAGCGACACCTGCAACTCCAGCCGCGCCAGCGGCGCACCGATGCAGAAATGGATACCGGCGCCGAACGAGACATTCTTCTGGTCTGGTCGACCGGGCCGGAAGGCGCCAGGTTCGGCAAAGGCAAGCGGATCATGATTGGCCATGCCGAGCAGCAGGCCGATCGTCTCGCCCGGCTGTACGACAACCCCGGATGTCACCTCGACCTCCTCGTAGGCGTAGCGGGTGAACATGTGCAGCGGCGCGTCGAAGCGCAGGCACTCCTCGACCGTCGCAGCGGTTGCTTCCGGCGAGGTGAAGAAACGGCCGGGGTCGCCGCCTTGCGCCAGCAGCGTGCGCACGGCGTTGCCGGTTTGATGGACGGTCGCCTCGTGGCCGGCATTGAGCAACAGGATGGCGGACGAGACCAACTCGTCTTCCGACAGCTTCTGGCCATCCTCCTGCGCCGCGATCAGCAGCGACAGCAGGTCGTCGCCAGGCTTCTTGCGCCGCTCGGTGACATAGCCGCGCAAAAAGTCGGAAAAATCGCGCGCGGCGCGATTGGCCGCTTCCTCGGTCTCGCGCGTCCGGCCATGCATGTACATGGCCACCATCCGGTGCGACCAGTCGAGCAGTTGCGGCCCCATTTCGACCGGCACACCGAGCATTTCGGCAATGATGGTGATCGGCAAAGGTGCGGCGAAGCTGGGCAATAGATCGACCTGGCGCGGCTCGAAACGGTCGATCAGCTCATTGGCCAGCGCCTCCACGCGCGGCCGCAGCCGCTCGACCTGGCGCGAGACGAAGGCGCGGTTGACCAGGGTTCTGAGCCTGGTGTGCACCGGCGGCTCCAGCTCCAGCATCGAATTGCTCTCGATGCCGTCGAAAGCGGCCAAATGCGAGCGATCCTCGCCGATGCCGCGGCTGTCGGGAATGCCGGCCGGGTTCTGGCGGCCGAAGCGGCGGTCGCGCAACAGCCGGTTGACGTCGTCGAAGCCGCCAAAGCACCAGAAGCCGAATTCCTCCCAGAAGAAGGCATTCGATGCGCCATGCAGGACGGCATAGGCGTCGTAGGGGTTCTGGAAAAACGCCGGTTCGTGCGGATCGAGCCGCAGGCGGCGCGTGGCTGGATCAAAGGCGAGGTAGGGCGGCATGGATGTGGTCATGCCAGACCATTACCGCGGCTTGCCGGCTTGGTGCCAGACCGGATGTTGGCACCCGACGGCCCTATGGATTGAGCCAACCGAGGCGGACCTCGGCGAAGTACCGAAGTCTAATCCTCGCAATGCCTGGCAATATGCACGCGGCGCCAGCTGGTCGAGCCTTCCTGCACCACCACCCGGCGCGCCATCCTCTGGTATGACGGCGCTATCTGGGTGACGTGCCGCCGCTCGGGCCGCACCAGCACTTCATGGGCGACGCTCTCATATTCGGCCGGCAGCACAACCCGGCGGGTGCGCTCCGGTTCAACCACCACCGTTTCGGCCACACGCGCGTAGCGGGCCTTGCGCCACACCTTGCACAGCACCTTGCGGCCGTGGATGACGCGCCATTCCCAGGCATAGCCGCCATCGTCGACCTGGACCGTGCGGTAAACGGTGCGGGTTCTCGCCGGTACGATGTCATAGGTGACTCGGGGCGGCGCGATCTGCTCGACGCGCTCCATGGTGCCATAGATCGGCGGATCATAGTCGACCAGCTGCCCGCCGGGACTGACCATGACGTCTTCATAGACGGTGTCATAGAGCGCCGGCCTGTGCACCGGCTCATAGCATTCGGCGGCCCGGCCGCCGGCAACCGCATCGGACACGATGCCGAGACCGGCAAGGCCGGAAATGGCGAGGCAAACAGTTTTCCTGATCATGGCACTCCCCCTGTTTGAACGCGAGAAGGTGAGGTTCAACGTTGAACTGTAGGGGAAGGTTCTCCGGGGGAAAGCGGTTTCGCCGCATTTCGTTAAGCGACGCGGTTAAGGAATTGCTACACCGCAAAAACGCCGCTGGCCGCGTTCGGACTTTCCCTTGCGCGGAAACCTTGATTCGACTTAACCAGATGGCTAGGAGAGGCGGCCTTGCGCTAGGGTGAGCCGGCATCCTATTTACATTCTAACCATCAAGAACCGATTCTGCCCGATTTCCCGGCGCCGGAATCCCCATCTCCAAAAAGGGTAGTCCATGAAGAACCCCGTCGAAACCTACATGAACCTCGTTCCGATGGTGGTCGAGCAGACCAATCGCGGCGAGCGGGCCTACGACATTTTCTCGCGCCTGCTGAAAGAGCGCATCATTTTCATCACCGGCCCGGTCGAAGACGGTATGGCGACGCTGGTTTGTGCACAGCTTTTGTTCCTCGAGGCCGAGAACCCGAAGAAAGAGATCAATCTCTACATCAACTCGCCGGGCGGCGTGGTGACCTCGGGCATGGCGATCTACGACACCATGCAGTTCATCAAGCCGGCAGTGTCGACGCTGTGCATCGGCCAGGCGGCGTCGATGGGCTCGCTGCTTCTGACCGCCGGCCACAAGGACATGCGTTTTGCCACGCCGAACGCCCGTATCATGGTTCACCAGCCTTCCGGCGGTTTCCAGGGCCAGGCCTCCGACATCGAGCGGCACGCGCAGGACATCATCAAGCTGAAGCGCCGCCTCAACGAGGTCTACGTCAAACACACCGGCAAGAGCTACGAAGACATTGAAAAGACGCTTGACCGCGACCATTTCATGACCGCCGACGAAGCCAAGGATTTCGGCCTCATCGACAAGGTCATTTCGTCGCGCGAGCCGGTCGAAGGCGCTGCGGCATAAGCGCTGCATGGCAGTTGGATGGCGGGATAACGCGCTTTTGCTGGGATTTGCGGCATTTCGGCCACAATTGGCTGTTCCCTCGGTGGATGGGATTGCCTACGTTAAGGCTATGTTGATTTTCGACGGCTTAGCTTTGTGCAGGGTTGGCGCGAATCATTGCGACGTTTTCTGATTTGTGTTTCGTACGGAATGCGTTGCGGGAGCCGGGACACTGGCGGCGGCGAATTCCCGCGATAGATAGAATATGCGCCCTTTCAGCCAGACCATCGGCGGGCGGCCATGAAAGGACAGGAAAATGAGCAAAGTCGGCAACAACAGCGGTGATTCGAAGAACACGCTTTATTGCTCGTTTTGCGGCAAAAGCCAGCATGAGGTGCGCAAGCTGATCGCCGGCCCAACGGTGTTCATCTGCGACGAGTGCGTCGAGTTGTGCATGGACATCATCCGCGAGGAGAACAAGACCTCGATGGTGAAGTCGCGCGAGGGCGTGCCGACCCCGCAGGAGATCCTGAAGGTTCTCGACGACTATGTCATCGGCCAGCCCTACGCCAAGCGCGTGCTGTCGGTGGCTGTCCACAACCACTACAAGCGCCTCGCGCATGCCGGCAAGAACAACGACGTCGAATTGGCGAAGTCCAACATCCTGCTGATCGGCCCGACCGGCTGCGGCAAGACGCTGCTTGCCCAGACGCTGGCCCGCATCATCGACGTGCCCTTCACCATGGCCGACGCGACGACGCTGACCGAAGCCGGTTACGTCGGCGAGGACGTCGAAAACATCATCCTGAAGTTGCTGCAGTCGGCCGACTACAATGTCGAGCGCGCCCAGCGCGGCATCGTCTACATCGATGAAATCGACAAGATCTCGCGCAAGTCCGACAACCCATCGATCACCCGCGACGTGTCGGGCGAGGGCGTGCAGCAGGCGCTTCTGAAGATCATGGAAGGCACCGTTGCCTCCGTGCCGCCGCAGGGCGGCCGCAAGCATCCGCAGCAGGAGTTCCTGCAGGTCGACACCGCCAACATCCTGTTCATCTGCGGCGGCGCCTTCGCCGGGCTGGACAAGATCATCTCGGATCGCGGCAGGAAGACTTCCATCGGCTTCGGCGCCATCGTCGCTTCGCCCGAGGATCGCCGCACCGGTGACGTGTTCCGCCTGGTCGAGCCCGAGGATCTCTTGAAGTTCGGCCTCATCCCCGAGTTTGTCGGCCGTCTGCCGGTCCTGGCGACGCTGGAAGACCTCGACGAGCCAGCGCTGATCCAGATCCTGACCGAGCCGAAAAACGCGCTGGTCAAGCAGTATCAGCGGCTGTTCGAGATGGAGAGTGTCGACCTGACCTTCCATGAGAATGCGCTGTCGGCGATCGCCAAGCGCGCCATCGAGCGGAAGACCGGCGCCCGTGGCCTCCGCTCGATCATGGAAGCGATCCTGCTCGACACCATGTTCGAACTGCCCGCCCTGGAAGGCGTGCGCGAAGTGGTGATTTCGGAAGAAGTGGTGACCGGCAGCGCCCGGCCGCTCTACATCTATTCCGAGCAGAAGGAAAAGAAGGGCAACGTCAGCGCCTGATCTGGCATCTGGCCTAACCTTTTTATGGAACGGCGCCCGCGGGGCGCCGTTTTGCTGTGGTGAGGTACCGATCCTTGTAACGGAGTGGATGAACGGACCGTGTTGACCCTTGATCTTTGCCCACCGTGCATCCAACTAACACTGGAAGGCCGAGGTGCCGAATTCTGTGCTGTAAAACTCCCGTCACAAACGGTGGTAGGCGGAACGATCCCCGGTCGTTAATATGAGATTCGCGGTTGGCTCGATTAGCGGCCGCGACATGAAAGGTTGGACAATGGCCGAAATATCCAAGGCTCCCAGCGACGGCGTCTTCGCAGTCCTCCCACTGCGCGACATCGTGGTGTTCCCGCACATGATCGTTCCGCTCTTTGTCGGGCGTGAAAAGTCGATCAAGGCGCTGGAAGAGGTTATGGGTCAGGAAAAGCAGATCCTGCTTGCCACCCAGATGAATGCCGCCGATGACGATCCCGAGCCCGATGCGATCTTCGACATCGGCACGCTCGCCAATGTGCTGCAATTGCTGAAGCTGCCCGACGGCACCGTCAAGGTGCTGGTCGAAGGCGCTTCGCGTGCCAAGATCGTCTCGTTCACCGACCGTCCGGACTTCCACGAAGCTACCGCCACGGCGCTGGTCGAGCCGGAGGAGGAAGAGGTCGAGGTCGAGGCGCTCGCCCGTTCGGTCGTCACCGACTTCGAAAACTACGTCAAGCTGAACAAGAAGATCTCGCCTGAAGTGGTGGGCGCCGCCAGCCAGATCGACGACTATTCCAAGCTCGCCGATACGGTTGCTTCGCACCTCGCCATCAAGATCCCCGAGAAGCAGGAGATGCTTGCCACGCTGTCCGTCAAGGAACGGCTGGAAAAGGCGATGGGCTTCATGGAGGCCGAAATCTCCGTCCTGCAGGTGGAGAAGCGCATCCGCTCGCGCGTCAAGCGCCAGATGGAGAAGACGCAGCGCGAATACTACCTCAACGAGCAGATGAAGGCGATCCAGAAGGAGCTCGGCGAAGGCGAGGACGGCCGCGACGAGGCCGCCGAGATCGAGGCGCGCATCAAGAAGACCAAGCTCTCCAAGGAGGCCCGCGAAAAGGCGGAAGCCGAGTTGAAGAAGCTGCGGACGATGTCGCCGATGTCGGCGGAATCGACCGTGGTGCGCAACTACCTCGACTGGATCCTGTCGATCCCGTGGGGCAAGAACTCCAAGGTCAAGCAGGACCTGGCGTTTGCGCAGAACGTGCTCGACACCGATCATTTCGGCCTCGACAAGGTCAAGGACCGCATCGTCGAGTATCTCGCCGTGCAAAGCCGCCAGAAGAAGCTGAAGGGGCCGATCCTGTGCCTCGTCGGCCCTCCCGGCGTCGGCAAGACCTCGCTCGGCAAATCGATCGCCAAGGCGACCGGCCGCGAATTCATCCGCATGGCGCTTGGCGGCGTGCGTGACGAGGCCGAGATCCGTGGCCACCGCCGCACCTATATCGGTTCGATGCCCGGCAAGGTCATCCAGTCGATGAAGAAGGCCAAGAAGTCCAACCCGCTCTTCCTGCTCGACGAGATCGACAAGATGGGCCAGGACTTCCGCGGCGATCCGTCATCGGCCTTGCTCGAGGTGCTCGATCCCGAGCAGAACTCGACGTTCATGGACCATTACCTCGAGGTCGAATACGACCTGTCGAGCGTGATGTTCGTGACGACGGCGAACACGCTGAACATCCCTGCGCCCCTGATGGACCGCATGGAGATCATCCGCATCGCCGGCTACACCGAGGACGAGAAGATCGAGATCGCCAAGCGTCACCTGATGCCCAAGGTGATCCGCGACCATGCCCTGCAGCCGAAGGAATTCTCCGTCGGCGAAGACGCGATCCGCGGCATCATCCAGACCTACACCCGTGAAGCGGGCGTCAGAAGCCTGGAGCGCGAGCTGATGAAGCTCGGGCGCAAGGCGGTGACCGAGATCCTGAAGACGAAGAAGAAGACGGTGAGCATCACGGCGGCGAACCTCGCCGATTACCTCGGTGTTCCGCGCTTCCGCTTCGGCCAGGTCGAGGCTGACGATCAGGTCGGTGTCGTCACCGGTCTTGCCTGGACGGAAGTCGGCGGCGAGCTGCTGACGGTCGAAGGCGTCATGATGCCCGGCAAGGGCCGCATGACGGTGACCGGCAATCTGCGCGACGTGATGAAGGAATCGATCTCGGCGGCGGCCTCTTATGTCCGCTCGCGGGCCATCGATTTCGGCATCGAGCCGCCGCTGTTCGACAAGCGTGACATCCACGTCCACTTGCCCGAAGGCGCCACGCCGAAGGACGGTCCGTCTGCAGGTGCTGCCATGGCGACAGCCATCGTGTCTGTCATGACGGGGATTCCGGTCCGGGCCGATGTGGCGATGACTGGCGAGATAACGCTTCGCGGCCGCATCTTGCCGATCGGCGGCCTCAAGGAGAAGCTGCTCGCCGCATTGCGCGGCGGCATCAAGAAGGTGCTGATCCCGGAAGACAATGCCAAGGATCTGGCGGAGATTCCGGACAATGTGAAGAACGGTATGGAGATCATTCCGGTCTCACGTGTCGGCGAGGTTCTGAGGCACGCGCTGGTGCGCATGCCGGAGCCGATCGAGTGGGTCGAGCCGGTCAATCCGCCGGCTTCCACCGATACCGTTGACGATGCTGGAAAGTCGCTTGCACATTAGAAACTACTAAAGTTGCAGTGCACAAAGAGAGAGCCGGGCCTTGAGCCCGGCTTTTTCATGTGAAAAACCCACCTTTTCCGGGCTTTTTTCAACTTATTTCCGGCTTTTTGACTTGGGTTTGCGAGCGCTTCTTTCTAAAGTCCCTCTCCTGCCGGATGAGTCGAAAGTTCCGGTTTTCTCATGGAAGGGAATTTTTATGAACAAGAACGAACTGGTTTCGGCTGTCGCTGAATCCGCGAGCATTTCGAAGGGTGACGCACAGTCGGCGGTTGAGGCGGTGTTCTCCGTCATCACTGGCGAACTGAAGAAGGGCGGCGATGTACGGCTCGTCGGCTTCGGAAATTTCACCGTCTCCAAGCGTGCGGCATCGACTGGCCGCAACCCGCAGACTGGCGCGGAAGTGAAGATTCCGGCGCGTACCGTGCCGAAGTTCTCGGCCGGCAAAGGCCTCAAGGACGCGGTCAACTAAAAATTTTTTCAGAGAATGTTGGAAAGCCGGGTTCGCCCGGCTTTTCTTTTGCCTCGATCGCGGCAAGCCGTCAGCCCGCTGAGGCGCGCCTTCAGCCCACCGGCGCATCCGCGCGCATCAGGCCTTCCTGCTTGAGGTCCGCCCACAGCGCCGCGGGCAGCTTGGCATCGAGCAGGGCGCGGTTGCTTTCGACTTCGCTCGGCCGCTGGCCGCCGGGGATGACCGACACCACGGAAGGGTGCAGCAGCGGAAACTGCAGCGCCGCCTCGATCAGCCTGACGCCATGGCGCTCGCAGACGGCCTCGATGCGCCCGACGCGATCCATGATGTCCCTTGGCGCCTCGGAGTAATTGTAATAGGCGCCTGGCTTCGGCCCGGTCGCCAGGATGCCGGAATTGTAAGGACCGCCGAGAACGATGCCGATGCCGCGTTGCTCACAGAGCGGCAGGAAGGTGGCAAGCGCTTCCTGTTCCAGCAGCGTGTAGCGCCCGGCCAGCAGGAACAGGTCGAAGTCGCCACGCTCCGCCAGCGTCTGGCAAACCTCCCATTCGTTGATGCCGCCGCCGAAGGCCTTGATCACGCCCTGGTCGCGCAGCGCAACCAGTCCGTTGTAGCCCGAGGCCATGAATTCCTCGATGCGCTGGTCTGACGCCTCCTTGCTGCCATGGGTGAAGATGTCGAGGTCATGGACGAAAAGGATGTCGATGCGGTCGACGCCAAGCCGTTCCAGCGACGCCTCGAACGAGCGCATGACGCCGTCATAGCTGTAGTCGTAGACCTCCTTGCGCGTCGGTGTGTCGAAGAACTTGCCGATGCCGGTTCGCTCCTCCGGCGGGCAGGCGCGCAGCAGCCGGCCGACCTTGCTCGACAGCACGTAGTCGTCCCGGCTTTTGCCGCGCAGGAAAGCATTGAGCCGCGTTTCGGCGAGACCCAGGCCATAGAGCGGCGCGGTGTCGTAGTAACGGCAGCCGGTCGCCCACGCCGCCTCCAGCGTTGCGTTGGCATCCGCGTCAGGGACGGCGCGGTAAAGGTTGCCGAGCGGCGCGCTGCCGAAGCCAAGCTCGGTGAAGTCGAGGCCGCCATTGCCGATGCGGTCGAAATGCCGTGTCTTCATGTCGTGCTGATTTCCTGGATTGATTTGTCTGACATGACACTATCACGCCGCTGGCTCAGCAAAAGCCGCCATGGCCGTTGGACAGGCATTTTCGCGGTGATAGCATGAACAAAAACAAGCCTTTCTCCGAAAGCGCGCAACCGAAATCACCGGCCACAAACCCAGCCGGACAGATGGGACTCTCATGACGAATGCCGGCTCGGATATGTTTTCGACCGCCCTGCAAGAGCTGGGCGCCGTACTGGCGCGCGTCGACGAAGCCGGCATCGACACCGCCTGCGAAACCCTGGCCCGCGCGCAAAAGATCGTCGTCTATGGCTGCGGCCGCGAGGCCTTGCAGCTCAAGGGTTTCGCCATGCGCCTCTATCACCTCGGGCTTGAGGTGTCGGTGGTCGGCGACATGAACACGCCACCGCTTGGCGCAGCCGATGTCTTCCTGGTCAGTTCCGGCCCGGGCGAGACGACGACGGTGCTCACCTTGATGCAAGTCGCCCGCAAGGCCGGCGCCACCGTGCTTTTGCTCACCGCCGAGGCAGGCAGCAGTGCGGTCGCGCTTGCCGACTTCACCTTGCTTATCCCGGCGCAGACCATGGCGCGCGACCAGGGGCCGCAAAAGACATCGCTGCTGCCGATGGGCTCGGTCTTCGAAGGGGCGCTGTTCCTGCTGTTCGAGGTCATGGTGCTGAAGCTCAAGGCGCTGACCGGCCAGTCGTCCGAGGCCATGCGCGCCCGCCACACCAACATGGAATAGATCATGCGCTACGAACTGATGCTGCCGCACCAGATCCGCAAGGCGATCGCCGAGAACTGGCCGGTCGCTCTCCCGCTCGGCGTGCTCGAATATCACGGCGAGCACATGGCTGTCGGCATGGACACGCTGGCCGTCATCAAGACGCTGGAGCTCTACGAGAAGGAGGCCGACATCGTCATCCTGCCGGCTTTCTACTACGGTGCGGCGAGCTATGTGGTGGCAGCACCCGAAGGCAACGGCTCGGTGCAGGTCGGCGGCAACCAGCTGGCGCCGTTCGCCGAAGAATTGTTCTACAGCCTGCTGCGCATCGGCTTTCGTAACATCAACGCCATCATCCACCACCAGACCGAGAACTTTGCCGCCGGCATGCCGACCGATCTCGCCTTCAAGGCCGCCGGCCGCCAGGCGATCTTCCGCTTCCTCGAGAAGCAGCGCGGCGAGGGCTGGTGGGGCTCAGACGGGATGGCCGATTATTATGCCGGGCACGCCGCCGGCGAGAATTTCTTCAACTGGGTGCAGGTGCACCCGCTAATGTCGGCTGCCATGAACGGGAAGTATCCGTTCGATCATGCCGGCATCGGCGAGACGTCGCTGATGCTGGCGCTGTGTCCGGAAGCGGTCGATCCCGGGCGTTTTGCGGACAATACAAGCTGGTACACGGCGAGTGCCAAGGACGCCTCGGCGGAGCTTGGGCAGAAGGGCGTCGCGATGATCATGGATCATCTCACGGAAATCCTGAGGCGCTAGCTACGAGACTGTCGGGCGGCTTTCGTATTTTCGTTATCTTAGGGTGTGCGCCGCGTCGCTTCGCTCCTTGCTTCGCCCTAGGATGACGAAGCGATGGGGGGCTGCCTCTCGCCTACTTCACCGCCCCAGCCGTCATGCCCATGATCAGATACCGCTCAAGCGCAATCCCGATGACCGCCAGCGGTGCGATCGCGGCGGTGGCAAGAGCCGCCATCGACCACCAGTTGATGCCTTGCGAGCCGGTCTGGCTCGCCACCATGACCGGGATGGTCTTGGCGTCGGTCGAGGTCAGCAGCGCGGCGAAAAAATACTCGTTCCAGCACAGCACCATCGCCAGGATGAAAGCGGCGACCATGCCCGGCAGCGCAATCGGCATGACGATGCGGAAAAAAGCGCCCCAGATCGACAGGCCGTCGACCAGCGCTGCCTCCTCGAGCTCGACCGGGATCGAGTTGAACTGGTCGCGCATGATCCAGATGACGATCGGCAGCACCATCAGCGTGTAGAGCAGGATCAGGCCGATGCGTGTGTCGAGCAGGCCGACCTCGCGGTAGAGCACCAGGAAGGGCAGGGCCAGCACCACCGGCGGTAGGATCAGCTGCGACAGGAAGAAGAAGGAGATGTCCTCGTTCTTGAACCAGGCGAACTGATAGCGGTAGCGGGTCAGCCCATAGGCGGCGAGGCTGCCAATGACGATGGCGAGGCTCGACGCACCGACCGAGGTGATGACCGAATTCATGAAGCGCTTGAAAAACTCCTCCCGCACCGTCGAGGTCTGGAAGATCGAATCCGGCGACAGGCCGAGCGAGCGCCAGCCCTTCCAGTCCGGCTGGAAGTCGACGAACGGGATGAGGTGTCCTTGCGTGACGTCGACCGCGGTCTTGAACGAGGTGGTGATGGTCCAGTAGATCGGGAACAGGCAGATGAAGGCCCAGAACGCCAGCGCGCCATAGATGAAGATGCGATTGGCCAGAAAACCCAGCGGTGAGCGGATTTCCGAGGCAGCATAGTCGGTGGTCTGGACGCTCATTGTGCCTCGTCAGTTCACGTTGCGCACGAAGCGATTGGCGAATTTCAACAGCCAGGTCACGAACACGACGATGATGACGAGATAGGCCATCGCCAGCATGGTGCCGTAGCCGACATTCGAACGGTCGCGGTATTCGCGGTAGATGAAGCTCGACACTGAATCCGTGGCGCCGCCGGGGCCGCCGGAGGTGACGGTAATGATGATGTCGGCAAGCTTCAGCTTGAAGATGATGCGCAGGATCACCGCCGTGACCGACACCGGCAGCATCAGCGGGAAGGTGACCTGCCAGAAAGTCTGCCAGGGCGTGGCGCCATCGACGCGCGCCGCTTCCAGCACGTCGCGCGACATCGCCTGCAGGCCGGCAAGCAGCATGATCATCATGAACGGGATGAAGGTCCAGGCGTCGAGCACCATGATCGAGATGCGGGCGGTGATCGGGTTGGAGAAGAAGGCGGGGTTTTCCCAGCCGAAATGGCGCGCCAGCGTCGCCGCCGGCCCGAAACGGTACTCCATCAGCGATTTGCCGATCATCCACGACACCGCGACCGGCGACAGCATCAGCGGCATCAGGAAGACGACTCGGAAGAATTTGCGCGCCCGGATCTGCGCGTTGAGCAGCAGCGCCAGGCCGAAGGCAATCACATACTCAACCAGCACGGCGAGCACATAAAGCACCATGTTGAACAGCGCGTTGCGGTAGTAGGGATCGGCCAGCATCTGCCAGAAATTGTCGAGCCCGTTGAACTTGCGGCCGGAAAAGGACGACAGGTTCCAGTCGGTCAGCGCGATATAGAAGCCGAACAGCGTCGGGAAGATCACCATGGCGATGGTGAACAGCAGCGCCGGCAGCAGGAACAGCGCGCGCTGGCCGTCCTCGCCGCGCGTCAGCACCTGGCCGATGCCAAGCGTCACGCCCCACAGAACATAGGCGTAGACGATCGGACGCCAGGTCTCGAAGCCGAGCGTGGTGATCTCGTTCTTGTAGAGGATCTCAAACGCGATCACCGCCAGCAGGCCAAGCGTGGCGGCCGCCATCAGGGCAAAACCCGCCCGCTTGCGGGCCGGCGAGATCAGATCGGCTGGGCCGGCGTTGGCCGGCCATACATTGGTGGTCTGGTCAGCCACGCGTCCCCGTCCGTTTAAAAAATCAAGCCTGCGACCGGCCCGAGCCGGTCAGGTCCGGCGGCTTGCACCGCCGGACCTGTTGTCACGATAGGATCAGCCTACACGCCGAGCGAGGCCTTGTAGAGCTTGATCTGGTTTTCGCGGCCGATCTGGTCGGTCAGCTTCTCCCAGGCCGCGGCAATGGCGTCGGCGCCTTCCTGCGCCTTCATCTTGCCGGCGAATGTGTTGGCCAGAATGTCCTCGGCAGCCGAATAGTACTGGAAGATGCCGGGGATGCGCGGTTCGATCGCCGCGTTCGGATGGTTGTAGCTGTCGGCTTCCGACTTCAGATACGAGGTGATGAACGCCTCGTCGTAGCCTGCCGCCACCCATTCGGGAATGTCGAAATGCGAGTTGCGGTAGGGCTGGAAGCCGGACGGATACATCGCCGTCCAGATTGACAGGTCCTTGCCGCCGAGATGAGCGGCGGCCGACCATGCCGCTTTTTTCTTCTTTTCGTCCGTATCGACGCGGGCCATGACATAGACGCCCCAGCCGAGATAGGCACAGTTTGGCGCATAGTTCGGGCCGCTGGCGAGTTTGTCCCAGGCGCCGGTCTTGGCATTGTAGACGTCGTCGGATCCCGGCAGGATCGAGAAGCCGGTGACGTCGCCGATGACCGAGCTATCGTTGGTCTTGACGTTGGAGCCGACGTCGCCCCACCAGGTGACCATTGAACCGGTGCCGGCCAGGAACTGCTGGAAGGCTGTCGTGTTCGGGTCGGCGTTGATCTGGTCGGCGGGCTCCGACGGCAGCGCGTCGATGACGTCCTGGATGGCGCGCACCCAGGCCGGATTGTTGATGCGCGGCTTCATCGTGTCGGCATCGAACAGCCAGGCCTTGTCGTCGGGATGCTTGGCATAGGCGGTGGCGCGGCTGCCGAGGAAGTAGAAGCCGAAACCGCCCCAGGCCTTGGGCGCATCGAGATAGCCGAAGACGTCCTGGTCCTTGAACTTCTTGCCCTTGAGGAATTTTGTGACGGCCTGGACTTCCTGCCAGGTCTTCGGCACACCCCATTCGGTGGTCGCACCGCCGTCCTTCCACGCCTTGGCGAGGTCGGCATCGGCAAAAACGTCGGTGCGGTAGTTGAAGTTGTGCGCATCGCCATCGACGGTGATCCGGTACTGCTTGCCGTCCCAGGTGCCGACTGGCGGCTGCAGGTAGGCCACGACATCCTTCATGTCGATCTGCTCTTTGACCCAGTCGGGCATCTCGGAGGTCAGGCCCTTGCCGCAGACATCGCCTTCGAAGGGCGCGCCCATCTCGATGATGTCGAAGTCGACGGTGCCGGTGGCGATCGACTGCTGCAGGCGGGCATTGTAGTCGGCCTGCGCCAGGTCGATCCAGCTGATCTTGGCGCCGGTATAGGCCTCCCACGGCTTCAGGAAGCCGCGGAACAGCACATTGTGCAGGTTCTGGTTGTTGAGGCCCATGAAGGTGAGCTCGACGCCGGCGAATTCGCCTTCCTTGACGTTGGCCTTGGTGGCTTCCAGGCAGAGTTCGCCGACCTTCTGGAAATCGGCATCCGTCGGCTGACCCTTGCCGACGCCGGGGATCTGCAGAATTTTGGAGCGTAGCTCGCTGGCGGCTTCAGCCGGGCGGGTGAAAGCGCCGAGCCCAGCGCCCGATGCGGCGGCGATCGCGGCCATTGAGGCCGCGCCCTTGAGTATGTCACGCCGGGTGGCACCCGCGCGGACGAGTTTTTCGTAAAGACCGACTCTCATCTATTCCTCCCAGAACAACAGTCGTGAATTGAAATGCCAATCCCTCCGACGCCGAAACGTCGGCGGTTCTCCTTTATCATACGGGGACGTGGGACCCCACCCTGCGTCGCCTGGAGCTCCGATTTTCGGATAAAAATCCGACTGCCGGATTGGCAACAGCTAATATTTGCGTAATCGATTACCTTGTCAACACGAATGGCTTTTTATCGATAACATACCGACTTGCCCTTGCCGTTGGCAATGGCTAGCTTCACCGCGAGAAAAGGGGGGACGATGGCTCAAGTCGCGATCAGCAATGTGGCCAAGGCGTTCGGAACCGTCAAGGTCCTGCACGAGGTCAGCGTCGACATCGCCGATGGCCAGTTCGTGGTGCTGGTCGGCCCGTCGGGCTGCGGCAAGTCCACGCTGCTCAGGATGGTGGCCGGGCTGGAGACCGTCTCCGGCGGCACGATCGCCATTGGCGAGCGCATCGTCAACAATCTGCCGCCGGCCAAGCGCGACATCGCCATGGTGTTCCAGAACTACGCGCTCTATCCGCACAAGACGGTGGAGCAGAACATGGCGTTTGCGCTGAAGCTGCGCAAGACCGATCCGGCCGTGGTCGCCGAGCGGGTCAAGCGCGCCGCCGACATTCTCGACCTCAATCCGTACCTGAAACGCTATCCGCGCCAGCTCTCCGGCGGCCAGCGCCAGCGCGTCGCCATGGGCCGCGCCATCGTGCGCAACCCGCAGGTCTTCCTGTTCGATGAGCCGCTCTCCAATCTCGACGCCAAGCTGCGCGTGCAGATGCGCACCGAGATCAAGGAACTGCACCAGCGGCTGAAGACCACCACCATCTACGTCACCCACGATCAGATCGAGGCCATGACCATGGCCGACAAGATCGTCGTCATGCGCGACGGCCGCATCGAGCAAGTCGGCGCGCCATTGGAATTGTTCGACCGGCCGGCCAATCTGTTTGTCGCCGGCTTCATCGGCTCGCCGTCGATGAACCTGCTCAAGGGCGTGGTGCGCAAGGGCGACAAGGTCGAGGTAGCGGGCACGCTGTTCCCGATCGCGGCCGGCAGCGCCGCCAAGGAGGGCCAGGCCGTGGTCTATGGCGTGCGGCCCGAGCATCTCGAAATCCATGCCGACGGCGTGCCAGCAAAGATCTCGGTGGTCGAGCCGACCGGTTCCGAAACGCTGGTCTTCGTGCGTTTCGGCGAGGGCGAGATGGTGGCGCTGTTTCGCGAGCGCCACGACTTCAAGCCCGGCGACACGCTCAATCTCAAGCCGCGCCTCGACCAGGTCCATCTCTTCGACGCCGAGACCGGCAACCGGCTCTGATTTCCAATCGACTTTGACCAAACCTGTTTGACGAGGACTGCCATGCTCAAAGGGATCAACCCATTGCTCAATGCCGATGTGCTCCAGGCGCTCAGGGCAATGGGACACGGCGACGATCTGGTCATCGCCGACACCAATTTCCCCGCCGATTCGGTGGCAAAGCAGACCGTGCTCGGCAAGCTGCTGCACATCGACGCCTCGGCGGCCGATGTGGTCAAGGCGGTGCTGTCGCTCTATCCGCTGGACACTTTCGTCGACGATGCGGCCGCGCGCATGGAGATCGTCGGCAAGCCGGAGGAGATCCCGCCGGTGCAAAAAGAGGTGCAGAAGGAGATCGACAAGGCGGAAGGCAAGGCCTGGCCGATGATCTCGGTCGAGCGCTATGCCTTCTACGAGCGCGCCAAGAAAGCCTATTGCGTCATCCAGACCGGCGAGCGCCGCTTCTATGGCTGCTTCGCCTTTCGCAAGGGCGTCGTGCCGCCCGACGCCGAGTAGGGCCATGGCGTCGGGCAAACCTGTCGTCATTCTGGGCGTTTTCGTCGCCGACACCGCCTACCGCGCCGATCGACAGCCGCGCATGGGTGAAACCATTCTTGGTAATTCCTTCAAGCTGGGACCGGGCGGCAAGGGCTCGAACCAGGCGGTGGCGGCAGGCAAGCTCGGCGCGGACGTCACCTTCCTGACCCGGCTTGGCGTCGATGCTTTCGCCGACATGGCCAAGGCGACCTGGGCAGAGGCGAGCGTCAAATCCGCCGTCATCGAGACGCCGCAAAGCTATACCGGCGCGGCCTATATCTTCATCGAGGAGACAACCGGCAACAACGCCATCATCGTCAGCCCGGGTGCGGCGATGCTGATCTCGCCTGAAGACATCGAGGCCAACGCCGGCCTGATCGGCGGCGCCGGCGTCTTCGTCACCCAGCTCGAACAGCCGATCGACGCGGCACTGCGCGCACTCGAAATCGCGCGCGGTGCAGGGGTGACCACCATCCTCAATCCGGCGCCGGCGGCCAAGCTGCCGGACCGCATCTATACGCTTTGCGACTATGTCACCCCCAACGAGACCGAGGCCGAAGAGCTGACCGGCATCAAGGTTTCTTCGATCGACGAGGCTCGCCGCGCCGCCGACAGCCTGCTCAAAAAGGGCGTCGGCTCGGTCATCATCACGCTCGGCGAAAAAGGCGCGCTGCTGCACACGGCGAACCGTTCCGACCATGTTCCCGTGGTCAGTGCTGGCCCGGTGGTTGAAACCACTGGTGCGGGTGATGCCTTCAATGGTGGCCTGGCCGCAGCACTCGCCAAAGGCGTGGAGCCGCTGCAAGCCGTCCGCTTCGCCTGCGCCGTCGCCGGCATTTCGGTGACAAGGCCGGGTACGGCGCCATCCATGCCGACGCTGCAGGAGGTCGAGGCGCTGCTGGCCAAGGGGTGACGTCGTTGCGGGAGAGACCGAATTCAGATCCGACCGGATCTGAATTTCCACATGCAAGACCATGATTCTAGACGATTATGTCACATTTCTCCTGAGGAGAAATGGCGCGAGTGACGGGGCGCGAACCCGCGACCTCCGGCGTGACAGGCCGGCGAAAACCCCTGATTAATCAACGAATGGTTTCAATTCCTCACGCTCTCGAATTTTCGGGAAAAAGCGCGAAATTGAAACTTGCCTATCAGAACTCCTCGTCAACTCCGCGAGGTATTCACTTTGATCGACGCCTCCGCTGCTGCCAGCCTAGCGGCTGGACCGGGACAGACTGCTCCCGGCGACTTCTGGATCGGCTGGAGACGGCAGATCGATGCGCTCGCTACCGCCGGTTCCGGGTCATCGTTCCCGACCAGAGGGGCTACAACACCAGTGACAAGCCGAAAGCCATCCGTGAATACACGCTCCCCAAGCTCGTCGGCGATGTCGTTGCCATCGCCGACGCGCTCGGCATCGGAAGGTTTCACCTCGTCGGTCATTTACTGGGGCGGTATCGTCGCCTGGGCCGCAGGCGCAAAGCTGCCGCACCGCCTGGAAAGGCTCGTCATCCTGAACGCGCCCCATCCCGAGGTGCTGCTTGCCCATTCCTTGCGATCTCCGACCCAGTTCCTGCGGAGCAGCTATGCGGCCTTCTTCCAGTTCCCCTTGCTGCCGGAGGCTTTTCTGGGGGCGGGGCGCTCGGCTCTGCTGGCACGGGCGCTCATCAAATCCAGCCGAACAGATGCCTTCACGGCGGAGGAAATCGCAGAGTATCGGCAGGCCTGGGAACGGCCGGGGGCGCTGACAGGCATGCTCAACTGGTATCGGGCGCTGCGCTTCCGCCCAAGCCTGAATGAGCGGATCACGACGCCGACCCTTGTACTGTGGGGGATGCAGGACCAAGCTCTGGAATATGGCCTGGCCGAGCGCAGTCTGGCCCTTTGCAACGATCGGGGCCTGCAGACGTTCGAGAAGGCGACGCATTGGGAACAGCGCGAAGAGGCCAGCGCGGTGAATGCCGCGCTTCTGGCGTTCCTGGACGGCTGAGATGCCGTTCCGTTCTGTAGGTGGCCTGACTCGCCGTGATCTCCTGACCGTGCTCGCTGCCGCGGTCACAACCCACCACCTTACCTCCTCTGCTGATGCAGCATTGGCAGAGGCCTCAACGGAGCATCCGATGCCACACGTCGTCCTTCTCGGGGATTCGATCTTTGACAACGCTGCCTATGTCGCGCACGGGCCCGACGTAGTGCGGCAGCTGCGGGAGCGGTTGCCGGAGGGGTGGCGTGCAACGCTAAACGCCGTCGACGGCGCCGTCACAAGCGGCGTCGAGCGGCAGCTTGAACGGCTCCCCCAGGATGCTAGCCATCTTGTCGTCAGCGTCGGTGGCAATGATGCTCTTCGTCATGCAGGGATTCTGGAGCAGGGGGCCTGTTCGGTGGCCGAGGTTCTGGACAGGATCAGCGATATCCGGGAGGAATTCGAGCACGACTACTGTACGATGCTCGAGGGGGCGCTGGGCCAAAACCTACCCACCGCTGTCTGCACGATCTACGAGGCGCGCTTTCCCGACCCACAGCGTCGTAGACTTGCCGCAACTGCCCTGACGGTCCTCAACGACGTCATCACCCGGGCGGCGTTCTCGCGCGGTTTGCCGCTCGTCGACCTGCGCTTGGTATCGAATGATGACGCGGACTTCGCCAATCCTATCGAACCGTCAGTGCAAGGCAGCGCGAAGATCGCGGCAGCCATCGCGGCACTTGTAGTCGAGCACGATTCAGCCGGACGTCGGTCGGTGGTCTTCGTCGGCTAAACGGCGTAATTGCGCCCGATCGTCTGCACTCCCGATGGTCGGTCGGACTGAAAGCAACAATTCAGACGGCCAGCACGATCTTGCCTTGAATACTGCCGTCGGCGGCGCGCTCGTGTGCGCGCGATGCCTCGGCCAGCGGGAATGTGCTGTCGATGACGACACGCACAAGGCCGTCGTCGAGCAGGCGGGCGGCTTTTGCCAACTGCGCGCCATTGGATCGAACCTGTGTGGATGAGACCGTGATCCCCAGCCTCTCTGTCTCTTCGTGACCAGCGAAGCCCAGTGGGTTGACCAGGAACAGCGCGCCGCCCGGCTTCAGAACATGGAAGAAGCGCTCCATGTCCGCGCCGCCCACCGCGTCGAGGACAAGGTCGACGTCTCGAACGACATCTTCCGCCGCGGTTGTCTTGTAGTCGATGAATTGATCCACGCCAAGATCGCGCATCAGCGCCTCGTTCTTGGCCGATGTCACCGCGATGACGCGCGCGCCCCGCCATTTCGCCAACTGGACGGCCAGATGCCCGACACCGCCTCCGGCACCATTGATGAGCACCGTCTTGCCGTCGAGGGGCACCGGCTCATGCGGTAAGGGCTGGAACGGATTCGGCTCGTCGTGGCCAAGTTCGATCAAGAACTGCCATGCCGTCAGAAGCGACATCGGCGCACCAGCCGCATGAATATGGTCGATGCCGGCTGGTTTCAACGCAACATGCGATGCCGGCACACTGACATAATGCGCGTAGGCATTGCTACCCGTCATCAAGTTATCGGGGAAGTGAACCATTGCGTAGACCTCGTCACCGATGCTGAACTCAGCGACGTCAGCGCCAACCGCTTCAATGACGCCCGACACGTCCGTGCCGAGAATCAGTGGGAAGGACGCGTTGGGTCGCCATTCTGGCGGCAGTGCGCGATAGCCATCCCGCAGATACCAGTCGGGCGGATTAAGCCCGGCCGCCTGGACTCGGACAAGCACCTCGCCGGGCTTCACACCCGGCCTAGGCGCGTCTTCGTACACCAGCATCTCGGGACCACCGAATGCGTGCAGACGGACTGCCTTCATCTTATCGCTCATGGTGAAATCTCCGCTCATCCATGTCATTGGAGCGAATCTAGCGGCATGACCGCCGGTTGATAATCGGTGCCGATGGCGGTTAAGTAATGCCATGGCGGAACATATCACTTTGGATCGGCTCACTGGCATCATCGCCTTCGCGCGTGCGGGATCGCTGGGCAGCTACACGGCAGCGGCGCGCGCGCTGTCGATTTCCCCGTCGGCGGTCAGCAAGAGCGTCCAGCGGCTCGAGCGGCATTTAGGAGTGTCGCTGTTTACCCGTACAACGCGCTCGCTCACCTTCACGCCCGAAGGGCGCGACCTGCATGAGCGCGCGCTGCGTCTGCTACGCGAGGCGGAGGAAATAGAGCAGGCGGCAATGACCGCGCGCTCCGAACCATCGGGCACGTTGCGCGTGGCCGCGTCGCTGCCGATCGGACTGCATCTGATCGCTCCGGCTTTGCCGGCTTTCCGTCGGCTCCATCCGAACCTGATCGTCGATCTCAGGCTGGGTGACCAGATGGTGGACATGATCGAGGAAGGGATCGATGTCGCCATACGCATCGGTGATCTGGCTGACACCCGGCTACTATCACGCAAGATCGCACCCCATCGGCTTTGCTGCTTCGCCTCGCCAGCCTATCTCGAGGAACGCGGCACACCGACCCATCCCGATCACCTGGAAGGGCACGACACCGTCAACCTTCGATATCAGAGCACAGGCCAGGCCTTTCGCTGGCCCTTCCGGATTGGCGACCGTGAAATCGAGATCGTGCCCAATTCCGGTGTGGTCGCCGATGCCAGCGATGCCGTGCTCATCATGCTGGCAGCCGGCGGTGGGATAGGCATAGGCGCCTCCTTCATGGCGGCTCCCTATGTGAAGCGCGGCGAACTGGTCCCAGTGCTGTCCACGTTCGCGGTCGAGCGAAACAATGTCACCGTGCTCTGGCCGGCAAGCCGACGCGCCAACCCCGCCGTGCGCGCCTTTCTGACCATGCTCGACGCCGCTTTCACTCTGCGAATGGCAGCTTCAAGCATCGACTGATCTGGCGCGGAAGGGTCGCTAAAGGGCGAAAGCGGTCAATCCTGCTGATTGGCTGAACGGCAGCTATTCCGGGCACAACGTCCAAAAGCTGCTATTCCGTTTCGGCCCCACTACAGGCCGCCCCTCCTCGTCGAATAGCATTAGACTAGTTGATCGGCTACAACGACCTAGAGTGCTAGCAACGGGGAGGGCACATGTCGGCGAGTGCTTACGCATTGACTGGCTTCATCTCGTGGGCGCTGGCCCTGCTGATCGTGATGGAAGTTATCCGGAGCTACCTGGTGATCTCTGGGCAAGTCCCGGCAAACGGCTTTACGCCAGATAACGGAGCCCTCTCCCCGTTTATGCGGAGGTTAGCCCGTGCCCACGCCAACTGCATTGAAGGGCTTCCAATCTTCGGAGGTCTGCTCGGAGTCGCGATCATCATTTCAAAGACAGATGTCACGGATCCCTTGGCCTCCACGATGTTAGGCGCACGTATGGTGCAGTCGGTGATCCACCTCGTCTCAACCAGCCAACTCGCGGTCAGTCTCAGGTTCACCGCGTTCGCTGTGCAAATGGTGATTGGTGCGTATTGGTGCTGGTTGCTGTTGATCTGAAGAGTGGCGGAGCCCCGACGCAAAAGTGGGCCACCTAACGCGCACGTCAGTCTAGTTATCTTTCGAGTCGCCGGGTCATGTGACCGCCAGGCTGGATTATGCTCAACAAATCTTGATAGGCTGCCGTTCTGGGGGTCGCACGATGAACGAGGTTGAAAAGATGGCCGTCGAGGTTGTCGCGACCGGCCTTGGCTGGCCCGAGGGCCCGACGGTGCTGCCCGATGGCCGAATTGTCATCGTCGAAAGCTATCGAAGCCAGCTGACGGCCATAGATCGCGACGGAAGTGCTCGCCAATTAGCGTATGTTGCCGGAGCGCCCAACGCCTGTGTTCTTGGATCGGATGACCTGCTCTATGTCTGCCAAAACGGCGGCACGACCGGACCTTGGCGGGCCGCGGAGATGACGACACCATCCATCCAGCGGGTTGCCGAAGGCGGAAAGCCGGAAATCCTGCTAAGCGAAGTCGCAGGCATTCGGCTCAATGGTCCAAACGATCTTGTATTTGCTGCTGACGGCCGGCTTATCTTTAGCGATCCCGGCACATACAACCCGGGGAACCCGGACCCCAGCTACATCTTTGCCGTCAACCCCGACGGCAGTGCGTACCTTGCTCTCGGTTTCGACAAGCCGACGTTCCCCAATGGTGTGGCGATCGAAGCCGACGGCTCGATCATTTGGGGGGAGTCCTATACGGGTCGCGTCAAGCGGCAGCGTCCGGATGGTTGCGTCGAAGACCTGGGCCGCTTGCCTGGGGCCAATCCGATCCCGGACGGGCTGAAGGTCGGAGCCGATGGCCGCCTTTATGTCACGGATATTGCCGCCAACGGCATTCACGTTCTGAAGCCCAACGGGACAGCGGAGGGTTTCTTCGTCTGCGGCAAGGCAACGACCAACTGCGTCTTCTCGGGCGAGATGCTTTGGGTCACAAATGCCGGCGTGCTGGCGACCGGCAGCGATCCCTCCTTTGAGGGAACACTCTCCTGCGTGCGTGTTCCGGGAGGCGGTGGACCGACGCATCATGGTCGCATCGGCGGAAAGCAACCGTGAGTAGCTCCTCGTCCGCCTCAAACACAGGCGATGACCGCGGTGCCGGCGGTGCGGCATCGTCTGCTTCGATGGCGGCGTTGAAGTGCCTGTACAGCGTGGCCGCGGTCCGCGTCGCCGCGCGGCGGACTTTGCCACGCCCGGTGTTCGACTTCGCCGATGGCGGTGCCGAGGATGAGCGAACGCTGCGCCGGAACGAGCAAGCTTTTAACGAGGTTGCCATTCTGCCGCGACCACTCAACGGTGCAACGACGCGAGACCTTTCCCTTGACCTCTTCGGCGCGAAACTTGCCATCCCGCTGGGCATCGCGCCAACCGGCCTGGCTGGGCTGTTCTGGCCCGACGGCGAGCGCGCAGCCGCCCGAGCCGCAGCGGCCGCAGGGACATTCTACTGCGCCAGCCACGGATCCGTCTGCACGCTGGAGGATATAGCAGCCACCGGAAGTAGCCCACGGTGGATGCAGGTGTTCGTCTATACCGATCGCGGCTTCACCCGAGAAATGGTGGATCGGGCGCGTGCCTCAAGCTACGACGCGCTGGTGCTCACCATCGACAACCAGATGCTTGGCAACCGTGAACGCGACATCCGCAACGGTTTTGCCATCCCGCCGCGCTTCGGTTTGGCCGGAACCCTCGCGGCCGCCACCAAGGCGGCGTGGCTTCTTCGTATGCGCACCCGACTCCCGAAACTGACCTTCGGCAACTACGCGCGCCCCGGGGATACGGCGACGGTCGGTGCATTGGCGGGCCGCATGGCCGCAATGCTCGATCCCGGACTCTCCTGGGCCGATGTCGACTGGCTGCGCACTGTCTGGTCCGGACCGTTGTTGCTGAAAGGCGTCCTGCATCCTAGCGAAGCCGCCGAGGCTGTAGCGCGGGGAATCGACGGCATCATCGTATCCAATCATGGGGGCCGTCAGCTTGACGGCGCCGCCGCATCGCTGGACGCGTTGACGGCGGTTGTCGCGGCTGTCGCAGGCCGCATACCGGTGCTTATCGATGGCGGCATCAGGCGAGGCTCCGACGTCGTCAAGGCGCTGGCGCTCGGCGCCTCGTGCTGTCTGATCGGGCGGCCGCAGTTGTGGGGGCTCGCGGTCGCCGGCGAGGAGGGGGTACGCCACGTGCTCGAACTCTACCGCAAGGAGATCGACCGCGTCATGGGACTGATGGGCGCGCGGAGCCTGCGCGACCTCGGGCCGGACTGTATTTCGTTCGTTCAGGGAATGGGGCCGCTACATGATTGAAGACCCACCACTGCTCACCATCAAGCGCCGTTTCGAACGGCCCGCAGCAGAAATCATCAGTGCTTTTGCGGGCGTGCCGGTTAGCCAGGTCGTAGACGCGATGGGGGGACGCGGCGCCTTGCATTATGCGATCAAGCCACTGTCGCCAGCTACTGCGACGATGGTCGGCGTCGCCGTGACCTGTCACTGCGGCCCCGCCGACAACCTCGCCCTGTTTGGAGCACTGGATGCCGCAGCAAGTGGCGACGTCATCGTCGCTTCCACCGACAGCTTTGCCGGTACGGCGGTAACTGGCGATCTCGTGCTCGGCATGGCGCGCAACAAGGGGGTCGCCGGCTTCATCACTGATGGCCTCGTGCGCGACGTTGTCGGGATCGAGGCTGTCGGGTTGCCGGTCTACTGTGCCGGGGTCATTGCGAATTCGCCTGCGCGCAATGGTCCAGGCACGGTCGGATTCCCGGTGGTGCTTGGAGGAGTGACTATCTCGCCGGGAGACATACTGGTCGGCGACCGGGACGGTATCGCCGTGGTCCCCCGCCTGGAGGCTGAGACTGTGCTGGCGCGGCTCGCCGCCATCAGGGCGTCCGAGCAGGCACTTGATGCGCTCGTGCGCCAAGGTCTTGAAGTGCCCGACTTTGCCAAGGTCGTCCTCAAATCGAACAGGGCGCGCTTCGTTGACTGAGATGTGAGCTTCTCTAGCTGCGGGACATATGAAGCGCAACACGATTTCGTCCTTCCGATTTGGCACGAAACAGAGCCAAATCGGCGGCATTGACGAAATCGTTTGGCGTCTCGTTCTCGGTGGGCACCGCTGTTGCGACGCCGACGCTGATGGTCACGCGATCCGGGCCGTGGGGTATGTTCAACTCCCGCACGCTCTGGACGAGCCGCTCGGCGATCGCACTGGATTGTTCCAGTATAGTGTCGACCAACACGATGACGAACTCTTCGCCTCCGTACCGCGCAGCGAGATCGGTGGAGCGGCCGGAACCGCTCTGGATTACGCGGGCGATTTGCTTGAGCACATCGTCGCCGGCCATATGGCCATAGGTATCGTTGTATCGTTTGAAGTTGTCGGCATCGATCATCAACAGCGACAGTGGGGACTGTGCGCGAAAAGCGCGTTTCCATTCAGCCGCCAGATATTCGTCAAAATAGCGCCTGTTGCCGAGACCCGTCAGGCCATCGATCCGCGTCAGACGTTCAAGCTCTAGATTTGCACTGATCAGCTGTCGCTGGCTTTCCCTCAGCGCTCGGTGTGCCGAGTCTCGCTGGACGTGATCCAGATAGGCCCGCGTGTGATATCGAATGCGTGCAATCAACTCGATACGATCCGGCAGTTTGACGAGATAGTCGTTCGCGCCCGCAGCGAAGGCTTCGCCCTTGGTGGCTGGATCTTCCTTGCTCGACAGCACAATGACTGGCACCGCGCGTGTCGACGCATGCTTCCTGTATTCTCGCACCAGATGCAGCCCATCGACCCCTGGCATCACGAGATCCTGCAGGATAACGGTTGGCTTTACCTCATCCGCGACCGTCATCGCTCTCAACGGGTCGGTGCAGAAGTGTAAGGAAATATCGGGCTCGTTGGCTAGAGCGCGCCTGACCGCCTCGCAAACCATGATCTGATCATCGATGAGCAGAACCATGGATGAATAGTTATCTGCGAGTGGCGGGACCAACTCTGGTTCTTGCGTCATCGGAAGGGGCCTTTCACGTGGAGCGCTCGCAGGCTGCGATTATACGTGAGCCGATCGCACCCAAAGGAAGAATATCAACAGCCGCGCCGATGTCGGCGGCGGCCTTCGGCATGCCATAGACGGCACTGGTTGCTCTATCCTGCGCGATTGTGAGATGCCCCTTGTCACGGAGCTGTCTCAGCCCGCGCGCACCATCCCTGCCCATGCCTGTGAGCAGAACACCAATCACCGGGCCAGGCCACCATTGCGCCGCACTTTCGAAGAACACATCTACGGACGGCCGATAAACATTGTCCTTGGGGCTGGGCGTATAGCCAAGTTGCTGAGCTGACTTGAAAACCAGATGATCCGCAGAACTGGCAACGAGAACGGTGCCCGCTTGAGGGCTATCCCTTTCCCCCGCCGGACGGATCGGGAGACGCGTATGCTGCCCTAGCCAATCAACAAGGCCTGGAACGAACTGAGCATCGAGATGCTGGACGAGCACAATCGCGCCGCCAAAATCAACGGGAAACGCGCTCAGGACTGCGGCAACGGCAGCCGGCCCGCCCGCAGAGGCGCCGATTGCTATCAGGCGTCGAGTTGACGGCTCAGCCGCACGTGACATCCGCCTTTTTGCCTGGGTAGGCGCATCACCGATCAGCTTGCCTATCGTTAGTATCTTGTTCGTCAAAAGCCGGGCGGATTGCGAGGACGCGTTGCCTTCGATGCCCACTGACGGAATATCGACTGCGTCAAGCGCGCCATGACCCATTGCTTCGTAGACGCCGGCGAGGTTGGCTTCGATACTGGCGGTCACCAGCAAGATTGAGCACGGGGTTTCCGCCATGATTCTGCGGGTCGCTTCCACGCCGTCCATCTCTGGCATCGCTAGATCCATGAGTATCAGATCCGGCAGATCACGTCTGCAGACCTCGACCGCCTCACGCCCATTAGTCGCGATCCACGCGACCTGATGTTCGCCGGTCAACAGAACCAGTCGACGCAGAAGTTCAACCGCCATCGGCATGTCGTTAACTACGCCGATTCTCATTCGCTGGCTTCCAATCTCGATCTCATTCAGCCGCCTCGCCAATCATGTCCACGACGGCATGGATCAGCGCCTCGTCCTGAAAACTACTCTTGGTCAGATAATAGTCCGCACCTGCGTCGAGCCCGCGCGCGCGATCTTCTTCCCGATCCTTGTATGAAACGATCATAATGGGTGTGTTCTTGAGATCAGCGTCCTTTCTGATCAAACTCACCAGCTCGATGCCATCCATGCGAGGCATGTCGATGTCGGTGACCACGAGATCGAAAGGACCAGACCGGACGGCATTCCACCCGTCCATGCCGTCTACCGCCACTTCGACCTCATAACCGTAATTGCCGAGCATCTTGCGCTGGAGTTCGCGAACCGTCAGTGAATCGTCAATCACGAGCACGCGCTTGCGCCTGCTCGCTTCGGGACCGCCCGCGGCGCGCCGAAGAGCTCGAAATCCGCTGGACGATGCAAGCTTTTCCACCGATCGGATCAGATCGTCGACGTCGAAGATCAGAACAGGCGAACCGTCTTCCATCAGGGCCGCTGCGCTGATGTCCTTGATCTTGGCAAACCGTGGATCGAGAGGTCTGATCACTAACTCGCGTTCCCCGAGAAAACGGTCAACGATCAGGCCGTACGCATCGCCCCGACCCGCATCCACGACGACGACCGATAGTTCGTTCGGTTCCGATCCGGGCTCACCTCGATCGAGCACCTCGCGAGCGGTGACCAGCCCGATCTGTCGATCGTTCAATCGAAAATGCGGCCGGCCCTGCAGGACGTTGATCTCCGTCCGCTGCAGTTTCAAAGTCTTGGAAATGGCAGCGAGTGGAAAAGCATAGGGCTCTCCATCGACATCGACGAGCAGCGTGCGCAGGACCGACAATGTCAGCGGCAATTGCAGTTGAAATCGGGTTCCGTGGCCAAATTCTGAGGAGACGCTTGCGACTCCCCGGACTTCCTTCGTCATGGCTTGCACTGCATCGAGCCCCACACCGCGACCTGAGACGTCGGTAAGGCCCGCTTTCATGGAAAAGCCTGGCAGAAAGAGAAATGCGAGCAATTCGCTTTCGCTGAGTGTTTCAGCACTTTCCCTGGTTGCAAGTTGCCGGGCGACGACGGTCTCGCGCAGCTTCGAGAGCTCTATCCCCCTGCCGTCGTCCACCACGGCTATCTGCAGCAGCCCGGCATTGTGCCTCGCTTCGAGCCTGATGAGCCCCTCTTCGGGTTTGCCCATCGCGAGGCGCTCCTCAGGCGGTTCAAGCCCATGGTCTACAGCGTTGCGCAGAAGGTGCCCCAAAGGGGCATCGAGCTGCTCGAGGATATCGCGGTCGATGCCGGTCGAGCCGCCTACGATCTCCAGTCGCACCCGCTTGCCAAGGGTACGACCGAGGTCGCGGATCATTCTCGCATAGTGTCGCACGCCGTCCTCAAAAGGCCGCATCCGGCTCGCCAACGTTTCGTCGTACAATCTGTTGGCAAGATCGGTCGCTTTCCGATCCACTGAATCCAACTCATCGAAACGCTCCGCCAGGAACGCTTGGCTCAACCGAAGCTTTCGCTGCGCTTCAGCCAGCGCCTCCACCACCGCCGCATCGTTTGAAACCGGCGGCAGCACTGCATGAAGATTGTCGAATGCACTTGCGAGGTCCGATTGAAGTCGCTTCAGCCGTAGCAGCCCGTCAGCGAATGGCCTGAGCCGCCGAGCTTCCATCAGCGACTCGCCAGCCAGCCCGAGCAATCGGTTCAGGCTGTCTGCCGTCACCCGAACCATTCTATCAGAGCTGATGCTGCCGTGGGCTTGCGGCACCGCCCCAACGAGGAGGTTCGCTGAAGAGGTCGTCGCCAGTTGCTCCTGGGCATGATCTGGAGTTGCGAAATCAGCTGCAGAATCTTGGGGCCCGGGCTTTGCCTGGGGGAGGGACAACCCCTCGAACTTCGCGAGAAAGGTTTCGACTTCTGAGTTGGCGCTCTCGCTCGATGATCCCGATGCGATCAATTTCAAAAGGTCAGAACCTTGCAGAAGCGCGTCTATATGCTCCCGTCGCACCCTCAGATGCCCGCGTTGCGCTGCGACCAGGCAGTCTTCCATCGCATTTGCAACTTTGACTGCGGGCATCAGGTCGATGATGCGGGCAGCTCCTTTCAGGGAATGCGCGGCACGCATGCATGCTTCCAGGGCGTCGGCGGCGATAGGATCGCGTTCGAGTGCCAGAAGTCCAGAGGTCAGAGCCCGTGACTGCGTCTCCAGTTCGGCCTGGAAGAGGCTGAGCATCGAAACCTGGCTGAAGTCTTCATCTGTCATGCGATGCTCCGATCCAGCATCGTGAGCAGTTGTCGTGGATCGAGACAGCCAACGGCTCGTCCTTGCCATGGCAGCACGGCAACCGTAGCGGCCGACAGTGCCTTGCCAATCATGGCCGGAACAGCGAGAGTGTCGCGTTCCTGGTACCGATGTAAGCCGTGGATCTCATCAACCATAAAAGCAACCCGCTTGTCGCGCTCGCCTACCACGACAAGGCGGCGAAATACCTTGGTTCGTGTGCCTTGTTCCCCTTCCTTGCGCTCGTCTATCCCGAGCAATTCGGCCAGGGACAGGCAAATGAGCAATTCACCACGGACATTCGCAATGCCGAGCAGTGCACTGTTCCTGCGATGTGGAAGTGAATGAACGCGACGAGATTCAGCCACTTCATGAAAAATACCGACCGGAAGTGCCAGCCATTCCTCCCCCAAACGGAAGAGAACGGCCGTCTGCAGCGCGTCGCTGTCTGCCGAATCGATCCCTGCACGACCAGCGTTGTCAGGCCATTCGTCGCGAGATGCCGAGGGAGCTGCACGGTCGAGGAGGCGTCGTGCGATCTTCTTGTAGGTCGGGCAATTGCGGCAGTGGAGATGCTGCTCTAGTAGCGGACATGACTTGTCACCCCGTACGCCTATTTGCCGCCAGCAGTCGTTGATTTCGATCTCATCCACCGGCTGAGCGATCCTTGTCGAAGCCGCCATCAACTGCCGCTCCTTTTCTGGACCCGACCCAGCCGGCCGGCCAGCGCCTCGGCGCCGTTATGGTCGCCTTGCTTGCTAAGCAGCAAGGCCAGATGGACAAGAGCTTCTCGATGATTTGGCGCGAGATAGAGCGCCTTGCGATAACTTTGCGCGGCTTCGGGTGCAGAACCATCCGCATCCTGGATGAGGCCCAGCAGGTAGAAGATTTCTGCGGAAGGACCGAACTCCCTGAGATGCGCCAGGGCGACCTCCTGTGCCTCCTTTACGCGTCCTGCATTGGCGATCCGTTCAACCGCGATGAGGCTTTCCGAGGCGCGTGCAAGCGGCTTGGCCGGAGCCTGCCCGCGGCCTTCATTGCCAATTGTCGGTCGGAACGGACGAAGAGGCTCGCTCTTGTTGACCTTAGGGCTTGGCGTCCGCACCGGGACGGCGGCCGAAACCTTCGGCGCCGTGGTCTTGACGGGCTCCGATTTCAGAAAGGCGAAGGCCAATGGCCATTCAGCGGAAAGAAAGCCATGCACCCTTGGAAGAGCTGCTTCCGCCGGACCGACCAGAAGAAGTCCGTCTTTGGCCAGCAGGTCCTTCAGGCAGATCAATGCGCGATCCTGCAGCTCTCGATTGAAATAGATCAGCAAATTGCGGCAAAGCAGGATGTCATAGACCTCTTGCCCGAAAGGCGCGTGAGAACCGAACAAGTTTCCTACCATGAACCGAACCTGTTTCAGCACCCCAGCAACAGGCCGCAACCCGCCCTCGGCCGCTTCGAAATAGCGATCCTTGAATTCTAAATGGCTGCCGCGAAACGAATTGCGGCCATAGATGGCGTGTTCAGCCGTCGCGATATTGCGGCTGCTGACGTCCACGCCATCGATCTTGAACTCATGCGCCTCAAAGCCGGCATCGAACATGGCCATGGCGACCGAGTAAGCCTCTTCGCCGGTTGAACATGGCAGGCTCAGGATTCTTATCGGCTGAGCAGGCTTGTGCGCGCGCGCATGCCGCGCCAGCATCGTGAACGCTTCTCGGTCGCGAAAGAACCAGGTCTCTGGGATCACCACCGCATTGATCAGCTCCTGCAGCTCCTGCGAGGAACCGGCCAAGTGTTGCCTATAGGCCTGAGGGTTGGTTATCCGGCATGCTTCCATCCGTTCTCTGACCGCCTGACGAACCACTGTCGGACCAACGCTGGCACTGTCCAGTCCAATGGTTTCCGTCAGGAGCTTTTCTATTGCTCCGGTCATTGATCACCTATTGCCGCCTGGCGGAGCAAAGCGGTACGAATCTCTTCCGAAAGCAGCGCTTCCACTTTGACCCACTGAATGATCTCCAAACCATCGGAAGCCACCGGCCCAAGATAGGGCGGGGTTCCTGGTTCCAGTCCGAACGGCGCGAAATCGGCCGGGTCTCGCTCGATCGTATCCGTCACCCGTTCCGCGATCAGCCCCAGCAGGCGTCGCTCGCCATCATCCGCCGGATAGCGCGTCACAACGATCCGGGTGCTCAACAGGCGCTCCGATGGTCGGCCAAGCGCAAGAAGGGTGACATCGATCAGGGGGAGGGGTATTCCGTTATAGCTGACCAAACCCACCACACCAGTTGGCGCACCCGGAAGAACTTTCACGTCGATATAGGGCAGCACCTCTTCAATTTTGTGGACATCGATCAAGTAGCGATCCGGACCCATGCTGAAGGCGAGGAATAGCATTGTCACCTCCTACTGCCGGCTCGCTATGCTCGTAGCTTGAACCTCGATATGCTACTTCGCATGCCGCCTGAGACTTGATTGAGCTCGTCGATCGCGAGCGTCGATTGCTGAAGGGACTCGACTGTTTGCTGAGCTGCCTCGCTTAGCTGGGTTAGCGTGTCGCTGATCTGCCCCGCGCCGGTCGCCTGCGCTTGCATGCCTTCATTGGCGACTTCGAAACGTGGCACCAGCCCCTGAACCTGCTGAATGATCTCGAAGAGTTGCCCGCCGACCTGCTGGATGTCCTGCATACCCCGACGGACCTGCTCGGAAAACTTGTCCATGCCCATCACCCCGGCCGCGACTGCCGACTGGATGTCCTTGACCATTTGCTCGATATCGTAGGTGGAGACAGCTGTCTGGTCCGCGAGCCTTCGGATTTCCGTCGCCACCACTGCAAAACCCCGGCCATATTGGCCTGCCTTCTCCGCCTCGATGGAAGCGTTGAGCGACAACAGGTTCGTCTGATCGGCCACTTTGGTGATGGTCGTCACCACCTGATTGATGCTGCCGGCTTTCTCGCTCAGGATCGCCAGTTTGGAATTGATCGCGCCAGCCGCTTCCATGACCTGCTGCATGGTTTCTTCCATACGGGTCAGCCCCGCTTGCCCCCCGCCAGCCACGGCAGCGGTTTGTTCGGCAACTGTGGAGACCTCGTTCATCGTGCGGACCAGTTCGTTTGATGTGGCGGAGATTTCCTTGGCTGTCGCTCGGATTTCTGTTGTGGTCGCTGCGATTTCAGTCGCAGTTGCCTGCTGTTGCTTGGAGGTGGCGGCGATCTCAGTTATCGACGTGCCGACCTGTATGCTGGACCTTTGAACCTGACCAATGAGGGTTGTGAGATCGTCCGCCATTGCGTTGAAGCCGTCGGCAAGCACGCTGAATTCGTCTCGGCGCCTCAGATCGAGCCGTTCGCTGAAGTCGCCTTGCCGCATCAATTGAACCGCGTCGACCAAACGGGTGAGCGGACCTGTAATGGCGCGAAACAGCTGGTAACCCAAAAGAAGGGCTAGCCCGAGGGCTATCAACAAGCCAACGCTCAAACCGACTTCGGCCGTTCTGACGATCGAGCTGATCCGCTGCGTCGCGCTGTTTGCCTCGCCTCTGTGATCCTCAACCATGGCCTGCAGAGCGGACTGCAATTTTACAAAGATCGGCTCTACTTCGTTCTTGATAGCTGGGCTTTCATTGGGAGTTTCACCTTTCGACAAGGCAGCCCGGCTTGTTTCCAGCACAGCAGTTTCAGCCAGACGGAATTGGTTGGCGAGTTGTTTGACGGCTGCATAATTCTGCTTGTCGATATCGGAGACGATCGTTGCCTCATAGTCGTCCATCGACCGCTGCACCTGGTTGCGATTGGTCGTGATCGCGTTTTCAACCGTGCTTCTGTCTGACGGGTTGTCCTGAAGGGCATATTCCTGAAGCAGACTATGGGCCGCCATCTGGCCCGTCATGATCTCGGTACTGTGATAAAGGTCCGGAAGGATGCCCTTCTCGACCTCAGTCGCCTCCTCCCCCGCCTGAAGAAACCAGGCGTACGCGATGAGGGCTATCACGGACATGACCACCAGAACGGCTGCGAAACTGACGAGGATGCGGTGGCGTATTGTCAGACTCTTCATGGAACCGGTTCACCAATGGGGGGCATCGTGGGCTGCGCGACAAGCGCTCGTTCCGACATATTCGAAAAGGTGCGTCGAAAAGCGGTAGTCTGATGCTGAATGGTTTCTTTTCCGTTCCATAGCTAATGATGGCGAGGCGGCTCGCCAATCGGCGCCGCCAGAAGCGGTGGTCAAAGGACGACTGCCGTCCACGCACATCAGCCCGAGATCGGCTGGATGGCACGCCGCGTCAGGAGGAGCGTGGACGAGCTGCTTGAGGCCACGAATGAATGACTGCTTAGGCCAGGTCGAGGCAAGAAAGCCGACGTCCTGCTTGCTGCCCCTAAGCTGCCAGGCGGGAACGCGCCTCATATCAGCCGTCCAGCATGATCGTCGCACTGAAAGCGGATCGCCGAAACCACATGTCGCAAACTGGCCAGCGCGTAGATTGGCGCCGAGTACGGGTTCGACATGCGCAGGTGACGATAACTAAATGGCAAGCGCCCCCGCCTGAGGCCCTCAGGACTAAAAGATCTTGAGAAAACCAGTTTCAAATGCGCATCGTTCAATGTTGCAGCTCATAAGCAGGCGGTTGGGTAGGTCTCGGCCAGCACACGGCCCGGTGGCACTCACTGCGGTCCACACCGCAGTTGAAACTGACCACCCGACCCAGGGTTCGAAGACGGTCCCCGATCGGAACACCGAGCAGAGTGTGCTCGCGCTCCTCAAGTCACCGATATCCTTGGTGAAGACGTTGAAGGCGTGTGCAAAGGACGCCTCGACATCGGCGGAGTGAATAAACGGCTCGGCTACCGGATGCTTAGACATCGTTGACAAGGGTGCTATGGGATCATAACGTACCTGATTGGTATAACAGGTATGCCACATGATCGGAGTTCTGATCAAACAGCGGAAGCTTTCGGACGAGGTGGCAGCGCACCTCGAGCGGATGATCCGAGAGGGAGAGTTGGCCGAAGCCGACCGTCTCCCATCTGAACGGGAACTCATGCGGCAGTTCGGGGTAGGGCGGCCTTCCATCCGTGAGGCGCTGCTGCATCTGAGCAAAATGGGCCTTGTCGAGGTAAAATCGGGGGAGCGTGCCCGCGTCACTCGACCCACTCCTCAATTCGTGATCGACGCCCTTTCAGGGCCGGCTCGGCACATGATTTCGGCGCCGGGAGGAGTTCACGACTTCCAGAGCGCGCGGTTGTTTTTCGAGGTCGGCCTTGCCCGCAACGCCGCTGTGCATGCTACCCCGAAAGACATTGAGAGCCTCAAGGAGGCGCTCGAACTCAACCGTCAATCAATCGGCGACCTGGCGCGCTTCGAGCGCACGGACGTAGACTTCCATTACGTGCTGGCGGTAATCACCCGCAATCGGATCTTTACAGCTATTCACGCGGCGTTGGCTGAATGGTTGCTCGAACAGCGTCGCACCACATTGGCCAAGGGTGAAGACCGCAAGGCTTACCAGGCTCATCGCGAAATCTTCGAGGCCGTCGCCGCGCGCGATCCAGACGCGTCAGAGGCGGCCATGCGCAGCCATCTCGAATATGTGGTTAAGCGGTATCTGCAACTTGCGAGGCCCAAGTGATGACCGGATTTGTCGTCTGGGTCGATTTCCGCCTGAGGCCTGGTGCCCGGGACAGATTCCGAGAACTTGTCGACGCCAATGCGACCGCCTCGATGCGCACCGAGGCCGGCTGCCGCCGCTTTGACGTGACGGAGGCGCGCGGCGAACTGGATCGGGTCCTGCTCTATGAGATTTACGATAGCGAGGCCGCATTCGAGGACCACTGCCGCACCGCTCATTTCGACGAATTCAATACGCAGAGCGCGCCGCTCGTCGTGACCAAGTTGGTGACGACCTGCGACCTCGTTCTTGAAGCCACGCATTGAAGCGAACATAGGCGGATTGGCCCATTGGGGCGAACGGGAGGAAGTGCATGTCGGAGCCAAGTCTCAGGGCGTTAGCTTCTCACAGGCGGGTCAAGCTCGGTACGCTCGTCGCCGAGTTCGCCACGCCGGGAATCGGTCACATCCTGAAGTCCGCTGGCTGCGATTTCGTCTTTTTCGACATGGAGCATTCGGGATTTAACTTGGAAACGCTGAAGAGTGCGATCCGTTATTTCGAGGCGGCCGATCTGCCGGTGATGGTTCGTGTGCCATCGCAGGACTACCATTTCCTCGCCCGCGCCATGGACATGGGCGCCGAAGGCCTGATCGCGCCGATGGTGAGCAGCGTCGAACAGGCGCAGCACATCATCAACTCCATGAAATACCACCCTGCCGGCGCCCGCGGCGTGGCGCTGCAGATCGCTCATGACCGTTACCGTCCGGGCTCGGTCGCTGACAAATTCGAGGCCGCCAACAAGCGCTCGACGTTCATCTGCCTGATCGAGACCGCCGACGGCGTCAAGAACATTGACGGCATCGCGGGACTGGACGGGGTCGATTGTCTGTGGGTTGGGCATTTCGATCTGTCCGTCTCGCTCGGCATTCCTGGCGACTTCGCCCACCCCACTTTCACTGCTGCAATGGCCAAAATCGTGGCCGCCGCCAAGAAGCACAACAAATCGCTTGGACGCTTGGTGCCCAACGTCGCCCAGGGACACGAGTTCTACGCACAGGGCTTCGATTTCATATGTTATTCAGGCGACGTTTGGGTCCTGCACGACGCGATCGCCGACGCGGTTTCCAAGATCCGGGCCGGGTGCCAATAGGAGCGGAAGAGACGATGGACAGCGTGAAATTCAGGGTGGCGCTTTCCGGTGATTTCCGCAGGCCGGACGGCTCGCCGACCTACCCAGATTTCGATCTGGAGCCGCTGCGCAATGCGATAGGTGTCGAGATGGTGTTCCTGGAGTCAAACAGTCCGCTTCGCGGCGACCAACTTGAGAATTTCGATGCGCTGATCCTCCTCGCCCATCGTTTCGATGCCACGAGTGTCCCCAGGAGCGGCCGCCTGGCCGTCGTTGCCCGCTTCGGGGTCGGCTACGACACTGTCGACGTTGAGGCATGCACCGCAGCCGGTATTGCCTTGGTCATCACGCCCGATGGCGTGCGACGGCCCGTCGCCGTATCCGTCATCACCTTCATCCTGGCGCTGACCGGCAAGCTGCTGACAAAGGACGCGCTCACCCGCAAAGGGTCTGTTGGTTTTGAGAAGCGCTCCGAACATATGGGGGTCGGCCTCGTCGGGCGTACGCTTGGGTCGCTGGGCATCGGCAACATCGGTGCCGAGGTCTTCCGCTTGGCGAAGCCCTTTGACATGCAATTCATTGCCCATGACCCGTTTGCCGGCAAGGGGGTCGCTGCCGACCTGGGCGTCGAGCTGGTCGGGCTGGAGGATCTGTTTCGCCGCGCCGACGTGCTGTCGGTGAGTTGCCCCCTGTCGCCCCAGACCCACCACATCGTCAATGCTGAGCGGATCGCCCTGATGAAGCCGACAGCTTACCTGATCAACACCGCGCGCGGCCCGATCGTCGACCAGAAAGCGCTGACGCAAGCACTGCAGGAGCGCCGCATCGCCGGCGCCGGTCTCGACGTGCTGGAACAAGAGCCTCCCGACGCAGACGATGCGATCCTCAAACTCGACAATGTCATCCTGGCGCCGCACGCGCTTTGCTGGACCGACCAGTGCTTTGCTGGCAACGGTGCCGCCGACGTCAAAGCGGTAATCGAGGTGCAGCGTGGTCGCGAGCCGCGCGGCGTGGTCAATCGCGAGGTGCTTTCGAGCGAGCTGTGGAAGACCAGGCTGTCTGGGCTCGCCGCCCGCTTCGGAACCTAGGAGGAGACTGATTTTCGGCGCGCCGCCGCGGCCTCTTTGCGGCGACCTTACGGGAGGAAATGCTTGACCGCTGCGCCGGCGGCGAGTGAAGCAAAAGGAAAATGGGAGGACCAAGCACTATGAACGATCGTGAAAAACGTGACTTTCAGGCAGGCCTCGAAGCTGAGGTCGACGCCTTCATGCGCGGCGAAACCACCCGCCGAACTTTCATCACCCGCTTCGGTCAGATGACCGGTATGTTGGCCGTGTCCGGCCCGCTGCTGGGGATAATGACCGATTGGGCGCTGGCGCAGCAAACATTGGAATTGGCGGACGCCACGTCGCCGCTCGGCCAGGCGCAGGCCGCAGCCCTGAAAGCATCGAAGGGAGGGCCTGCGGACGGTTCCGCCTTTCGCGCGGCGGAGGCGGCCAAGGCGCATTCGGGCGTCACCCTCAACATGACCTACGAGGCTGGCCTGCAGGCACTCGACCCGCGCAATTTCAGTGGGCCGATGTGGGAGCAGCTTACCGGGATGAAGTCGAATGTCGTCGAGCTGTCGAACCCGGACCAGTACTCCAAGGCGGTCGCCGAGCACATCGCCGGCTCGGGTGCCTATGACGTCCTCGACATCTCGCCGGCCTGGACGCCGTCGCTTGCCGATGGCGGCGTCATCGCCCCTCTAGACGACTACATCGCCAAATACATGAACCCGGCAGACCTCGAGGACTATCATCCCCTGTACAAGGCGCTGCCGACCTACAAGGGTAAGATCTGGGGGTTCTTCGACGACGGCGACATGTTCGCTCTCTACTACCGCAAGGACATTTTCGAGGACCCTAAAATGGTGGAGGCTTACCAGGCGAAGTTCAACGCCAAGCTTGGACCGCCCAAGACATGGGAAGAATATGCCCAGATCGCCCAGTTCATCACCGACCAGATGGCGCCAAAGGTCTATGGCGCGGGACATTTCCGCAAGGCGGGCAGCCCCGGCAATCAGTTCGACTTTCTGCAGCAGTACCGGGCCAACGGCGGAAAACTCTTCGGCGACGACATGAAGGCAGGTTTGGTTTCGGATGCCGGCGTCAAGACGCTGACAAACATGCTCGCCGCAAACAAGGCCTCGATCCCCGGCAACAACGAGCTCGACGCCGTCTCCTTGTGGGCGGCTTTCCTGACCGGCAAAGTCGCGATGATCTATTCCTGGCCTCCTAGCGGCCGTATGGCGGCCAACTATTCGCAGTCGGCCACGGCAATCAACTTCATTCCGCAGTCCCAAATCGCCGGCAAGGTCGGCTATGCCGTGGTTCCGGGAAATCCGGAACATGCCACCGGCTACAACAAGGCACTGTCGGCCGACTCGCCCAACGCTGAGGCGGCGTATCTGTTCATGCAGTGGGTATGCTCGCCACCCGTCTCGCTGGCACGTTGCATGCTGCCCTACGCTCTACGCGACCCGTACCGCATCTCGCACTTCAAGTCCGAGCTCTACGGCGCGCTCTTCCCGAGTGCCAAGGAGTACCTTGCCAACCTCAACAACTCGGCAAATGTCGGTCTGCTCGACCCGATCATGCCAGGCGCGCAGGACTACTTCTTGAGCATCGATCGCATGTGCACGGCGGTGTGGGCTGGTGCGGATCCGAAGGCGTCGCTTGAAACGGCGGCCGCCGAGTGGAACGAGACGACCGACCGACTGGGTGTGGATTCGCAGAAGGGCTTCTACACCGAGTTCTTGAAACTGCCTGGCGCCACCGCCGACAACACGGTGGAAAAACTTGGCATGGCGGTCACCCTCTGAGGGCAGGCGGACTTCTCTGGAGCAATCGGTGTTGCGGGCGCTTGGCTCGCAACACCTCCCCGCTAAGCGGCGATTTTGGATACGCCTATGCAGCCCACCGCCACGATCCGTCGTTTGAAGGCAGCCGGCGCACCGCCCCGGCTGTCTGCCTTTGCTCAATGGGCAGACCGTCATTTCAAGTGGCTGCTGGTCGGCCCCGCTGTGCTGCTGATATTGGCACTGTCGATCTATCCGCTTCTGTTCTCGCTGGTGGTATCCTTCATCAACTACGACTTCCAGGTGCCGGGCCACGCCTTTGTCGGATTGAAGAACTTCGAGCGGGTCGTGTTCGATCCCGTAGCACGTTGGTCCCTGTTGCTGACAGCATCGCTGTCGGGCATCAGCGTCGCTATAGAATTCGTTCTCGGCCTCTTGGTGGCGCTGACAATGGTGCGCAGCTTTCCGGGCCGCGGTGTGATCATGTCGATCCTGATCGTGCCGCTGTTCATCAGTCCGGTCATCGTCGGCCAAGCCTGGACGCTGCTTTTACAGCGGCCTTTCGGACCGACGAACTATATCCTGACGCAACTATTGGGGCAGGAGGTTACGATCGGCTGGATGACGGAGCGCCCGTGGCTCTACGTCTCGCTGATCATCGCCGATGTCTGGCAGTGGACGCCGTTCATGTTCGTCATCCTGCTCGCCGGGCTGACCGCAATCCCACCCAATCTCTATGAGGCGGCAGAACTCGACGGCGTCAACGCCTGGCAGGTTTTTTGGGCGATCACGCTCCCGCATCTCGGGCCGATGATGCTGCTGGCGCTGACCTTCCGTCTGCTCGACGCAATCCGTATGTTCGACACCATTTTCATCATGACAGGGGGTGGCCCGGGAACACAAACCTACACGGCCTCCTATTATCTTTATACCATCGGCTTCACACAGTTTCATCTGTCGCAGGCAACAGCAGGAAGTTGGCTGTTCCTGATCTTTACGGCGCTCATCGTGACGTTGCTGGTGCGTCGGCTCTTGAAGGTAGAACCGGTCTGATGGCCGCCGTCGCGCCCGCCCGCCGCAGGAAACGCCGGTCGTTGCCGATCGGCCGAATTCTGCTGCTGGGGTTCTTCCTGGTGTTCGTGCTGTGGCCGCTCTACTGGATGTTCAACACCTCCATCAAGCCCAGCGACGACTACCTCACCGTACCGCCTGTCTGGTTCCCCGCCGCTCCGACGCTTGTCCACTACAAAGCTGCGCTGTTCGCCTATCGTGGTCTCGACGGGCTCATCAACAGCCTGATTATTTCGCTTTCGGCCACGGTGCTTTCGGCGCTGCTCGGCACGCTGATGGCCTATAGCCTGGCGCGCTACGACACCGGCGGCAAGCATCTGTCTTTCTGGGTGCTGTCGCAGCGCTTTTTGCCGCCGATCGGGATCGTGCTGCCGGTGTTCCTGATCTATCGCCAGGTCGGGCTCTACGACACTCATGTCGGCCTGATCATCGCCTATACGGTCTTCACGCTGCCGGTCTCGGTGTGGATGATGTTCGCCTATTTCCGCGGCATGCCGAAGTCGATGGAGGAGGCGGCCCTCGTCGATGGCTGCACGAGATGGGAGGCGTTCTGGCGCGTTGCCATGCCGCTCGCAGCACCGGGCATCGTCGCGGCGGCTGTCTTCGCCTTCATTGCATGCTGGACGGAGTTCTTCTTCGCTCTGATCTTGACCAGCCGAACTGCCTTTACACTGCCAACGGTCTTCCGCGCCTTCATCGGCTTCCAGGGCGCGCAATATGGCGAAGCCGCGGCCCTTGCCATCGTCTCCCTTGTGCCATCGATCGCCCTCGGGGTCCTTGCTCAACGTCATCTGGTGCGCGGGCTGACGCTCGGCGCCGTTCGCGGTTAGGAAAGCTCCCGCATGGCCGAAGTCAAAATTACCGGCTTGCACAAGCGCTACGGCGCGTTCCATGCCGTGCGCGGCATTGACCTCCACATCCGCGACGGCGAGTTCACCGTCCTGGTTGGACCGTCCGGCTGCGGCAAGTCCACGCTGCTCCGGACCATCGCCGGCCTGGAGGAGATATCGGAAGGCACGATCGAGATCGGCGGCGAGGTGGTCAATGATTTCCGGCCGCGCGATCGCGACGTGGCAATGGTGTTTCAAGATTATGCGCTCTATCCGCATATGAGCGTGGCCAAGAACATTGGCTTCGGCCTCAAGGCTCGCAAGATGCCGAAGCCAGAGGTCGAGGTGCGCGTGGCCGAGGCGGCACGCATGCTTGGCATCACTCCCTTGCTGGGGCGTTTTCCGCGCCAATTATCCGGTGGCCAGCGCCAGCGCGTCGCCATCGGCCGCGCCATAGTCCGCAACCCCCGCATCTTTCTGTTCGACGAGCCGCTGTCCAACCTCGACGCACAGCTTCGCGACGAAATGCGCGGCGAAATCAAACGCCTTCACCAGGACATTGCGACAACGATGATCTACGTCACCCATGACCAGATCGAAGCGATGACGTTGGCTGACCGTATCGTGCTGATGCGCGACGGGTTGATAGAGCAGCAGGGCGCGCCACTCGAGTTGTTCGAGCACCCGGCCTCAACGTTCGTCGCTGGGTTCCTGGGTTCGCCGCGGATGAGCTTCCTGCCAGGCACCCTTGCCTTGGACGCAGGCGCCGCTGCCATCCGGCTCGCAGATGCACTGCTACCCTTAGCGCCCGGCAGGGGGCTGAAGGGCGTCGCGGACGGACAGCAGGTGCTGCTCGGGTTGAGGCCAGAACACCTCACTCGTGCGCACACTGCCATGCCGGAGCAGGGCACGTTTCGCTATGAGGCAACGATCGACCTGCTGCAGCCGACCGGCTCGCGCAGTTACGCGACATTCCGACTGGCCGGCGCGCCGGTGATGGCTGAGCTGCAGGCGCACGATGTCAGCCGTCCGGGCGAGAAGCTTGCGATCGACATCAACATGAACCGGGCCTCGATCTTCGACGCCACGACGGAGCGGGCAATTTGACCTCGACAGCTTCCCTGGCAGTCCGCTTGTGTGGCACCGAACAGCTCGAGGCACCGCTGCGCACACTGCGCGCCGGATCATTGTCGGTCGCGTTCGACAATGGCGCCTTGCGTTACATCCGCATCGGGACGATCGAGATCTTGCGCGGAATCTCGTTTCTTGTACGGGACGAAAACTGGGGAACATGTACCACCGTTCTCGATGATCTGCGGATCGACGAGAGGCCGGATGCGTTCGCCATTGAATACCGTGCAACATGTGCCGCAACATCCGGCCGCCTGATTTACCGGGCGCGCGTCTCAGGCAGTGGCGATGGTGCGCTGTCGTTTGTGGCGGAGGCAGAGCCCGAGACTGACCTTTTGACGAATCGGACCGGCTTCGTGGTCCTTCATCCGATCGAGGGCTTGGCCGGCAAGCCGATAAAGGTGCTGCATGAGGATGGTCACGACGAGCTATCGTTCTTTCCGGACCACATCGATCCAAAATGTCCGTTCACCGACATCCGGGCGTTGTCGCACGAAATCGCGCCTGGGATCTGGGCGACATGCACCATGGAGGGTGATGCCTTTGAGATGGAGGACCAACGCAATTGGTCTGACGCCTCCTATAAAACATATGTCCGCCCTCTGCGTCGCCCGTGGCCTTACAGACTGCCCAGGGGCCAGAAATTCACGCAGGCCGTCCGGCTTCACGTGTCAGGAACGCTCCCTGCCGGGACGTCTGAAAATCGCAATCCACTCATCAACCTGACGATCGGCGGACCGGTCGGCCGAGTGCCCCGCACTGGCGTCGGCGTCGCCGCCGACGAGGCAAAGCACGCGCTCGAAACCCCCGAGCTCCTACGACGAATGGCTCCCCAGTGGATGGTCTGCCAGGTCGATCTCCGGATCGCACACGGCCAGGACGAACTAGAAAGCTACGCCGCGCTCGCACGGCTGACCGGCGCTGGCGTGGTCCTCGAGATTGTCACCAAGGGCACGCGCGATCCATTCGGCGAATTGGCGCCGGTCGCGGATGCTGTCCACTCACTCGGCCTCAAACTAGAAGCTGTCTCCGTCTTTCCGGCGCAGGACATGACATCCGTACAGCCGGGAGCACCGTGGCCGACTATGCCCAGCTTCCACGAAAGCTACTCCGCCGCTCGCCGGGCTTTCCCGGGCATCGCGCTGGGCGGCGGCATGGCCGCTTACTTCACCGAACTCAACCGCAAGCGTCCGCCAGCCGAAGCGCTCGACTACGTGACCTTCACCACCTGTCCCAGCGTGCACGCCGCAGATGATGTCTCGGTGATGGAGACACTTCAGGCAATCCCCCATCTAATCCGCTCCGCGCATGCTTTCATGGGGGAACGCTTGCCACTGCGTATCGGTCCCATCCAGCTCGGCTGCCGTGAGAACCCATACGGAAAATCCACTACGCCGAATGAAGCGAACGCTCGCGTCTGTCTATCGCGCATTGATCCTCGTCAGCGCGGGCTGTTCAATGCGGCTTGGACTGTCGGATATTTCGCGGCCTGCGCTCGCGAAGGAATCGAGGCCGTCGCGTTCGGTGACTTCGCCGGCCCCTTTGGCCAAATCCATAGGAAGGCTGATTTCGTGCAGCCATGGTATGATCAGCAGGATGGCCCAACGGTCTATCCCGCTTTCCATGTCTTGGCTGGTCTCTCAAAGCTCGGCGGAGCCACCTTGCTGTCCGTAGGAACTTCCGGCGCTGACGGCGTCGCCACGATCGCGGCTGAAAAAGATCGCCGCGTGACCCTGTGGGTCGCTAACCTTACCGCCAAGACGCAATCTGTGCGGCTTTCGGATTCGCCGAGCAGCGCCCGCATTGCTCTTCTCGGCGCCGAGCAGTTCGAGCGGGCGGCAACCGATCCCGACTTCATGGAAAGTTCCGCAAGACCGCTGGATGATCAAAGCATCTCGCTTGGCGCCTACGCCGTCGCGCGAGTCGACCTTGATCGATCGTCTTAGGCCTAGCCGATGTTCGCTGTTTGGCCAAACCCCCGTCAAAGATGAGGGTGGTAGTTCCATACTCTAAGGCAGCGCGTGGAATCCATCTCGCTTATACGTTGTACTATCGCGACGGCGACCAGGCTCGCTAGGTTCCGCCTGCCGAGACGCCAAGTTTTGAGGCCGCTCGCGCCGAAGCGATCCGTTGCGGAATCGGCCTGTTGGCTGATCTGGGCGATGACGATATGACCGGATGGTTAGTGCGCATGCGCGATCAGGCAGGCAACGAGCTTTGCACGATCAGCGTCTGCGAGGCCGAAGCCGCACCGCAAACGGAAACAAGCCGGTTAGGCAGCACCGCTCACGTCTGTGTCGATACGCCAGCCCTTATTCAATTAGATCGTCGCCAGTCGGAACTTTTGTGATGTTGAGCCCTTGTCCATTGAACAGTGGAGGTACCAATGGCTAACCTGGGAAAATTGGCGATCGCGATGCTCGGCGTCTTGGCATACCAAAATCGCGACAAGATCGGCGACATGATCCGTGGAGCGGGTGATCGCAACCCAAATGATCCGCAAGGCGGGATTCTGGATCAGCTTTCAAAAGGCGTTTCGGGGGCCGCGCTTGGCGATATTCTCGACCGGTTCAGAGGGGCAGGCGCCGGATCGAAGGTCGATTCGTGGGTAGGCACCG
>NZ_AYWI01000021.1:0-59906 GCF_000502535.1 Mesorhizobium sp. LNJC391B00
GAAAACTGGATGGAGGCCAACCGATACATCAACATGGACGACCTGCGCGAGCACAAGAAGCTCGCTCTGCGCCAACCGCATGACCAGCATCATGGCCGCCCCATTTTGCAGAACTTGACGCACACAACCCTTCAAACGACTGTGGTCAGACTACCAAGGCCTTGGGCGCCGATGCCCTGCGGCGAGGTCCACACGGTATGAGCCCGCATCTGGTGTTTGCGTTGCGGCACAAGGCGGTCTCAAGGGGGTCATTCCACAGGCCCAACTTCAGGCATTGTCGACGCCGGCTCGATACTCCCCAGAGTGCCGATTGGATCTTTCCCAGTCTAGCGCTGCGTCCGGTCTCCTTGAGCGCGCTGCGGGAGACCGGCGGCGCGTTCCCGATAAAATAGAGTGTCGGATCCCGCGTGGCAGGCCACCCATTACGAAGGTTGTTCATCGTTTGACTGGCTGCGGGAGCCGATCGGCCGCTGCAACATCCAACGTCAGGTCCACCAGAGAACAAGATCCGGGCGAGCAAACCCGAAAAAGCTGTTCAGCACTAGGCGACGCCTTCCGTTGCCTGATTGACCGGTGACCCCGTGAACGAAACCGCCATCGATCAGGCCGATATCCCCCGCCCTGAGCTGGAAGTCGCGACAAGGAACACCCTCGAGATAGGCTGCCGAATAGGGATAGCCCGTAGTCTCCACACCTTGAGACTTTCGGTCGGTGACTGTCGGCTTGTGGCTCCAGAGCCGCAGATTGCCACCTTCCTCGGGCATGCTGGGATAGAAGTTGAGTGCTGCCACGGTGTTGTGCGCCACCGCAGAAAGCTCGTAATCGTTCCCAGCACATAATACTTGAGCGACGTCATCGTGGGGATCCAAGGAGAATGTGCCGCTGCCAGACCAACTGAGAGCGCGACAAACATTAGCCTGACCGTGCTCCGAACGGGCCAGCCGCAATTCAATGCCCTGTTTGCGAAGCTCGCGCTTCAACGCGTTGAATAATGCTCGGACCGGATCAACCAGACTCTCAAAAAGGGCATCGACGTACGGTCGGGCAGTTTCCGCCTCTGCGAAATAGGTGGCCGCATCCTTCCTGTAGTGGGATGCGCCGACATATTGTCCGGGGACGCCATCCTTACGCTCCTTGAGACCGGGACTGCCACTGAAGTTCGCGGTAATCTCCTCGGCTATTTCGGTGCTGAAAGCTTGCCTGATGTGCAAAGCGGTGATCTCACCTTTCAGGACTGAGATGACGTCCGCAGAGCTGATCGAGCCAGTTCGTTCTCTGATCGCAACAGGCGAGGTGGCTGGGGCTTGGGATACTTGTTTAGTCTCCATTGGCTTGCTCCTTTAGTGCGTGATCAAGGATGGCGATGCCATGATCGAGTTCGTCATCGGTGATGGTTATCGGTGGGAAGACTTTGATGACGTCGCGATTTGGTCCTGAAGATTCGATCAGCAGGCCATTTTCGAATGCGACATCGTGCACACGGCCGACAATGGCCTGCGAACGGCACTTGAGGCCGGCCATAAGACCGCGGCCGCGCTTTTGTTCGATGCACTTGGGAAATTTGGCAACGAGGCGATCAAGGTTTCTCTGTAGTTTGGCGGCTGTCCGCTCAACGGATGCAGTGAACTGCGTGTCGGACCACAGTATGCACATCGCCCCTGCACTCACGAAGGCGAGATTGTTGCCTCGGAAAGTCCCGCTATGTTCTCCGGGATTCCAAATGTCCAAGTCGGGGCGAATCAGAACAATGGAGAACGGACTACCTGAACCGCTTAGGGACTTCGAAAGGCATACAATGTCGGGGTCGATCTTCGCGAACTCGAATGAGAAGAAATCGCCCGTTCGTCCCGCACCCGCCTGAATGTCGTCGACGATCAAGAGGACGCCGTGCGTACGGCAAATGCGCTGAATTTCGGTGAGCCATGCTGCAGATGCAGTGTTCAGGCCGCCTTCTGCCTGGATAGTCTCCAGAATGATTGCGGCTGGCTTTTCTATGCCGCTCCCCGGGTCGCCTAAAACATAGTCGATGTAGCTAGCGGAATCGAAAGCTTGCGTGGGGTAGCCGTCGTAGGGGACACGGATCACATCGTGGCGAGCAACGCCGCCCAGTTCCCTGGTTGACGCCGAACCCGACACCGCCAGGGAGCCGAGCGACATGCCGTGGAACGCATTTGTGAAGGCCATGACGCTTGAGCGGCCGGTGTATTTTCGCGCCAGCGCCAGCGCTGCTTCGTTGGCGTTTGTGCCGGTCGGCCCAGGAAATTGTATTTTGTAGGAAAGGCCCCTAGGCTTCAAGATCGAATCCACAAACACTTCAATGAATTCACGCTTTGCCACTGTATACATGTCTAGAGATAGCAGAATATTCTCCCCAGTCATATATTCTATTGCCGGTGCAATAATGTCTGGATTGTTGTGTCCGTAGTTTAGTGCGCCGGAGCCTACGAGGAAATCGATATAGGGGTTACCGGCCTCGTCCCAGATTGTCGCTCCAAGAGCCCTCGTAAAGACTGCAGGAAACGACCGTCCGTAGCGACGAACGTTAGACTCATGAGCCGTAAAAGCGTCGGTGTTCATTTTAGGGTCCCTGTGTAAGCGTCGCGTTCAACGAAGACGATTAAGTGCCTTTGGTCGGTCTGTTTTTCATTCCACTTAGAAGACCACGCAGTCCGAGCGAAAATTTTCCCTCTAGCCGCTGCGTTTCGTCTGCTGCACAGATGCGCTCCGAAGCCTCCAGCGTCGTCATGCAGCTCCGCATGCCGATCCCTTTCGGAGAACGGGTTTACACGAGCCGGTTTCTAGAGTTGTCCGCTAAGCACCGACTACGGCATCTGCTCCAGAGCCGGACCTCGAATGAGCAAAACGCTGCTGTCACATCACAACCGATCAGTCGATCAAAGGTCGTGCTCTAGGAGCCAACCAACTTTCCAAACATTCCTATCCCCCTCGGAAAGCGTCCGGACGGCCGCTGGAGGTAGGGAGCGTAAAACCCCGCCGAGAGCATCGGATGATCAGGAGGCAACGTGGAGAACCCCCCAGCCGCACCCCGACAATTTTTCGAGGAACAAAGACAGACTTGTACCGCAATCGAATCGAATTCAGTGGTAGCGTAATCCCAGGTCAGTTCGACATCACGAGCGATTTCGTGAAGAGCAATAAAATCATAGGCCCCGAATCGATTAGGAGCCACCGCTAGATTTGGGTTGCAAGAATGATTCGAGAAGACGACTGGCGCCTCGAATGTAGCGTGAATGGTCCAGTCTATTTGGATGCTATATATCGTCCTCTCTTCCTCAAATTTGTCGATTAGCCCGATCATGACTGCTTCTCCTGGCAGAAAATTACGGGATGAAAATACGCCACGCCCTCTGTCCACTCCCGCATTCGCGATCTTTACGTTTCGCGCATTGATTATTCTTGCGCAACCGACGTCATCATCTAATATAGAGTAATGTTCCTTCTTCGTCCTACTTGACATGGCGGTCATCCTTTCCGCATGGGCGGTTACAGGCATCTAAGCTTTCCGCAATTTCTGGCCGCCAGAACCAGAAATATTTGTTGTGAGCAGGTTTTTGGTCCTTCAAGGGCTTATCGATGGCGGCTAGAGGTACCGGTTCGGCAACGAAGGACATTCAATATCCGTGCCAATTCAGCTGACACGAGCTGAAGCAAGAGCCTTCTCATTGCTGCTCAGCCATCCCTGACGATGCATGAGATGAAAAGGCTGCCCAACGGCGCGGCGGACCCGACAAACCCGACACAAAATGTCGGAAGTCGATCGGAGTTGTCTATGCTGGCTTGACGGAGAACCACAATGCCATCGGTCGACCTCAATTAGTTCGGCAAAATTAAGTCTGACGTTGACCTTGGCTACTCAGTTTGATGTTGGTTTGCCTCCCCTCCATGGATCAATCGCGCAAAGGAATGAGCGTTTCTGCGGATGAGATCGCCGCCCATAGGGGCACATTGATGCCGGCCGTATGCCCCGCTCCGTTAATGCTATCTGGTGGAGCGCTCGGCCTTACCACTGGCCTTTGTTGATGTTAGGATAGAGTTTCGTTCAGGTTCAGTTGGAGTGTGTCGGACGTCGCTATTGGTGGTCGCTGTGCTCTCCTCGGCGACGATCGATGCGAACGCCACGAACGGCGAAGCTGTCCCAGCTTGCGTCGGCTCGGATCAGCGAGGCATCGACGTGGACGATTTCCTAACGGCAGGCGAAGTGCGAATTGAATCTCAACCTCTTCACTGGCAGAGCAGTTCGTGTCTCATTGCCCGACCAGCGGTTTGCCAACCTTCCTTGCGTTCAAATGATCCGCTACACAGAACCTTTAAATGAATTCACCGAACCTTTGCGACTGCAGATCGCTGACTAGGGTATGTTCACCTCAGTCTGAGATCAGGACCGGATGAAGCTGTGCTATGGCTCGGCACAGCACGCAAAAATCGGGAGCAACAGCCAGTGGCCAAAAGAGCATTCATCCTCCTTGAGGGTCATTCAAGGGGCAATGGTCTGCTATACGTCGAAGCGGCTGAGCGTCTTGGTCTTCATCCAATCACCCTGTCGACTAATCCAGCTCAGTACGACTATCTTGCGGCGGAAGGGATGGAGGCAATCGCAGTCGATACAGACAATGTCGATGCACTGATCCGCGAATTTTCCCGCTTAGGAGAGACGTACGAGATTGCTGGCATTGCTGGCTTTTCGGGCCACGATGAGTCGGTCTATGCAACAGTTGGCAAGCTCTGCCGCCATTTCGATCTACCGGGACCGAACCCCATATCCATCGAACAATGTCACGACAAATTCACTCAACGTCAGCTTCTCTCGGACTCCGGCATTCCGATACCGGCTTATCGCCTGGCAGCGAACATGGCGGACGTCGAAAGCTCTGCCGCAGAGATCGGACTACCCGTAATTGTCAAGCCGACTGTTGGCAGCGGCAGCATGGGTGTTCGGTTGTGTCGCGACCTCGATGAGTTAGCTAAACATACGACCTATATGTTGGGTGGGCAGCACAAATGGCGGTCTTCGCCTAGGGTGCTGGTCGAGGAATTCGCAGAAGGTCCTTACTATTGGGCAGACACAATGGGAGATCAGATCATTGGAATTGGGACCGCTGACTACGGCCCTCCCCCGCATTTCGTCTGCCGTGCGTGCACCATTCCGGCCCCGCTGACTGATGACGAGCATGAACGTATCGCCGACGTTTCGCTGAGTTGTTTGCGAGCTCTTGGGCTTGGCTGGGGGCCGGCGGGCATCGAATTCCGGTGGACGAAGCGTGGCCCAGTCGTCATCGAAGTCAATCCGCGGCTTCATGGCGCGCCCACTCCCCAACTGCTTCAGCTGGCTTACGGTATCGATCTGATCACCGAGCACATCAAGATTGCTATTGGCGAAAAATGGGAGTTGCGCAGAAGGCATTCGCACATTGCGGCTGCGCGGTTCCTAGTTGCTGATGGCAATGGCATCCTTGATAGTATCGCCGGCGGCAAACAAGCAGCTGCTGTACCAGGCGTTGCCGAAGTCAAATTCTATATTCCACCTGGGACGCCGATCGTTAGGAAAGGCGATTACCGGGACTGGATCGGACATATCATCGCCACCTCGCCCTGGCACACTCAGACCCAAGAGGCACTCCAACGTGCCGTTGATTCGCTCCATTGGTCGATCAGGCCATTTCCATAGGCTGGCGAATAGGCACAATCTGCCATCCTCCTCCTCGCGCCAGGCGCGGACGCTAGAATAGTTATCGGAAATGAATGGAAGACGCCGCATTCCTGGCGAGCGGATGATAGGCACCTTACTCCGTTGCTCGCACTTGTCCCGCGAGATGATCCTCGGCGATCGTTCTGATCTACGACCTGCAGCCGGTGCCGGCGGAAACCCACTGAAGGCTATCGCTGGATAATCTGGGCTCGGCGGTCCGCGACAGAGCGATTACCGAGGAGCTGCCAGGGCGTCATCGTGCTGGAGATCCGCACTGTCAACGTGGCGGGCTCCTGAGCCCTTTATTATGTGGAAGTGCTTGAGCTTGGGCTATCAAGCAGGGCCTCCCACGACTGTCGGCGGAAGCCTGCATCTTCAATAGGGCCCTCGTATAGGAAGCCGCCCAAGGTGGCGAAGGATCGGGAACACCTAAATTTTCAGGGAAAAATGCTGGTCGGCGCCGATGGCGATAATACCTGTGGCATTCGAGGGCGGCGATCCGAATCATCTCCAGCCTGTCTGGTAGATGCACCGCGCCATTCCATGTGTGCAGCAGATCTCTGTGGACCTGAAGAGACGCTACCGGACGCCTATACGCGGGGCGGCCTTCCGCCAGGCCGGCTTCTCATGGCTAGGGGATGTATCGTGGCGCTTCGAAGGCCACCGGCGCACGCGCAGTTGCTGCGAAGGAGCTGCGAAATTCTCGATATCCATGTCGAGCCCCAGTCTTCATTGGTGTTTCGGCTGAGCGGCAGGGGTCGTCGGTCGCAGACTTCCTGACGGTGTTAATCGCAGACGGCTGCACGGATGGGAACGCTTCCGCGAAAAGGGCCATCGGGCCGTGCTCCACTGGGTACCAAGCGTCAGATTTCACACGCCAGAGCAAACACCACGTCGTCTCGACAAGTTCCGTTCCGAGATCCACGAGCTCCGCTGTATTTTGGGCAATCTTTAGCACCTGCGCCTTGGTCTTTGCGGGGGCGGCAGAGGCATCGATACTGACACATTGCGCGTCGACTGTGATGGGCGAATTGGACGAGCATGCCGGCATGGGTTGAACCCCGTGCAAACAACGATATAGCCGAAGGCAAACCCAAGCTGTTTGTCCTGAGCGCGCACCTCCTCCGCGAACCCCACCTAGCCCAGGCCGCCGTTCGGGTGAACAGACGCTCCAGCTGGTATCGCATCGTAGACGGCATCCTCATGGGGTACCCCGCTCTCCTGAACCTAGAAACATTTCATGCCAATCTTGGCGGCGACTGCGGCGACCATGCGCGTGTGGTTGGACTGCACGCCGCCGGTATCGAGCATATTCTCTCCGGCAACACGCGATGGAGCTGAATGAGCCATCCACGATTCTATGGAGGCGTCTTTGATTTGACGTCATCTGCATTTCCGGCGCCAAGAGTCCTATTTACGATTCCAGCGCCTCGTTCGTCATTGAGAGTTGCAACCGCACGCGGGCCTGCGAGAGAACCAATGCGTATGGGATACAAGAACTGCATCTCCTGGATTACTACAATCACCGGATTGTTTTCACCAGTATTCCTTCTAATATCTGCTCAATGTTCATAGTTGATCCAAAATTTCGCCGGCTTGAGCACTGACCTTGTCATGTCGCCTCAGGGCAGCAGCAGCGATATGGCCAGCATTTGATCGCGCTGGAGCACATCTGCAGATCCATTCGTCACCTCATCAAGGTCTGGCGGCTCGGACCCTACTTCCTTGCAACTGTCGAAATGCTCAGCCCTTTGGCCAGCTCGGCTAACGCGGCCAGACCGCCAGATCAGAAAGAGCACGCTTGCGAAATACGCCAGCTGAAGGAGCAGCGAACACGCCAGCGACGTGAGGACTACTGTGCCGATGGAATGAGAAGCGAAGTAGACGGTCAGAGCGGTGCTGCAAAGGACCATTCCCAGGACGCGACAGAAGGTTCTGAAGGGCAATGCCGTTCTCCTGGATTGTCCACCATCATGCAGCGACATTGTCGGCCGCAACATGGGTCTGGCAGTTCTTCGGGCAGACGCGGGCGCAGGCTCCGCAGCCAATGCAGCGGCCAGGATGATCCACGGCCATGATTGTGCGATTGAGCTCGCCATCGAAATCGTCGTCTTCGCCGTCGCAGGCGCGGAGGACTTCACCCGCGTCGTCGACGCCGTAAAGATGCATGACTTCGCGCGAGCAGACTTTGAAACAGCGGCCGCAGCCGATGCAGGTCGTGCCGTCTATAGCGGTGAGATATTCCGGCATCCATCCGGAGCCGTCGCGGGTGGTGAATGTGCTCCTCATAGTAACTTCTTCATGGCAGCGAGCTCTCTCCTGGCACCATCCAACTCGGCAAAAACGTCCGACGCTTGCTCGGCAACTTCCTCTATCTCCGTCGATGTTCCCGGGAGATTCTCTGCAAGGTCGTGCAATTTCATCTTGGCGATTACCGCGCGCAGCTGAAGCTTTCGGACTTTCGTCCCCATCTCATCTAGCTTTGACATAGATCCTTCCCGAAACGGTTTCTTCACGCCCGTGCCACGTGGGGATAGGCTTCGATGGCCGCAGTCGGATCGATCAGTTTCGTGCCGACCTCCGCCAGGTGCCTGAGCGTCTCGAAGCCGAACCGGGTGGATGTCTCGACAGAGCGACCCAACCGCCCGGCTGTAAAATGCAATCGTCCGCAGCCCCCCTAGCTTTCATGTTTATCATTGGCGATGTCATAAGGCCGGAGCGCTTCTCGATCGCGAGTCCGACTGGGTGTAGAAGAAGTCGAGCCTCCACAGCACGTCGAGCTCGGGATCGCCCATGAAAAGCATCGCACGGCGATGCTGCTGGTGACGATGAAGTTCGCCAGCAGTTCGGCGTCCGATTTGCCTTCCCATGAGCCGTAGGAGTCTTGAGCACGGATCAGCCGCACCAGGCATTTGACGAACGGGGTGGCAAGGGCCGCCTCGTCCTCGTGACAGCCGGGCTGACCGCGCATCAGACATTTCGCCTTCTCCTCATTTCAGTCCTCTTCCTCGAAGCACGATGTCTGTTTTCTGGGACGGCTACTTCGGGCACACTTGCGCAGCCGACGCCTGGCTCGGCGCCGCTGATTCCACACAACTGATGTCCTCAGCCGACCTTCAACACGTCGGCTGCGAAGTCTTCCACGCGAATTCGCGTCGAACATCGCTTCCGCCGCAATGCGGGAGGCCATGAAAATTCGAGCCTCGATCCTGCTGGAAACGATCGACCAAGTGCTGCATGGACCCTCCTTGCTGCGGTCACGCCAGGGAAATGGACGAATTGGCCAGTAAGCCATCGACCAATCACCCTTTTTTATCTTTCTTCCTTGGCCGACCGCGCTTTGTCACCTTCGGGAAACTGTTTTGCGCAGCGGCAAAGAGAGCGCCGCAACAAGCCTTCGCACCCCTGTACTTGGCGAGGGCCTGCAGCAAATCCCGCAGATGCTGCTCTTTCAATTCGGCTAGGATAGGGTCCGGACCGTCCAGCGACATCAGTGCCAGTTCGACCAACTCGATCGCGCGATCATTGTTGCCGTTCTCGTGATAGTACCGGGCGACCGGGGGATAGGACCGGAATTTGGGACTGTCGCCTTGCGGGGGATTCAGGGCCAGGATGTGTTCGGACAGCTCCTTGCCCATCGCGAAGCGCTCAGCAGGGGGAAGGCGCGAATGGTTATTGGCCGGATGGAAAAGTTGGTCTAGCGCCGAAACCATCCAATCCTCGGTATTTTTGTCGATTGCGTCGCGAACCAATTGCCGCATCACGGGCAAGCCGGTCCACATGTCTTGTATTTTGTGAAGCAACAGATGCGCATGAGCCAGGCGGAAATTGAGGTCGTCCGGCATCAAGGCAATGCCCTCTTCGATAGCCCAGAGCGCCGTCTTCCAATCTTGCAACTTCACCGCCGCCCAGAACCTGTCATCGATCGGCTTCTTCAACGCTTGTCCGCGCACCAGGGGTTCGCTTGTTGCGATCCGCTCCTGATCGGCCGCTTTCGCTTTGTTGCTGGTACGCCAGCTGCCGTTGAGCACTTTCGGCAAAACCTCACCTAGTTTACTCGGATGACCGATAGAGGCGATGCAGCCGTCTCGGTCGACTACGAACGAGGTCGGAACCCCGACGCAAAAGCTGGGTTCCCTCCAAAGCTTCTTCATTTCGCCTGTGAAGCCGAACGCAATCCGATGATTCAGATCCGGGCAATTTTCGGCCAACCACGCATCCAACTTGGTCCGGGCCTCGACGGCCGTTGGAGCGTCTTCATCAGCCGCGATCCCGACGACATCAAGGTCGCTGTCCTTGTATTTCTCCTGTAGCTGCATCAGCTCGAGCATCTCCGCCGCACATAGTCCCCACCAAGTTGCCCAAAATTCGACGATATAGACTTTGCCGGGCTGGAAGTCCGCAAGGGGCTCGCAACGCAGCCAGTCCTCCACTTTGATCGAAAGAGCCGGTGACCCCATCCGCAACATCATCTTGCCCTCCAAAGCTGTTGCCAAAGGTTTGCGTGACCTTATGGGCAAGCTTGTTCCCCTTTGAGACGTGGCACGAGGGTTCAACGAAGGGAGAGCATCGCTCGTCTTGCGCATCTGCGTGCATTGAGGCCTTCACTCAGTGTTGCTGAAACTTAATTCGCAAAGGTCGTGCCAACGCGCTCGGCGTGCAGTAAATGCTGATTATACTTAAAAAGCTTCCGGGGCGCTCAGATAGCCGGTTGTAGTAGTCGCGACATGTTTTCTGCCATTGTCAGGTCTTGGACACGCATCACCCGCTTCGCGTCGGCACAGAAGCGTGGCCACGGACGTCTCGACATATAGGGACGGACAGATGGACATCATGACCGGGTTGGCTAGCGCCAGCCACGTCATCACCGTCCGCCTCAAGCCCTGCTTGAGCCTCTTGCCGTTCCGGTCGCTCAGCGGAACGCCATGCGATTGGAGGGGCCGCTCCCTCCGAGCATCGCCTCTGCGCTACCTCTTCCGCTTTGCGCTTGAATTCCTGGCTGGCAACGCCAGAGTTTCACGACGAAGCCGGTCATGTCCGGCTGCGTGTCGCGAAATAACCCGGATCGACATGATGATCGTGCCGAAGAGAGCCAAGATCTGCCGCCATGTGCCGGGCCGGTGAACTCTCCCGGGTTGTTCTGTATCCCTGTGCACAGGTCCTACAGCGACCGCCTGGTGCGAATGTGAGCGTTGTCGGAATTTGACCAGCCCCAAGGCCGCTCGGTCGCCACGCGGTGGGCCGGGCAGACTAAAACGCTGAAGATGCGGCCGCCCTCGCCGCTGACCCGGCTACCATCCCAGGGCGATGACACGTGATTGATGCCACCGTTCGCGCGGCGACGGCCGGCAAGAGCCCGACCGTCGGATTCGAAGGTCGGTGCCTTGGCCGCTGCACGGTCGTTGCCGTGTTCCGTTCCCGGCCAGTGGTGAAGGAAATCGTGATAACGCCAATACGTTGAGTCTACGGTACGAACGCGGACCTGCCGCGCTGAAACGGCTCTCTTTCTCGACCTGACGCGGCTTGAGTATCGGTGTTTTGAGCGCATGAGGACGCCCGGGCTTCTGCCCGATCGTTTGTTTGCGCGTTACGGCTTGTCTCGGCGGGCAGACACCGAGCGCGTTAGAGGCGTCCGCGAATGTTCTTCGCGATGGCGTCTGCAAGTTGCTCGTGAGCTTCGCGAAACCTGCGCGTTCCCGCCACCTTTTCCGACTTCGCATCAGGCCAGGTGAGTAGAACGAAAAGCAACGGTGTTGCCTCAGAACCAGTCAGCGAGCCAAAAACAGCGGCAATGGCGGCTTCCCAACTATCCATCTCGCGACACCGCCGAAGAGCCGCTCACGCAGCCGGCGATTGCCATAAGCGCGCATGACTATCATGTCGGCAGACGTGTCGACTGCGTGCTGCGCGAGCACCGTGGCTGCCGATTTTCCGGCGCTCGCCAGCAGGTCAACCGGCACCCGAGCACCGTGCCGAGTGAGATAGGCAGCGATATCAGCTCCCGGCTCGGTTCCATTTCCGGTGCAGGGCGCCTCCGGATCCACTAGTGCGACACGAACTTCCTCAGCACCGGCTAGTAGATGCAGCGCTTCCCGAATCGAACGGGACGCCTCGACTCGCGAATCCCAGCCGACCAGCACGCGCCGTGGAGACAGAGTCGCCTCAGCGCCTCCGGCACGACAAGCACCGCCTTTCCGGTGTCGAACAGGGCTGCCGTTGATAACAAGAGGACCGACTTTAATGTCGTTGAGAAGTGCGGGGCCGACGATTGTCAGATCGTTGCAGAGCGCCCGCTGTCGCACCGCGTCACCGATGCTGGCCTGGTCGCAGTTCGCAATATCGACATCATCGCACCGCCACGTGGCTTTCAGCAGTTTGTGAATTTCGCTGGATGTTTTTTCCGAACTGGCCGTGTCCTGTGAAAATCTCTTTGCCTGTACCGTGTTCCAGTGCGGCATGGCGTGTGCGCGTTGTCCAGGCCACTCGGGGATGCCACCGCCTAGCGGCCGAGGCGAGCATCACGAGCGGCGGAGGCGACATCACCAGTACGGAAAGATACGCGCCGACTTCGGCACACAAGCTGGCAGCTGTCCTGACATCCTGATCGGAGTGGTCACTCCCGTCACACTGAGTACGCTTTTGAAGGCCATCTGACTGCTTCTTTCTAAGTATGTCGTATCTGTAGGCGCGTTTCGAAGCCGCAAGACTTGCCCTTAGCACGACGGATGGCACTACATCTTCGCTGTTCAGCCGTCCGGCCACTCGAGCGAGTGGCACCGCACCGATGCCTATCCGCCGTCAGCTTCAGGCTCAACGTCCTCCTCCTCCAGCGAGTAGCCGTCGGACCTGATGGTTCGAATGACGCTCCCGGCCGACGTCCTCTCCAGCTCCTTTCTGATCCGGCTGATATGGACATCGACGGTGCGTTCACCGACATGGATCTTTTCCCCCCAAGCTGCGTTCTTTAGCTCGACTCGGCTGAACACCATGCCGGGAGTCTCGAGCAAATGCCGCAGCAGCTTGAACTGGATCGGTCCAAGGTGGATGTCGTGGCCGTTACCATGGACTCGGCGGGCATCGACGTTCATCTCTAGCCTGCCACAGCGGAGCCAGCTGCCGTTTTCGATCCCGTTTGAACCCGGCTTTGGCAGCGCCAGCTTCGTGCGTAGACAGTCGAGCAGCATCGCCGGCGCGAAGGGCCGCACAAAGCTCTCGTCAATACCTGCCTTCAAGAGATCGAGGTGCTGGTTTTCGGCGCCGGGCGCGATCATCGCAATAACCAGCAGGCCTCTGTTCCGGAACTCCGCCTTGAGCTGGGCACAGATGGTGGACCCTGTCGAGCTTGCCGGCTGGCAGTCCAGCACCACGGCCTGCGGCTCCCGTACACTGGCTAATGCCAGCGCTTCTTCCACGCTTCTGGCCAGTTCAATCCTGAAGCCATCCACCCCCAGAATGTGGCTGTAGTACAGATACAACTCCGCACCTTGCGAACAGATCAGGACCAGTGGCTTCATCAGCGCTACCCCAGGAACCACATCGGCCTCGACCGCCTCGACTGAGAGGGCTGGCGATCGCATATCCTCGAGCCTGACATGATCCCCTTGATCGAAAATCGGTTCCATCACGCCCGCGCCACCTCGGGATAAGCCTCAATGGCTGCGGTGGCATCGCCGGCCAGTTGAGTACCGGCCGCGGCGAGTTTCCAGAACGTCTCGAAACCGAACCGGTGGACGTCGCGCAGGGTTTTCGACAGAACGACCAACCGCCCGGCCGTGAAAAGCACGCGCCCGAAGCCCTCATGGCTCATCTCCATGATCGGGGATGCCATCAGGCCGGAGCGTTCCTCAATCGCAAGCCCGACGGCGGTGTAGAACTTATCGAGCCTCCACAGCACGTCCGGATCGGGATCGCCGATGATTGGAATTGCACGGCGCTGTTCCCTGGTGATGATGAAGTCGCCCAGCAGCTCGGCGTCCGATTTGCCTTCCCATGACCCGTGGGAATCATTGGCACGGATCAGCCGCACGAGGCATTTGACGAACGGGGTGGCAAGGGCCGCCTCGTCCTCGGTGGCGGCAGCGCCAACAGCGGCTTCAAACATTTGGCCCACTCCTCATTTCAGCTTTCGTCCTCGAAGGAGGGCTTCTGTTCAGCGACACCTGCCTGCGCCAGCACCTTGCGCAGCCAAGGGGGAGGACACGTCCTGAGCATCATCTGCGTGCGCAACAGCACCTCTTGGATGGTCTGGGGCTGCGGCACTTTGATCGGATGGATCTTTGCGGAAACAAGTTTGGCTGCCGAAGGTCCGCCGATCGCCAGACAAAACAGGAGATGGCAGCCATTTAGCGCTTCCACCTTCGGGGTGATGCGGTCATCGCCCTCAGTTCGGTGCTTCCCGCTCTCGTCGGAAACGTCATCGAAGGCCACGGCTTCGACGAGATTCCACTCCTCGCGCATCACGTCGTAGACAGCAAAGCGCCTGGCCGACCCGAAATGGGCGTTGAGGTTCTTCATGTCCTGCGTGGCGATTGCCACGCGCAATGCGCCGGCTTGGCGTTCCGGCTTCGGTGCGTGAACCTCGTCAGTGACGAGCGAGAGGCGACGAACGGAGCTCATCTGGCATTTCTCGCTTACGGAGTGGATCAAGCGCCTCAGGCGTCGGCGCTCGCCCATTGGCTTGAAAAATGTTGGCAACCTCGAAGATCAGGTCGCGGGTCCCCTGGTAGAGGATTGTGAGCTTGTGCTGGGCCCCGAGCCGGTCGAAGATCGGGAAGCCGACCCGCATGAGCGGAATGCCGAGGCGCTGCGCCGCCTGGCGGCCGTGGGAATGAGTAACGAGAAGATCAGCGCCGGCGCCAAGCGCTTCCAAATCGCCGAGATCGCCGATTTGAACCGACTGCGCCGGTACTTCCTCCACAATTTTCGACATAGCGGCCGTTGTGACCGCCGCCGCGATTTCGGAGCCCATGCCGATGAAGAAGCTCGCGAGTTGGTAGAGTTGGTCTGGTTCAGCAGCGATCGCAATTTTCTTACCTCCAAAGTGGAAATGTCCGTCGAGCAACGCGTCCTGCAACTGCGCCCGCTGACGTCGCACCCCTGCCGGCGCCGCCGCGCCCGAAATCGCGCACAGCAGCGAGACGAACCGGTCGGCGTCCCTCAATCCAGTCAGCGACCGGAACAGCACGTAAGGCACGCCGGTCAACCTCTGCAGCACCTCGGCCGGGCGGCGCATATGCTCACCGATGACGATGCATTGCTCGGCCGTGCCGAGTTCGCGGATGTCCTCGACGCTGGTGCCGCCATAGGTGGTCGTGACCCAACGGTCGGGCACCGTACCATCGAGCGAGCCCGATACGTCCGGCAGAATCACCGGCTTCAGTCCAAAGCTCTCAACCATCTCACGCAAATGCTCGATATCAGCCACAGTGAGGTTCCAGCCAGGCAGGATCACGATCTTCTTCGACTGCCGCGCCTGCTCGCCGGGACGCGTAATCCTTCCGATCATCACGGTTACAGCCTTGGCCCAGCCCTCTTCGATCGCGCCGTCGAAATCCGGTGTGTTGGCTAGCACCACCTCCGTACCCGCGAGTTCTTCGGTGCGCTTCAGCCTGATATTGGCGATATCTCCTGCGCAGTCTTCGCCCCGGGTTTCCACCAGCGCGGTCGTGCAAACCCCGATCAGCGTTGGCTTTGTCCGGGCCTTGAGGTTGAGGATCGCCTCTTCCAGATGGTCTTCCCCGCCGAGGATCGTCGCCACCTCGTCCATCGCGGTTGTCTGCAAAGGAATGGCTTCCTTGAAATGCCGCACGAAGAGCACGAGCGCGAAGCTGGTGCACCCCTGGCTGCCGTGGAACAACGGCATCGCGCCGTCGACGCCAAGAAAGGCCAAGGCGGCACCCAATGGCTGCGATGACTTCAGCGGATTGACCGCCGCCGCTTTGGTCTGGGGAAGGATGCGGACCATCGGCTCTCCTTAACAGTCGCCGAAATCGTCGGCCGTCGTGCCGGCGAATTCCTGGACAACATACAAGGTCGCGGTCTCGTTTTTCGTGCTCGGCAGTTCCTCCCTCACCGCAGGGTGGCAATCCCATGGTGCCGGTTCGCGCACCTGGCGCCAGATCGGGTTATGAATGGCGAGGTCGATCTGGCGTACGAGTTCCACCATCCCGTCATAGCCGGCGTAAGGATGTTGGCGCTCCTGGTTGATATCGAGCCAGGGTGTCTTGGCCTTCAGCGCGATGAACTGCGTGCGCCCGCCCGACAGCATGATATCGGCCTTGTGTTCTGAGAGCATGGCGTAAAGCTCGCGCGGCGTCATCTGCTCGAACATGTGGTTGTCGTCCTTGAGGATCTGCTTGATGCGCTGCTTGTCCTCGACGGTCGACTTCTTGACAGAGGTGCCGACGATCTCGATGCCGATCTCCATCAGCGCATGGACCACCGACCAGGACTTCACACCGCCGGTGTTGAGCAGCACGCGCTTGCCTTCGAGCCTCGGCCGGTAGGCGGCGAGCTTCTTCCAGGCGATCGCCTCCTCCTCTGCAATCAAGGCCTCGGTGCGGCCGAGGATCTCCGGATCGGCACCCTTCTTCACGAGCAGCTGAGAGATCTGTCGGAGCGCTTCCGAGGTGTCGGTAATGCCGTAGAAGGAGCCCTCGGAAAACGGGATGCCCCAGCGCTGCTCCATCTTTCGGGCGAGATTGATGAGCGCGGTCGAGCACACCATCATAGCCGCCCGGGCGCGGTGCGCGCAGGCAATGTCGAAGTAACGCGCGTCACCCGGAATGCAGGCGCGCACCCGAATCCCGAGCCGATCCAGCAGCGGCTTCACCAGCCAGAATTCGCCCGAGAGGTTGAATTCGCCAAGAATGTTGACGTCGTAAGGGCCGGCATCGTCTGGCTCGACCGTGCCGATGACATGCTCGAGCAACGCCTCGCCGGCAAGCTTGTTGCCGAGATTCTTGGAGCCAACGAAGCCCGGCGCATTGACCGGCACAACGGCCAAGCCGAACTTTTCCGCCGCGCGCTGGCAGACGGCCTCTATGTCGTCGCCGATCAGCGCCGTCACGCAGGTCGGATAGACGAAGATCGCCGGCGGCCCATACGCTTCCTTGATCTCGCGGATCGCTTTGAAGAGCTTCCGCTCGCCCTGCCCCATGACAACATCGAGTTCGGTGAGGTCGGTCGTGAAGCTCGTGCGCCACAGCGTTGGCCCGGACGAAGCCGCACCGCGGTTGTCCCAGGAATTGCCCTCGCAGGCGATCGGCCCATGGACCAGGTGTGCGACGTCGGTGATCGGCTGCAGTACGATCTTGGCGCCATCGAAGGCACAGCCGCCGGCCGCCGCCCCGGGGGTCAGTGGCTTCGAACAGCCCTCCTTGCGCGCCTTGGCATCCTTGCCGCGGTTCTTTTCGCAGGCAGGCTCGTCGAAGACATCCTGGATTTTGGCTTTGAGCAAGGACATTGCGTCGGTCTCCAAAGTCCCTCGGGAAGACGACCGGCCAAAGCCGACCGTCACTAGCGGGTGAGGTCATACGAATAGTCCGTCACGCCCGTCTCGCTTGTCTCGCGATCAAGCTTGTCGAAGATCTTGTCGAGGATCGTCGTCAGTACGCGCAACCCGCCTTGGTAGCCCATCAGCGCATAGCGATGGTGATGGTGGCGATCGAAGATCGGAAACGTCAGCCGGATCAGCGGCGTGCCGGTGTCGCGCTCCAGATACTTGCCATAGGAGTTGCCGATCAGCAGGTCCACCGGCTCGGTGAAGAGCAGCGAGCGCATCGCCCAGAGGTCCTTGCCCGCCCAGACTTGAGCATCCTTGCCGAAAGGCGATGATGCAAGCAGTTCTTTCAACTCCGCCTCCCACGCCGAGGTGCCGTTGGTGGCGAGGCAATGGGTCGGCTCGCCACCCGTCTCCATGATGAAGCGGGCCATGGCGTAGACAAAGTCCGGATCGCCGTAGATGGCGTATTTTTTACCGTGCAGCCAGGATTGGCTGTCGGCCATGGCGTCAACAAGTCGACCGCGCTCGAGGCGGATTGCCTCGGGGATTTGCTTGCCGGAAATCGCAGAGACCTCCATCAGGAAGTCGTCGGTTGCCTGGACTCCGAGAGGGTAATGGAACGAGGCAGTCGCCTGCCCTACCCCCTCGCAATACTCCAGAGTTTTTCGGGTGTTGTAATGCTGTAGCGAAAGTGTCGCCTCGGCGTTGAGTGCCTTTCTCACGTCTTCGATCTTCGTGCCGCCGTCATACATGCGGTATTCGCCGTCCGACGGCGTGTCGAACTGGTCAGAGGCGTCTTGGATGAAAGTATAGGACACACCTACCAGATCGAGCAGGCGTTTGAGTTCCCGATTGTTGCCGACACAGAACCCGTCGAAGCCCGGGATGACGTTGATGGTCCCCTCGGCTTCCGTTCGCTCCTCGCCTTTCCAGAAATGCTCCAAAATCCCCTTGAGCGTGACGTCGTAGCCATCGACATGACTGCCGACGAAGGCCGGCGTATGGGCGAATGGTACGTCGAAGTCGCGCGGGATCGAGCCTTCGTCCTTTGCGTTCTCGATGAAGCTGTGCAGGTCATCTCCAATGACCTCCGCCATACAAGTAGTCGAGACGGCGATCATCTTCGGGTCGTAGAGTTGGTACGTGTTGGCGAGCCCGTCGACCAGGTTCTTCAGGCCGCCGAACACTGCCGCGTCCTCAGTCATCGAGGAGGAAACCGCCGAAGCAGGCTCCTTGAAATGGCGCGACAGGTGCGAGCGGTAATAGGCCACGCAGCCCTGGCTGCCATGGACGAAGGACATGGTTCGCTCGAAGCCTGCGGCCGCGAACACCGCGCCGAGCGGCTGGCAGGCCTTGGCGGGGTTCACGACAAGGGCTTCGCGAGCAAGGTTCTTTTCGCGGTATTCCCACGTCTTGGTGAATTCGCCTTGGTCGGCAACGATCTGGTCCGGGTGAGGACATTCGAAATTCAGCCTCTTCTCGGCGAGCATCTGCCTGTATTCCGGCTCGCGGAACAGGGGCGCGTGGTCGAGAACTTTTTCAGCCGACTGCGGCATGGGTGGTTACCTCTTTCCATCTGGCCCGCCACACGGCGGCACAGGGACGTCGAAACGGTTCAGGTCTCCCGGGGACAAAGGCCACAGGCGTTCACGGCCTCCCGGCTTCCGGGAGGCCAGGTTTTCATTCGGCTGCGATCGCCGCCGAGGGCTCGGCTTGTTTCTTCCAGGGGGCGTCGTAGAGGTTCCAGACCGGGTTGTTGATGGCCAGATCCATGTCGCGGGCGAAGATGGCGAAGCCGTCGTAGCCGTGATACGGGCCGGAATAATCCCAGGAATGCATTTGACGGAACGGTATGCCCATCTTCTGGACCGGGTACTTTTCTTTGATGCCGGAGCCCACGAGATCAGGACGGATCCCCTCGATGAACTTCTCCAGCTCGTAACCAGTCACGTCGTCATAGATCAGTGTGCCCTTCTTCACGTAGTGGCCGGTGCGCTGATAGTCGTCGTTATGGCCAAATTCGTAGCCAGTGCCGACGATCACCATGCCCAGGTCCTCATATGCCGTGACGACGTGACGGGGGCGCAGCCCGCCGACATAGAGCATCACCGTCCTGCCTTCGAGGCGCGGCCGATACTTGGCGATGACCGCTTCGACCAGCGGCCGGTATTTGGCGATGACCGCCTCGGCCTTGGCCTCGATTTCCGGCCCGAAGTGCTTGGCTATCTTGCGCAGAGAGGCTTCGGTCTGGGAGGGGCCGAAGAAATTGTACTCCATCCAGGCAATGCCATACTTTTCCTCCATGTGCCGGCAGATGTAGTTCATCGACCTGTAGCAATGGATGAGATTGAGTTTCGCCTTTGGCGCTCGCTCTATTTCGGCCAGCGTAGCGTCGCCCGACCAGTTGCCGACCACGCACAGACCCATCTCCTCGAGCAGGATGCGCGAAGCCCAGGCGTCGCCGCCGATATTATAGTCGCCGACCACATTGACATCGTACGGGCCGGCCTCGAACTCGAGGTCCTTCTTCTCGAACACCCAGTCGCGGATCGCGTCGTTGGCGATGTGGTGGCCGAGGGATTGCGAGACGCCGCGGAAGCCCTCGCAGCGCACCGGCACGATTGTCTTTTCGTGCTCCTTGGCCTTGTTGCGGGACACAGCTTCGGTGTCGTCGCCAATCAGGCCAATCGGGCATTCGGATTGCACAGTCATGCCCTTGTTCAGCGGAAACAGTTCCTCGATCTCGTCGATGATCCGTTCGAGCTTCTTGTCGCCGCCGAAAACAATATCCTTCTCCTGGAAATCGGAGGTGAACTGCATGGTGACGAACGTGTCGATGCCGGTCGTACCGACGTAGTAGTTGCGGCGCTGAGACCAGGAATATTGCCCGCAGCCGACCGGGCCGTGCGAGATATGAACCATATCCTTGACTGGACCCCACACCACGCCTTTCGAGCCGGCATAGGCGCAGCCGCGAATTGTCATCACCCCGGGGATGGACTTGATGTTCGATTTGACCTCGCATTCGGAAAGGACCTCGCTTTCCTCGCCAGCCTCGTCGCCGCTTTTTGCGACGCTGAGGTGCTTTTTGCGGCGCTTCGCCGACTTGTCAGGATATTGCGACAGCACTTCCTCGATAAGCCTCGCATGGAGGCCACCGTCATTCTCGTATTCCAGGCTCATGGGACCCCTTTCAAGGTTCAGGGTGACGCCTCACCGACGAGGCGCCGTTCTTTGAAAGACGCACCAGGTCAGGCGGCGCCTCATGTCGGCAGCGGTCGCTACTGTGCGGCCGCCTTAGCCGCTTCCTTGACCTGAAGCTCGGCAAGCATCTGCTCGTCCGTCTTCATGATGCCGAAGTCGAGCAGCATGTCCTCGAGCTCTTCCATGGTGATCGGGGTCGGGATGGTGCCCTGGCCCGAATTCCCATGGATCTTCTCGGCCAGCGCCCTGTATTCCCCGGCCTGCTTGGAGTCCGGCGCATACTGGATCACAGACATCTTCCTGAGCTCGGCGTGCTGGACGATGTTGTCGCGCGGCACGAAGTGGATAAGTTTGGAATTGAGCCTGGAAGCAAGCGCCTCGGCGAGGTCGAGCTCGCGGTCGGTTTGGCGCTCGTTGCAGATCAGGCCGCCGAGCCGCACGCCGCCCGAATGGGCGTATTTCAGGATGCCTTTGGCGATGTTGTTGGCGGCATAGAGCGCCATCATCTCGCCGGACATGACGATATAGATTTCCTGGGCCTTATTCTCGCGGATCGGCATCGCGAAACCGCCACACACCACATCCCCGAGCACGTCGTAGGAGACATAGTCGACGTCGTCGTAGGCGCCGTTCTCCTCGAGGAAGTTGATCGAGGTGATCACGCCGCGGCCGGCGCAGCCGACACCCGGCTCGGGTCCGCCCGACTCCACGCATTTGATGCCTTTGTAGCCGACCTTGAGTACGTCCGCGAGTTCCAGGTCTTCCACCGAACCTTCCTCTGCCGCGAGATGCAGGACGGTATCCTGCGCCTTCGCGTTCAGGATCAGGCGGGTGGAGTCGGCTTTGGGGTCGCAGCCGACGATGAGGATTCTCTGCCCGAGGTCGACAAGGGCGGCGAGCGTATTTTGGGAGGTGGTGGACTTGCCGATGCCGCCCTTGCCGTAAAAGGCGATCTGACGCAAACCTGACATGTAGCTTTCCTTCCTTCGTTCCATTCATCGCGGCTGCCGCGACATGAATGCCGGTCGGGCAGCTGTCGCCGCCTCGCACCTAAGGATCTCAAGACTCGTGCCAATTTGGCTGATCAAACCGAAGAATAATTTGATGTTTTCTTTTCAGGGGTTTAGCCTGAAGCCCAAAGAAAGGATCGTCAGGACAGACCGTGTAGCGGACCCGACAATGGCGACACAAAGCGTCGGATCGCGATCCTCAGTCACCGAATTCGTTTGAACCGCGTCCTTATGTTGAAGTGGACGAACAGCAGCTCGATCCTGTTGGGTGAATTGCGGGATGCGGTCTGTTCGGCGAGCTGACGTGCTTGCTCACGCGTGTAGGACACTCCGCGGAATCTCGCGCCACGCTGGCATACCTTCGATCCACGGCCATCCATAGGGCCGCGGGCGGAAAGTTCCGCTATATCAGCAACCCGAGGGGACTCGGCACTTCTCGGCGCAGGTGTTCAGTATCGGCGTCATCACCTTCACATGCTCGTCGATCCGCTCGAGCACCTTTGCCGGGATCACGTCGCGCTCAGGCAGACGCAACCAGTGCTCGTTGACGTGTTCGACGGTCTCGACCACTGCCTTCAGGACTGCCGGCTCCGGAAGCCTTGCACGGTTCGCAAATGCCTTCCATCGCGGTGCTGCCAGCGCCTTGAACGAGCGCTCTCCTCCAAGCGACAGCGCCATGGAGTCGGCGGGAATATATGGCACGGTGGACAGGACGTCGTAGATTGGTGCAAGCGCCGGCTTGTCGCCGTTTCCGGGATAGATCAAAGACCAATTCTTCAGGTGCATGTCGCCATTGCCGGTGATGACGCTCAGTGCCAGGCGGCGGACGAAATCGAGAGCCGCCGTAGGCGAGACGGCCACGCCAAGAGCCAAGGCTATGTCGTGATAAGCGGCCCCCTCATATTTGCGCGAGGGGTAGACACCGAAGACCTGAGCGAAATCCTCGATGTGTATCCTCTCGCCACCGGCGCCGCGATCGAAGCGTTTGACGAGAAGGACCTTGCCTTCCGACAGCGTATTGAATTCTTCGGGAACGCCCTCAAAATCGGACTTCTCGACCAGTTCGCATTCAGGAACCTCCATGCCGATTGCTGCTGCCAGCGCCAGGTTGGCGAATTCGTTCTCGGAAACGCCCGGAAACGCCGTCGAAGGGAACTTGGCAATGTACCGGCCCTGCTCGTCGTCCATCGGCAAGGCAAAGCCGCCGCCTTTTCCAATGTTCTTCATGACCGACAGCTTCATCTGCACGCCGGCAAGCGAGAACCGTGCCTTGGGGTGATCCTTTGAGCCATCCTTCGAAACCGCTATCGCGCCGTCACTGGGCAACGCCCGTACGGCTCCCGGCAGATCGGCGCCCAGTGCCGCTAAAAGATCGAAATCATTGCCTGGCCGCACATTGCCTTCGTGATGCCTTTCCATCGCCTCCCGCAATTTATCCTCCGGCAGGAGGTTCGCGAAGAAAGCGGGCAAGGCGCTTGCCAGAGGCTTCGGATCTTTCCGCAATCCTCCCGTCGCTGCCCGGAACGACAGGCTGAGAACCGGGAAGCCGCCCGTCGCGCGGTAGGCGTCATCGAAGTTGAACGCATTGAAATCGCCCGGCGTCCTGACGATTGTGCCGATCTTCACTGCATTCAAGAGCACGTCCAGCGACGGGATCGTCTTAGGTGCGCGAAAGACTGGAGCCATGATCGTCATCGTCAGGTTGAGAAACAAAGGCGGGTCGATCGTCATCATCATGCGGACGCAATAGAGCCTGGACAGCCGGCACCATGGCTTGCGGAACCAGCATCATTTCCAGACCGAGCGCGCGAGCGATATTCATGAGCGTCGTCGCGCGCGCCGCTGCGGCTCCCTTTTCGATGTCGCGATATCGGGGACGGGATATACCCGCCAAATCAGCGACCTGCTCCTGCGTCATCGCAGCCGCCAGCCTGGCCTGCCTGAAAAGCCCACCAATTTCGCGAAGAATTTCCGATTGAGAGTCCATTATGATACGTAACGATCCATTCCAATGCTAGATGATATGACAGAGTATCTTATCGAGCGATCGTGTCAATACGGTATGATCTGTTTGCGTATCATGCGTTAGCCTTATGAAACGTAAGGAGATCACTCATCCTGCATTTAGCGCCGCCCGACGATGGACGCCGTCCGAAATTAGCGCCCGATCAGCGCTCCGAAATTCGAAATGTTAAATCAAGGCGGGTCCGGCGGCTGAAATCGGTTCCCTCTTCTCGTTCATATGGCCGACCGCGCTGACTCGGGGTCAATGTGGATCGCGACTCCTTTATTGCAATGGATTTGCACCATCTACTCCCTGCCGGTCTTCCGGCGCACCATGTTCCGACCCCTTCAGGGGCTCGGCTCGATCGGCGTGACCACCCTGATCAAGCATCGACATAGCCGTCGAATACCGCTTTACTCTCGGCTGTCCGTTCGGGGCATGGCGGGGTGCCTCCCCGATCACGAAGCAGCACCCGAACAAGCCCGTGACCAGCGCGTCCCCGCTTCCGAGACTTTCTCACTCAGTAAGGCTATGCGCCCGCCGCCACCTGCGGGCTACGCCGGCATCAACCGGCGGGCAGATGGGCCGAGGGCAATAAGCGGGCCTGGCGCAACGCCGCCAGATCAGCCGAGCCGGTGCAGAAGCAGGCGACGGCCAACTGGCGGATGACGATCTCGAAATGCGCGACAACTGCCTCGGTGGATACCGTAGCCGCGCGCAGCACGCCGGCTGCCTGCCCGGCGATGTCCGCGCCGAGGCGGATCGCCTTGGCCACGTCGACGCCGTCGCTGACCCCGCCAGACGCGATCAGCTTCACCGCTGGCAGCGCCCGACGTACCGCCTGCACGCTGGCCGGGGTCGGGATCCCCCAATCGGCGAACGCCATCGCAACTGTACGGTCGGCGGCATCGGGGGCCCGCTCGCCCTCCACCGCGGCCCAACTGGTGCCGCCGGCGCCGGCGACATCGATCACCGCCACGCCCGCCTGAACGAGCGCACAAGCCACCGAGGCAGAGAGGCCCGACCCCACTTCCTTGGCCACGATCGGCACGCCGACGCTACGTGCGGCGCGAGCGATCTGGGCCAGGACGCCGCGCCAGTCGCGGTCGCCCTCCGGCTGTACCGCTTCCTGCAGCGGATTGAGATGGACAATGAGTCCATCGGCCTCCAGTGCATCCACCGCCCGGCGCGCGAGGTCCAGGCCGTCGGCCTCGCGCAGTTGCGCGGCGCCGATATTGGCCAGCAAGGGAACGTCTGGGGCCAAGCGGCGCAACGCGCGCGTCAGCCCCTGGGAGTTGCGGGATTGCAGGCTCACGCGCTGCGAACCGACGCACATGGCGATCCCCAAGGCTTGCGCTGCCTCGCTCAGATGCCGGTTGATGGCCTCGGCGCGTTGCATGCCCCCAGTCATGGAGCTGATCAGCAGAGGCGCGCGCATGGTCTTGCCCAGCAGCGAGGCGCTGAGGTCGATCTGCGTCAGGTCCAACTCGGGCAATGCGCAGTGTTCGAAACGGATGTACTCCCAGCCGGCGGCCTTGGCCCGTGCCGTTCGCCGATTCAGCACTATGTCCAGATGGTCGTCCTTGCGCCGGCTCAAGTTGGTGTCGCTGATGCTCGCTCCATCCGCGTCATCGGGCGACGGCGTTGCGTCGGGTCGGACCGACGGCAGCGCGCGCACGCCGCCGTTTTCCGCTCGTTCAGGCCGGCGCACGCTGGGCTGCCCCCGCAGCGTCGCTGCGGTAGCGACTGTTTGAGGTCTGGTAGTACTGCACGCGGATGGCCGCCATGGCTTCGATCAGCGGTCCCCACGGCGGGGGAAAACGTTCTTCCGCCATCACCCGGTGCAGCATGCGTGTGTGGCCGGCCAACTCGTCATTGAGGAACTCCACCACAGGCATGGCCGGATAGCGCTGCAGCAGCAGGATCGCCGCGTTGTCGGCCTCGCCGGCCGACCTATCCTTTTCGCGTCCATGCAGATCGTTCTGCAAGCGCCCTATCGCGGAGATGAGCCGCAGGACCTGGCGAAACGCCGGATGCGCGCGCAAGGTCGCCATGTCCAGCCCCCACAGCAACGACAGGCAACAGAACACGTTCGTGTAGGCGATCGAGTCCACGCCGTTCTGCAAGTACTCGGCGTAGGACCATCGCTCCGCCCCTGCCGCCTGCGCGTGTCCGGCGCGCAGCGCCGCGCAGTAGCACCGGGTATCCTCGAGAAGCTGGGCATAGTCGCGACGATCGTAGGCGAGCGCGGCGAGCGAAGCGCGCAGCACAGCACAGCCCTCGAATCCTGGTAGCGCGCACGGCAAGCCCTGCCCCAGCGCCTGCTCCACCGCGGCGAGCTGCTCCGGCGCGATCAGGTCAAGGTCGTTGCAATCGTCCAGCCAGAACAGCAGCGCCAGTTCGCGATAGAACGCCACGATCAGCGTTTCGTCCAGCGGATCGCGGCCGGTGCGGGCGCTGGTGTCGCGCAGGCTCGGCTGGATGCGCTGCAGGATGTACTGGCCGCCCCGGACTGCTTCCACGGCATGCTCGTCGGCGAACCCGGTCAGGGAACGCCCCCACTCTAGCACCTGCTGCAGCGCGCGATCGGTCGGGATCATGGCCCGGCTCCTGCTCCCTCGGCCGAGACGCGCCGCCCCCAACGAAGCGCCAGCCACAACCCGGCGAGTTCGGCCACGCGCACCACCCGGGTGGGGCAATACAGTTCCTTGCCGATCCACAGCGGCGTCTGGGGCAGTGCGTGCGCTGCGTGGCGGCCGAGCATCCACTTCAGCGCGCGCGCCACCGCCTGCGCGATGCGCCGTCGCCCTGCCGGCTCTTCGGTCCCGTCCATCACGTGCAACGCGAACAGCGCATAGGCGGTTTCCTCGAATGTGGACGCGCGACCGGCGCCCCAGCCGCCGTCGTCGCGCTGCGTCTGCAGCAGCGCTGCCAGCGCGCGCTCGTCGCGCCACTGGGGCTTGCCTTGCGCCAACGCAGCGACCGCATGCGCGGTGGGATACAGCCACGAAACGTGCCATTTTTCGTTGTCCCATAGACCGTGCGGGTTGCGATTGGCCTCGACGTAGGCGCTGGTGCCGGCGGCGGGTTTTCCCAACATTCGCAAAGCATGCAGGGCATGGATGTTGGTCGACACCGAGGCATTGCGCTCGCCGGGGAAGGTGACGAACAGCTCGCCGGTTCCGAACTGGCGCAACGCGTCGGCCGCCGGGTCGCGGCCTGCAAGGCGAAGGACGCACAACGCGACGGCGGTGTCGTCCGCATCGGCCGCGAAGTGCAAGGCAGGGCCCAGACCGCGGACTCCGAGGCGGGCGTCGAGCTGCGCGATGATCACTTGCACCGCCTCGGCGAGCGCGGGATGCGCGAACAGACCGGCCAGATGCAGGGTGTACAGCGACCAGCATGGCTCGAACACATTGATCGGCCAGACGTTGGGAACGACACCTTCGATGCCGGTGCGCGTCGCCCGCGATGCCGCCTGCAGATACCCGCCCGTGCGCCCGACGCGCGGCGTTCTTCTCTGTGTCACGGCGTGCGCACGCCACGCGGCGGTGGCCGCCGGACTGATGCCGATGCTGCCGTCGTCGTCCGGGCATGCGGTGGCCGGCGACGTCCCCCAGGCTTCCCAGGAGTGCAGCAACGGATGGCCGCTCGGCAACGTCGCCACAGCCCCCAGCTTGACCAGGCGTGCTTGCTGCAACGGCAACAGCGCCGGGTGGCGCGAAAACGACAAGCCGCCCAGCAAGGATGCGGCCTCGTCGCACAACTGCGGCAGGATCAGCTCCGCGCCGATGGGCGCGTCTTCCGGCACCGCATGCGCGTAGGGGTCGGACTGGCGCTCGATGAACCGGGTTGCAGCCTGGACTGCGTCGGCAGCCCCGGGAAGAGGATCGGCACGCTGCAATGCCAGCAGCGCCGCCCAGGTAGGCGCATGGCGAAACAGCGGGAAGTCCGTACTTCCCCATCCGCCATCGGCCTGTTGCTGCGCAATGAGCCACGCATATGCCTCGTGCCGACCGGTGACTTTGCCGTCGAACTGCAGAGCTCGCGCCGTGTCGTATACGGACGGACCGACGCTGCCGCCGTCGCTCATCTCGCTCAGCAGGTGGCGCAATTCGGAAAGAATCTGTTCGGACAGCGCGTTCACGCGGGATGTTCCTTCTGCAGAGGGCTAATGAGAACAGAAACGTGCAGACGCCGCGCACGTCGCCGCCGACACGGACACAGTGCAGCATGCAGCGCCCGCCGGCCGATCGCACCAGCACAGGGGCGAGTCCTTACGGATAATGGGCCGCTCATGCGTATGGCGCGGACAGATACAGGTCGGCCCGCTGCAGCATCTGCGCCAACCCTTCCGCACGCGGCCCCAGAGGGGCGATGGCCTCCCCGGCGTCGTGCAACAAGGACAGCGCGAACAGGCGCGCTGCCTGCAACCCCATGATCGACGCGCAGGTCGGCTTCTGCGCCGCCGCGTCCTTGCCGGGGGTCTTGCCAAGAGTCGCGGTATCCGCCGTCGCGTCGAGAATGTCGTCGGCCACCTGCAACGCCAGGCCATAACAGGCGGTGTAGCGATCGAGCGCACTGTACAGCGCAGCGTGCGCGGCATCCTCCGCGATGGAGTATAGCGCGCCCATGCGAACCGACGCGCGCACTAGCGCTCCGGTTTTCATCCGGTGCATCGCCAGGATCCTGTCCAGCCCGGCGTGCTTTCCGACCAGCGACAGATCCATGGCCTGCCCGCCTGCGGCACCCTCGGCGGACACCGCCTGCGCCAGTTCGCGCACGAGCGCAATACGATTGTCGCCCGGCGCATCCAGGCTCGCCAGCGTCAGGAAGGCGTGGGCCTGCAGCGCATCGCCGACCAGGATCGCAGTGGCTTCGCCGAACTTTACGTGCACGGTCGGAAGGCCGCGGCGAAGCACGTCGTCGTCCATCGCGGGCAGATCGTCGTGGACCAGGGTACAGGCGTGCATCATCTCGATGGCGGCACCGACGTCGTCGAGCATGTGCGCCGGCGTGCCCGCCAGTGCGCCGGCAGCCAGACAGAGCAAGGCGCGGGTGCGCTTCCCGCCATGCAAGGTGGCGTAGCGCATGGCCGCCATCAGCTCCGTCTTACCGTCGTCTTCGGCGCAGAGCAGACGCCCCAGAGCCTGTTCGACCCGCTTTGCGCCGTCCTGCATCCAGATCTCCGGGAGCAGCCCGCCGGAGGCGCCGCGCGCCTGCGCGCCCAATCCGCCGAATGCGGAAACGCCGATTCGGTCGCGTGGAGTGGAACCGGTCTGCATGTTGTTGATGTCCTTGTAGCTGAGACGGCCACGGCGAGCGCAAGTCGTCACACGAGTGCGAGCGCCGAGTGCAGCAATGCCGCGCCTCGCCGGCGCGGCTGCCTTCCACACGGGGCATGCGATGCCAGCTCATGAGAAGCCTATGCGGATTGCCATGGACGGATGTGCGGTCGGGTAATAGCGCCGGCCTTTTTCGGCGTCGCTCAGCAATTGCGGCCGCACCCCGGCCTTGTGCATGGTCAGCGCCAATGCGATGCAGAACTGCACCATTTCCAGCCATACGAGGTGGTAGCCGATACAGACGTGTGGGCCGGTACCGAACTGCAGCATGTCCACGGGCCGGATCGGCTCTGTGCGTAGCAGCCACCGCGCCAGGCGGAACTGATCAGGCGCCTCGTGCAGCAGCGCCGAGGTCGAGAAATGCAGCAGCGGGATGCATAGGTGGGTGCCCGCGGGAATGCGCCGTTGGCCGAGTTGCAATTCCTGCAGCGCGCGACGCGGCAGGAGCGTGGTCGCCGGATGCAGGCGCAGTGTCTCGCGGAACAGCGCCTCGGCGACCGGACACTGCGCCAGGTCCGCGTGCCGGGTCGGCACCGCGCCCACGCGTTGCGCCTCCTCGACCAGCGTGTCCCACAGCACAGGCTGCCGCGCCAGCTGGATCACGATCCAGGCCATCGTCGAGGCAGTGGTGTCGTGACCGGCAAGCAGCAGCAAGCGAATATTCGCGACCAGGACGTCATCGGAGAGCGGACCGTCGCTGCTGTCAAAAGCGCTCACCATGTCGTTGATGAACCCGGTGCGCGCGGCATGCGCGCGCGCATCGCGTACGAACCGGCGCAACTGCGCGTCGATCCAGTCGCGGGCGGAGCGGCCGCGCCGCAAAGGCAATCCGGGCAGGTCGACCGGTGGCGCGATGATCAACTGCAGCAATTGCCGGTACTTGCGATGCCATCCCGGCAGGTCCTGCGCGGGGATTCCCATGAGGCTGAAGATGAGCTTCAGCATCAGGTCGCCGGTCTCGCGCAGGATAGTTACCTCGCCGCGGGCGCGCCACGCCTGCACCCGCGCCTGGATGACGGGCGCGAACAGGTCGCCGATCCCGGCCTGGGTCAGTCCCTTGGGCAAGAACGCTGCCTTGATGGCATCGCGCGCCTGCCGGTGCGCGCCGCCGTCCAGGGCAACCAACGTTCCGCCAAGCAATTCGGGCGCGATCTCTTCGATCAGCGCCGAGGACACGTCCTTGTGCTTGAGCAGTGAGAAAGCGTCCGGATCCACACAGGTCATCAGATGTCCGGCAGGGCCGAAATCCAGCCAGAAGTGGCTGCCCAGCGTCCGTTCTGCGCGTTGCAGCAGGCGCGGCAGGTCGCAGACAATGGCGGGAAGATGCCCGACCAGGGGGAACGCGCCGGGCATGACCGGGATGTCGGATCGCAGCCGGTGCCGACGGTTGAGTGGGTTGAGCAGCATGTCCATCAGCAGCGCGCCGCCGTCGCCGATTCGGTGTCGCCGGCAGGGCGCGCGGCGCAGCTGTTGCCACCGTCCGCGTATGTTGGCACATGCGCCAGCATGCCGCCATCGATGCACACGACCTGGCCGGTGATGAACGCAGCATCGGCGGAGAGCAGGAACGCCACGAGCGCGGCCACGTCCTCGGGGCGGCCGACGCGCTGCAGGAGCTGGTGCCGGCGCAGATGCCGTTGCATGCACTCGTCCAGCTTGGCGAGGAGACGCTCGGTCATGATAAGACCCGGCGCAACCGCGTTGCAGCGAATCTGCGCATGACCGTACTGGGTGGCGAGCGAAGCCGAGAGCATGTTCATCGCCGCCTTCGACGCGCCATAGGACGTCTGCGCCGTGTCACCGCTGAGCCCTTGGCACGACGACATGTTGACGATCGCGCCACCGCCGCGGGCGATCATCCGTGGGATGGCCTGCCGGCAGCAGAGCAGCGTGCCGCGCAGATTGGTCGCCATGGTCTGATCCCAGACTGCCAGGTCCAGGTCGAGGATCGCGCAGTCGCGCGGGGTCAGATGCATGGCGCTCGCATTGTTAACCAGCAGGTCGACCCCCCCGAAGTGCCGCTCCGCCGTCTCGAACAGCGCTGCCACCGCCTGATCATCGGCGATATCCATGGCTATGGGCAGCGCGTGGCCTGCATCGGCCGCGATCTGCGCGGTGCAGGCGATGGCCGCCGAGCCATCAATGTCGGCCACCACCACTCTGCCGCCCCCGCGCGCGATGGCGAGAGCGCATGCCTTGCCGATGCCGGCGCCCGCGCCGGTGACCACGGCCACCTTGCCTTCAAACCGTCCCATCGTGCCTCCTGAATTGCATTGTTCTTCGGGGGCATGCCGCTCGGCCTGCGCCGGAGAAGGCGCAGGGTCGGCGCTGGCGCGCTCGTCATGGCCGGCGTCGCTTTCGATCACCCGAATGGCGGCGACCGGGCACTGGTTGGCCGCAAGCCGCACGGCGTCATGCAGCGCCTGCGGGACCGTCGCCACGCACACTTCGGCCACGCCGTCCGGTTCGCGCTGGCGAAAGGTGCCCGGCAGCGTCAGCACGCACTGTCCGGTAGTTCCGCACAGATCCTGATCGACCACGACGCGCATCTCAGCCCTCCTGCCCATGCAGCCGCACCGGCAGCGCGCGGAACGTCCTAAGGAACGCGGAGGGCTCCCGGGTCGGCTGCTCGGCCAATGCCAGCGTGGGGAAGCGCGCCTGGATCCGCGGCAGGCTTTCGGCCAACTGCACCCGGGCCAGTTGCGCACCAAGGCAGAAGTGGATGCCGTGGCCGAAGGTCAGCATGATCTTCCCGTCGATCGACATGCCAGGACTGGTGCCGCAGAACCGCACGGGATCGAAGCTATCGGGATCTGCGAAGGCGTCCGGGTCGCGATTGCCGGCCGCGATCAGCACGCGCACGTCCGCGTTCTTCGGGATCACGACGCCGCCCATTTCGATGTCGCGCTGGGCGATACGCGGAATGGAGCTGAACATGGCGGGCGCGTCGTAGCGCAGGGCTTCTTCGACGAATGCCTTCACCCCCACGGCATCTCCCTTCAGCCAGTGCCGCTGTTCGGGATACGCCAGCATCGCCAGGACAGCATGGCCGATGGCCGCAGCAGTGGTGGCGAAGCCGCCCAGCAGCATGCCCCAGAGCATGCTGATCAATTCCGCATCCGACAGCGTCTCGGCATCGTCGTCGTGTGCGCCGACCAGCATTGACACGATGTCGTGGCGGGAATCGGTGCGCTTGCGCTGTATGAGGTCGCCGAAGTAGGCCTGCACCCTGGCGCTGGCCTCGTCCCCCGCGGCGAGCTGCGGATCGCTGGCGAGCGGGCTCAGGCCTTCCAGAATGGCGCTGATGCCGGTGACGAGCGCGAGAATGTCGTCCGGGGGCATGCCGAACAGTTCGCCGAAAACCAGCATGGGCAAGGCCAGCGCGAATTCCTGATGCAGGTCCACTGCCTCCCCGCGCTCCAGTGCGGGCGCCATGCCATCCAGGCGCGCTGCGACAATGCGAGCGATGGTCGGCCTCAGCTTGTCGATCTGGCCGATGGTGAAATCGCGCGAGATCAGCCGGCGCAGACGCGTATGCGTTGGAGGTTCCTTCATCGCTAAAGTAGACGCCAACAAACTTAGCGACAGGCTGGTCGCCGCACGCGGGAAATAGCGCGCCAGTTCGCCTGGTGCCGGCCCCCGAAAAGCATCGCCAGTGGCTTTTAGCGCCCAGTAGATGTCGGCGTGGCGGCTCAACAGAAAGAGGCCCGACGCCGCGCGATGTACCGGATCGTGCTCGCGCAACCACCGCATGAATGGGTACGGGTCCTGAATGCACGCTGGCGACGCCAGTTCGGCGAAGGCGTCCCGGCATGCTGCCGTGGTTTCTTGCACGTCCATCTTGGTCACCTGTTGGCTGGCTTCTGATCGGCGCGCGGCAGGCGCGCCGGCAATTCGAGAACATCGGGATTCCTGGTGGCGTCCGCGCATCACCAGAGCACCGGGAACTCCTCGAACCCGCCAGTGATGATCTCCTTGCGCAACTTCAGTTCTTCGGGCGGCACGGCCAGGCGCAGCGCGGGAAAGCGCTGGAAGATCGAACCGAACACCGCCTTGAGTTCCAGCCTGGCCAGCGCCAAGCCGACGCAGTTGTGGGGCCCGTAGGAGAACGCCAGGTGCGGGTTTTCGTCACGTCCGATGTCAAAGATTTCCGGGTCGTCGAAATGGCGCGGATCGAACGACGTCGCCGGCAGGCCGACCAGCACCTTGCTCTCCGCGGGAACATGCATGCCCGCGATGATCACGTCGGTCCTCGGATAGCGCATGATGCCGTCCCAGCCGGCGCCCGGCGGGTACATGCGCAGGATTTCCTCCACCGCCTTGTCCACCAGGGATGGATCGCCGACCAGGCGTTCGCGCTGTTGTGGATGGCGGAACATGGCCAGCAGGCCGAATTCGATCTGCGCGACGGTGCTCTCGTGACCCGCCACGAGCATGCCCGCGGCCAGGCCGATCGCCTCTTCCTCGGTCGCCTTGCCCTGGTCGACCGCCGCGAGCAGGTCCGTCAGCAGGTTGTCGCCCGGATCCTGGCGCTTGTCCCGCATCTTGCCGCGAATGTAGCCGCGGAGTTCTTCCCAGGCCAAGCGCGACGCGCTTCGCGGGCCGCTTTCATGCTGGTGCGTCATCACCTCGTCGGACAGCCCGGCGAAAAAGGCGTGATCCTCGTAGAGCACGCCCATCAGCGCGCTGATGACCATGGCCGGAAGCGGAAAGGAGAGGTGGCGCCGCAGATCGGCGGGCTGGGGCTGGGCCGCCAGCGTCTCGAACAACTGCGCGGCGATCGCCTCCACTTGCTGCGTGAGCTGCTTCACCCTGCCATTGCTGAAGGCCGGGGCCACGATCGTACGTAACCGCGTATGCTCGCCCCCCTTGTGCGAGACCAGCCATCCTGGCGAACCGAGAATCACCGAATCCGGGGTGAATGCCGCCGGCGGCATTCCGGCGGGCCGGAACGCCGCGTCGGTCAACACCGCCTTGGCCTCGTCATAGCCTGTGATCCACCAGCCTTCGTGCCCGGACGGGAAGCGCACGCGGTGGATCGGACCGTTGGCCCGTAGCGCCAACATCTCGGGCGAGGGCTCAATGTGATCGACCCGCCACATCGGCAGCGTCGGCAAAGGTTGTTCGGACATGCTGGCACTTCACTCTATAGCGATGGAAGGGCGGAAGGTGACCGGCGGGTGCTGCGGCAGCGAAGACCTAAGACGGCATGTAGAGGACGTCGTCCGAAGGCAGACCGATTATCAACATCGGCCAACGTGTAACTGTCTAGGCACACCGCGCGGCGAGTTGCAGAACTTTATCCTGCACCATCGATTTCAGGATAAGGTCGGTGTGGTGGGCCTTTGAGCCGCCGCCAGCCAAGATTTCCTGCGCAAGGGTCGACAAGAGCGGCGAGCTGTTGGGTAAGGGTGGTTTCGCCGAGGACCCCATGCCCATAGACGCTATCCGACGCGGATTTGACATTTTGCTTTTCTTTCTTCGTCCCATTCGTGCCATCCACGAAATGAAAGTCGGTCGGCGGCTCCCGGCCCGCAACGAAGAGGCTTCAAACCTCGTGCCAATTTGGCCGACCGAAGAAAAAAATCTGTGATGCTTTTAAGGGCTTAGCCTGAGGCCAGAGAAGAGCTAGGCGAAATAGGCCGGTGTCGCCGGCCAACAAAGGCGACGGAACAGTGTCGGACAGAACGCCTCGGCGACCTTTAGGTCGGGCTTGCGACATTCTGGTCCAGTTTCGAACATAAGAGGGCGGCAAACAGACACGATTGTGGAATTCGATCCTCACGGAATCACGGCGCTTGCCGAAGAACGCGCGCTCATGGTTGCTGCGACAGGCGCGTGTTCGCGATAGCCGTGCCCCCGCACGCAAGAACACGCTAGTGGCACACGCTACACAATCGCTGCAGTGCCCGCCGGTGTGAGGTAGTGCATCGGCTCGGCTTCCGGTTCGTCTTTGCCCAGCCGGGGCGCCGAATACCCGCACCATACAGCACCGTTGTTGCGTGTGGTGACGAGGCGGTTATAGCGCGCGCCCGATCTTCCAAGACACGGCCTCCGAGAAGAAAGGGGCGGTCCAACGGCACCTCTATTCCAAATGGCACGCCGCTTGCTGCTCCTGGTTAGAGCACCATCAAATCACGATGAAAGCGACTTGTGCCATGCCCGATACGCGAAGCTCCAGACCGTGGCCTGAGGAGACGGTGCCCCTTCCAGCTGAACATCGGGGCATCGTCTCCTCCGGAAGTCCGTTCTGGGTGGCCGCTTTGCGCATGGCTGGTCCGATGCCGGCGCGCCAACGCGGGCCGCGCGCGCAAATGCGGTTTGCCGGTTCTGTTCAGCATGTGAGTGCCGAAAAGCCTTGTCAAAGGGTCGTCACCCAAACCAAGGCCGGCGGGTCACTGCCACATATCGACAACATGCTGAACCAGTCCAGTGACGCGGAATCCAGTGACGCGGGTCTGTTGCGTGAAGTGACATTTCAGGCCCCCACATGCTTTGCGATATTGGCTCCTTCCGGCCGCTATCCCTTTTCCAAACGCACTATCGCTAGTGACCGATCCCGCTTCCGGCGCCATAGCCGTGGAAAGCAACCGGCTCGACGGTGTCCAGCTCGCTCAGATCGATTGCGTTCGGGTGGCCAAGACCAACCGCCAAGACGTTCCCATACGTCGGGAGGGAAAAAGGAGGTTGCGAGCCGCGAGGCCCTCATTCCGTGCCGGGGATACGAGCCTTTGCCCGGTATTGCGCCAGCCTCTGCCAGAATTCAGCGCAGTCTTCTTCAGGAGCAACTTGATGACAGTTCGAAAGAAAGTTCCCTTCGTCACCTTTCTCACGCGTGTTCACGATAAGTCAGTCCAGGGGCCGAATCCATATCGCTGGCAAGAAAAAACATCTGACGACTACTTTGCCGGCAAGCGGGTCATCCTGTTCTCGCTGCCTGGCGCCTTCACCCCGACCTGCTCGACCTACCAATTGCCCAAGTTCGAAGAGCTCTATGATGAGTTTGCGAAGCAGGGAATTGACGCGATTTACTGCCTCTCAGTCAACGATGCCTTTGTCATGAATGCGTGGGGGAAGTCCTTGGGCCTGAAGCAGGTCCAGCTCATCCCCGATGGCTCAGGCGAGTTCACACGCAAGATGGGCATGCTGGTTGCCAAGGACAATCTCGGATTCGGGATGCGCTCATGGCGCTACGCCGCCCTGATCAACAATGGCGTGGTGGAGCACTGGTTCGAGGAGGAAGGTTTCTCCGACAACTGCGAGGCCGACCCGTATGGCGTCTCATCCCCGCAAAACGTTCTCGAAACGCTGAGAGCCGCCGCATGACCTAGAAAACGTCTCACTGGCGCCATTGCAGGCCCCAAGAGGCTCCTCGACAGGATTATCGCACTCACCATGCAATCTTCAGCAAGCCTGTTTCAGCGCCAGAAGCAATCCATCGTCGCATCGCCTCAACTCATTGAGTCGATTCGCTTGCTGCAACTGGCGCATACCGAACTGCATCAGTTCGTGGAGGCGGAAATCGAGAAGAACCCGCTCTTGGAATCTGCGTCAAACGATGGCGGGCCTTTTGACGATGCTTCGATTTCGGGAGCGGATCAGCCTGTCGGCTTTGGGGCAAAACCCGTTGAAGGTCCGACCGGGGCAGGGTCGCCTGAACGGCTCGGGCAATGGAAATCACTTCGCAACACGACCAACAACCCGCGGGGCAATGGCCCTTCCCTCGACGAGTTTGCCACCCTCGCCGAAACATTGCACGACCATGTCGCTCGTCAGATCGCCCTCACTGCGTTCACACCACAGGAGCGGCTGATCGCTGGCCAGCTTGCCGCCGATCTGGAAGACACTGGCTATCTTCGGGCAAACCTTTTGGAGCTGGCCGAGAGCCTAAATGTCCATGAGGCTGTTGTGGAACGGGTTCTCGGAACCTTGCAGCAATTTGATCCACCGGGAGTTTTTGCGCGAAGTCTCAGAGAATGCCTCGAGATTCAGTTGCGCCAGCGAAACCGGCTCGACCCGGCAATGGCAGCTTTGGTTGCCCATCTTGAAATGCTTGCGCGACGCGATTTTGAGGCGCTGAAGCAGCATTGCGGCGTCGATGAAGAAGACCTTCTCGACATGATGCATGAGGTTCGTGCGCTCGATCCAAAGCCTGGGAACAGATTCGAATCCGGTGCGTCTGAATCAATCATACCCGACGTCTGGGTCACGCCCTCGCCGCAAGGCGGGTGGCAGATCGAACTTGATCCCGCCACGCTGCCGAAGCTGCTGATCAACCAAACCTACTATGCCGAAGTCACGCGTCAGACTGCCCAAAATTCGAAAGATCAAGCATTTCTCGACGAATGCTTGCAAAACGCGAACTGGCTAATCCGCAGCCTCGATCAGCGCGCCAAGACGATTGTTAAGGTTGCGGCTGAAATCGTGCGTCAGCAGGATGCCTTTTTGGAACATGGCGTCGCCCACCTGCGGCCTCTCAATCTTAGAACCGTCGCTGACGCGATCGGCGTGCACGAGTCGACGGTAAGCCGGGTGACCTCGAACAAGTACATGCTTACCCCGCGCGGAGTTTTTGAACTGAAGTATTTTTTCACCGTCGCGATCGCGTCCTGCCAAGGCGGCGATGCGCACTCCGCCGAAGCTGTCCGGCATCGGATCAAAGCGATCATTGCCGCAGAATCTCCCGGCGACGTGCTTTCCGACGAGGACATCGCTGTCCGGCTGAAGGAAACCGGCATTGATGTTGCGCGCCGCACCGTCACAAAGTATCGCGAAGCAATGAACATCCCCTCCTCCGTACAACGCCGCCGGGAAATGCGCTTGTGTTTTTAGATTTGGGTCAAGGCAGCCAACATCACGTTGCATTGCATCAAAGTGGAGACTTCGTTCATGACCCGATCCGCAGCAGGCGTTATGAACGCTGTTCTGCACGACCCAGAAAAGCCAGTCCCACCGTCTGGTCCCGCATGGGGTGCCGTCATTTCGCTTTCCTTGGGCACCTTCGGGCTGGTCACGGCAGAGTTTCTGCCTGTCAGCCTGCTCACGCCCCTCGCGCATGATCTCGGTATCAGCGAGGGNGGGAGCGGCTGGACAGGCGATGACGGCGACAGCTATCGTCGGGGCGATCTCGGCGCCGACGGTGGCCATCATCACAAAGCGCCTGGACCGCAGGACCGTGATGTGGACCATGACGCTGCTGCTGATCCTGTCGGACGTTCTGGCGGCCGGCGCGTGGTCGCTGGCGGTTCTCCTGACTGCACGCGTCGTGCTCGGCATAGCGCTCGGAGGCTTCTGGTCGATGTCGGCAGCACTGGCGATGCGGCTCGTTCCAAGCCACCTCCTGCCGCGCGCTATGTCGATCATCCTCACCGGCGTTTCCGTAGCTACCGTCTGCGCAGCTCCAATCGGCGCTTATGTCGGCGACATCTGGGGATGGCGAAGCGCCTTCACGCTCGCCGCAGCCGGTGGCGTCGCTACACTGCTCGTGCAGCTCATAACCATTCCGAGACTGCCTCCGATTGGAGTGACTAGCGTCCGCAGCCTGCTGGATGTGGCAAAGATTCCGATGGTCAAGGTTGCGCTTTTTGTCATCCTGCTGGTCGCTTCCGGCCACTTCGCCGGAATCACCTATATCCGCGCCTTCCTCGAAAAGATTCCCGCGCTTGACGTCGAGACGATCTCGCTTGTGTTGCTTGCTTTTGGCATCGGCGGATTCTTCGGCAATTTGGCCGGCGGGCTTCTGGCCGAGTACAGTCTCAAGGCAGTCGCGGCACTTGCACCGCTGCTCATAGGGATAGCGGCTGTTTCGCTACTGACGGCGGGAGCATCGGCCTTCGCCTCGGGGATTGCGGTTGGCGCGTGGGGCTTTGCCTTCGGCGCGGTGCCAGTGGGATTGCAGACGTGGATGGTGCGGCGGGCCGTTCCCGAGCAGGCCGAAAGCGCCGGTGTGCTGATGGTCGTAGCATTCCAAGTGGCAATCGCAGCCGGCGCGATTTTCGGCGGGCTGTTGGTGGAGAATGCGGGGATCGCCAGCGCCATTGCCTACAGTGCTGTTGCCACGTTCATCGCTGCCCTAATAGTGTTCCTGCTCGGCCCGAAGCGCTAAACCTGGACCGCCTGACAGGAGAGATCTCAGCAGCGCAGCGGGACGAGAGATGCGATGCACGGCGCGGCGCGATCCTCCGCTTGCATGGACCAGCGGAAGCGCCTCGCCGGCTTCACCTCCGGGCCATGGCGACCTTCCCCGCCAGACACGTGGACCTCGCCGGCACCGGTTTCCATTTGGCGACGGTGAGCGCTGCCGGCGCGATGGAACGCTTGCTGGCGGTCATATCCGCATCCTGGGCAAGCGACAGCTACGCGCCGGCCATGCCCGTCAGAACGCCGGTGACGATGCCGCTCGGTAGCGCAGACAGGCAGCGAATTGCCAGTCGTATCAACGGCGGCCGGATTACCGTCGACCGCGCGTACCTTGTTTCGGCCGCAGACTAACCTAGACTCCGAACGTGTCGCTGGATTGCGCGATTGTTGCGCCAGTGCAGGCGGGCATTGGCGACGGTGTCGAGCCAGTCCTGCAACTGGTCGTTCAGGCCGTTGAGATTGCGGAACGAGCGGGCCAGGAAGAAGTCCTCGTGGACGTAGCGAAACGGTCGCTCGACCTGGCCCTTGGTTTTTAGGCGATACGCGCAGCAGAATCTGCAGGTCCTGGTGCATGCATGACGATAGGCGGCGAAGATGTAGCGCGCGTGGCCAAGCGGCGACGAATCGCTTCACGGCGGTGTAGCCGCCTTCATAACCGCGTTCGCGAATCTGCGCTTCAGGCGAACGATGGGCGCTTTCACGCAGATAGTCGACAAAGGGCGCAATCTTGTTGTCGGAGCGGAGGGCCTGCTCCGTCGTTAGCGTCCGAGCCGTTCTTGATAAAACGCCGGGCAACCGACACCTACTGACGTGTTTGTCGAATCCGCGACACATTGTTTTCGGCCTGACAGTCTGCTGCACTCCGGGTCAAGTCACTGAACAAAACTCAGAAAAACTATTTCTCAGGCTCCCTCGGCGCAATTGGCATGAATTTTGAGACGTTCTCATCATATTGGGAGGCCATGCAACAAATTGTAAAACAGCTCATTTAAGGAATGTTTTGCAACAGAAGGTCGGCGGAAATGGAAATTACTTCACGGGCGATCGAGTTACTCCAAACAAACGTGGGGACTAAGTAAGACGTTAGGTGTCGATATATGTTAAAGCGGGCAATAATACTCCTTGAAGGCGCAAGCAATAGCCTTTTATACATTAAAGCCGCCAGGAGCCTTGATATTTATCCCATTACCATGTCTGCTGACCCGGAGTTATTTGATTACCTCGCGGCATTGGGAATTGAGGCGGTCCGTGTCGATAACAACGACTTCGATTCGCTGATCCGAGAATGTATCCGGCTACGATCGACCTATGAAATAGCTGGTATTACCAGCGCCCAGGAGTCGGCCTATGCGATGGTTGGCCAGCTCTGCCGGTACTTCGATCTGCCGGGACCGAACGCCATGGCGGTTGAACGGTGTTGCGACAAATTCGTTCAACGTCAGCTGCTCGCTGAGGCTGGCCTTCGAGTACCTGCATATCGTTTGGCAGTGAATGCGACGGAGGTTGAACGCTCTGCCACCGAAATCGGCCTACCGGTAATTCTCAAGCCAGCCACCGGCATCGGCAGCAGTGGTGTCCGATTGTGCCGCACTCTCGATGAGATGGCCGAACATATGATCTATCTGTTGAGTGCGAAGCACAAATGGCGGTCCTCACCAAGGATACTTGTCGAAGAGTTCGCACAAGGCCCCCAGTATAACCTAGAAATAATGGGAGATCAGGTTATAGCCATTGGCGCTGCGAACTACGGTCCACCTAATTTCTTCTGTCGTGGACACATCTATCCGGCCCCGCTGTCTGAGGAAGAGTGCAAACGTATCGCAGATCTTTCGCTGAGTTGTTTGCGAGCTCTCGGGCTCGGTTGGGGGCCGACGAACATTGAACTTAGGTGGACGAACCACGGTCCAACCGTCATTGAAGTCAATCCACGTCTTGCGGGTTCGCCCGTTCCTAACATGGTCCAACTGGCTTACGGTGTCGATCTCATCACCAACCACATCAGGCTCGTTGTTGGTGAGGAATTGGATTTGCGCGAAAGGCAGTCACACGCTGCGGCCTCGCGGTACCTACTTCCCGAGTGCGATGGCACTCTCGATTGGATCGATGGCGGGAGACGGGCGGCTGCCCTATCGGGTGTTGCCGAGGTAAAATTTTACGTTGAACCCAAGGCGCCGATAATCATGAACAGCGATTCCGGAGACCGCATCGCACATGTTGTCGCTACTTCGCCCAGCCGTGCTCGGACAGAGGCGATACTGCAGGACGCCGTCGACTTAATCGATTGGTCGATAACTCCATTTCCGACCCTATCTGGAGCGGATTAGGCTTGAACCATTCGGGCTGTGCAGTTGTAGGCCGAGATGAAGGGCCGACGATCCGCCGAGACAAGCTGGCGATGCCCTCCGCCTGCAACAAAAATCCGAATCGCGACGCAGCACTGGCGCAGCTCTTGCAGGCAACTGATGGAGTTCGATCCACATTGCCTCTCTTGGCCGTTTCGAAAGTCCATGGTCACCGTTGATGCGGGTAGGCGCTTGCCTGTGACATCATAATAGCGTTCAGATTGGAAATACTTATGATCACGTATCAGACCGAACGTTTAATTCTCACCTCCATGCGACCCGAACACACGGCGGAATTGTTCCAGTTGCATGCCGATCCCGTGGTTCAGAAGATAATCTATGATAATACTCCGCAAACGATTGAGGATGTGCGCGAGTGGGTCGAAAGGTCTTTGACCCAGTGGCGCAAGAACGGCTTCGGCACCTGGATCGTATACCAAAAATGCAGTGACAGTCCGGTTTTCATCGGTCGCTGTGGCCTGCGCGACCACGCTGACACAAATAATATCGAACTCTCTATTTCATTGGTCGAACGCGGAGTTGGACGAGGTTTGGGGCTGGAGGCCGCACGATTCGCCATCACGCACGCTTTGCGAAGTTCGACCAAGGAAAAGGTAGTCGGTCTCATTAGGCATTGTAATTTGCGGTCGCAGCGAGCAGCCACAAAGCTTGGGCTGCGGTATATTGACGACCGCTGGCATGACGGCAGATTCTACCAATATTACGAAATGACCCGCGAGGAGTATTTTTCCCAGCCGCGGCACCGGGTCCCACGGTAAGTGGATACACTGAGGGGTAACGTGTGCTGCGATTTGGCATGGGATTGAGGACATCGGTTCCGGAGAGGGGCGTCAATCGGGGAACCGAAGCAAGCAACTTTGCTGTTCTTTCGCGGTTGATATTGCCGCTGCATCATGGAGCGACGGGGCTGGGGGGCAAAATCAAACCGGCAGAATCCTGTCTGCTCTGATGGCCATTCTTGCGTCCGGCGATAGAGTTCCCCGGTCTTCTCACGATTGCGGCCTGGCTGCGCCATTGAAGCAACGAGATCGGCACCTTATGCCGGATCGCATGGACCTCGTTGTAGGCGCCAATCCTCCAACTTTTGATAGGCATTGTTATAAGCCCGAAGGAACCCCGCATTTCGATGCGGACGCGACAGCGAGCACAGCATGAGCACGATTTGCACAATCGTTCGACATATTGTCGATGTCGCGCCTGGATCGGCTGAAGCACTACGGTTTGCATTTCGCGAAATACGCGGACGGTTTGCTCGGGGTGATGCCGAGGTAAAAACCAGAAGGGAAACACTTGTCGACGCGTTTCTAGTGGCGCTGAGCGCTGCAAATGCCCTAGAAATTCGAAGCCTCCTGAATCTATCATAAGCCCGAATCCAGTAACCTAATTTGTCCAACAAGCACAGCATTAGGGTTGAGGCGGGATCCAGAAAATTCGAAAAGCTTCCAGGAACCCCAGCCAAATTGGATGCATCGTCAACGACACATCCCCGCGAGCTTGTGCAGCTGCCGCAGACGCGGCCGTTTCCGCTAGTAAATCAAACGGTTGCCTGAAGACCGCGCGGACCTCGCCGCGATTCCATTCGCAGTTCGACAGCACCAGATTCAGCAGTCGTTTTTTCTCATTTGGGGCCTGACGAGTGAACATTTGGCTGGCGTTGCGGGCTAGCTCAAGCAGTTGGATTCCATCGTCCATTGCAACATGGCGTACGAATTCTATGCAACCATCGACCTCCCGGCCCAGATCGACACAATCGCCGAGCATGTCGATGTCTTCCTACATCTCTACACCCATCACCGCCCGCACGGAGCCCTCGACGGCCTAACACCAAACGAGTATCTCAAAATCTGCCGAGACCCGGATTGCTCACCCGCCTCATGTGTCCTCAGCGCGGGCGAGTACTTGACAGGATCTACTACTTTAGCGTATTATTAAGTAGTAGCAAGCCAGTTAATATGGCTTTCAGCCCCCCCCTTCTATGGATAACTGGTGACCCTACTCAATATAAATCTTACTTGTGGAGGATATTGTCATGCCAGGAAAGACAGGAAAGAACAGCGATACCCCGCTCGTGGACAATCCGGGAGAAGAAAATGACGGCGGCTCGGTCGGGAGCGAGCCTTCGTCTGCGGGGCCACAGGATCCTGACGCGGCGGGTGGAGATCTCGATGCATTGAGCGTCGAGGCCGAACAGCAGGCCGTGTACGTCGAAGCCGGCGTGTCGGACGACTTGCTCGCGCTCAGGGACGCGGTCGAAGCCACGTTGCTTGCCGCGTCCGGCCAGATCGAAGTCCTCTCGGACGCACCTTCCACGCAGGGCATCGTTGGCGTAGGCATCGGCTTGTCCGACCCGGACACCGTTGCGCTCGGCGCCGGCGGCCCGGGCGAGCCGACGCTGACGCTTTTCACCGAAAGCGCTATGCCGCAGGAAGCTCTGCTGAGCCAATTGGCGCAAAGCGCCGGCACGCGCGCGCTCTCGAGCGTGCCGGTGCAGCAGGTGCCCGTCGGCGCGGTCGACGCCTACTCGCACCGCGCGCGGCACCGCCCCGCGCCGGGCGGCGTGTCGGTCGGGCACGTCGCCATCACGGCGGGGACGCTCGGCAGCCGCGCGATCGGTCTGACGGCTCCGTGGAACAATCGGCACCTGGTACTCAGCAACAACCATGTGCTGGCGAATTCGAACGCCGGCCGGGTGGGTGACAGCATCATCCAGCCAGGTGCCGCAGATGGCGGCCGCCACCCGGGGGACCAGATCGCGGTGCTGGCGCGCTGGGTGCCGATAAACTTTGGTGGCGCGCCGAACTTCGTGGACGCCGCCTTTGGTTGGGCGTGGCACGAACGCATTCGCGGCGGGCAGTACTACCTTTCGGGAGGCGCACCAGCCTATTACAATACGGGCACGGCGCCACTCGCAGCCTCGCTCGGCCTGATCGTCGGCAAGAGCGGCCGCACCACCGGCCTTACCCAAGGCCGCGTGACACAAATCGGGGTGTCGGTGAATGTCAACTATGGTGGCGGCCGCGTTGCGCTGTTCCGCAACCAGATCGCAATACAGTCGGTTAATGCCAATCCGTTCTCGGCAGGTGGCGATTCCGGCTCGCTCGTTTGGCACTGGGCTACTGGAGTGCGGCCGGTCGGCCTCCTCTTCGCGGGCGGCGGCGGCACGACCTTCGTCAACCCAATCGGCACGGTTCTCGCCGCGCTGAACATCCGGCTGTTCTGACCACGATGTCTGTCGGCCGCTCTTTAACTGGGGCGGCCGGTTGCCTATGTTCTGGTGAGGCAAGTCGAGGTGACGAAATGAGCGACATCGAAGACCCCGGGTCGGACTTCTCAGGTTCCGGTCCCGTCGAGTTCAAGCCGGCCCAAACCACGCAGCGCGGAACGCTAGAATCGCTGCTGGCGAGCGAGGAGGCGCGGCTACTTGCTGTTCAGGGCGTAACCTCTGTCGGCATTGGCCTCGGCCCCGCGGGAGGCGAGGCGCTTGTGGTAGGTGTAGTTGATGCCGGCGTGGCGGCTCGTTTACCCCTCGAGATCAGGGGCGTGCCCTTGGTGATCACGGTCACTGGGCCGGTAGACGCACTGCGGGCGCGCTGATCGCAACACAGGCAGCGCGCTGCAGCGCCTGCCCGCGGCACTGTCTAAGGGTGCCTACGCGCCATCGAGGCGCGCCCTTGGGCTAGTCGCTTCCGGTCGCGACTCGCGCTCGTCTCGTAGCGCACCCACGCCGCACCGATCGGCACCGTCGACCAGACAACGCCGTCCAAACCGACGGAATCAAGCACACGCGCGACGTCGTCAGACGGGCTGCGCCGCCGCTGTAGATCGCTTCATCAATTGAGGTATCCCACCAGAAGCTGATGCCAACGGATGGGACCGCTGCGGCAAGTTTCGCGACGCGCGATCGATCTGCTCGCGGACAGGACAGGAAGTCACGTGCCTGCCGAAGATCGCTTAGAAATTACGTCTACGCCGCACCCGATTCGATCAGAATTGAACGTCCGCTTTCAGAGGCGGGTTCAACCGACCGATGCTGAATGTCGGGGTTGAGCACACCAGACATTGATTAGCAGACGGTGAGGCGCGCCGTTGTTACATCCCTTCCACATCGTCGATCGGAGAACAGCCTGCATATGCTCTGCGAGGTCGAGTTCCCGCGCGCCTCGATCTCTAGAAGGTATCGGGCCTTGGTCAGGCGATCCCTTTCCGTAACCGCAGCATAGCCGCAGATGGCGAGCAGCGCCCTCTCCTCTTCCAGGCTGGCTCTATCGGAGCCACTGCTGCCACCACCTATGTCATGTAGCGCTTTACCGAACGCAGCATAAGCTGCCTTGTGGGCCTCAATCAGTGCTCGCAGATTATTGGACGGCTCTTGGTCCCGGCCCGGCGGCTCTGTATTGAACGCCGTTGCCGCAACCGTCGAGGCGACGACTGCGCTGCCGGAGTGGAGGAGCAAGGCGCGGCGGTTGATCCTAGACATGGCAACCTCTCCCATTTGCTTGATGGTGGTCAGGCCAGTGGTGCAAAAAACCATCAAACCGTAACACGACGGTCAGTGTATTCGTGTCAGGATGGCCAGATCTCTGGCCGTCGAGAGCCCTTGCGGCTGGGCGATGCCCAGTGCCTGCATCTCGGAAAGGATGCCGCGTCCGACCGCCCTGCGGAAGCTTCGATTTGCGCGCGGGCTTGTCGCGACCGCGTGAACTGGAGGGAACAAGGGTCCCAGGTCACGATACACGCACGTTGATGACGCTCCGCCGGAATGGCAGGGTTTCGGGACCAGGCGGCCCAGGTATGTGCTTCAGCCTTTTGATTGTCGACGCGCACCGCGATCCGGCTCGGGATGCGGTTGAGTTCGGCTTGTGCCTTCTTTTTCCTTTGAGATAGACGGCCTGGAGCTCTGTGTCAGGAGGATAATTTCCTCGCGGGGGTTTTCGGTCGAGGGGTACGCAGCTCGTCACGAAGCTTGGTTCGCTCACGCTCCGTGACGGGGTCGTCGCGCCTGTCCTGACGGAAAATCGTTCGAAGTCTTGAGGCAACATCGTTAGTTTCTGATTTGATGCGGGTGACGTAAGCTTGGATGGTGTCGAGGGCGCTTTCCGTACCGCCAAGCTTGCTGTCGGCCCAGCCGAGTTGATCGGCCATGCTCTGGATGCTGGCATCCAAAGAGGCTTCGAGCTGGCCGAGTTCCTTCGTCATGCGGCCTGCCGCCGCCTCAAACCGCTCGGCAAATGCGCGCGCTTCGCTTTCGAGGAAGATTTTCAGAAGCTCGGTTGGATGCAGCGCGCGATTACGTCGCCCATCACGCGTGCAGTAGATGCCCCTGGGGGTGCAGTGTGGCTTCGTGGCGCTGCTCGGGACATCGATCCGCAGAAACGACTTGCCATCGTCATTTTCGATGCTGACATTGATCGCGACCGGTGGTATGCATCCCAGAGCTTTGTTGGCGATCTGATGTATCGTTCCATCGCCAACATGACATCCCACCACGAAGCCGATCTGTGCGCCTCCATCCCCGGCGCGTTCATCAACGCCAGCAAGAATGGCTCCGCCGCCTGCGTTGGCGAACGCGACCAGGTCCTCAGCAGACACGCCGTCAGGGCCGCGCTTGAAGTCCGCGCGATCACCTTCTCCTGCCTGCAGGAGCGAGGCGGTATCTGCGGTTACTGTCTTAGTGGTCTTCTTCGACGGCATGTCCAAGGTTTAGCATATCGCAGTTTTTGGAACACAAAAGCTCTGCCTCATTTGCGGTCGACGATGCACGATGTGCCCAGAGGGCCCGTAGCAGCGACCATCTCACCGGTCCCCAATGCATCGCCGTACTCGAACGTCCCATATGAATCTTCACTGCAGCAATCAATTGATTGGAATAGCGCAATTGGCGATCGATCGAGAAGAGCAATTTCCGCAATCGGCGATCCGGTAAGTGGCGGCCCGATCGTGACGGGCTCTCGTAAGCAACGTTCGGGCGGTCTTTGTGAGAAGAAAAGCAGTCGCCAAACGATGTGGGTAGGCGGCAGTACTATTGGGAACGCAATTGCATCCGAGATCGGTTCTGCTTCAAACTGGCGAAGCAATAATTGGACAGGCGAATCGATGGCCGGCGAAATCAAGGCGGTGGATCTGAAGCTAGTCGGGGATCTGTTCGGCGACGGCTACGTGATGGATTTCACTAACCGCACCTACCAAGAATTCTTCCGGGACGAGGTGGGCGTCGACATCTACGACGACGCCTATCTCATCGACAACGCTAACAGCAAGGGCAAGCGCCTACGCGCATTCATGCAGAAGGCTCAGAAGGGCGCTATAGTGAAGGCGCTAAATGGCCTCTGGGAATATCGGATGGCTTATCTTGCGGGAAACGAAGATAGCGTGCTCCGGAGCCGCGAGAGACTGAGCGCACTGATTGAGCGACTGGGCGGCAGACCTATCCCTGGCACGACCACTCAGACTCCGGAGCCGAGTGCGCCGCTACGCTGCGGACCGGCCGAATCTACACAAGTCGATCTTGAGAACGAGTTCATGGGGCTGCATGGCATGGACGATGCAGCACAGGCGCGTGGCTACGCCTTTGAGAGGTTTCTGAAGCGCTGGTTCGATGCATGGGGGCTAGAACCGCGGAAAGCCTTCAAGCTCAAAGGCGAGCAGATCGATGGCAGCTTTCTGCACGGCAACACCGTCTATTTTCTCGAAGCGAACTGGCGCAATGCCCAAACTGGCGCTGGTGAACTCCGGTCGTTCCAAGAGTTGATCGGGCAACACTTCGAAGGCGCGCGTGGCCTCTTCGTTTCATATTCGGGATTCACCTAAGACGGCCTGCAAGCTTTCGTCGCCAGGCGCATCGTCATGATGGATGGCATGGACGTCGTCGAGGCGTTGCGTCGCCGGATTTCGCTCGAAAAGATCGTGGCCAAAAAGCTTCGCATCGCTATCGAAGAGCGGCGGCCGAACGTATCCGTGCGCGAGCTGTTCCCATGACGGATGCTCATCGACACGATCGTCGCGCCGTCCCTGCCGGCTCCGCAAATCGGACCGGAACGGGACGAGTCAGTCGCAGACTGCTGGGAGCAGGACGAAATGCCGGGTAACCACGCAATGCGAACGTGCCTCAAGTCAGGTCAGCGACCCATTGCTTGTTGGGACCGACTCGCCACCTGACCTGTCCACTTGAGTGTCCGCTCGAGGGATCCCCAAAAGCCAACTGAATGGCCGATAGAAGGCGCATAGCTGCCAATACGACACGTAGAGTTAAACGCCCTTCGTGCTGACGTGAACGACCTGCGAGGTCGCGAGTGTTAGAAATTCGAAGCCTCCTTAATCTATCCTGAATCCGAATCTAGTGACCTAATTTGTCCAACAAGCACACGCAATTCGGGTTGAGGCGTGATCCAGAAAGTTCGAACAGCTTCCAGGAACCCCAGTCGATGGTCAATTGTAGAACCGTCTGACTGTCCTCCTAGGGGTCGACAGCGGTCAGTCCGCTTATGGGAGCGGATGGCGGAAGTCTGCGGTTCGGCTCTCGACCGCATTGCCGCCGCTCCTGCGCTCCGGTAGGACTGCTTTTAGCCCTTAGCGGACTTGTGTCTCGGCTTTCCTGGTAAGCCTGCACGGCGGATGGCCAGTGGATGCCGCAAGCTGCCAATCCGCCTTAATTTCGTAACTCCGACTCAGTCGCTTTCTACAACGTAGTGCTTCCTCATCTCTTTTTCTTCGTAGAGATCATCATTAACCATCGCCACGATGATGGCGGCGACGGCAAAGCACAGATCAACGTCGGCCTTAGCAATCGGCTCTGTTTTCGTGTTGTGAGCGATAGCGTTTCTGAGTCTTTCGCACTTGTCGAAACCGTTCTTAACGTCTCCCCATACCTTCAATTTATCGAGGCCGCCGACAGACGGTGGCATGTTCGCCTTTATGATCGCCTGCAGTTTCTGCATCAGTCGGATGTCAGGTTTGATCCGCTGATCGTCGGATTGCCCCTTGTTGAGTTTCTCACGCTCCGATTCAACGAAGCTGTCGACTGCCGAAAAATATGAGAAAAATGCCTGCTTGAGCTTTCCCTCTTCCTCGAACGCGAAACCTTCGGCAATCGCTTCCGCAGCATATCCGATACGACTGCTTTCTCCGGAGTAGGAGGCCACGATGAAATTGAAGCGCACATCCATGTTCATTTCCATGGAAGTACCAGACAAGCTTCCCCTGACCAGTGCTCGACACCCAAAGCGGTCTACGATCTGGAGTTCCAAGGCAAGCTTCCCTGTGCTTTCAGGAGTTGCTTTCGGTAGCTCATATTCGGGATCATCGTGCGGGTCATCGTCAACGGAGTACCCATAGTCGTCCAGTTTCAATCTATGGATGAAAATCGCTTCGTCCGAGAGATCGAACTCGTGCCAGACTGGGTAGTCCTTATCGGTTCCCCCGTCGTACGGGATGAAATCGAAGTCCGGAAGGAGTTCACTTATAGACGCGCTTGACCTCGGAGGCCTCCAATTTAAGGCAAACACTGAGCTTGTCCTGGCTCAACGCCTCCGTCAGCTTACCCATGAATTCGACCTCGAATCTTGCAGAGCATTCATATCCAGGTTCTGCTGATCACGTCGTCTCCGTGAGTACAACCATCAATGACTGAAACCCATGGGGGATTTATGACCACTTCCGCCGGCCAAAAACCAAGCTTGATGGACTTTGCTCGCGCAAAAACTTTGTTGGCGGCTCGACTTCGCAAACTCGATGCGACCGGCACGAGTGGGTTTGAAGGTCTCATGCGAGACGTCCTGTCGGAAACCACAGGTCAGCTGTTCAGGTTGGCCAAATCAGGCCCGCAGGCAGGATCCGATGTCCGGACGATCGAGCACAATACATTTCGCGTCGGTCTGGAAGCCAAAAGATATGGCGCGAAAACACGGCTTAGCCTTGATCAGATGAAGGCAAAGGTCGTCGACTCCGCTCTTCAAAGCGACCCTGTCGATCTATGGATACTGGCTGCCTCGCGGGAGATCCCGGTCACCGATATCGAAGCGCTCCGAGACATCGGAAACCGCCTGGGAGTAGCTGTGCTGGTCCTCGATTGGCCAAGCCCCAAAGACTCGCTTCCCGACTTGGCGGTCCTTTGCCTTGAAGCGCCAGTCGCCATGGCGCGCCACTTTGGGAACGACCGATCTCTGCGGGACGTGGTCAGAGCAATTGGATCCCACCCGGATTTCGCAAAGTCTCGCGAGAGGGTCCGCCAAAGGCTGCTGGACGCCGATATCGGATATGCGGCAGCTGTGAGCGCCATGAAGACCTGGATTGAGGTTGGTTTGGCCAATCCCATGAACGCGGCATCACGTCTTGGCGGGAGCTTTAACAATCTGCATGACCCTGCCGTGAGGAAAGTCTTACGGCCATCGCTGAACGAACAGCTCGACAAATGGCTCATCAGCGGTCGACCTGCGGTTCTGCTCGGCGATGAAGGCATGGGGAAAACCTGGTCCTTCTTGTCCTGGTGGGCAGCGAATTCCGCAGACGGCCGTAATCTGCCTCTGTCGGTTTTCGTCTCTGCCAATGACGTCCGGGACGACAACGCCGAGGAGCTGCTGGCCAAGGTTCTAGCCAGACGGCTCGGCTATGGCGATGCGACGTTCTGGCTACGCAGAGTTGGGCTCTGGCAGCGCGCCGATTTCGCCGGTCAGCAGTTCATTCTGGTCGTCGATGGACTGAACCAGAATTGGCGAAAACGCGATTGGTCGGATTTCCTGCAACCGCTCTACGACGAGCGCTGGAAAGGTCGCTTTGCCGTTCTGACCAGCTGCTGGCCAGACCATTGGGCCGATCTGCACAGGCTGGCGCCGTTGGCTCCCCGTCCGGATGAAATTCGTGTTGGTCCCTTCAGCAACGACGAGCTGAAAGCGCTGTTGAAGTTGCACGCGGTGGAGAGTGAGGCGTTTGGAGATCGGATGCTGGATCTTATGAAGGTGCCGCGTCTCTCCCAGTTGGCTATCGAACGGCGTGAGGCCCTCGCGCCAACAGGCGACATAACGCCCGAGCGGCTCGCATACGAAGATTGGAAGCACAGGGTAGGTCGGCGCGGAGCAGCGCTGGCGATTTCCGATGAGGAATTCCGAGATTTCATCCGCGATCTCGGCAGCGGCGTGAAGGTTTCGCTCGATGACGCAATGTTCACCCGCGTTGATCTGGTTACGAAACTGGGCCGGGAGAGCGGCAAGGGCCAGGACGACCTTCGCGAAACCGTGGCGGAGCTGATCGCGGGGCGTTGGCTGGAAGCAGGTGGCGGTCCTCATCGGTTCAAACTCCGCAAGGAGCTCACGCCTTTCGTGCTCGGCCTAATATTGGCGGCTGAACTGAGAGGCCTGGGCGATGAAGGCGAGGCCGCTGCCATCATCGCCACGTTCGTAGATCCCTACAAGGGGCAACGGCTCGGCGTTTCGATCCTGCGAGCGACAGCAACAATCGCGCTCCTGGACGGGCTTGTCGGCCGGCCTGCTCGGCGTGCCATCGTTCATCGGTGGGTAGCCGAACAAAACTTCTCTCAGGTGGACTATGATGCTTTCTGGCGTTTGATCGGCCTGGATTTTGAACTTTTTTGCCAGATTGCTGAGGAGACCTGGCTCGCCCGGTCCGGCAACAGATCGATGGATGAAATCCTTATCAAGGGACTGGCACGAGCCCATTCCTTCGCAGAGATCGCGCCACGCCTCGTCAGGCAGGTGACGATCTGGCTGGGATGGCTCTGGGCAGACCCAGACGACGGACGCTTCCTTGGTAAGATTGATCCGAACTCCGAGCGATCGGTCACAAATCGCAAGCGAACTCATGACAACCTGAAACGATGGAATGACTCGCCGATATCGTCGACCTGCCCGACCGTTGAACTGGTGGCCACGGGCGACGTGAGTTGGCTCGCTCACCGGGTGTTCGGGATTCTTTCGTTCCTGCCGCTGCAGGCATTCACTGACGCGTTCCTGGCCTGGGCAATCAGCCGGGCAATCATGGCCACCGCCAATCATTTCGAGGAGCTGGCCTGGGTCTTGCGCCTGGGCGGCGGCAAATCTGGCGATTTTCATGCCGCGCTGCTGAAAGCCGTGGACGAACTGACCGCAACAGGTGATGACATTGCGCTAACTGGCGGGCAATGGCTTCTGGAGGCTCTTGGAGACGCTGTCGCCGGGACGCACCAGGCTGCGTTAGTAAAGGACAAATCACCTACACTATTTGCAGACCGCGCGGATACCCAAAGTCCGCTTGATCCGAACGCATGCGCAGCGAACCATGGTGCCAAGTTCGCAGGCGACCAGCTTTGGCTGCTCGGGCGCCAGTCGAGTGATGACGACAATCGTTTTGAGCGCCTAAAAGCTATGTTGGCCCGCACAGACCCAAATCTCCTGCAACAAATCGTTCGCTTGGCGGCCCTGAGCGCCCCGGGGCGAAACGAACTCGAATTGCAACGTCTTGTGGCCGAGGCCAACCGACTTTCGCTACTGTATAGACAGGAGGAGAGACTTCTAATCGCCGATGCCATCAAGGATTTGATCGACGCCTCGGCCATCGCCAAGGACGATGATCTTCCTTGGTGGCGAGCACGCGAGCTGGAATTGCGTCTTTGGGACCTCGAACCGGAACAACTGCTGGATAGAGTGCTCGACGATTGTCTTAAGCTGCCGATCCTCGCCAGGATCGAGAAGGTGCTGCTGCGTTGTGGACAATCAGCCATACGATCGCGCCTTTCCAGATTCCCGCTAACCGGTCCTCGCGATGACGTGCTCAGCGGGCTTCTGCTCCTGGGCGCCATAGCTGATGAAGAGGCTCTGGATGGTTGGTCAGATTTGGCGCCACTTGTCAGCAGCGTGGACGCAGAAATACGCGGCGCCGCTTTCGAACTGGCACCAGAGACGCGCGACACTCAGGTGCTGCAGGCGATCGCCGATAGCGGATGGAAAGCTGCGGAAGCGAAGAACCTCGAAGACCGCTGCCGGGGATCATCGGCGTTGCTGGCTGCAAGCGAGATTCTGCAACGCCCGGAACTGATGGAAGAGGCGGATCCCGAAATCTGGGCCGTCATGCTTCAACGAAATCCTGAAGACCCGGTCGCGCTGCAAAAATATCATGACTTCGTTCGCGGTGCCTTCGATAGGCTGGATCAAAAGGGAGGCTCCTGGTCCTACCCGAGATATTGGGCAAACCACGACCTGCCGATGACCATCTTGATTGCGAAGCAAGGGGCGAGCTCGTGGCCTGGTTGAACGCTTGGCTCGACGAGCGTAACCACATTTCGAACGTTGATACGCTCGATGAATTTCCTCTCATTGCCCTGTGTGAGGGACTCATTCGATCCTCGCCCGTGGCTGGCATCCCGTTGTGGCGGAAGTTGAATGACGCAAGGGATCGAGGCATCATAAAGAACCCTCGGATAACCCTGTTGCCAGTTGAGGCGCCAGCATGCGCTGCCGGAGATGAAGGACGCCTGGAGGCTCTTGACCTCTGTACGACTGACAATGTGTTGCTTGACATGGCGAGGGCCGCCATCCAGCACGGCCAATCGAGCTGGCTTGAGGCCACCATCCGAGATGACGAGGCCAGTGGCGATGCGGCCCGGATCGCGCGGGCTTATACGCTCCTGGGTTTCTGCGATCTGACACCCGCATTCGAAAAGATATGGACCGAGTTCGAGGCGAGGAAGCCACGAACAGGCTGGCTGGCCGAGGTTTACGCGACTGGCAGTGATCACTATCGTCGAAACAGATGGGCGCGCGAGTGGTATCGACGCTACCTACACGCCGCTGAACAAGCGACCGCATTTGCCGCCCACGAAGTTCTCGCGAAGACGATCGACGGGCGAGGCAACCTTTGGATCAAGGGTAAGGATATTGAGCTGCTCACGACTCCGGTCGGGCGACACTGGGACACGAACCTGACCGTACTGAACCAAGCCATCAAGAGCAGAAGCGAAACCCTTCAGGATAAGCTTTATGGCGCGAGAATCATGAGGCAGACCCAATCGCCTTGGCTCTGACGCGGATTCGACACCGAGCAAACCTGTTGGCAATGCAAATTCGAAACGCTTGAACCAGCCGAGTATGTAAGTTGGGTTTCCGCGCAAGCTCGGTGATTAGATAAAAAGCAACCTTCTCGGCGGCGTCGCCCGAAACTGCCAGTCCGTTTTCGACCTCTTATCGAGCATCATCGATGATCAGCGGCGAAGGCAGCTTCCGGCCAAAGAGCAGTCTGCCAGAATGGCCGGGATGAGGCGCAGAGCTGTCGTTCAAAAGGTAGCACGCTTGGAAGTTCGTGCTGACGCGCTATCTGGCGCATGTGCCAGAAGTCGATGCCTTCAAAGCTATCCAAAAACCTAATCTAGTGTGCTATTTTGTCCATAAGCAACCGCAATTCGGGCTGAGGCGCGACCCAGAAAGTTCGAAAAGCTTCCAGGAACCCCAGGGAAAATTTGTCGGTTCGTCGATATCGCGATCTGAGCCGGCGATTATTTCGAGCTTGGCGATAATGCCAAGAAGCGACCGCGCCCGTATTTGCGGTAGCTCGTCCTGAAGCTTCAAGGCCACAGTGGAAGACTCGACCTCAGCTTGGCAGGCGATCGAGTAGGCGACCCGCTTGTCCATCGCTTCCGAGCCTCTAGCTAGCGTGGAGATAACGCCTCTCTAGACGCTGTTGAAGACGGCAAAGGATTTGAGAAACATGCTGCGCCCGCAACCAATCTCGCAGCAGTAGAATTTGGAGGGTCTGCATCGACAACCGGTGCGACGCCGTGCTCCCGCCATTCGTGACGAGAGGCATAGTCGTGCTATGGTCTGAATCAGCCATGATCCGAGCTCCGCAAAGCGTGGGCGTGGTTAGACTGTTGGAAGCGGGGAACCCCCCCCAACGTAAAACAAGCATATTTGCACTTTTTGTGCAACAGGGCATTTGAACAATGAAGGTAAGTGCGGCCCAAGTTCGCGCAGCCCGCGGGCTTCTCGACATTTCTCAACAGGAACTGGCGGATCTATCCAAGGTAAGTTTGAGGACGATCGTGCAGTTCGAACGCGGTTCGAAACCAGCATCTGAATCGATCCTACAAGTGCTGAAGCTATCGCTCGAAGCAGCCGGAATAGAATTCATTCCAGAGAACGGCGGTGGCTTTGGTGTGCGCTTGTCACGCGGTACCGAAAACACTTAACCGAAGGCGGCCCCTGAGGGCGGCATTACGGATTATCTTTTTCCGAATCAATGTCAGCAAGGCGCCAAAAGCGGACGTTATAGAGGTCGAACTGCAATCAGTCGGTGTGAGGCGTAGCAGTTGGCCTGGCGAAGCGTCCTCCTGCAAATAGACCCGTCCGGTTGTAGAAGTCGAGCGATAGTTCACTCACCTTCGCTATCAAACCAAGATCGGGACCGTGCCGGGTCTGGATCGCAGAAGCGAGTTTTCGCCGGGCTTCGGCGGTAGTGTAGGCAAGATCCCTCGGAGTCTGGCCCGCACAAGTCACCCTTCCGATCTGGCACCAGAGGGGAGGCGAGACATCTTGATCGGATTCGTGAAAGCCCCCTTGGGATGCGAAGGAATTCAACGATCCTACCGCGGCGTCAAAGCACTGCCCGCAAGGTCTAGAAGGCCTCGTCCCATCGCGCAGGGCGATTCAGCCGGCCGAGGTATTGAAGGATTAGAACATGGCCGCCAACGGTTCCACGATCGACGCACTGTCATCCCTGTTCGCCGCTGCGCGAGCGGGCGACATGTTTAGCTTGGACGCACTAGCGAAGCGTCAGGCGAAACTGTGCGCTCGGCTGGCAAAGTTCAGCCAGCGCCATGTCGTTGAAATCCTTGCCGGGCTTCTTACCCAGCCAGCAAACCATGCAGCCACTTTGCGCATCGAGGCGCTCATCCACCTCGCTGTCCTCAACTGCAAAGGCACTGTGAAGCCCACGCTCTTGCAGATTAGGGAATGGGTGAACGAGATTCTCCTTAAGGACGGCATAGGCGCAGGCGAAGACCCGGTCGAGGACGTGTTCAGTTCGGTAGTGCCGTCATCGTCCGGTAGCGCCACGATCCTCGAAGGAGCATGGCAAGATAACGGCTACCATCTGGCGCGGATCATGGGTGCGCTATTGCCATTACGCGAGGAGGCTTGGGCGAACGAGGCGATGCAGTCCGTGATGTCGTTGCTCTATTTGGGCGAGGCAATGGCGCAAAAGGCCGGAGTGACGCGATACACCCTAGCCGACTCCCAGCCAGTTTCGCGGGTTAGAGTTGCTCCGGGGAATGTCGAGGCCGGGGTGAAGGCCGTCAGCTTCAGCTTGCAAGAGATATTCGGGCTGGGTCTCGTCGCCCGCGACCTCGCGCCTTTCGTCGGCGATGCAAATGACCTGGCAAGTCTCGAAAGCGAGTCCCTGACAAACAGCTCGCTCGAACGGTTTCCCCTGCTGAGACATGAAGGCGGTTGGTTGGTTATGCTTCCGACGGCGATCGGTGCGGCGGCGCGGCGGCTGATCCTCGACAAGGCAGCTGCCGCCGGCGCGCTTTCCAAACTCCAGGCCGAAATCGGCCGGGCCGAACTGCAGGACGTGCGGGAAATTTTGGCGGAAAACATGCAGTTGTCCAAGCAGGCTATTCTCCCTCTGCCGGCCGAACCGAAGCTGACAGTCGTCAAGGCGGAGTTCGATCTGGGCGGCTTTGCATTGATTGTGCTCGTTGCTGACGAGCTTTCGGAGGCGATGGGGACCGGCCTCCAGGGAATGAACGACAAGGACCTGGATCGCGGCGCCTCGGCCGTCTCGCAGCTCGAAAAGCAGCAGGCGGCCTCGTCCGATTATCGCCGGGGCTTGACGTTGATCGTCCATGGCGGTGTCGGGCGAGGCGTCGCCATGGGTTTCGATGAAAGCCCACCCGAGTGGCACCGTGTCAGTATCGGGCTCGGTGACGCGTTGCGGATGAGTTGGGACGCTGACTTCGACACCAACCGCGTGTGGAAGATAATCTCTCAGCAGGAACAGCTGCAAGCACGGGGTTACGACATCCACAGCGTCGGCGACTTCATTAACCGCTACGGTTACCTAGAAGCGCAAGGATTCGATCCCGTGCGGCCGGAGATGTCGAAGGGCGCGTTTGCATTGGTGACGACACACTATGCGGCGGCGGTGCGCCACCGAGTCCGCAGTGCCCTTGACTATCATCTGGTTGTTGATCCGACCGTCAGTCGGTTCGTCGAGGTACAGCGGCGCTCCACGAGCTCGTATTTCAGGGAGATCAGCAACCTGCCGCTATACGTTGCGCCGTTTGACGCCCTCAACGGCGAGTTTCTTGCGGTAGTGGAAACCCCAAGCCGCGCTTGGTGGGTCGAGTTACCCATCGTCGATGGACCATATCGGGCGTTCTCAGCGAGAATCTGGGACGCGGCCCAGCGCTGGCTCGTATGGCTCGCTCTGAGGCTCGAGGAGTTCCTGCCCGGCCTGCCTGAACGGCCCATCCACTTCAAGCTGGAATTTCCCGATATCGATCGGCTGACCGATGCGGCGATGAGCGATGCAACTCCGCCAGAGCGTCCACAGTTCGAACTGCTTGACGGCGTCATTGCCATCCGATCTGGCGTCGCTTCACTGCGTGGCTACATGGACGCGACTAATATCGCAGAGAGGCAGTTGCTCGCCTCCATGGCCCTCGCGGCCTCGGAACTGGCGGGGACGCCTCAGGACGCGGAGTGGGGCGACCGCCTCGCCACGGAGGTGACCGGTTCGTCTCATGCCCGCTTCGCGCATGCAATTCCCGCTAACGACGCAACGGATATCGTCGGATCGTACCTGGACCTGCCGCCACCCCGCTTCGTGTTCGATGAGGACCGTAGCTGGGCTCATCTCGGACTGGCGTTTGACGCCGGAGCGAATGCGGCAGGGATGGTCCTTGCGGGCGATGTCGGATCACGGCTTCAGACAGCGGTGCTGAGAATCTGGGAGCGGATCAAGGACAAGCTTCAGAAACTGGACCGGCGCTCGATCGTCGTCAGGGCGCTGTTGAACCACGAGGCGATCGACAGGGATCGCCGGGAGTGGCAGCAGACCGCCGCCGCCTTACGGGCACTCCATGACGACCAAGCGGATGTACTGGCCGCGAACAACAAGGCCGAACTCAGAAGATCGGCTGCCGGCGTTGCGAGCCGTGCACTGGCCGAGATGGCGATCTGCACCTCACCGACGACGGGCGGCCGGCAGTGCACCGACATCGATCTCGATGACCTGATCGGCGAGGTCGCGGCGATGCTGGACTGTGCCGGGCAATGTGATGCCCATTTCTATGGGCTAGCCACAGGCCCACTCAGCGTTGCACCGAACGGCGACTTCCAGTTCGACAGGGGCTTTGGGGAAAACACCCACGTGCCCTATATGTTTGCCCAGGGCGACCGAGCCTTCCACGACGCCGCTGACTCGTACGCAACGTCGTTCGACGTCCCCGCCCCCGGTGCACCGCTGCCGTCGGCGCCGGTGATCGATCCGGGCCTTAAGATTGCGATGCGGGCCGAGTTCGGGATGGATTTGGAACATCTCGTTGCGACCTCACATGGCCTCGCCGAAATGGCGATCGAAGTAGGACAAGCCTGTTTCAGCATGCGCAAGAGCGAGTTGCTCGACTTCTTCCGCAAGATGGACGGCGCCGTTGATGCAGAGCGAGCATTTGCCGCTCTCACGCTGATACCGCGAGCAGAGTGGGGCGAGCGAAATCCGAAAGGCGCGTCGGCGCGAGACTGGCAGCCTTGGCGAATGAACCGAAAGCTGTCGCTGACGCGGCGTCCGCTCATCCAGATCGACGAGACCGATGACCCAGAAGTGATCGTAGCCTCTGCGCTCATTTCCAAGGTCGTCTTTCGCCTGTTCGGTCTTGTCGACGGTCGGCTGGGCGCCGAGATGTTCGACACCAAGGAGGTGAATCGCTGGCTCGGCAAGATCGTCAACGAGCTAGGCCATGCCTTCAACCATTCCGTCGCAGCGAAGCTGCAGGAAATTGGTCTTGATGCACAACCTGACCAACTGATGACGCTGTTCGGCGGCAAGAAGGAGCTGGGCGATGTGGACGTGCTGGCCTGGGACAAAAAGACCGGGACGGTCTGGGCCATCGAATGCAAAAGGCTGCTTCTCGATCGGACAATCGGTGAGATTGGCGAGCGCCTAGCCGATTACACCACCACGGGCACCCGTCACACGAAACGCACTCCGATCCAGAAGCACCTCGATCGTGTCGACTTCCTCAGAGCCAACCTTTCGGCCGTGGCGTCGGTAACCAAAATCCCTGTCGAAGACATCAAGTTGAAAGCCGCGCTCGTGACCGACAAGATCGTACCCATGCAGTTCACCAAGATGATGTCGGCCCTGGTAGATCGAACCTGCACTTTCCGCGATCTCGCCAAGCAGTTCGGTTCGTCGTGAGGCGGCGGCAGCCGAGGCATGCCAACGTTGCTATGGATGGGAAGCGCCCCCTACGCCGCACCACGGGTGTGGGGTCCCTGACCGCTTCGGGCCAAAAGCGGGTTGTGTGCGTCAAGTTCTGCAAAATGGGGCGGCCATGATGCTGGTCATGCGGCTTGGCGCAGAGCGAGCTTCTTGTGCTCGCGCAGGTCGTCCATGTTGATGTATCGGTTGGCCTCCATCCAGTTTTC
>NZ_AYWI01000022.1:0-41022 GCF_000502535.1 Mesorhizobium sp. LNJC391B00
CCATTGCGTGCCATGTTGTGGGCAACGGTATCGCTTATCGGCCCTTGCGAGAGAGTGTTGGCAAGGAGTGTCAGAGATGTGAGACCGACCGCCCCGATAAGTGCCGTCATGCCGATCCAGAAATGAAGGAGGAAGCAAATGCCAAGATAAAACAGCATCCATGGCAGATCGAAGAACGCTGTCGGACCGTTTCCACCTAAGAAGCCGCGAACATTGTCGAGATCGCGAAGCGGCTGCAAGCCGTCGCCCGGCATGCGCGTTGAAAGCGGAAGGCGAACGATCGCATCGTGAACGCGTCCGGAAAACTGTCCATCGAAACGCTCGCCAATCCGCAGCAGCACGCGGGCGCGCAAAATGTCGAGCAGGCATTGGAACGCATAAAGCCCCGCAGCAAGCACGACGAGCCCCACTAGAGTGGATACGCTGCCACTTGCCAGAACGCGGTCATAGACCTGAAGCATGAACAGCGGCGAGATGAGCGCAAGCACGTTGACCACGCCGCTGATCAACACAATGCCCCAAATCGCGGAAGTCAGAGGGAAGGGTCTCAAAGCTGANGCATTTAATGGAGCGGGTCAACAACACCGTCCGGCTGAAAGTTTGGAAGGGATTCATCGTGGTCGGCCGCAAGGGCCCGAACAGGCTTCCGCCTCCACACCTTCAGGCGCGTTCATATTCGTCATCGGACAGTTGCAGAAATCGATTGCTTGGATAGGCACACATTTACGAAATGGATGCACTCTCGTGCGCTTCGCCCTTCTGCTGAGCAGTTGCGGGGTCGCAGGCGGCGGGGGATCGCCATCCATGCCTCCTCTCATAGTCGAGGGGGGGGCAGTTTCTCAATTTGGGGACAACTCAGACGTCCGGTGCTCTTAGGCAGAGGAATCATACGAGATCCCTCCTGCAACATCATTTCCCGCATCCACAGGCTTGCCGGATCACTATTGTGGAGCGCAGGCCATTGAACGGCCTCCGTGAATGCGGGAGGAAGTGGCGGCGGAAGTTTGACAATCCGCAGGGGTGTTGTTTTTGCGAAATGCTGCGCCAGCCGTAAGGGCATGGTCCCGATGCGGCTGGTGCCTGATACAACGGGCGGGATCAGGCTAAAGCCGTGTACGACAACTTCGATGCGTCTCTCGAAACCGTGCTCGAGCAAATACCATTCCTCCATGGAGAGCTGCCGGGTGTCCCCGAATTTGAACACAACCTGCCCCATCGATAAGTATCGCTCCAATGTAAGTGGCTCTGACAGCTGCTTGTTCGTGCCGCAGCCTACGCACACGAGCATATCTTCGAACAGGGCTGCGCGAGGATGTTTCGACATGAATACTTCCGGCATAATTAGAAAATCAACGTCGCCGCGCCGGAGAAGCTCCTCGGGGTCGTCGGAAATAGGGAGACATTCAAAGCGGACGGCGGGAGCTTCCCGCGCAGCACGTTCTACGATCTTCTTAAAAAATACGAGCGTGATGTAATCGGAAAGGATAATCCGGAAGCGACGATCCGATTGGGCTGGGTTGAAGGCGTCCCAGGAAATAATCGATAGCTGGATGTGCAGCAATGCCTCCCTGACTGCTGGGGCGAGCCCCTCAGCGCGAGGTGTCAAAATGAGCTCGCGGCCGCTCATCGTAAATAGCTCATCGCTGAAATAGGCGCGTAACCGAGCAACGGCGGCGCTCATTGCCGGCTGGCTCAGGTTAATACTGCGGGCCGCCGCGGTGACTTTACGTTCCCTGACCAGAGCGTCCAACACAACGAGGAGATTCAGATCGAGTCCCTTAAAACGCATGTCTTGATCTAGGCGGCGTGTGAATGGGTTGCGACCAAACATTCAATTCGAATGGTGAGTAGCGTCAACGCATCAGCCTTCGACGAAAAAGAGCAATCGAAAAGAAGAAGGGCAAAACTGTGTATATGCAAAGCGCGCCGATATGCAGGCCCATTTTGTCAATCGGACGGCCAAGCATCGCTGGACGAATGAGGTCGATTGCATGTGCGAGCGGTAATAAGGAGGCAGCATACTGAAAAGCGCCGGGCAATTGGTTGATCGGAAACATCGCGCCGCAAAGGAACAGCATGGGTGTAATAACAAGCGTATTATAAAATATGAAATATTCATAACTGGGCGCAAGCGCCGTGACGACCATCGCTAGACTCGCGAAGGCGAGGCCATTGAGAGCGATGACTGGCAGCAAGCAGAGGATGGATGGCCACGATGCGTAGCCGAGCGTGGTGGCAACAATAGTGATTGCTGTGCCCGCCATGAGGGCCTTCGTGGCTGCCCAGGCCAATTCGCCGAGTAAGATATCGCCGAGCGTCAGCTGAGTGCATAGCATTCCTTCCCAGGTGCGCTGGTCGCCCATGCGGCCGAAACTCCCGTAGACCGTTTCAGCGGTCGCCGATGCCATCACGCTTGTGGCAACCATGCCAGCCGCGAGAAACGCAATGTACGAAGTGCCCTCTACAGGACCTATCATTGTTCCGATGCCAAAGCCGAGACCGAACAGATAGATCATCGGATCGGCGAGGTTGCCGAGAACCGATGCAAGCCCGATTTTCTTCCATCCAAGATAGTTGCGGCGCCAAACCGCGACCCAATTCCACGCATTGGCGGGCATGCCCGCCGCATAACGTTCGCCCATTGTTCAGTCCTCCATCTCGCGCCCGGTTAACCGCAAAAACACATCCTCGAGATTGGGGGGACGCTGCAGAAGGCGTAGACCCGTGCGCCCGCGTAGCTGCGCCAGCACCTGCTCCGGATCGGGTGCATAGCAAAAAAGCGTCTCACCGCTCACCTCGATGCGCTGTGCGTACGGCCGGATCAGCGCACCCAGTTCATGCGGATTGCCGCCGTAGACCTCCACCACGTCACAGCCGATCTGCTCGTCAATGAGTTCGGACGGGCGACCTTCGGCGATCTTGCGCCCCTCCTCCATAACGCACAGCCGATCGCACAGCCGCTCGGCCTCTTCCATGAAATGGGTAGTCAAAAGAATAGTCTTGCCCCGCGCCAGCAGCGATCGCAGCCGATCCCAGATCAGGTGGCGGGCCTGCGGATCGAGGCCGGTGGTCGGCTCGTCCATCACCAGCAAGTGCGGGTCATTGATGAGCGCACGCGCGAGCGTCAGGCGCCGCTTCATGCCGCCGGACAGTTCGGCGACGCGCGCATCCGCTTTGTTCTCGAGGCGGGCGAACTCAAGCAGCGATGGTATGACCGCATCGATCTGGCGTCTGCTCATCCGGAAGTAGCGCCCGAACACCAACAGGTTCTCGCGTACAGTGAACGCGGCATCAAGATTGTCGAACTGCGGGACCACGCCGATGCGCATACGTGCCAAACGCGCGCGCGCCGGCACTGGAGCGCCGAGCACAGTAATCTTCCCCGCATCAGGCGATGTCATGCCGAGGACCATACGCGCAATCGTGCTTTTGCCCGCGCCGTTCGGTCCCAAGAGCCCGAAGCATTCCCCCGCCGCAACGCGGAACGACAGCCTGTCGACAACGAGCTTGTCATAAGTTTTGCTTACGTCAGTAAGGTCGATCGCTATCATGGACATGGGTTCATTTTACCGAGAGGGACGACAAAACTGGCGGTTGCTTGGTTCCCTGCCGACCTGAAACTGTGACTCGTCTTCGTCATCCCCGCCGTCGATAACGAACTGATCGACATCACAAGGATCTAGCCGCTGCTCCGCTAAAGCGGCGACAATTGCGTCGAGATTATCGATGGATTGGTATCGCGGATCGTTGTGCCGCTTTTCCTGGTCATCGCAGAAGACGAGCCGTCCATCCTGGACCAGGGCGATCGCCCCATCATGGGTCAGCTTGGTACCACAGATGCGCATAGTGTCTCCACGTTAACGGCGATAGATTCGAGATTCATCAGGAAGCGGAAATCGGATTCCGGAAACGGACGAGCAAGCAGTCTTCGTTGACCGACTCGCCCCGACACTCAAGCCGCTCTACCTCGATCAACGTTTCGTTCAGCATGGCGATGACCGGCTCAGCACCAGCGGCGTGACCCCAGCGACGGCAATTAGCATCCCTTGCCGATCCGAAGATCAGATGCCCGCCTGGCGCAAGCACCCGCACCAGGTTTTTGACGGCCGCGCGCATCTCGGCTATGTCTCCGAGGTAGTAGAGGACCTCCGCCACAACGATCACGTCAAACAACTCGTCGGTCGAAAACTGTTGAACATCGCAGACTATCCAGTTGATGCGCGACGGCTCCTTTATCCGTTGACGTGCTCGAGCAATCGCTTGCGCCACGACATCGATGACGGTGAGCCCTTGGCAGTAGGGGGCTAGTTTTTCCGTGAATGCGCCGGCAGCGCACCCGACTTCGAGGGCATTTGTAATGGAGCCTTGGGCAAGCGCCAGCTGGAGCATTTGCGTGTGGCGCTTCCGCTCGAATGGATTGCCGTCGAGGCCCCACGGATCGTCGGCGGCCAATTCCCGATCAAGCAACTGATGATTCACGTTCTGGGTCAAACTCGTGCACCTCTCGTCCATTAGGTATTTGCGATCAATCGTCGCCGCAAATGTTGTCCGACAGGACTAATTCCGAAGAATCCCGCGCAAGACTGAGCCTGCGAAGCGGAGCCGAATGGGGCGAGAGTTCTGCCCTGCTGGAACCAGTGATCGGAGCTTGGGTGGGGGCCTGTTTTCCCCCAGTGTTCGATGTAGCGACAGCAGAGCTTCGCGACAGCCAATCGCTATTGCTCAAGGTACACAGCGCGTAGGCCTTCAACGGAAGCAAGAGAAAGACGTTGATGAACGTGTGCAGCGAAAAGCCAAGAAATCGAAATTGTCGAGCACGAAATGCTACCACGCTGCATCGGAGCATGGTCATGGACACAATCATCAGTCCTGTCCACCAAGGCACAGTGCCTGTCAGTGCGAAATGTGCGAGGCCCGTTAATACCGATAGGGCGAGGAGTAGCGCGCCGAGATTCTGTCCGACCACGTCCAACGTGAGATAGCTATTTAGGCTAGGCAGCAAGCGCAGCCCAAGCAGTGTGTCCCGGAATGTGCTTCGTGCCCAACGGAGTTGTTGGCGCAGATACGGTCCGAGTCTGTTCGGAACGACTGTGGCCGCGATGGCGCTCGGAACGTATTCGGTTCGAAAGCCTGCTTTCAGCATCAGGATAGTGAGATGGCGATCCTCACCGAAGTCGCTTGGCTTGCCCCGAAAAAATTGCGACTCGTACTGGTCCAGTAACAAAAGGAGCGCAGACCGGCGGTACATGGCACATGGGCCGCAACAGCACATAACGGCACCGAAGCGAGCCTGTGCCGCGCGCTCCTCGTTGCAAGCCAGCCAGTACTCCATGTCTATCAGCCTGGTCAGCCAGCTCTCGGTTCGGTTACTGGCCGTCAACTGACCCATGACTGCGCCGACCGCTGAATCTCGCATCTTCGGTACAAGCTTGGAAATGACGTCGGGCGCGAGTACCGTGTCTGAATCAACGTTAAGCACCAGATCCCCTGATGAGCGTCGTATCGCGGCGATCTGCGCCTTGCGCTTTCCAACATTCTCGGGAAGCAAAATGATGTCGAACCTGGGGTCGCGCGCGTAGTCTTCGTGGACAGTTCCTAAGGCTTCGCGATTTCCAGAACCGTCATCAACCAAATAGACCCGAAGTCTTCCGGCGTATTCTTGGTCTGCAATGGAAGCCAGGCACTCTGAAAGCGTGCGCGGATCCTCGTTGAAGCAGGGGACGATGACATCGACGCTGGGCAGTTTGTCGGAGCCGGCGAGAACCTCCAACGCCGACGAATCCTTTGTCGGCATAGCATAAAGCCCTTGCATGCTCTTATAGGCAGTCGAGAGCAGTGCATAAAGCGAAATGGCCACAGTGCTGGTTGTACCAAGAAGAGTCATGGGATCTCGTTGTTCAGTGATGTTGAGGAAGTGAGCGGATTACAAATCCGCGCTCACGCAGTGCTGGAATCAGCCGGGACAGCGCCGTGACCGTCTGGTCGCGCATGCCGGCGTGAGCGCCCTGGCTCAACTCGCCGGGAGGGCATCCGTCGTGCAAGAGTACAATTGCGCCCGGCCGGACGGAGGCGAGCACTTTATCGATAATCGCCTCGACTCCAGGGCGAGACCAATCTCGAGGGTCGACGGACCAATGAAGGGCCGCCAGCCCGGCGATCTGTGATGCTGTGCAGACTTCTTCGCTCCAGGCGCCGTAGGGCGCGCGAACAAAGCGGACCGAGGCCTGCGGGCACGCTCTCATGATGGCGTCGTTCGCTTCAAAGACCTCACGTTGCACTTCGCCGAAACCGCATTGGTACAGATCCGGATGAGACATCGTGTGGTTGCCTACCTCGTGCCCTTCTGCGATCATCCGTTGGATTAGATATGGGTGCTCTAAGGCGTAGGCGCCGATGACGAAGAAAGTCGCTGGCACCCGCTGCTCTGCCAGCACGTCGAGAATCTCCGGTGTGAAAAGTGGATTGGGACCGTCGTCAAACGTCAGATAAACGCTTCGACGGCCGGTGCCGTCAGAGCACTCACGGCGCACTTCGTACAAGCAATCGGACCGGCTCATAGCTCTGGTCCGTTCCGATCTATCATCGTGCCCGTGGGCCATTCGCTGATCGGCCGTCCAACTGGCAGAACAATTGTGAGTGCGTCATCGATGCGTGTGGGCGGCAGGTCGAGGCGGGCCTCTGGTCGGGTGGAGCGCACGCGAATTCCCGACAAAACGGCCATAGGGCTGTATCGCCGTCCGAACCTCTCAACATGATTCCGCATCGCGTCCCTGACCGTTCCGAAAGCGAATGGAACGCCAAGCTCCTGCAGTATTGGAAGCATGACATGGATTGAATGGGCGATTCCCAGACCCTCAAGGTCCGGACGCACCCCGTACAGGCCCAGTTCAGCCACCAACAGGTCGACCGCGTCGACCTTGATGAAACGGCGCAGTATGCCCATGTGAGCCGCTACACCGCTTGAATCATAGGCGATTACGCGGAGTTCAGGCCTGGCTCCGGCCCAGCTTCGACTACCTTCGAACGGTTCTGCGTTGGACGCCCCAGTCGGCCCGTACGTATCACGAAAGAACTCGGCGAGCTTAACGTGATCGGAGAGCTGCAACTCGTTTTCCCAGCACAACTTCCACTGCACCTGATGGCGCATTCAGGACCTCTCTTCATATTGGTTTTTGCGGCCGCATTACTCGACCAAAGCGGCGTTGGTGGCTGCACTCAGCCGTTGTCGTTGGCGAAGGTGAGCCAGACGCTCTCTCGAGTTCCGGCCCGTGTCGTCGATTTGAGCTTGACGTCGCTCACTTTCCGTTCCTCTAATGCATGGCTCGTAAATTCGTAAAATTGATTGTTTGAATGATACGCATCCACACGTTGGATAGAACATGACATGCGTTTCAAAGGGCTGGATCTAAATCTCCTCGTTGTGCTGGACGCTCTGATGAGGGAGCGTAAAGTCACTGCCGCGGCTCGCAGTATCAACCTGAGCCAGCCGGCCATGAGCGCCGCCGTTGCTCGGCTACGCGCCTATTTCAACGATGAGCTATTTACGATGAACGGCCGCGAGCTCATTTTGACGCCGCGCGCCGACGGGCTCGCCCCAGCAGTCCGGGACGCATTGCTGCACATCCAGCTATCGATTATTTCCCCCGACGCCTTCAACCCGGCCCAATCGGATCGTCTCTTCCGAATCATGCTTTCCGATTACATCACGCTCGTATTTTTTAGGAAGATAGTAGAGCGCGCTGCGCGGGAAGCTCCCGCCGTTCGCTTTGAATGTCTGCCTATTTGCGACGACCCCGAGGAGCTTCTCCGGCGCGGCGACGTTGATTTTCTGATTATGCCGGAAGTGTTCATGTCGAAACATCCTCGGGCAGCCCTGTTCGAAGATAAGCTCGTAGGCGTAGGCTGCGGCACGAACAAGCAGCTGTCGGAGCCACTTACATTCGAGCGATACTTGTGCATGGGGCATGTTGTGCTCAAATTCAGGCACACCCGGCAGCCCACCATGGAGGAATGGTATTTGCTCGAGCACGGTTTCGAGAGACGTATCGAAGTTGTCGTACAGGGCTTTAGCCTGATCCCGCCCGTCCTGTCAGGCACCAGCCGCATCGGGACTATGCCCTTACGGCTGGCGCAGCATTTCGCAAAAACAACACCCCTGCGGATTGTCCAACTTCCGCCGCCACTTCCTCCTCCTGCATTCACGGAAGCCGTCCAATGGCCTGAGCTTCACAATAGTGATCCGGCAAGCATGTGGATGCGGGAAATGATGTTGCAGGAGGCATCTCGCCTGGCGCCTTTGCCTGAAATCATTGAGCGTCTCGGGCACGCCGATCCGACCTTTCGTTTCTTGGTACCGACTGCCACCTCGAAATCGCGTGCGAAGTCCCGGAAGATGTTGAGCCCCACCTAATCACCGCCTGTAAGACAGGCTGATCAGCATGTTCGACAAGCGCCGGCGCGGCGCGTGTTACCTACGTTCTGGGGCTGATCTCAGGCGAGTTGCTCGTCGAGGGTGTGTGGCAGAGTGATGCCAGCTGCCTTGATTGCCCGCTTTGGCCGTAGGTGGTGACGACGCGAGCATTCTTTTCGATGGCGGCTTCTGGAGGCGGACGCGATCGCGTAGGAGCGGTTGCCCTTCGGGCGTCGGGCCTTTGGCCCGGCAGAGCGGCGCAGTTCCTTGCTAAGTGCGAGGGGCCGGAACGAGCAGAACACACGCCCGGGCTGCTACTGAATTGACTGCCGCCTCGATTTGCGTGCGAAGTCCCAGAAGATGGTTAGCCCGGTTAAATTCCTACCTTGCCGGCTGTGCCGCGGCTTTTCACGTGCAGCCAGGCGAGGAGATGGCGGTCGACGAGGTCGACCCCAAATGGACTGTGCTGGCCTCGCTCGGCTCTTGCCGTGCGGGATCATTGACCATACCCCCTGCACGAGAACGTGGGGCATGTTGGCAAGTGAAGCCGGTGGAGGTTGACGCTGCGGATCTAGGTAATCTACCTCGCGCTTCCGCCTTCATATATTTTCCGGCAGATGGATGTCGAACGGCAGAAATGTCTGTCCGGGTGTTTCAGCGGTGCCGGTCTCGATAGCCCGTGTCATCAGCGTTATCAGCTCCTGGCAAAGCCGGCGCATTGGCGTGGCGACCGCCATCGTGACGATGTTATCTGCAAGCGCTGCCCGAGACTCAGGTGTGATTTCATTCACGATCGCGACGAGATCCCGACTTTTGCCCTCTTCTCGGAGCGCGGAGATCGCGCCCTCCATGCCGCCGCCGGCGACATAGAAGCCGACGAGCTCGGGCTCCCGCTGCATGAGATCAAGCGTTGCCTCGTAGGTGATCTGCCGTTTCTCGAGGTTCATGACCGGATCCAGCACCTCGAACGTGGGCGCGTTCTCACGGCAATAGGAGCGAAAGCCGACGTCACGGAGCTCGTGCCCCTGGAAACGATGGCTGCCGACAAACACCGCCACTTTGCCGGGCCGTTTTGCGACCTTGGACACCATCCAAGCGGCCGTGCGCCCGACCTTGCGGTTGTTAAGGCCGATATACCCCTGTCGCACGCCGGCGGCGAAGTCGGAAAGCAGCGAGAAAACCGGAATGCCCTTGGCCTTGAGGTCCTCAACCGCTGCTGTGATTTTCGGGTGGTCCGGTGCCACCATCGCGATTGCATGGCAGCGTGCGCCCAACTCCTTGAGCGGCGCGATCAGGTCGCTCGGCATATGTGACGGGGCGAATTCGACGAGCGGAATGCCGTGGAAGGACTGGGCCAAATTGACCGATGCTTCGACCTCGCGCGCTAAATCTTGGTAGAAATGCTGGGCCGGTTTTCTCAAGATGAAGCCCAGACGGTAGTGCGGTAGGTCTCGCCGCAACCGCTGCTTGATTAGCCCGGCAGCATGATAGCCGATCGCCTGGGCGGCGTCGTGGACCCGCCGCGCGGTCTCCTCGCGCACCGGATGGCGGGCGTTCAGAACCCGATCGATCGTTGCTACGCTGACTCGGGCTTCGCGGGCGAGATCGGCAATTGTGGGGCGCTTGGTCATAGGTCCTATTCTGATTGGTTTTTGACGCGGGCCGGCTCTCTGTCCGCCTAGCGCGTTTCGGTTTCGGGTGGCAAAGTGAAGACGTCCCCATACGAATGGGCACAACGTGTTGGACGAACATCATTGCAGACGTAAACCGGCCGGGTATACTGAAAGGCTCATTCGCTTAAAGGGCGGTGACGATTTGCACTCACACATTTAGCGCTTCTGATACATGGTCCGTGAGGAGCCGTTTAGAGGCTGCGGGTCGGTCGTTCAGTTATGTGACCAGCTAAGCGACTTGACAGGTCGTGGGCCGCCCACCTTACTTGCAGGAGGGTAGCCGGTTTGATGCCTCGGTAAGCTGATGACCGCTGAAGGCAGCTTTCATCTGTGCTCGGTCCAACTCTCCTTCCCAGCGTGCGACGACGAGGGATGCCACTGCGTTGCCGACGCAATTCGTCAGCGCCCGGCATTCGGACATGAATCGGTCGATGCCGAGTATCAGTGCCATCCCAGCAACGGGAACACTCGGAACTACCGCGAGCGTAGCCGCCAGGGTGATGAAGCCCGCACCTGTCACACCTGCAGCGCCCTTGGAGGAAAGCATTGCTACGAGCAGCAGCAGCACCTGATCGCCGATGGACAGATCCGTGTTCGTCGCCTGTGCGATGAAGAGAGCCGCTAGCGTCATGTAGATATTCGTGCCGTCCAGATTGAACGAATATCCGGCCGGGATGACGAGACCCACAACCGAACGCCTGGCGCCCGCCTTCTCCATTTTCTCCATCAGCGACGGGAGCGCCGCCTCCGAGGAGGACGTTGCGAGGACAAGCAGCAGCTCTTCCTTGATGTAACGAATGAGAGAACAAATCGAAAAGCCGTTGTACCGGCAGACTGCGCCGAGAACCCCGAACACGAAGAGGAAGGCGGTGAAATAGAACGTCGCGACCAGCATCGCGAGGTTGACCACCGAACCGATGCCATATCTGCCGATGGTGAAGGCCATCGCGCCAAAAGCGCCGATCGGCGCGGCCTTCATCAGAATTCCGACGAGCTTGAAGACAGGCACAATGAGCGCCTGGAGGAAGGAAACGACAGGCTTGCCCGTCTCTCCGGCCATCGCAAGCGCCATGCCGAACAGAACCGAGAAGAACAGCACCTGCAGGATGTCGCCTTCCGCGAAGGCACCGACGATCGTTGGCGGGATGATGTTCATCAGGAAGCCGGTGACCGACTGCGCTTTGGCTTTTGCGGCATAGGTATTCACGGCCTGGACATCGAGCGAGGCCGGATCGATGTTCAGGCCGTCGCCAGGCTGGACGACATTGGCGACGATGAGGCCGACGATCAGCGCGAGCGTTGAGAAGGTGAGGAAATAAACCATTGCCTTGCCGGCGACCCGGCCGACCTTATGAAGATCGTTCATGCCAGCAATGCCGGTCGCAATTGTCAGGAAGATGACAGGCGCGATGATCATCTTGACCAGCTTGATGAAGGCATCACCCAGCGGCTTCAGGCTCTCGCCGGTCTCCGGATAAAAATAGCCAATTGCGACGCCGAGCGCGATGGCGGCAAGCACCTGGGCGTAGAGCTTGGTGTAGAAGGGTTTGCGGGGCGCGGGACTCGCGCCGCGGACTTGTGCAGCTGACACTGTTTCTCTCTCCCTGACCGGATCGAGGTGGCGTGACTTCTCCCGGGCTTCTCCCTATCGCGGCGCTCCGGTCGAACGCTGCACCAACGCCGCCGCAATACCCATGCCAGATGAATCCGCATCACCTGAACTGACGTGGGCTCGCCAATGATGGAGGAATGCGGTGTCAGACCAGCGGGCAAGGTCGCGGTCCGAACGCCCTTGATGGTCTCTGGCAGAGTGCTGCCGGTCGATCCCTCTGGCTAGCGGTTTGCTGCACAGAGCGTGGTGGGTTCCTCGTTAGCCGGCTTTGGACCGGGCCCCATCGTGTCGCCTGTTCAAGGCCGTCCAGATGACAGGCTAACTTACCCCTGTTCGGAAGCGCTCGTTTCTGGACAGCCTACGACCGTGCAGCCACTGCAATGCACAGAATAAATTCGGACGGTCCTTTGGACGACCCATTTTGCAAATCAACGCCCGCAGCAGGGGCAGCCGTTTTCAAGCGGTCGCATCGTAATCTGTTCAGACTTTTCGATACGCTCATTGAGTGTGCCGATTTCGGCCCCAGGCTGGTGATGGTGCTGACCACGACGATGCGATTCAGAAGTTGCGAGCACCGCCTACGAAGTCGTACTCGACGCCAGCTTCGCGCCTTCACACCCGACATCGCCGCCGCCTGATCAACTCGAGAAAGATGGCGGTCGCCGCAACCGACCAGTGCCGTTGGCGGTTATTCTCGCTCCCGCCCCTCCTTCGCGGGCGCTGGTGAATGGCACGGCCCCGCATTTACACTCCGCGCGGTCAGCCGCTCGGGCAACGCATGGCCGGCCCAGGTATTTCTGCTTCAACGCAAAGATAGAACTGATGAATCCTATCATAGGCCGCGAGGTTTCCTTTCACAGATGAAAGAAAGCTCGATTGACTATGCCGCCTCGCTCCAGTCTTTTGAAAACAACGTGTGTTTGCCCGGGGCAAGCCAATAACATGGCCAAGCTTCGTGGAGGGAGTAGCCAAGCGATGCGTCAGGGCTAGACCCGCTTTGCACTCGACCACACGGCGGCGGCACGAGTTCACGTCGGAGCATATTCGCGCGTGCCCGCGACGTCGCGGGCGCACATGCCGCCAGCCTAGATTTGATGGCGCGAGATCGAGGATCACATGCACCACAACATTAGCAAGTCAGAACAGAATGCCCGCGACTGCGGCATATCGCTGCCGAATGCGATAAAGGGTTGTCCAAAGCCCGACACGAATCCTGCGAATGTGGCATTGCACGAGCGCGCGCTAACCGGCATCTTCGAAATATCGAAAGTACTCGCCGATGCCGCCCGGCTCGAACTCAAGTTGGCCAAGGTAGTCGACCTCCTGCACTCGTTTGTGCAGATGCGGCACGGCATCATCGCTCTCTGCGATGCCGAGGGCGGACTGGACATCACAGTGGCCAGCGGCTGCGGCACGAACGGCAATGAGCCCTCCCGGTCGCGCCTGCCGCGCAACGCCATCGATCAGATTGTGACGACCGACACGCCGCTCGTCGCCGACGACATAGCGATGCATCCGACCTTCACTGCCACTGATATCGAGGTGCTTGGGGCCTCCGACACCGTGTCGTTCATCGGCGTTCCCATTCGTGTTGATGGGAACGCCATAGGCGCGCTGACTTTGGACCGGGTTTTGGAAAGCAGGTCAAGCTATGGGCTCGACGATGATGTCCGGCTGCTCACCATGATTGCCAACATGGTGGGACAGACAGTCAAGTTGCATCGCTTCTCCGCGGCCGACAGCGAGCGAGCGCCGGAGCTGGAACATCGGCTGCAAACGAAATTTTCTGATGTTAAGCACCCTGCACCCCGGCGCAAAAAGGTTCACGTCGAGGGGATGATTGGTGACAGTCCGGCGATAAGCGCCCTGCTGGAGAAGATCGCGGTCGTAGCGAAGGCAAAAACCACAGTTCTGTTGCGAGGTGAGTCCGGTACCGGGAAGGAGCTGGCTGCCAAGGCAATTCACGAGTTGTCGCCGCGCGCCAAGCGGCCCTTCGTTAAACTCAATTGTGCAGCGCTCCCAGAGACAGTCCTGGAATCCGAATTGTTCGGTCATGAGAAGGGTGCCTTCACAAGCGCATTCAATTCCCGCAAGGGGCGCTTTGAGCTCGCTGACAAGGGGACGTTGTTTCTGGATGAGATTGGCGAGATCTCGGCCTCGTTCCAGGCAAAGCTACTGCGCGTGCTGCAGGAGCAGGAGTTTGAGCGCGTCGGCAGCAATCAGACCATCAAGGTCGATGTTCGCGTGATTGCCGCCACGAACAGGAACCTGGAAGAGGCGGTTGCAAGGAATGAGTTCCGCGCCGACCTGTACTACCGCATCAACGTGGTTCCCTTGCTGGTACCAGCATTGCGCCAAAGGCGCAGCGATATTCCGCTCCTCGCAGCTGAGTTTCTCAAGAAGTTCAACGACGAGAACGGCTGTACGCTCACCTTCGATCCGCGTGCGATTGAAGTGCTGATGAAATGTGAGTTTCCCGGCAACATTCGCGAGCTTGAAAATTGCGTGCACCGGACAGCGATCCTAGCCGAGGGACTGTCAATCGGGAGAAACGACTTTGCCTGCTCCCAAGGCCAATGCTTTGCCGAGGCGCTGTGGAAGTGCAGATCGGGCAAGGCCGCGCTGCAACCACCGCCGATCCTGCCGGAGTCAGCGAATTTGGCCACGCCCCCGGACGAGGCCGCCAGTTCGGCCGCGACTAACCCGCTTGCCGGCGCAACCCACCCAATTGGCGCGAGGACGCCCGATATAGAGCGCGTCATTGCTGCCATGGAAAGATGTGGCTGGGTGCAGGCAAAGGCAGCGCGCTTGCTTGGGCTGACCCCGCGACAGATTGGCTACGTGCTGAGGAAATACGGCGTCGAGATCAAGCGTCTTTGAAAGCATGACCCTGGGCATGAGCTGAGCCGCTTAGCGCCTTGGCGCCGCGCAGCGATGCAGATCCGCGTGCGCGTCAACTCGATTCGACCGAGGACAGCCTGGCTGAATTCCGATGTCAGCCGGCGCTGCGACCATTGTGTGAAAGGCAACCCTGCCATCGTCAATCCCGTCCGCCATGTTGCTCTCGTTGCGAGCTCATACGGATGCCCCTGTGTGACTGAAACGGAGTTAAATATGTCCGATGCAAAACTGCAAACTGTGCTTTCGGCTCTTTCGCAAGTGACACGACAGTTGGATGCTCTGCCGTCCAACGGACCAGCGCCGGACGCAAATTTTATCAAGCTGAATACGAATGAGAACCCGTTTCCGTTGCCGCCAATCATAATGCAAAGTGCAGTGGCGGCCCTCAAGCGCCAGTATCTATATCCGGATGACGATAACTTCAGATTGAGGGAAGCAGCGTCCAGCACCTATGGCGTTTCCAGGGATCAGGTCATCGCTGGCAACGGGTCGTCTGAACTGCTCGGACTGATCTACAGAGCTTTCCTCGCACCCGGCGACAAGGTTGCGATGATGTCGCCAGGGTTTTCGTTCAACCGCAAACTTGCCATGCTTCAGGGCGCTGAGTTCCTCGAAATCGGATGTCAAGCTCATTCCCTGCCAATGGAGCAATTGCTTTCCGGTCCGGCAAAAGACGCCAAGTTTATTATGTTGGCCAATCCAAACAATCCGACCGGAACATTCCTCCCGATCAGCGATATCGAACGCCTCGTAGCACAATCGGACCGCTTGATTGTCCTTGATGAGGCATACGTCGACTTTGCACCCGATCACGGACTGCGCCTCATCAACCGGTATTCGAACCTTCTGATCTTGAGGTCATTCTCGAAAAGCTATGCCGCCGCCGGCATTCGCGTCGGTTTCGGTTTCGGTCACCCTGAAATTATTGGAAGGCTGCGAAACATCCAGAACGTCTTCAACATGAACGTGATCGGGCATGCCGTTGGTATCAGCGTGCTTGCGCATCGCGGCGCCTACGCAGACAACCACAAGCACATCAAGGATGAACGAGAGCGAGTGACAGTTGCACTATCGCAACTCGGATTTTCCGTAACACCCTCCCGCGCAAATTTCTTGCTGGCCCGTGTGCCCGCGGGACAGGACGGCTCATGGTGGCAAGCAGCATTGGAGAGGCAAAAGATACTTGTCGCGTTTTTTCCGGACAAAGGCTTGGAACACTGTATCCGCGTCAGCATCGGCACAAAAGAGCAGATGGATGAATTTCTTGCTGCCGCTGGCGACATTGCTGGAAGCTTAACGGTGCCAAGCTCCAGGGGCAGGGAAGCGTCAGGCTCTGCTTCTTCGTTACGCTGACGCTAATCGGCGATCACACACATCTCTTCCGACTTGCGGGTGATCCCAGCAAGAAAACAGCCCGCTTTTAAAATCGGGGACTTAAAGAGTGACAAACGTCTTTCCTTCAAACCTGGCTTTCGGCATCTTCGATCATTTGGATGAGGATGGCCGCGATATAGGCCGGCAGTACGAAGATCGCCTGATATTAGCAGAGGCGTGCGATCAGCTGGGGTTCTATGCCTATCATCTCGCAGAACACCACTGTACTCCCCATGGGAGAGGTCCATCGCCGAATCTGTTCTTATCGAGCGTCGCCCAGCGCACCCGGCGCTTGCGTCTCGGACCCTTGGTGATGCTGCTTGCGCTTTATCATCCGCTGCGTGCGTTCGAAGAGATCTGTATGCTGGACCAGTTGAGCGGTGGCAGGCTCGAACTGGGCATAGGGCGCGGTGCTCTCCCGACCGAATTGGGCTACTTCGGGATTGGTGCGGACGCGGTGCCGGGCCGTTATGCCGAAGCCAGCGAAATTCTTATGCAAATACTTGTGAATTCGAGGGAGGTCGGCACGCTATGCTATCAAGGCCGCCATTTTGATCTCAATGACGTTCCTTTGACGCTAAGACCTCATCAGCGTCCACATCCGCCCACATGGGTCGCTGCCAATCGACCCGAGTCCACAGCTTGGGCCGCTGCGAATGGAACAAATATCGCGTGTGTAGGACCTTCCTCTTCTGTTCGCAAAACTACTGATGCGTTCCGCGCCTATCGAGAGGACAACGCAGGCGGGGAGGATCAAGGGAGATTTGTCGGATTGCTCCGCATGGTCGTGATTGGGCGTTGTGACACACATGCCTATTCGCTCGCGGCACCTGCTTACGCACGCTGGCTCAAGAGCTTCCAATTCCTTTACGAGCTTAACGCTATCCCCACTCCACCAAACTTGCCGCTGACCTTCGATGCGGCAGTCGAGAGTGAATTGTGCGTGGTAGGATCAGCAGAGTCTGTGCGAAAAGCTCTGCTAGATCAGTTGGAAGAGGCAGGTGCCAACTACCTGCTTTGTCAAATGGCATTTGGAAATCTGCCGCTAGATGCTTCCCTTTACACCGCGAGGACCATTCAATCCGAAATCATGGCTCGACTTGGCTGACCATGTGCTCGAGCTTGCACGTGGTGGGGCGGGCAATCGGGAGGAGGCCAAACTGACGACGAGCAGGCGGCACAGAATACCAGCTTTGTGCGTTGGCTGGCGTCTGGGCCATCGTGTGAACATGCACGATCCTAAGGAGAGGGTAGCCGAGCGCGTCACGATGCCGGCACGCGTCTGCTCGTCGCGCTGGCGCTAGTCGTTGCCCATAGCCAGCCGCAGGAGGTTCTTCTCGCCCGGGGCGGCGTCGGTGCGGCGCCCACTAATCCAGCTTCATCAGCGGCCCGTCGGTGGCAAAGCCGTCACTCGCTACGGCGCTATTGAGGGCGCGCTCGCGAGCGGCTTTGCGACGCCCAGCCAACACCTCCAGCGAGCTCGCCCGATGATGGTGGTGCACCGCGGTCGGATACGATGCTGGAGGAAATCGTTCGCAGCCGGTCTTCAGGAATTGCGAGGAGTGCTCGTTCTTGAATGCTGGCTGCTGGCCGGATGCGGTGGCCTGAGTGGTCTGCCGACACGCCCGAAAGTCAACGCCACTACCACAAGGCCGCCAAGATGTCAGGTCTGAGAGCCAGCTTGGACGGTGGTATCGTGTTCGGGAAGGTCGTCGAAGGAGGCGTAGTTGAGATAGTAGAGTTTGGAATACAGGCCGCCCATGGCTATTAACTCATCGTGGTTGCCAGTCGCAATAACTTGGCCATTCTGAAGCACGATGATGCGGTCGGCCCCCCGGACCGTGGCGAGACGGTGGGCGATGACGAGGCCAGTCCGCCCTTCAAGCAGCTTGATCAGAGCCTTCTGAATCTGCAATTCCGTGTAGCTGTCGATATTGGCGGTAGCTTCGTCGAGCACGAGGATCTTGGCGTCAGCGACGAGGGCGCGGGCGAAACTGATAAGCTGGCGCTGGCCGAGAGATAAGTTGTCGCCGCGTTCGCCAAGTTGGGTCTCATACCCGTCGGCGAGGCTCATGACGAAGTCATGCGCGCCGACAGCCTTGGCCGCCTCGATCACCTTGTCGCGCGTGGCTTCCGTCTTCTGGTATCGAATGTTCTCGAAGACCGTCCCGGTGAACAGGAATGGCTCCTGCAGCACCATGGCGACCTGGCGGCCGAGCGATTCCTGGGTGAGGTCGCGTACATCATGTCCGCCGACCAGCACCTGACCCTGCTGAACATCATAGAAGCGGTGGACCAGGGCCATCGCACTCGATTTGCCAGAACCGCTCGGTCCGACTAGTGCGACCGTCTCGCCCGGATTGACCTTGAACGAGACATTTTTCAGAACCGAACGGTTCGGATCGTAGCCGAAGGTGACGTCCCTAAACTCGACCGAGCCGTCCATTTCGGGCGAAAGCACCTCGGCATTGGGTTTGTCCTTAACATCGATCTTGACGTCGAGCACATCCGTCAGGCGCTTGCCTGAGGCCATGGCGCGCTGCATGACCGAATATTGCAGGGTGAGTGAGCGGATCGGGTCAAAGAAGCGCTGGATGTAAAATAGGTAGGCTACCAACACGCCCACATCTATACGGCTATTCATGACCATCGAGCCGCCGACCACAATAACGGCGGCCAAGGCGAGGCCGGTGATGCCATCGACGATGGGCACCATGACCAGTGCATATCTGGCAGCGATCAGGTGGGTCCTGAGGTTGGCATGGGCCCGATCGTCAAAAAGACTGAAATTCACCTGCTGGCGGTCCATTGACTGTATGGTCCGCACGCCGTGAATGGCTTCGGCCAGCGCGCCATTGACGACGGAATTGGTTTCGTGTGCAGCCATGAAGGCGTCGCGGGCACGCGGCAACCAGACAATGCGGACGATCACCAGGATCGGCAGAACCGATAGCGTCAGGAGGCCGAGGCGAAAGTCGAGCCACAGCATTACGAAAACGATGCCGAAGAGAAGCGCAACATCGCCTAGGGAATATACCGAGGTTTCCAGGAACTCCTGTATGGAGTTAACGTCGCCTTGCAGGCGCGACATCAGGCGTCCGACCTCGGTCTTGTCCATGAAAGAGAGCGAAACCTTTTGCAGATGGCCAAACATGGCGCGGCGGATGTCGAACAGGACAGTTTCGGCCATTTTCCCATCCAAGGCTTCCTGCATGTAGCCGGCGGCGAAATTGACCAAAATCGCCGAAAGGAACGCGCCGACGGCCGCAAGCTGGGCTGAGCGATCGGGCCTTGCCGGGTTCATGCCGAGGTCGATCGCGTAGCGGATGATCAAGGGGATGAGAAGCTGCGTCCCGGTGAAGATCAGCATCGCGACAATCGTGACAACTACCTTTGCCCGGTAGGGATGGACGAAGCCCCAGATGCGACGGAGGATGCTCTTGTCGAAAGCCCGGCCGAACATCTCCTCCTCGATCCGGTGCGAGCCGACGACCGCGCGCGGAGGGCGTCTCCCGTCGTCAGGTTCGGCTTCGAGTTCGCCGCGGCCCTGGTCCATCAGCGGGCGCCCCCATCCTGGCTAATAATGCTATCACCCGGGCACGTCTGGAGATCGTAAAGGGCCCTGTAGCGTCCCCGCTTCGCCAGAAGCTCTTCATGCGTGCCGCGTTCTACGATTTCGCCGTTATCGACAAAAAGGATTTGATCGGCATGCTTAAGCGCACTCAGCCGGTGCGCGATGATGATCGTCACCCGATCCTTTGCGAAGCGCCGCATCGCCGCGCGAATGCGCAGCTCGGTGCCGGCATCGATCGCGGCCATCGAGTCGTCGAAAATGATGACGGAGGGGCGCAGCATCATGGTGCGAGCAATCGTGAGACGCTGGCGCTGGCCGCCAGAGAGAGAAACGCCGCGTTCGCCCACGACCGTCTCATACCCTGCCGGGAGCCCGAGGATGTAGTCGTGGAGCTGGGCGAATTCTCCAGCGCGTTCAATTCGCTGTCTCTTCGCCCAGGGATCGCCATAAGCGATGTTGTTCTCGATCGTTGTGGTGAATAGGAACGCATCCTGCTGTACAATCGCGACCGCCTTGCGAAGGCTCTCGAGGGTGACATTGCGTATGTCCTGGCCGTCCAACGTGATGGCGCCACCGGTCACGTCGTAAAAGCGGGGGACCAGATGAGCCATCGTCGATTTGCCGGAACCCGGCGGACCGACGATCGCGATCGTCTCGCCTCTCCGGGCCTCAAAGCTGAGGTTCTTCAGAATGGCGCGGTTTTCGGCGTTGGGGTAGGCAAATGAGACATTGTGGAAGCGCAGAGTGCCGTCACTTATCTCAAGCGGTCTGGCCTCGAGAGCATCCCTGATGGTGATCTCCTGATCGAGGAGACCGAAAAGCCGCGAACCGCAGCTAGAAGCGCGGGCAAACGCATTGACCATGAGACCGATCTGGCGGACTGGCATTTGCAGCATGGTCATGAAGGTCAGGAAGGTCGCCATGGTTCCGACGCTGATCTCGCCAGCGACGAGCTTGTTGCCACCGATCCCAAGCACCAATCCCATTGCGAAAAAGTAGGACAAGGTCATCGCCGACGTGTTGGGTACGTAGATGTCAACGAGATCGTTGGCGAGGTCGAGCGCGTTCTTGGAAGCGCCGTCGAACTTCAGCATCTCATAGGATTGAGCCGCAAAAGCGCGGACCACACGGATACCTGCGAGATTTTCCTTCATCACGCGGCTTAGTACCGAAAGGCGCTCATAGAGGTCGAGCCAGGTGGCGCGCAGCTTAAGCTGTGTGGTCGATGAGCGCCAAGCGACAAAAGGCACGAAGCTGAGCGCGGCCAAGCCGAGCACGGGATCGGTCGAGATCATCATGTAAGCGCCAATCCCGATCAGCATCGTCAGCAGGAGCACCCGCATGAGCCCGGTGGAAAAATACATCCGCACGCCTTCGAGATCGAGCATTCCGGCGGTTATCAGATCGCCTGAATGGGCCCGGTCGTGAAAGGAAAAGCTGAGACGCTGGATCTTGTCGTAGTAGGCGAGCCGCAATTCGTACGCGACATGATGCCCGACGGCTTCGGCAAAATAGTTCTGCGCCATCGTGAAAACGCCGCGTAGCGCGCTGACGGCGAGCAGCAGGAGAGCCGGGGCCCAGAGCGCTTGTCCTGCCGCAGCCCCCGCGACACCGCCCCCGATAGCTGTCTGGGTCTGGTCGACAGCCCGGCCGAGAAGCTGGGGAATGAGCAACTGGAGGATTGCCGCCATGATCGTCGAGCCCATAGCGAGGGCAACCTGCCACGGATGGCGCAGATTCATACGCGTGATGCGCAACAGCGTACTCAAATCCCGGCCCCAGCGCGCCGCTTCAACATGGGCCAACGAATTCAGTGCGTTCGTTGCGCCGCTGACAGCTTCACTGTTCACGGGTGTATTCCCGACTGCATTTTGCGCCTTCGAGGAAAGCCGAAGCAGACATCATCAAAGGCATCCGCCATTGTTAATCCCGTCCTCAACCTGCAGCCGTGCCCGTTCCCACAAGCCGAGCCGCCGCTTGACTTAGTGGCATGTCGATCACCGTGATTCCGCTTGCCGCAAGAAAACGCGCTTCGTTTCTGGTCAGGGTTTCCGCGTCCATTACGGTGCAATAGGGACCGCGGGAGCGCTTCATGATCTGTCTGGCGTAGGTGCGCAGCATCTGATCGTTGAAGCGGCAGCCAACGAAGAAAAATCCACGGGTGATGCGCCGTTCCTTCACAGCGTCTGGGATCGGTGTCTGGATATCAATTTCGGACAGGACTTCGACGTAGTCGGAATCTGCGACGAGAAAGTTTTGCGCGGGCTTAATACTCCCGTGAGGTGAATAGAGAACCGTCTTGGCCCCCAATCGGGGGTCGAGCTCCCTCCCGGACAAATCGTAGGTTTTCGTCCAAATGTTGCCGATTTCATTCGCGCGCGTGACGCCTTGTATCTCAACGACGTCCGTTCGGCCGGTCTCTACCAGAGCCGTGCGCATCGCGCTGTCATACCAGCTGTCGATGATGAGGGAGAGTGGCAGCCTTGCGAGCCAGGCGTGGAAGGGGGTCGGCCCCACCGGCGCTGCGAATATGTCGGTCATCCAAGCTTGAAGCGCCCGGCGATGCCGGCGCTGTTCGATGAACTGTGCAACCGACCACATATTGGTGCGGATCCTGGAAGGGGCTGGAGCCCGTGCATTGAGTGCCGCGGCAACAACCTCCGGGGTATGCGGCACAGGCGGTTCCACACAGTTCAACTCAAGAAGACCCGGACCGAGATAGGGGATCACCTCATCGGCGGCGAGCGCTTCCTTCGCCAGGTCAAGCAGCTTTTCAGCAAAACTGTCCCGCACAATGACGAGGTGGCCCGATGTCAGGATCGTGTTCATCTCGTTTCCTCGCGACGCACCTAGGGGCAGCATCAGCCCTCTTCGGAAATCTTCCTTGCCTCGACGGTGATCGGCAGACGCGTATCATGTGGGAGATCGGGTAGGAGGAGCCGCCACCCGTTCCTGAGCGTGACCGTTCCGCCCCACAACTCTTCCTTCTCGAGTTTGATGATCGGCTCTTCGAGGTCCTTTTTGGGGACATACGCCGACAAACCAGCATCGGTCCTGCGGATCATGACTTTCATCTGGCCGTCCCTTCATTGGTATTGCTTTTCAGCACTGCAGGGCGCCTCGGCCTCGTCGAGGCTCATCAGTTCACGCGCTCGCATACCGACGACGGTGCCACGGTCGATCCACTCGACCGCATAGATGAAGAACTGCTGGAGAAAGGTGCCAATGTCGCGCACATATCCCTCGTCCCCCTTCCGCACGAGATTTTCGCCGATCTCCCTGCCAGGATAGGTGCCGTCATTCTTTATGTGGCGAGTGGCACGTACCCGCTCTCCCGGCATGAATCGTGGAGGCCTGCGGATTTCGATCTCCTCTTCGCGTCCGAGCGACATGTCCGTTCCCTGATTTCTCTTGCGGCTGAGATTCCGAACAAGGCGTTCCAGGCGTCCTGCGTAGACAGCCCCCAACCATGTCGGCAGTCCAATGTCCGTTACGCAGGAACGCAGGTCTTCGGCACCGGACATACCGAGGCACATTGCTGCGCATCGAAGACCCCCTCGCATTCGGTGCACTTCTGTGACTCGATCACGTAGCTCTCGCCTTTGAACTTGATCGCGCCGGAAGGACATTCGAATTCGCAGGCGCCGCATTGGGTGCATTGGGATGCGATGATCTTGAAAGCCATTTTAACTCCTGGTCCGAATGAATGAGACAGCTCAGGCCGTCGCCGCGAGTGTGGGGGTCCCAGATGCGGCGATGTAAATCGCGCTGATTGCTGTCTCGATATAGTCATGGGCACAGGCGTCGGTGGCTCTGATTCCAGCCTCCGCGAGCTGATCCTGCGGGCAATTTCCAATCTTGGCGCACAGTACGATATCTATGCCTTCAAGCGCTGCGATGACGCCATCGAGGGCGGCTTCTGCGCCCCAGCCGCCAAGGCAATACTTGTCCACCTTCCGATGCCCGACGAAGCTGATCCCTTTCAGCGAGGCTTGATAAACCTGGAATTCCTTCGCATGGCCGAAATGCTCATTGACGCGGCCGCCGCCCTTGGTCGCCACCGCGAAGAGAAGGGACTTGCCGGGGCTCGCTGCCTTGACCAATCCGATCGCTTCTCTCCTAGCCTCGACGTGATCACGGCGCTCCTCCGCGACCAGCTCCCGATAGGCCTTGCGTTTGCTGGCATCGTAGGTGACCTCGCCGGGAATCCGGTCGACTGTGAATTCCTGGCCACGATCTTCTCCGAGCAGGCCCACGGCATCTGCCCGGCACTGCCGGCAGTGGCGCATCAACTGGGCGCCGTTTTCGACACGATCCTGAAGAGCCTTCATCTCCATTGCGTTTGGGCCGCGCTGCCCGCTCAGACCGTAGTGCGTGCCGTGGGCCGGGTCCGAAATCAGCGGCATAAGGTTGTGCAGGAACGCGCCTCGGTCCTTAATCCATCTATTCACCTCGATCAGATGCTCATCATTCACGCCCGGGATCACCACCGAGTTGATTTTGGTGAGGATGCCCCGCGCGGTCAGCATCTCCAGGCCCAACATCTGCCGCTGGTGCAGGATCCGGGTGGCTTCAATGCCGACGTAGCGGCGATGATCGTGAAAGATCCAAGGATAGATCTTTGCACCGACCTCAGGGTCGACCATGTTGATCGTGATCGTCACGTGATCGACATTCATGTCAGCAAGCTCATCGACATGGTCGGGCAGCGCCAGCCCATTCGTGGATATGCAAAACTTGATGTCTGGGATTTCCCTGGCGACCCTGGCGAAGGTCGCCTTCGTCTTCTTCCAGTCGTAGCAGGCGTCGCCCGGTCCGGCGATGCCGAGCACGGAAAGCTGCGGCACCTCATTGGCGACCGCGATCACCTTGCGTAGCGCCTGGTCGGGCGTCAGCTTTTCAGAGGCCACCCCAGGCCGGCTTTCGTTGGCGCAGTCATATTTGCGATTGCAGTAGTTGCACTGGATGTTGCAGCCCGGCGCGACCGCGACGTGCATACGCGCGAAATAGTGATGCGCCTCTTCTGAAAAGCAGGGGTGATCCTTGATCTTCTCCCAGACAGCCGGATCCGTGTCGTCGGGCTTTGTCGACGAGCCGCAGGACGAAGACGCGCAGCCCCCGAGTTTCATGGTGCCAAGCAACTGGTCACCGAATGTCGTGCTGAGGCTCTCAAGCGAAATTGCCGGTGCAGACATGAACGGCTCCGTTGCTGCGTGATGTCGCAGTTCAAAGCGCAAGAGCTATGCCAGCTCAAAGAGCTGTTTCGGTTCACGAATAGGCTTCTCGTGTCAGATTCCTTCGGATTGCTCCGACACACCTTTGTCGGGCTTACGACAGTGGACAAGCAAATAGGGTCGCGAGGCTAGCAGCCTCGGGCGCGCAGAGTGTGAGCGAGACCACTCCGGGCTGCTTACGCTTGACGTCATCACGACGTCCCGAATTTCTTAACCTTGACACCATGCCGGCGCAGGGCGTACCCGATTATCCAGGGCGTGAGGCCAGGGATACGAGCCGCCCTGGAAGAACCCAACCGGCCTAGTCAATCGCGTCGATCAGCCGGTTGCGTGCCGTCAGATGCGGGCGACAAGCGGCATGGTTCGGATGCGGCCGTAAGAGGAGATACCTTGCTGCGGAGGCGCCGATGCGACTGGCCGGCAGCCGCAATTCGCTTGATCTGTTACGGCCTGTGATATGAGGCGGCGAGTGCCTGATTGAGGTGCGTGGGTATTGCCGGCAGTGGCGGCAATCTCCGGCTCTCCTTCAGCGTCCAGGACGACGATCGCTCAATTACCCGTCTGCAGAAACGTGGGCAGGACGTTCACGACAATTGGCCAGCGTATGGCGAGCGTAATCTCCAGCTCGCTCGGGGCGGTCAGCACCTTCACATATCGTAGAGTCCCTGAGCGGGTATCTGCTTAGGGCATGCTCGATGGGCGGTTCAGGGCCTCGTCGACCCGATCTGCGGCCCGGTGGCTCATAGAGACGACTTCAGCGGTTGTCGTCCAGAGTGAACCTGCATTTTTTATCTGAGGCTGAATTATGCAAGAACAGTATTCGTGCAATTTCTCTTCATTTATTGGCGATTAAAGCAAAAAATGGCATGGCCGAGACTCAGCTGTACTGGATGATCGCCGCCTTAAGTGTGCGTGCGCCGGTCATCCGAATTTAAAGAGGATTCCGAAACCGCCGCGTGGATAGTTCCACTCGATCTCACCACTCGTCTCGCACAAAATCCGGCAGGTGCCGCACTCCATGCAGCCGTCGGCAGTGATCTCCACTTGACCCTTGTCGTTCAACTCATAACATTTCGCCGGGCAGACGTGGGTCAGCGCGAGCAAATTCGCGCTCGGCTTCTGGTGCGGTCGCACTTTGATGTGCGGGCGGCCGGAATCCACCAAGTAGCGGTTCTGGTAAAGCTTGTCCTCGACACGTGACTTCGTCGCTGCGCTGGTCATATCGTCTCCCCTCAGCGCCACGCCAATGCAAGGCGGACCGCGTCGCTGACCAGCCCCCAGCGCGAGCGCGCCTTGATGAAGGCCGCCGTGGTCGCCTTTTCCTTCTCGATCTTCGGCGTGCCGTCGACACGCATGAAGTTCTGCGCAGCTTGCGACATCAACCGCGGATAAGTCGTGAAATAATTGCTGGAATTGGTGTGGAGCAAGGCCGGCATGTCTTTGTATTTCCTCAGGTCCTTGACCACGAAGGACTTGTCCAGCATGGCTTTGTAAAGGGCGAGATTCCGTTTGTTCATCGGACCGTTGCGGCTCTTGACCTCGACGATTGCCTCAGCCGCAATGCGGCCGGAGGTCATGGCGAGGTTCGAACCCTCGCGGTGAATCGCGTTGTTCAGTTGCGCGGCATCGCCGACCACGACCCAACCATCGCCAAAGAGCTGCGGAATAGCCTTGTAGCCGCCTTCGGGAATGAGGTGTGCGGAATATTCTTTCACTTCCGAGCCGGCGATCAGCGGCCGGATCGAAGGATGGCTCTTCAAGGCATCAAGGAGAACGTAGGGGCTCTCGACCATCGCGGCAAAATCGGAGACGAGGCAGCCAATGCCCAGTGAGATGGACTCCTTGTTGGTATAGAGGAAGCCGAGCCCGGCCATGCTGCGGGAGGTCGTGCCCACCGCCTCGATCACGCAGCCCTCATCGCCCTTTACGCCGAACCGCTGCTCAATGACCTCTTCGGGCAAGAAATGCATTTCCTTGACGGCGAGGGCGACGGTTTGCGGCTTTGGCATCTCGCGCAGGCCTGCTCGAGTGCCAAGCAGTCCGCAGACACCTTCTGCGAGAACGACCACGTCCGCGTAGATGGCCCCGCCCGCCCGGTCTGTGCGGACGCCGATCACCCTGTCCTTGGCATCACGGATGAGTTCCGTCACGGTCGTCTCGCACAGAACGGTCGCGCCGGCCGCGCGCACCTTACGCGAAAACCATTTATCGAACTGGGCACGGATGATCGTGTATCGGTTGGGCTTCGCCTCATTGAAGTCGTCCGACCTATAGTGAATCCCGGTATGGGATGTGTCGTCCATCACCCAAAGCCGCTGTTCAACCAAATGCCGCTCGAGAGGCGCATCATCCCGGAAATCCGGGATGATCTTCTCCAGCATGTTCGCGTACATGATGGCACCCTGGACATTCTTGGAGCCCGGGTATTCACCCCGCTCCAACTGCAGCACCTTCAGGCCATGGCTGGCCATGGTGTAAGCAGCTGCGTTTCCGGACATGCCTGCCCCAACAACAATGGCGTCGAAGTTTTCCTCGATCATGTCCATCCCCTTAGCTCGAAAGCTTATCGCGACTGTGGGGCGACAGCCGCCGGGTGAAGGCTTCCGTCAGTGCGGGCAGGAAGCGGATCGCGTCGGTGACGATTCCGAGGTGAGCGAAATCGAAAATCGGCGCGTTCGGGTCGGTGTTGATGGCCACGATGAGATCCGCCCCCTCCACGCCAACCCGATGCTGGACGGCGCCGGAAATCCCGGCCGCTATGTAAAGCTTCGGCCGGATCGTCTTGCCAGTTTGGCCGATCTGCCGATCAGCTGGCATCCAGCTCTTCTGGACTAACGGACGCGAACAGCCGTGCTCGGCGCCGATTGCTCGTGCGAGGTTCTTCACAAGCTGCAGGTTCTCCGCCGCGCCAAGACCAAGGCCTCCCGCAACCACGACGTCGGCATAGGCAAGGTTTGCCTTCGCCGACTGATTGTCCGGCAGGAAGCCGAGGACTTTGGTAGCGATCTCGTCCTCGGCAAGCGAAAGCTTGTGCCGGATGACACGCCCGACCGGTTTATCCGTCCGCTGCGGCATGGGCATGACCCTCGGCCGCACGGTCGCCATCTGCGGGCGGAAATTGAGCGTATAGATCGTGCACAACAAGGAACCGCCGAAAGTCGGACGCGTGGCGGCGAGCGAACTGTCGGTATCTACATCGAGTTCGGTGCAGTCGGCCGTGAGCCCCGTCTGCAAGGTCGTCGCCACGGAGCCGGCAAGATCCCTGCCCAGTGTGGTGGCACCGAGAAGAAGGATTTCGGGTTTGTGGGTATCGACCAGATCCGTCAACGCCTTGGTGAAAGGTTCATTCCGATAGTCGGCGAGCAGGGGCGCCTCGGCGATGTAGACAAGGTCAGCGCCATACGCGAATGCTTCGGCAACGGCGTTCCCCACGGCCTCTCCCGGCGGTCCAAGCACGACACCTGCAAGCTGGACCTGAAGCTTGTCTGCTAAGTTGCGGCCTTCGCCGAGCAGTTCGAACGATACCGGATGGACCTCGCCACGTTCGAGCTCGATGAAAACCCAAACGTGCCGATAGTCCTTGAAATGGGCGGGCAATTCCTTCTTTATGCCGGCGCGGCCGGCGGCAGGGCGAGGGGTTTCTCCGTTCGCGGTCGACATCGTTTTGCTCCTTGCCGTCACGCGCCGCCGTTAAAGGCGAGCTCATGTTCCAGCGCCGGCTGGCGGGTGAAGATTGCGGTGATGAGTTCGTCAGCGACATCGCGCAAGGCCTTCTCGGCGGTGTCGATTTGTGCCGCCTTTTCAGCTCGAGCAGGAGGGGCGAAAACACGTTTGACGACCGTCGGTGAACCGCGCAGGCCGCATTTGGTGAGATCCTCAATGCCGGCGTCGGCCGCGCTCCATTTCAAGACCTGGCTGCGCGCGGCGCACAAGGCGTCCTGGATCGAGCCCCGGCGGATCTCGTTTGTGCCTTCCAGCATGGTGATGAGGCAAGGGAGCCTGCTCTTCAGCATCTGTGTGCCGCCTTCGGAACGGCGCTCGACCTTGATCTCGCGTGCAGCAAGGTCGACAGAAGGGATCTTCGCGACATAGGTCAGTTGCAGGAGTCCGAGGCGCTTGGCGATGCCGGGCCCGACCTGGGCGGTGTCGCCATCGATCGTCTGCTTGCCGGTGAAGACGAGGTCTGGCGTGCCGAACGTCTCGCCAATCTTCGCGATTGCCTGGGAAAGGGCGAACGAGGTTGCCAGCGTGTCGGAGCCGGCAAAATAGCGGTCGGTCAAGAGCACCGCTCGGTCGGCGCCGTAACCGAGCGCCTTGCGCAGCGCGTCCTCTGCCATGGGCGGACCCATGGTGAGCACAGTGACTTCGCCGCCATGTGCGTCGCGCAGTCTGAGCGCTTCTTCGAGGGCGAACAGGTCGTAAGGGTTGATGATGGTCGGAACACCCTGGCGCATGATCGTGTTCGTGACCGGATGGACCCTTATCTGTGTCGAGTCCGGCACCTGCTTGATGCAGATTACAATGTGCATTGGCGGTTTCTCTAGGCTCCTGTCCGGGTCCGGCATTGCGGTTATCTCCTTTGTCCGCATTATTCGTGCCAAGTCTCTTGCGCTCCCCCTTTCCTACAACTTCGGCTGGTTGCTTCTGACGGCGCTGTGGTGATGACCGCATTTGGCGGCTGCTCGACATTGTCGCGTCGCACCCTTGTCGCCGATCATTCCCGTCCGAACCGCTTCAGTACCGAGTCGAACGGAACAAAGGTGTGACCCGGCGCGGCAGGTTTGTTCGGATCGTGGTCCTTGAGCACCTTGAAAATCCGATGCGTGAGCGGCGAGGAAATCGCAAAGTCCTCGTAAGCGCGTTCGAGCGTCGCGCGCACCCTCGCGGCAATCACCTGGTCGGGCAGACCGGAGAAATCTTCTTCGGCGAGGTATTGGCCCACACGCTTCATGATATGGAGCCGCGAGACATTCAGTACCTTCGGGTCATAGGCGACGCCTAGGACTGAGAAGAATTCCTCTGCAGCCGACAAGCGCTTCAGTCGTGCGAGGATGTCGGTGACATCCATGGGGCGGCTGTCAGCGGAACAATTCATTGCATTCTTCCTGGTCGCAAAACTGTGGCCTCTGTGCGCTCGCGCACGGCTGACTTGGACCCGCACAGCTCGATGAGGGATGCCTCGCTGCACATTCCATCGTAGAGCTCGACCAGTCGAGTTGCAGTGACGGTCGATTTGGTCTCGGCCGCCTCGCGTCGGACGCGGGCCACCATCGCGGCTGCCAGATCCGGGTCGAGATCGCGACCGCTTTCGCTCAGCACATGGGCAATCGCAGTCGCGCCGGAATGCTTGCCGATGACGATCCGCCGGCAGCGGCCCACGAGAGTCGGATCGAGCCCCTGATAAGTACGCGAGTCCTTCAGCAGCCCTGCGACGTGAATGCCGGATTCGTGGGTGAAAACATCGGCGCCGACGACCGGCTTAGTGGCTGCGGTCTGCCGGCGGGCGGCCCAAGCCACCTGGGCGGCGAGGCCGGGCAATGCGGTCAGCTCAATGCCGGTGTCTGCGCCGTCGAAGACTGCCATTGCGGCGGCCACCTCCTCCAGCGCGGCATTGCCCGCACGCTCGCCGAGCCCCAGGACGGTGACGGAGGCATGGCGCGCGCCTGCGCGGATCGCCGCCAGCGTGTTGGCGCCAGCAAGTCCGAGATCGTTGTGCGCATGAAATTCAAGGTCGATTGGAGACTGCACCACGAGCTGGGCGACAAGTTCGAAGGTCGAAAACGGGTCGAGAACACCGACTGTGTCGGCCAGCCTCACGCGGCTTGCGCCGGCGCGTGCGGCCGTCTCGATGACGCGGGCGAGATGATCCCGATTGGCCCGCGAGGCATCCTCGCAGCCCACCGCGACGAAGAAGCCGGCATCGGCGGCGCGCCTGACCATATGATCGATGACCTGGAGCGCTCCCGCCTTGTCGAGGCCGAGCTTGGCGGCAAGTTGGATGTCCGACGCAGGCAGCGACAAATTGACCGCTTGGACGCCGCTCTCGATCGCTGCATCGAGATCCAACGACGTCATCCGGCACCAGGCCATGAGCCGAACCGGAAGACGCCGCGCTACCACGGCGCGAATTGTTTCCATCTCGTCGACGCCCATGACCGGCGTGCCGATCTCGATCTCTGTCACGCCAGCCGCCGCAAGAGACTCAGCGATCTCCAGCTTTTCCGTCGTGGTGAAGGCGACGCCCGGCGCCTGCTCGCCATCGCGCAAGGTCGTATCGTTGAGGGAGACATGACCGGTCATGACAGGCAGCCTGTTCTTCTGCGGCTCACGCATAGACCGGACTACCCGGCCCAGAACCGGAAAAGCTGCGCAGCTTCCCCACGATTCCCGGCATGACCTCGAGCACCCGGTCGATGTCCTCTTCGCTGTTGTCCCGCGCCAAGGAGAAGCGGACTGCCGCGTGTGGCGTTTTCATCGCGCTTAGGACATGGCTTGGTTCCAGAGAGCCGGAGGTGCAGGCCGAGCCAGAGGAACACGCGATGCCAATGCGGCTGAGGAGAAGTGGAATTCCATCACTTTCGACATGTTCGAAGGAGATGTTTGCGGTGTTGGGCAACCGTTGCAAGGGATCACCAGTGACACAGGTGCTTGGGATGCGCTGGAGGATCCCGCCCTCCAGGCGATCGCGGAGCGACTTTACCCGTGTGGTCTCGTCGTCCATGAATTTCAAGGCGAGTTCGGCCGCCGTGCCGAGCCCGGCTATGCCGGGCGTATTCTCGGTTCCAGCACGCCGGTTGTGCTCTTGGTGACCCCCCTTGATCAGCGAATGGAAATCGACGCCACGTTTTACGAAAAGCGCACCGATCCCTTTCGGCCCGTGCAGCTTGTGGCCGGAGAGCGACAGCATGTCGATTGCGGTCGACTTCAGGTCCATCGGAAGCTTGCCGACCGCCTGCACAGCATCGGTATGGAATAGGGCGCCCACTTCCTTGGCCAACTCGGAAAGCCTTGCCACGGGGAAGATCACACCAGTCTCGTTGTTCGCCCACATTATTGACACGATTGCAACCTGTGGGGTGAGGGCGGCCATATAGGCGTCGAGATCGAGCCGACCACGGCAATCCACCGGGATCCTGTGCACCTTGAGGCGGCGGGTCTTCTCAAGATGCTCGCAGAGCGTCAGCACGGCGGGATGCTCGACCGCGGACGTCACGATCTCGGTTCGGTTGGGCGCCGCCTCGAGCGCTGAAAGAAGCGCTGCATTGTCGCTTTCTGTCCCACCCGAGGTGAAAGTGATCTCATCCTCGAACTCCGCGCCGATCAGAGCTTGCAACTGCCTCCGCGCCTTTCTCACCGCCGCACTGACTGAGGCGCCAAGAGCGTGTGCCGACGAAGGGTTGCCGAATTGATCCCTAAAGAACGGCAACATCGCTTGCACGACCTCAGGATCGACCCGTGTGGTTGCGTTGTTGTCGAGGTAGACAGGCTTCATAGGTGCGATCCTCAGTTAAACAGAATGACGCGAGCGCTAGACCGACTCGTTGAGCCTCTGGCGCATGCCGTTGATGATCATTTGAACTGGCAGTGCGCGCAGGCGCCCGGAGTGTTTGACGTAAACCGGATCTCCGTCGATATGGACATGTTCGCAGTGGCCGTAGGTCAGCCGGCAGGTAAGGACGCCCGAACGCGATAACGCTACCGATGAGCCGAATTTGGCGCAGCGGCGCGATTTGTCCGCAAGCAGCTCGGGTGCCACCAGGAACCGAGCTGCTTCGGGAGGCGACGTTCTTTGAATCCTACTGGGAGCGAATGGCAGTCCCGAGATCGGCTTTGACCTTGTCTTGTTTTTTAGGACGGGGACATCTGTTGTGCCGGCCATATAAGTCTCCTCTGCCGCAAAATCACTCTGTCGGCCGCACAGGCGCTTCGGGCGCTTAACTGAAGGACTTGCCGCAGCCGCACTTTTCGCGCGCATTGGGGTTATCGAAGACAAAACCGGAAGATTGGAGCCCGGTGAGGAAGTCGACGGTCATGCCGGCTACATGGGGTTGGGAGCCCGCGTCCACGAACAGCTTGACCCCATCTGTGTCAGTGATCGCGTCGCCCTCGCGCGACACGCTCTCCAGGCCCATTAAGTATTTGAAGCCTGCGCAGCCGCCGGCCTCGACCATAATGCGAAAGCCTTCCGCCGGCTCGCTGGCACGGCAAAGAGCAGTCTTGAAGGCGGCAACAGCGTTGTCGGTGAGCGTAATCATGGCTCCATTCTCCTCAGTCCGCGACCTGCTTGCCCATCACGTTGCATGCACCGTGCCAAAGCCAAAAAACGTTTCAACACAGCGCGGCATCTCTCGCACTGGTGCCTCTTGATTGCTGATAAGGTGTCGGCCAATCGACACGTGCTGTCGGGTTTGTCGGGTCCGGCACGAGGGATGTTGGCCTGAGTTCTTGGGTGAACTCACATCACCAAGGACAGAACTTCTTCTGAGCTTGCCTCGGCGCAATTGGCACGGTTTTTGAAGCTCCGTTTGGCGAGACGGCAAGAGCATGCCGATCCACAACCATGCCGTGGGTGCCATCGCGATGGATGGGGCGAAGCAAGGGAGTAACATGTCAGGACCGTGGTCAGATACGCGTTGTTGGCAAAGCAGCGCCGCTCGTGGCATCCGAATGCCCGCTTGGCCGATTGCGACAACATCCATACTGGCTCACTACCGCCCAGTAGCCGCCGACCGGCTCGATGGGATGCCATCGGCATGTGGCTGCTCGCCGGTTTTCGCATCGGTGCGACGCCGTGCGCACGCTGTCCAGCGACACCTTGTTCATGGGCCAGCAGCAGATCAGGATCGAGCATTTCGGCGCGCCTTATCGGCTGAAGATTCCCGGGCAGGGCAGATGATCCTCACACGTCGTAGAAACAGGGGTAAGCATGGACCAACGCGAGAAACCGTCGCCCGACGAAATCCGGCGGGCGTGCAAAGACAATCCGAAGATCCGGGAGCATGATCTCGCCGCTCGATTGGGCATTTCGGAAGCCGAGTTGGTCGCGGCGCATTGTGGTCACGGCGCGGTGCGCATCGAGCCGCGCGTCGATGATCTGCTGACCGGCCTCGAAGCGGTCGGCGAGGTGATGGCGGTCACCAGCAACGAAAGTGCCGTGCACCAAAAGATTGGCGTCTACGGCAAAGTGGTCACCGGCAACCAGCATGCCATACTGCTCGGCGACGAGATCGACCTGCGCATCTTCCCGAAAGCGTGGGCGTATGGCTTCGCCGTCGAGAAGCGCGAGGGGGCCGAGATCCGCCGCAGCCTGCAATTCTTTGATGCCACCGGCGAGGCGATGCACAAAGCTCATCTCACGCCCGCCTCGAACCTGCAGGCCTATCAGGATCTGACGGCAGAGCTTGTATCCCCCGACCAGGAGCCGATCATATCGCTCGAGGCGAGCGGGGCGCGCGATAACGCAGTGAGTCCAGACCACGCCACCACGGTCGACGACCTACGCGAGCACTGGGGCCGGCTAAGCGACGTGCATCAGTTCTACCATATGTTGAAGACACTGAAGCTCAGCCGCTGCCAGGCGATGCGTATGGCCGACGAGGATGACGCCTGGCTACTCGACAATGATGCCATTGGCGCCCTGTTCCAACAGGCGGCCGAAGACGAGATGCCGATCATGTGCTTTGTCGGCAATCGTGGTTGCATTCAGATCCATTCCGGCCCGATCAGGTCGGTCAAGCAGATCGGGCCGCGGATCAATGTGCTCGAAGAGACCTTCCATCTGCATCTTAGGACCCATCGCATCCGCGAGGTCTGGGCCGTGCGCAAGCCGACGAGGGATGGTCACGTTACGTCCATTGAAGCCTATGGCGCGGACGGCAAGATGATCATCCAGTTCTTCGGCACGCGCAAGGAAGGCGAACGCGAGGGCAGCGACTGGCGGTTTCTGGCCGAGAGTCTGCCACGCGTTCCCGGTCCGACCTCCAGGGGTGTGTTGACTGCCGACAGGTCCTCGGATTGAATTGGCCGCGATAGGACTCAGCACCACGTTCCGACAGCGGCTCGCGAGCAAATCTAGGTCCATGAGCGGAAAGGATGCCGTCGTAGCGCATGCGCATGGTCAGGTGATGCACGCCGGAATGGACCGCATCTATACAGTCAAGCTGGTCGCCGGTCGGCACCGGTGCGCACGAGTGCATCGCCGTCTGCCGGAAAAGCCTTGCAGCGCCTGCGAGCGATAAAACGCATACGCCATCAGCGCCGAACCGAAGCGCGGCTTGACCTTTTTGATATTTCCGATCGTCTCGCGCAAGCGCCGTCGGGTCTTCTCGGACCGCACCCGATCCTTGCGCTGGATCGCGTCATTGCTCAATCCGGGCCGTGCGAGCGATCTACTCGCTCGTCGACCGGCAGGCTGTGCAGCAACAGCCAAGCCGAACAGCCCGATGTCGCGGGCTCGACAAAACCGACCACGGATGTCGGTTGTCGGACGTTGTCATAAGAATGATGGACAGGTGATCATCAGCGGCAGACCCAGCGCAGGCTGGCATTGCTTGGTGCACCGCCATGGCTACCCTATCCGGCACGCGACTTGCTTCGACAATTTGATCAGCAGGGCAGAGGTGATTGACCAGTCTCTCAACCCTAACGGGGAAGCGGCCGCTTTGCTTCATGACCGGAGCGCGGCGGAGATGCCCCTCTGATCGACTTCGCAACCCATCTCATCCGCGCTGGTGCAGGTGGGCTGTATCAGGCGACAGAATCTATAAGGCGCCCGACAAGAGACGTGCCCATGCTGGAAATCGACTTTATGAACAGCGGTGCAATCTCAATTGAGCCATGAACGCCAATGTAGAGAAAACAAAATGGCGACCAACCCCGTTCCAGATCATGTCCCGCCCGAAATGGTGAGGGACTTCAGCCTGTTTACATCGCCAGGGATGCCACCAACACCCAACGGGGATCCACACGCAGCTGTCGCTTGCGTACATGACGGGCCTCCGATCTTTTACTCCCGCTACAACACGCAAGATGGCCGGGGTACCTGGGTCATCACCCGTGCCGCGGACCAGCGGAAGGTGCTGCAGGACGCAGAGACTTTTTCCAGCCATCGCAGCATCTTCTCCTCCATACTGGGTGAGAACTGGCCGACTATCCCGCTTGAGCTCGATCCACCGGCCCATGGCGTCTTTCGCTCACTGCTTAATCCGCTGCTTTCGCCAAAGCGGGTGTTGGCTTTGGAACCGGCTGTCCGCGAACGGGCGGTCGAGCTGATCGAAAGGATCGCCGCGTCGCGCACAAGCTGCGACGTGATGAAGGATTTTGCCTTTCCTTTCGCGGTGAGCACCTTTCTTCGCTTTCTGGGGTTGCCTGATGACCGACTCGATACATTCGTCGGCTGGGGGAAAGATCTGCTCCACGGCGACGATAAGGAACGACCTGTGGCTGCCCGGACGATCGTGGCATTCATCGACGAACTTGCAGCCATGCGCCGCGATGAGGCGGTTGACGATTTCATGACCTTTATAGTGCAGGCACAGGTCGAGGGCCGCCGGCTGACTGACACCCAAGTCCGCGGCATCGGCGTGCTTGTCTTCGTCGCTGGGCTCGACACGGTCGCAGCAGCTATAGGCTTTGACTTGGCGTACCTCGCACGCAACCTCAAAGATCAGCAATTGCTGCGGAGCGAACCGGACCGCATCCCGCTCGCAACCGAAGAATTGCTGCGGGCCTATCCGCCCATTCAGTTGATCCGCGTGGCCACGAAAGATATCGACTTCGAAGGCGCGCCGATCCGGAAGGGGGACTATGTTTCCTGCGCCACGATGATTGCCAATCGTGACCCGGCGGAATTCGAATGCCCCAACACGATTGATTTGGAGCGGGAGGACAACCGCCACGCAGCGTTTGGCTATGGTCCCCACCGTTGCCTTGGCTCACACCTTGCCCGGCGGGAGATTGTCATTGGCCTGGAGGAGTGGCTGGCGCGCATCCCGGCTTTCAGGATCAAGCAGGGTACGGCGCCGATAACTTCTGGCGGCCATGTGTTCGGGATCGAAAATTTGATCCTGGACTGGTCTTAGGCCCGCCCCGAGCCGGGCACAGACAATGGAGGCAGCGCCATGCGCATCATCGTCCAAAGGGCCAAATGCCAGGGCCACGCGCGATGCGCGGCGCAAGCGCCGGACATCTTCAAACTCGATAATGACGGTTACATCCTGCCTGGTGACATTGAAGTTGCGGAAGGGGAGGAACTGCCTGCATCACGAGGCGTGCGATCCTGTCCTGAACGTGCGCTGGAACTCACCCCCTGCGCGTTTTGAATCGGCCTCATTCAACCGTGAGTCTGGCGGCTTGAACATGTGGCCGCACTCAGCACGCGACCTCTGTCCCGCACGGTTCACGTCCAACTCTGCGGGGCAATTCCGGCGCCAGTGTTCCCCGTGAGGCGCAAACGGCAGGGCAGGGGTTCGCGAACCTCTTCGAATCACAGAATCGCGTCAGAGCCGATGGACCAGACGAGAATTGCCGAACTACTCGACGCGAGGTGACCCGGAGTGCCACGCCGAAGAACTGCCCGACCCATGTTGCGGCAGGCCGGGTCTGTGCATGATTTAATAGGACCATAGCAGGAGAACGCACCATATTTGCCCAACATTATGCCCGGCTCAGCACCGGCCAATGGCCGCAGCTGGAGAGCAGGTTGGACCAGCATGTGCTTGCCTGTGTGCTTTCACGTGCGCTCGAGGAGATCGAGGCCGGCGAGGCGACGGCGACGGAGGCAACCGGACTTTCGCGCGCCGAGTTGCGCGATGTCCTGGTCCGCTGTTTCCCTGCTTTTCCGATCAACGCGTTTGCCTTGGAAGAGGGGAGCGAGCCCGAGCCGGATCTGGAAGAAGAACTTCTGCGCGGACTGCTGCTGGCGCATGCCCGGCCCGACGACAAGGCAAGCGCCCGCTTCGCCAAGATCATCGCCCGGCGTGCCATGCGCAATGACCACCTCTGGCAAGACCTTGGCCTCTTTAGTCGAAGCGACCTCGGCTGCCTGCTCGCCTCGCATTTTCCGACGCTGGCGGCCGGCAACACCCAAAACATGAAATGGAAAAAATACTTTTACCGAAAGCTCTGCGAGGCCGAAGGCTTTTCGCTGTGCAGCTCCCCCAGTTGCCGGGACTGCAATGATTTCGAAAGCTGCTTCGGCCCGGAGGAAGGCGAAAGCCGCCTCACACGGACCAAGGACAACGCCCAGGACTGAGAGCCGCTTGCGTCAGTCGTACAGCGTCAGAGCTCGCGCCGCGCCATCTGTCTGTTGTCAAATCTCGACGGACGCCTTGGGGGATTTGAATACTGTGCGCTCGCGATGCTCGCTTCGGCGGGTCGTCGTCATGGCAGGCGCGAGTCGAATGTTTGTTAGATGCCGCCACAACCTAAGCCGGCATCATCAATCGCTACAAGCGCAAGGAGTTGAAGGACACGTTGCGCGATCTTGAGCAGGCCGGACTTGGTGACCAGCTCGTTAGGTTTTCCAATTCATGAGTGGCTAGAGCGATGGCTGTACTGGCGTTCGATCTCGTTTATTTTTCCGGCCTGACGGCAGACCAACTGCTAGGCAGCGTCATCTCACTTCTGGCGTGTTTGCTCCTTTATAACGCTCTGGCTCCGGACCGAGTTAATCGATAGGTCGGCGGCCGCTCGGCGTCACTGCTAATGCCCTGATACGATTTTAGGAAACGGGGTCTGCAGTGTTTTCTTCCGCTTCGGCGCCACATAGCTTTCAACCAGGCGAAATGCTCGACGTCGACAGTTACCAGCGGCCGTGGGTTGATGGTCACCGTGTTTGGCGCTCAGAACTTCCTCCGTGCTAGTCAATGGCGAGCATCGGAAGCGATTTTGCAGGTTTTGCGCTGACGGGATTCTGGCTCGGCCCGCCGGTCGGGTTCGTCAAAAGGTGCTAATATAGCGTTGTATGTCCGATCGGCGGTAGTAGCCGCTTACTGATCGCCGGACGGTCGATCCCTGAACATTGTTGCACCGCACCTGGGGTGCTTAGGGAATGATATTATCTGACAAATGGAAAAATCACGTAGGAGCAAAGTAAAATTTTATTATATCTGACTCCCGAGAATTACCAAGTAATGATCCAAGAACGAATCTTTAGCGGCCGTTAAGTTGTTTTTCAACTCTAGTGCGTCACTATGGGGTCCGTAGATCCCAAAAAATGTCCCATCCTTTGCAGGGCAACAAGGAGGCGTACCATGGCAAGAATTTTTGAAATTCTTACGGGCAGTCTGACTGCCGGATCTGTTCTCGTAATTCTTTGTATGCCAGCGACTGCAGCTGGAATTAATGTCGGAGGCGTCGGCGGGGTATCCGTCGGCAGCGGAGGCGCCAGCGCTAATGTGGGCGGCAACAGCGGCGCTACGGCTAGCGTGTCCCTAGGCGGTTCTGGGGCAAATGCCGCAGCCTCCGTCGGCGACACTGGCGGAGCGACTGCTTCCATCGGANGACATGACACTCTCCAGTTCCGACAGTGGAAGCCCGCCCGCCGAAAGGTTGGGCGGGCTTTTACAGTCAGCGTTTTTCCATCCGCAGCAGGCAGGATGTTTAGGCGCTTTCGCATATGTAAACGTTCACAGTTAAGGCGCTTTCGGCTTGTAGCCAAGTGTGTAAACGCCTTGTTCTTGAACAAAAAATGTGAGAACGCCTAGTGCTTAGGCGAAAAGCGCCTTACCGGGCGGATATCAGAAAGAACATTGTAATGATCTTGCAACCGCCCGAGGCCGCTTCAGTGGAGCTTGGCGCGATGTTCCTTGGGGAAGGTCATGTAGGCCAGCACGTAGCTCGGCGTCGTCCATGATTGTCGCCAGCTTCGGCACCTTCGGCCGGATCTGGTCGGCGACGGCGCGCCATTGTACGGACGCGGCCTCGGGCGTTTCCTGGGCGAAAGCGGTGGCGATGAAGGCTGAGACGACCCTGCGGCCGCTCTTGCCGGCATGGGCCAGCACGTTCCTCATGAAGTGGACGCGGCACCTCTGCCATNCCTGGGCGAAAGCGGTGGCGATGAAGGCTGAGACGACCCTGCGGCCGCTCTTGCCGGCATGGGCCAGCACGTTCCTCATGAAGTGGACGCGGCACCTCTGCCATGTCGCGCACAGCACCTTGGTGACGGCCGCCTTGAGGCCTTCGTGAGCATCGCAGACGACGAGCTTGACGCCGCGCAGGCCGCGAGTGTCAGCTTGCGCAGGAACTCTGTCCAGATCGGCTCGGCCTCCGAGGTGCCAATCTCCATGCCCAGTACCTCGCGCCGGCCGTCCGCGTTGACGCCGACGGCGATGATAACGGCGACCGAGACGATCCGCCCACCGCGGCGGACCTTCAGGTAAGTGGCGTCGATCCACAGGTATGGCCAATCGCCCTCGATCGGCCGATCGGGGAAGGCTTTCACCTTCCCGTCGATCTCCTCGCACAGCCGCGAGACCTGGCTCTTGGATATGCCGCTCATACCCATGGCCTTGACCAGGTCGCCAACCGACCGGGTCGAGATGCCTTGCACATAAGCTTCCTGGATGACGGCGTTAGCGCCTTCTCGGCCATGCGGCGCGGTTCGAGGAAACCTGGGAAGTAGCTTCCCTTCCTGAGCTTCGGGATGCGCAGCTCGACCGTGCCGGCCCGCGTCTCCCAGTCCCGGTCGCGGTAGCCATTGCGCTGGGCGAGCCGCAGCGGGTTCTTCTCGCCATAGCTGGCGCCGGTGGCCGCGCCCACCTCCATTTGCATCAGTNTCCCAGTCCCGGTCGCGGTAGCCATTGCGCTGGGCGAGCCGCAGCGGGTTCTTCTCGCCATAGCTGGCGCCGGTGGCCGCGCCCACCTCCATTTCCATCAGTCGCTCGGCGGCAAAGCCGATCATCTCCCGCAGCAGATCGGCATCCGGGGTCTTCTCCACGAGCGTGCGCAGGTTCATCATGTCGTCGGTCATCGGTGGCCCTTCCGAAATGGGTTGGCGTCAACAACCAAACCCTACCGGAAAGCGCCGATGACCACCCACACGCCGCTTGCTCGCTACAGCGCTACTAACGGCGCGCTCGTGAGCGGCTTCGCTACCGCCGAGCTACACCACCTGATGGGACACGACCCCTGCATCGGCCGTTGCGGTCTGCTAATCTAAAGGCCGCTTTTGGGTAGTGTGCTGAGAGTTCTGCAAATTCGCTGAGAGGGGGCGGTCATGGCAGGCTGGTGATTGTTCACGTCAC
>NZ_AYWI01000023.1:0-36954 GCF_000502535.1 Mesorhizobium sp. LNJC391B00
CCCGTGTGTCGTGCAGATGCAAGGAAAGCGCGACCTCGGGACCGATGTCGTCGCTCAGGCGGCGACAAAGCGTGATAGTCATCCGGCATGCCCAACCGCACCCGACTTTCGTTTCTGCCTTCAAGGAGCGTCGCAAGGGCCTCGTCTTCTATCTCGCGAATCCTGCGTGCGTAGCCTAGGAGGCGCTCAGCAATCGGAGTTGGCGTCACCCGGCGGTGGCCTCGATCGAACAATCGCAGATCGAGACGCTCTTCCCACCTGCCGATTGCCATACTGACGGCGGCTTGGGTTCGACCGAGGCGCTCAGCGGCCGCGGTAAACTGCCTGTTTCTGCGACAGCGACGAACGCTGCAAATGCATCGCTGTCGAGGTTGCGCATTCATCCAACTCCAATGGCTCGCAGGGTTTGATTATGCCAGATGATGACACGTTGGATATCGATCGGACGGAAAGTCGACCAGTATGCCGCCCAGCTCGAGTTGGCCCGATGCGGCAAGAGCATAGACGCAAGCAAGATCCCAGTGATCATCATGATCGAGATAGGGGCGAAACAGGTGGCTCTGGTGAAGCAGTCTTATGGTCATGCGAATCCTCAGATTATTCTTTGACGCTCGACATCGCGACTGAGTCGGTGAAGAAGCGTTGGAAGCCCAGTAGAATGGCTGCAGGAATGAGGCTCAGGATTGTCGATGCCGCGAAGACCTGGCCGTAGTCGCTGGAGCGCTGCCCCACCATCAGGCCGAGGGTGATTGGGGCTAGGAACATGTCCTGGCGCGTCGTGACTAGAAGGGGCCAGAGATAGGCCTGCCATTGCCCATTGAAGATGATGACCCCGGCGCCGATGAGAGCCGGACGCGAAAGCGGTAGGAAAATCTGCAGGAAAATCCTTAGCCAGCCCGCTCCATCGATTTGAGCCGCTTCAATCAGCGAACGGGGTATGGCGAGGAAAAACTGCCGCAGCAGGAAGATCACCATGCCGCTGCCCACGAAGGGCAAGATCAGTGCTGTATAGGTGTTCTGCAGCCCCGCGCGTGCGAAGATGGCCGACAACGGGACAGCCACGACCTCCTCGGGGATCAAAAAGCTGAAGACGATCATGGCGAAGACGACCTCGCGGCCGCGCCACTGCATGGCGCTCAACGCGAAGGCTGCGGCTGCGCATACCAGAAGTCCCACGACCACCGTACATACGGCCACGACGATCGAGTTGATCAATCCGCTCCGGAACGCTCCGCCGAGCGCGCTGCCATAATTTGCCAGGGTCGGCTGTGGCGGAATGAAGCTGCCTATGGAAAGCGGATTGAGCGCGGTGAATATCTCGTTACTGGGCCGGAGGCTTCCGGCAACCAGCCAGACGATCGGCAGCAAGAAGCCGGCGGCGACGGCGATGCCGAACAGGAGCTGAACCATGCGTCTCGCCCCGGCCGAACTCTTTTCTCCGGCGCTCACAGTTGCTTATCCCGCGAGAGCAACCGGAACTGGATGAGGATGATGACCATCATGATGACCATCAAGGTCAATGATTCCGCAGCGGCCAGTGACACGTCGTTGAAAAAATAAGCCTGCTGATACACGTCGAACATGACGAGCTGCGTGCTGCCGCCGGGCCCGCCTCGGGTAAGTATCGCGATCGGAGAGAACAGCAGAAATGAGGCTACTGTGTCAGCGACGATTACGAAGGCTAGCGGCCGACGCATCAGCGGGATAGTGATGTGCCACAGCGACGAAAGCTTTCCAGCGCCATCGATTGATGCTGCCTCGTAGAGTTCGCGAGGAATGTCCTTTAGGCCACCGATAAGAAACATCATCCAGAAGCCGACACCGATCCACGAGCTCATGACAATGATCGACATCAGTGCCTGGTCCGCGGATGCGAGGAACGGCTGAGCGCTGAAGCCCACCGACATCAACATCGCATTTGCCAGTCCCTCGGGGCGGTATGCGGCGCCCCACAGGATGGCTGCGACGCTCGAAGGGATGACCACCGGCAGGAACACCAAGACACGCAGCAGCGAGACGATCCGGGAGTTCTCGGCAAACAGCAAGGCGAGGCCGAAAGCGATTGCCGTCTGCAGCGGCACAGTCACCACCACAAAGGTTAGGGTAGCCTGCACGGTCTTTGCAAACGTAGGCGCCGCAAAAAGGAACTCGAAATTATCGAGCCCGGCGAATTCCCCATCAGGCCCGGACAGGCTCGCCTGAATGAGCCAGCCTGCGGGCAACAACCGGAAACCAATGAGGCCAACCAGAGCCGGCGTCAGGAATAGGAACGGCGCTATGGCCGCTCTCCATTTTGAACGTCGACCAATGATGGGAGCGGCCCTTACAGTCCGTCCCTCAGAAACCGCTCCCATCGCCATCGGTGTCAGCGCTCGATCCGCTTGAAACTACGCTCGAGTTCACTTTGAAGCTGCGTCAACGTCTGAGCGGCGTCACTTCCGTTGCGGATATCGCTAAAGGCACGCGCGAACAGTTCCTCCAGTTGGAGGTATCCCGGGGTACGCGGTCGCCGGATAGCCGTATTCGCGAGCTCATAACTCATCAAAAGGTCAATACCCTTTAGATTGGGACTTTGCTCAGGAAGGCTCCTCATCACCTCGGCCGTAGCCTCGATGTTCGCTGATAGATTGCTTCCGTTGGTGGCAACTACCGCCCCATCTTTGTCCAGGCACGCGTAGTTCAGGAATTTCAGAGCCTGATCGGCGTTCGTGGTGTCCGCCGCCACTCCCAGATGGTATGATTCAGAAGGCGTCACCGCCTTGCCACCGGCAAAATACGGATGAGGCGCCACTCCATAGTCAAGACCGGCGGCCTTGTTGAATTGGGCGATTCCCCAGGGACCGCCAACAAAGAATGCGAGCCGACCAGCTATGAACAGATCGCGCCCCTCTTGGTTTTGGGTCGGACCACGCGAAGCCACGCCATCGGCGAAGAGGCTTCCATACCATTTTCCTGCCTTCAGCCAAGCATCGTTCGCCACGTCCACGGTCAGCAGGTTATCACCCTTGACGCCTGGCCCACCGCCAAGCGACTCCGGAAGGATCTGTAGCTGGTAGTAGCGATCGACTTGCTCGAATGAGAGGCCGACCTCGGCTCCGGCCGCCTGGACCTTCTTGGCAAGCTCGATGACCTTCTCCCAGGTCATGCGCGCATCGGGCGAGACATCCGGCACTTCAACGCCAGCTTTGGCCAGAAGCTTCTTGTTGAAGAACAGGAGCTGCGTTGACTCCCACATCGGCATCGACAGCATCTTACCGTTGTAAGTAGCGCCCTGCACATCGCTGGGGAACAGCACGCCCTTGGTCTTTTCTTCAAAGGCACTCGTCAAGTCCTTCAACATGCCCGCTTTGGCGAAGATCGGGACGTAACTCGGGTCTACGAGGAAGACATCGATCCCGGAATTCCCCGTCCGGAAACGCTGAACTAGCGTGTTCTGAAGGTCTGCAAAAGGCACGCCCTCCCAGCGATCCTTTATGCCCGATACCTTCTCGAAGGCCGCGAGGAGCGCCTTGTATTCTGTCCCGTCTCCATCGCCGAAAAGCGTCAGCGTCTGATCCTGCGCCATGGCGGGCAACGACCCAAGTAGTGGCAGCGACGACACCCCCAACATGCTGGTCAAGAAGCCGCGCCGACCCAAGCGATAGCCCATTATAGTCATCTTGTTTCCTCCCGTTCGTTCTGCGGACCCACAACAAGGGAACCACTCCACTTGACATCGAGGCGCATCGCACCTTAGTTCATTTCTTGCAAGAATGCAATATCCTAATATTGCCAACCATCCACGGACTCAGCAGCAGCCCTGTGCGACAGCGCGGTGCTTGCCCCAGTCGGTGAAGGCTTGCTTTATCGACAGGGCAAGGGGACAGTCGTTGCCAAGTGTCACATTGGCCGGGATCTGCTCACTTTTTCAGGGTTTTCGGAAGAAGCGGTGAGATCGTCATCGAGCAATTCTGTGGAGCCGTCGCCGGTGACTTCGTCCATCTCATCGAAGCCGGCCCGCACGGCATCGCGGTCTACCGGGATGGGAATGGGCCGAGCGCGGCGAAGTCACGTTGACTGAAGCCGCCGGGATGCTCAATCTGAGCTCCGTGACGGTCCTTCGCCAGCTTGCCGCCGGCATCATTCCTGCCGAGCAATATTGCAAAGGCGCACCATGGGTCATCCCGAGATCGAGATCAGCTTGCAAGCCGCCGTCATACCCGCCTGACGGTGAGAAAGAACCGGCGGCGTCAAACGCGGTGGTCCGTCGAGTCGGAGACGGTAGAGCTAATCCGCGCCTGCGCGCGACTGATGTCCGACAGGGCCATTGCCGGACTACTCAACGGGGACAGGAAAGCGGACAGGTGGATCGAACCGGAGCTCCGCAACACGCATATGTCGGTCGATCGTCCCGCTGAGGCCGTGGCAGCCGCACTTAACGTGCGACCTATGAAAGCGCGAGCCGGATATCGAAGATTCGCGTCTGATCGAGTACGTCAGGCACTCAAGGCGCCCCTCATCACCAAGTTCGGAGCAAGAGACCCTTGACTTTCAATAACGTAGACAGATGGTCATTATGACGCGGGACCAGGACCATCACCGCGCTCCCTTTCGTGCCACGATCGATCAGCCGGACCGCTTTCGTCGCTCGAGGGATGTCGGAGCGCATCTGGGTCTGACCCCGGCACGTTACCAATCTGGCGAAACGGACATTCAGGGCAAGGTGAGCTGATGCAGTGACGAACTCGCCCGCACGGCCCTTCATGATGCGGCTCATTCGCTGCTCGTGCTGAGCAAAAAATGGTGGAGCCTCGGAGCATGGGGCATGGCGTGGGCAAGTCGCGCGGCATGGCGCGAGCCCGAGTTGCCGTCGCCCGCAAGTTCGGTCATTCTGCATCGCATGTGGAGTGATGCAACAGAATTCCGCTTCGGCAAGGCACTCGGCCGCGTATCGGCATGAAATGGGGATAACAGACCAACGAAGGAGGAATTGATTCCGCCCGAAATGGCGTGATCCGGATCGTTCCCGTGGGGACGACGGGCAAGGTGATTTCGATAGCAGGCACGATCCTGGGCGAACTCTCCCAAGGTCGTTCAACAGATTGAGACGCCTCGCTCTACTGACCCATCATATGCGGCCTAACGTCGACCGCGAAGAGAAGCCCGCAGGGCGACATGGTCCGGAAAAATATCGGGAGGAGCTTGACCTCAACGAACCCAATCAGAGAAGCCTTCTAGGGTAATCGCTCGAAGATGACGTTGATGTCAGTCATTGCAGTAAGCCGGTATGATCTGCATTCCATCAGATTGATGATCCGAGCCCTGATACCCTTTAGATAATGCTCGCTTGGCTCGCATTGGATGACAGCAGGTCTGATGCGCTCGTAGTCAATGGCCTTAACGAGATCGTAATCCAGTCCTTCGCAATCGATCGATAAGAAATCGACCTTATTGGCATAGGGGGTCAATAGTTCATTGATACCGACCGCGCTCACCTCAATATTATCTCGGATACCTCCTATACCGTCGAAGTCGCCGAAACTTTCAACATGTGCCTTATTCACGGAGGAAAGCTCATGGGCGTTTCCGATGAAGAGCGTGGCGCATGCTTGAGGAGCGGGCAAGACCACTGACGGCACAAGAACGTCTTTCGGGCGCGCAGTCTGGATCAGCGCTCCCAATTCAGGATTGGGTTCAACCAAAACACCTCTCGCGCCTCTTTGGTACATAAGATAGGTACTTGAGGTAGAAATGGGGTGATTAGCGCCGATCTCGACATAGAACACAGTATCCCAAGATCTTTGGCTCTTGCAGAGTTTTGCAGCCAAGATTCCTTCGACTATAACGTCTTCTCCGGCTTGTGCGTAACTAGCCGGCGCGAAGTGCTTGATCCGAGAGTTCGGCAGATTGAGCCTGGCGACCTCTTGGTTTATGGACTGGTTTTCAAACTGGGACAACATAGCTCGCCCTCCAATGTAACCTGCGATTTTCGGACGAGCCGCTGCGACCGGTTTGTTGCGGCGGCTCTTGCTCATCATCGCAGCAATCGGCGTGCCACGTGCAGAATGCGGAGCTCCCCGCTTAGCAAGAATGAAACACGCGCGCCCGCTGGAGTGGCCGCGACACTTGTCGGGTTCGCGACATCGGCGCCACCAACTGTCCAGCGACTCGCCGAAGTGACGCGCAAACAGCGAAACCTGCTGCAGATCGTATCCCGCAGCGTAGATGCTATGGGGCGAGCGGCGAGGGTGTGGCATCCTTCGGCGCTGTTGGAGCCACCATCAGAAGGAGGCACCCGATGCCGCAGTCTTTTGACGCGAGCCAGTCCCTTACCGCTCTTGAACAGGATAACACTGTCATGGCCGTAATTGAGATGAGCAAGGCGGAATGGCTAATTTCCGCGCTCGTACCGAGCGCCAGCCCCTCAAGAAGATGAACGCTTCGCCCAGGTTCTGGAGGAGATGCCCGTGGTCGGCGACCTGCGTTTGCATCGGGCGCACCGCGACGTGCACCCTCAGCATAAACGCCGGCACGATCGCGAGCAATGATCTCGATGCCAGGATAGCGTTTCAGCCATGACGCGACCGTATCGGCATTTCGATCCGGCAATAGATCCAACACGCGGTTGCCCTCAAATCGCAAATGATCGTTCCGTAGCGCTGCCCATTGCGCCAGGCCCAGTCTCGATGCCGACCACACGCGGCGCTTGCGGCGGCTCCACCCCGGCCGCGGAGATCATCCGCAACAGTGTGTCGCAGCTCATCGGCCTGTCTGACAGGCGTGAGCCCGACTCGCCACCCACCGCAAGCCGATCGCCATCTGGACACCTCGAAAACCGGCAATCGAGAACGCATTTTGATTCACCTGGCGATTTACTCGGAGGCGTTGGATGCGATGACAGGCTGGGTTCTGGGATATTGACGAGCGCTATGTCCGGCTGAGCGAGGCCGGCGACCTATTGGAGAAGCTGAACGCGGTGGTGCCTTGGGAGGTTTTTCGGAAACCGCCGGCGAAGGCGCTGAAGCGCTCCGATGGCGCCAAAGGCGGCCGGCCGACGATGAGAAGATCTTCGACGTCGAGTGGGAAGCCTGGGTCGGCGACAATCCGAATCAGTGGCACGAATCTGCGTGGGAGCAATATTATCGCCCGGCACCCTTGTGGAAATTTCTGTGGTCGCGGCTCGCCCGCTAACATCGAACACGCTCAACTCGATCGCAAACGCCGGCTTATGCAAGAACAACATATCTGCATCCTTCGGCTGGTTGTTTTCGAGTGCATCGATAGTGGCACGCGCCATCGCTTATCCCGTTCACTCAGGTGGTAACCATATCTGGAGGAGTTCGTGGGTGACAGGCAGCCGCCAGGCGTCTATGCGGCGTCGGGCGGCCGAAGCCCTAATTTCCCAGCCGGTGGAAGTACGACAAACCGCCGCCGATCGAGACGTTCGTCAGGGATTTCCAGGACGATTACGCCTGTGCGGACTACTTGTTCCGCACGCGGTGGCCTGACGGTTTCGTCTGCCCGCACTGCGGTTCAAGGAAAGCTTGGCGCCTCCAATGTCGCCCATGGCTTTGGAGTGCTCCGGTAAGGGCAGCGACCGGGGGTGTCGGCGCCAGACTTCGGTGATCGCAGGCCCCGTCATGCGGGGCACGCATCTGCGGCTTCGCAAGTGGTTCCTGGCCGCCTACCTGATGCACGATCTCGGCGCTTCAGCTCCAGCCCAAGCTCGACGTTTCCTACAAGACGTCGTGGCTGCTGCTGCACAAGCTGACGGCGCGCAATGGTCGATCCGGACCGGACCCCTTTCGGGGACCGTCGATGTCGACGAGTCATCCATTCCGTACAGACGGAAAGATGACGCGCTGAAGAGGGGCGGCGGCAGCAGCAAGGCGAACCAGATCTGGATCGCCGGGGCGGTCGAGACGGTGGGCAGGTTCGGTGTCGGCCGCGTCCGGCTGGCGCGTATCGCGGACCGTTCGGCCGCGAGCCTGGTGCCGTTCGTAGAGGCGAACACCCTGCTGGGAACCAAGCTGAGGACGGACCATCACGCGCCCTACGACAAGGTACCTGGCCGTCCTTTGACCAGGGTGAACATCAATAAATCCAAACTCCCCGCACACCTCCTTCTGAAATGGCCCCACGTTGTCTTCGGGGCGCTTGGCACATTTCACGGATTCCGGGAGAAGCATCTCGATGCGTAGCTGAATGAATTCGTCTTCCGCTGGAATAGGCGGCGGAGCTTCCGAGGCACCTTGGACAGGATGCTTGGAATCGGCCATCGCATTGGCCCAATCACCTACCGCGAAATCATCGGAGACACTCGGGAATGGAAGCAGGAGCACATCGACGCGTCGCGATGTGCCATCCGAACAAGCAGCAGATCGTGAAGGATCTCGCGAGCTATTACCGCGCCCCCCCGGCTCGAGGTCATGGAGAATCTCGTCTGGTCGATGAACGGCTCGCAACCGTTCCTCGCCCGGTCTCCGCGGCGCCAGTACCGGACGTTCCGGCTCCGGGCGGTCGTAGCTGCGCGGATCATGGCAACTCCTTCGGTGCTCCACCCGAATTCGAGCCTGGCTTTGCGGTCCTCCTCCCGAAGCCCGCGACGATTACCAGCGTACTGGAAATCTGCATTATTTTCCTCCCAATACTCCCGGAGGGCATGGCGCGTGATCGCTTATCCCCTTCGCTCAGGGACACACCACGTATAGAGGGGAAGTTTCGGGGGCTTCTGCGGGAGTCGTGACGATTGGAACGCAGGGGAGGTTGCCTCCGAGCGCCACAGTTGACAGACGCCCTGCTAATAAAGCGCATGACCCGCTTCATATCGCGACACCGGAATGCTGATTATCGCTCTGGCTCGTGGCATTCTGGATCGAAATTCTGGATCGTGCTTCAGGTCTTGGTGCAGGCCCAAGGAATGGCTGCCGAGTTTATCCTTTGGAAATCAGAATTGGAAACTTGACAATGAAACACCTTGTCGGAGGCATCTCCAGCGCCGGGCCCGCCCTTCCACTGCTCGATGGCAGAGCCATCTACATCGACAGGGCAAAGGGGCCGTATCTTTGGACGGATGAAGGGGCGCGGATGATCGACATGGCCCTCAGGTTCGGCGCTATCCTTCTGGGACATGCCGATCCGGTGGTCAATTCAGCCATCGCCGAGGCGGTCGAAAAGGGCTCGATTCCTGCCTTTGCCCACGCCGACGAGGAAAGGGCCGCTGAAGCGCTGAGTGCCCCCTGCGGGCCGCTGCAGAGCGTGATCTTCACCAATTTCGGCAGCGAAGCCGTCCATCTTGCGGCCGTAGAGCCCGTGCGGTGACGGGCCGGCGCATCGTTGATTGCTCCCTGCCTATTGCGGCGGATGAGTTCTTGGCCGAGTCCTTCGAATCGCATAGCCGGCACGAAGCGTGGGATAGGGGCGACTGTAAATGATTCGTGTGGAGGTCCATACTAACGGCGACGAGGCAGCAGTGCTGGAGTGGTTCTACGCTTGGGACTACTTCGGTGTCCTAATGCGTGTGTTTTGAGTCGCATGCGAAGGCATTAGGCGCCGCAGCCAGGGGTGACCCCCTGGAAGATGTCACCGAGCATAATAACCTTTGCAGGACCCTAAGCGGCGAGTGACATTGAGGACGGGCGAGTGATCTATCTCTATGCCGCGTTCGATAACACGGATCCCGCACTGGCCCTGTGGGAGGTGCGCGGCCCTCGAGAGGCCTTACTGGCGATGCCAACGGAGAATCGGGAGGAAGTCGAAACAGCCATAGAAGCGTATTCCGACGAAGCCGCCCATCGGAATATGCATTCGAGTGCAAGGAACTGTGCAAATTCAAGGCGCGGACTCTCGGAAAGCCGCCTTCAACACCTGCAAAAGCGTCTTTCCGCCGACGCGGGAGACGCTTTTGCCGACATCGACCGCCGGTTTCTGGTCTTCGTCGTAATCGCATTCTCGAAGGCGCGAGAGCGTTGCCATCACCGCCGGCATGGCAACGGGATTGGCGCAATAGGTTCCGGCGCGTACCGCCCGGCCGTCGTCAGCGGCTTCCATGATTCCGGGTCGACCAAGCACCGCTGCAACGGCGAATCCGTTGGCGATCGGCCTTGCCCACGGTGGCAATATCCGGATCGAGCTCCAGCCCGTGGCTTTGCGTTTGTGAGAAGCATTGCCGCACGAACCAGGGTCGCATACCGTAGGTTGTACTTTGAACGCCTCCCGAAGCGTGGTGCAAACTCATGTGGCGACAGTTGCAATTCGAATGGCGAACGATTGACACTCATCAATGATTTCAATGACGACGTGTTAAGCCGTATGGGGCAACCAAGAGCCTTTCTTCGTTGCGGGAGACAATGACCAGGCACAGGAACGGACAAATGCGGTCTCTTCGAATAACCTATGCATAGGCGAGACGATCGCCGTCTACCTGACAGGGCTTCGCCAGGAGCGCACCCGGTCACGCCAGACATGTGTCCGATGCGCCAGCTTGGGCTCCGCGGCCTGCCCGTGAGCACGGCCATCGCTTCAGGCCGTAAAAAGCTTATCGCCGTGCATCAAGGCGGCCAACTACGTGCATCACCTTTAACATTTCTTCATCAAAACATCACAAAGCTCTTGCACGCACAAACACAGACGTCCTCAACATAATCAACTACTTGGCAAACAGCGTCGCGTTCTCACCACCACGTTGACGGGAGGCTCTATGCAGTGATAGCCTTCGGCCAAAGCTTGGTGAGATGCAAAGGATCAAGCAATAGTCCGATGTATCTTGACGTAATCCGCATTTCGTTCTGCAAGAGCAGAGGTTAAGGACCAGATGGGAATCGTCTGGTGGTAGGACAGCGGATTTTTGCTGCGCAGCCCCTAGCTAGTTCGAACCCCACTCTCCCAACCAGTTCAGGACATTGTGTCGCGAAAGCGGTTGCCGCTAACCTCGACATTTTGGCGATGCGGAGGACCCAGCCTCGCGACTTGACAACAAGTGAGACGCTCCCAGCCAGAACGATCGAGCTTGAGCGGATATACCCAAAGGAGAAACACGTGCAGCATATAATGGAGCGCTTGGTCGCCAAGCTAAAGCAGGCCGATATTGATCCGCTGCTTTTTGACAAGTCCCGTATGGAACTTCCGTCTATCCATCACAATGATGCAATGTTTCCGCCCGGGCGCGGTCTAACAGAAAAAACCACCCGGCGGCAGAAACCGGAGGATCGCCTGCTCTGGACCGACATACGTGATACACACCATACGATGCAGATAAAGGCGCCCGATATCCAAAATATTCTCGGCGTTTTTGGCGAGTCCATAAAGGTACTCTCACTTGACTGTTTCGATACATTGCTATGGCGCAAGACAGCGACACCTGAAGATGTTTTCGCCGTTCTGGCCGACAATCCCATCGCGCGAAGCTTGGGGATAACTCGACACCAACGCATTAGCGCTGCTGCGCGTGCCTATCGAGCGAAGTGTTTAGAGAACGGATCCGGGCAGATCGACATCCGTGACATTTATCGGTTTTTTACGTCGCTTTCTGGTGAGGAACGGGAGCTATTGGCCGAGACTGAAATCCGGACCGAAATAAAGGTTTGCTTTGCATTCTCGCCGTACGTAGACCTGATCAGGCTAGCGCACACCCGTGGTCTCAAAATTATTATCGTGAGCGATACGTATTTGCGCGAAGACGAGTTAAGGCGCCTCTTGGCTCAGCATTTGCCTGCAGACGCTATGCGGGCAATCAGTAAGGTTTACTGCTCCGTCGATTACGGGACGTCGAAGAGTCATGCCCTTTTTGAGATTGTAATCAAGGATTGTGGCGTACCAGCATCTCAACTACTTCACATCGGGGATAATGAAGTAGCCGATGCGCAAGCGCCGCGAAAATTGGGCGTACGTGCGCTGCATTTCCTACAGTTTGATCGAGAGGTCGCAGACTTCTTGCGCCTACAGCACGCGGCAACTCCGTTAATCGTACTCGAACAGGCAGCACCCGAAACAGTCGTTGGGCCCTGCTATAGTCCGTTTCGGCCGATTTTTTCTGTAGCAAACCTAAAGCGATACGCGCCTGAGACAGTGATCGGCTACATGTCGTTTGGTCCGGTGCTATATGCCTATTCCCGTTTTCTTATGGAGGAGGTAGCTGCGCTACAACAGCAGGGCAAGAAAGTAAGGGTCTTGTTTTTGTTGCGTGATGCTTATCTTCTTTCAGCTGCCTGTGAAGCCTATGCAGGCAAGCCCGTTGGCAAGCTGGTGCGAATCCGTGGATTCGTTGCTATTGCAGCCTCTTTCAGAACCCGCGCCGACGTTGATTATTACATCAGCGGGATCAATCCCGAAGTTCACGATTTTTATTGTGCTGCAAAACAGCTTTTGCTGCCGCCAGAAATCACCGAATCGTTAATACGGATCGCCCATCAATCGGCCGATCCACAGGCGGCGTTCTATCAACTGCTGCGCGGAGACGATGTGTTAGATTTGATTTTCGAGAACTCATCTGCTTTGCGTGCCCGGTTGATGCGCTATATGTCAAAGCAACTGAAGTTGGAAGAAGGGGATACCGTTGTCTTGGCCGACACCGGCTATAGCGGCAGAACGCTGGAGTATCTGACTCGCACCTTCAAAGAAGTATCGAAGATTGATATGCTAGGCCGCTATGTTGTGGCCTCCGATGAACCGTACCGCTCGGCGGATAGTAAAGCACTCATTACGACCCCTTGGTGGAATTACGATCTGTTTGAGCAATGCTGCACCGCTAATGAAGGAGCGGTTGTTGGCTATGGTTCAGACGGAGATCCAGTTCTTGAGGATGTCGAACTTAGCGAGAAGCAGTACGAGAAGGTCATCAATGTTCAAGCTGAATGCGTGCGGTTCATCAACGATGCGCGGGCGTTTTTTACCAAGGCTGGTGTGACACATGAGTATTCTATTTTGCAGCGAGCCGCCCATGCCGCCTTATTCCGTCATGCCCACATGCCTATTGAAGCGGAGTTGGAATATTTCAAGGACTTCCAGCACGACAACTTTATGGAATTGGATCGCAGGAAGTCGTTCTACCATATAGAAAGTGCTTTGAAGAATGCTAGGCACTTGCCCTCACCTTATCGGCTGGGTGCATATGACACTCGCGGCTTGGGGCTTGACTTCACATTCAGCGCTTTAGTACAAAAAAGGTTTCAACTTGATCTATGTTCGGAAGATATGAATTTGCGTTTTTCACCTCTGACAGTCTCGATACGGAGGACACCCGAGTCCCAGGTCCTCTTGCTTAGAGCGCACCATCTGCATGACGGATATTTCTCTATTATGCTGCCATATGTAAGTGGCACCAGTGTAGAGATGCTTTTGGGGGAGCACTACGAGTGGTTGCAAATTGAAGATCTGCAATTTATGAATAACGCAGGAAGCGTATGCGGAAACGTATCGATCTTTCTCGATCTGGAAGAAATCAATCGTGAGGGAGAAATTTATCGGTGCTTGTCACAGGCAAGTGTCGCCACAATCCGTCCCGCTGGTTTGCAACAGTTCAAAACGCCTCATTATTATCATATGATCTTTCGCCCATTGGTTTCGAGGGCGGCGTGCAATCCGTCGTGAAGTCAGGCCGGTAGCGAGCAGCGCTGCCAGCCCGCTTCCGGCACCACTTCGCCGATCGCAGCGACCAGGCCGGTATGAGCGTCCGAGACGGCCAGTTCGACGCCTTTGAGGCCACGCGCCTTCAGCGCACGAGGAATAGGCCTTCAGGCCGAGCGGCTCTCGCGGTTGGCCATATCCACGGCCAAATCTGGATCCGGCCGTCCCAGTCGATGCCGACCGCGATCAGCACCGCCTGGCTCGTGCCTGACCTGACCTTCCTGGTCGACACCCCTTGCACATACATCTCCGTAAGGGTGGCAACCAAGGCCCGCTCGGAGCGCTGGTAGCGCTCGACCAACTCGGTGGAGAAGCGGCCCGCCCGATCCTGCGGAACCCGCAGCTCAAGCTTGCCGACCCGGGTGACAAGGGTGCGGCCGCAATAGCCGAGCGATAGCCCAGCCGCTCCGGCGTCCGGTCGCCCTTTGAAGCGCCCAGCCCAGCGCTTCATCCATCTCCGCCTCGAGAACCTCCTGCATCACCGCACGTATCTCTTCGTGCAGCCCATCCGGGTCCGAAAGCAAAATGTCTTTGATGATGGCAGCGCTGGCGGTCTTACCTTTCGTCTTGGTTATGGTGGCATTCCTTCCAGGGAAAAGGTGACGTTGAGCATGACCAGCCTGCCATGATCGCCCCCTCTCAGCGAATTTGCAGAACTCTCAGCACACTACCTATTCCTTGCGGCGCGGCCTTCTGCTTCTTCTGCATCGGGAGCTCCCGGCGTAGTACGGCGCCAACCCCAGCAGTGCGAACATTGCGACATTCTCCGCGCGCGTTTAGCGCCACCCACTGCAATATGCGTGCCAAAAGAAAGACCTCTTTAGACGGCAATCAATCGCCCGCGCGTCCGACACTTGTCGGACCTCGGACAATGCCAAAGGGTCCTGTCGTGTCGATACCGGATCAATCCACACAGTGGGAAATTTCACCCGGTATTGACACTGTCGCAAATGTTCGGCGAGAAGGTCGAGGCATGAAGTCTTCAGTTTCTGAGGAACTCGTGACCCTTAGTCCGCCAGTTCGAGCGAATGCCCCGACCGAAGCGACGACAGCACTTGGGCCGCGCGATCCAAACTGACGCGGCTCAGGAGCAGCTCTGGCGAGTCTTGAGCGGATGCACTATGTCCGCCTGCGAATCGGGGGCTGCTGCTCGGCCTGTTGATCGATGCCGCCTGACGTCGTAAAGGTGCGGAGAGCGCCCAGCTTGCCCCTATCGGCGCGGAGCTATTCTGTCCAGTGATTTCGCTGCTGCTCGCCATTGTGCCTGCGACGACGATGATCTCGCGTCAGTCTTCGCGAGTTGCGCCAGCTAAAAGCGTGTCGCGATTAATTAGCCTCCTATCCGGCAGCCTTGAAGAAGTTTCTGCATTCAACTGGCTCGAACAGGTGGCAGATATTGCCGAGAGCTTGGCAGAGTGCGTCGAAGGCTCTGGCCGCTTTCTTTCGCAGCCGCGCCTTGAGTTTTGAGTAGGCCATCTCGATCGGATTGAGATCGGGTGAGTATGGCGGGAGGAACAGGAGCCAAGGGCCCCTTTGGCGAACCAGTTGTGCGGCGCGCTCGTTCTTGTGGAAGCCGACATTGTCGAGAATGACGATATCGCCGGGCGACAGTTGGGGAGCGAGCTGTGTTTCGATGTAGTATTCGAAGATGGCGCCATTCATCCGCGCGTTGACGATCCACGGCGCGACAAGACCGTGGCATCGTAGCCCGGCGATGAAGGTCTGCGTCTGCCATTTGCCGAAGGGCGCATGGGTCCTGAAGCGCTCGCCTTTCGGCGCCCAGCCGGTGCGTTGGTCAGCTTGGTGTTGGTCGACGTCTCATCGATGAAGATCAGCCGCGCCAAAGCCTTGTTAAAGAAGCGCTTTCGCCGCCCGATCCACAGCTCACGCGCCTGGCGCACGTCGGCCCGCTGCTGCTCGCTGGCCAGTAGAGTTTTTTTATGACTGAGCCCCAAGCGATGGAGCAGGCGCCCGACATTGGAGCGGTGCACGCTCACACCACGCATCTCCAGTTCTACGCAAAGCTCATCCAGCGTCAGTTCGCCGGTCTCGGCCAATCGCAAGCGGACAAACTCGGCATGCGGCTCAAGCTTGCCGCCGCCCACATGGCCCTGCCGCGCGCTTCAAGTGAACCGGTCTGCCGCCGCAGGTTGATCAGATTGTTCACAAAGCGAGGCGAAACGCGGAAATGGCGCGCTGCCTCGCGGTGACCATGCCCCTCATCGACATACGCAACAACACGCTGACCCAACTCAAGCGGTAGCGGCTTGCACATCGCGGTCTCCTTTCAACCGCAATGAATCACGAACTCAAATCTATGGGAATCCTGAATCCATTAAATCGCGACAGGCTTTAACTGATCTACTTGAGCCGGCGATCCGCCTCTGATGACCCCATCTCAATGAGCTGGAAGAGCACACTCTTAAACCCCGCATCCATTTCGGCGAACTTCACGAGATCGCAGGGCATCGGCAAGCGTCTACTACGGCACGGCAATGAGATTGAGAGTCCAGCTCAATCAAGGTGAGAACGCCCGCGGGACGAAACGTACGTGGCATAGTCCGATCGGGTTTCCGTTCAGCGGCGGCGGCCCGTTCTTCGGGGCCAGTCTGGTGGTCGCGGGCGGCCGGGTAAGGACCCGGTTCGGAATGTTCAAGCGCGGCATGAGCGTCCGTTCACTATCTTCTGGTCAGCTTCAGCTCACGTACCCGTGTCACCGACCATCAGGGCTCACGGACGCGGCTTCGGCGTCCCAAACTTCACAGCCAACAAAGAAAGGAACCCATCGCCCGGTTCGCTTCAACTCATGCAAGGAATTCGACAAAAAATAGCGACACCGCCTAGCCCCGAGGTATGAAGAATTCATAAGCGCTTGAAATTTAAGCCTTCGCGGATTCTGGCATGACTTTTGCGGTGCGCCTCCCGAGGTTCGCCGAAACAGAGTTTTTCATGCGCACATAGAATCCAAAATTGCGCACATAGAATCCAAAATAATGCGAGATCGACAGATCCGATGGCTGCCAAGAAGGTGAAATTCCATTCCGACGCGCCCGAGCGCATGCTGCGCGGCGTCAACATCCTCGGCGACGCGGTGAAGGTCACCCTCGGCCCCAAGGGCCGCAACGTCGTCATCGACAAGTCGTTCGGCGCGCCGCGCATCACCAAGGACGGCGTCACCGTCGACAAGGAAATCGGGCTTGAAGACAAGTTCGAGAACATGGGCGCGCAGATGGTCCGCGAAGTTGCTTCGAAGACCTGCAACATTGCCGGCGACGGCACCACGACCGTGCGTGCCCCGGCGATCGTATGCGAAGGCGCCAAGGCAGTTGCTTCGGAGATGAACCCGATGGACCTGAAGCGCAGCATCGACAAAGCCGTCGGCGCCGTCGTGGCCGAGCTCAAGGTCAACGCCCGCAAGATCACCAACAATGACGAGATCGCCCAGGTGGGCACCATCTCGGCCAATGGCGACGCCGAGATCGGGCGTTTCCCGATAGATGCGATGCAAAAGGTCGCCAGCCAAGGCGTCATCCCCGTCGAGCAAGCCAAGACCGCCGAGACTGAGTTGGAAGTCGTCGAAGGCATGCAGTTCGACCGCGGCTATCTCAGCCCGTATTTCATCACCAACCAGGACAAGATGCGCGTCGAGCTCGAAGAGCCCTATGTGCTGATTCACGAGAAGAAGATCTCCAACCTGCGAGCCCTGCTCCCGTTGCTGGAGGCAGTGGGTGCAGTCTGGCAAGCCGCTGCTCATCATTGCCGAGGACAGATCGGAAGAGCACACGTNCCTGACTGGCGGCACCGCCATCAGCGAGGATCTCGGCATCAAGCTGGAGAATGTCATGCTGGAGATGCTAGGCCGAGCCAGAAAAGTCTCGATAGAGAAAGAGAACACCATGATCGTCGACGGCGCCGGCGCGAGAAGCCGGAGTTCGGCAATGGCTGGAACGCTCAGACCAACGAGTGCGACGATCTCTGCAGCCAAGGCGTGATCGACCCCACCAAAGTTCCTTCGGCAATATTCTTGCAACAATGCAATATCCTAATATTGCCAGCCACCAAGCCGTGTGATAGGAATTATTCGACTTGAGGAGACCGTATGATTCAGCCCGGTAGAACTCCACTTCATATTCAGCTCGCCGATATCATTCGGTCTCAGATCGAGAGCGGCGTCTTCAATGCTGGCGATCAGCTCCCCACTGAGATGGAGTTGATGAAGCAGCACGAACTCAGCAGCAGCACTGTGCGACAGGCGGTGCTTGCCCTTGTCGGTGAAGGCCTGCTTTATCGACGCGCTGGCAAGGGGACATTCGTTGCCAAGTGTCACATCGGCCGTGATCTGCTCACTTTTTCAGGATTTTCGGAAGAGGCCGTGGCGCGTGGCTTCCGGCCGGGTACAAGGCATATGACGGTCGACTGGCGTCCCGCTGATGCCGTGGCAGCCGCACTTAACGTGCCGACCGATGAGAGGGTCTTGACCATCGAGCGCCTGCGCACGATAGACGACGAGATTGTAGCGGTTGAGACAGTTTCGTTCGTCGCGGCAATCGGGCGCGAAATGGAAAAGCTCAACCTTGCCGACACCTCTTTCACCGAGATTCTCGAGCAGCAGCTTGGTGTGCCGCTTGCCCGGGCCAGGCAGGAGATACGGGCCGGCACCGCGCGTGCGAAACTGGCAAAAGCATTCGACGTGTCGAGCGGCACTGCGGTGCTGCAAATCGACCGTACCGCCTTCGATACGACCGATCGGGCTATTTACTTTTCGTCCTCGTCCTACCGAGCCGATCGCTACATTTACAGCGGCTGGATCGAACGCAAGAGCGCCTCGATCGCTCAACCACGCCAATTAATCGGCCGGAGCAGATGATGCCCACCTGCGAAGTTTACGTCGTTGGCTCGTACGGAGTTGCGTTTTGGATTGAGGGCGACGTGCCAGCGCCGGGCGAAACCCTGCTGGGGTCGGGATTTGCCTTCGGAAATGGCGGCAAGGGCTCTAATCAGGCTATCGGAGCTGCGCGACTCGGCGCCAGATGCAAACTGCTGGCGGGCGTTGGCGCCGACAAATTCGGTGATGAGGCACTGCAACTCTGGCGAGCCGAAGGCATCGACTGCTCGGCGGTGAGGCAGATGGCCGAGACACCGACGATGGCCGGGATCATCATTCTCGACGCCGCAGGCGAGAACCGCATCATCACCGATCCCGGCGCGAACGCGCGGCTCACGGCGACCGATGTCGAAACCTTCGCCGCCACCTGGACGAGCCCGGGCATCCTAATCACACAGCTCGAGATCCCAGTCGAGACGGCGGCCCGCGCGCTTGCCATTGGCAAGGCGCGGGGCCTGACGACCATCCTTAATCCCGCACCTGGGCGCGCCCTGCCGAATGAGATCCTTGCCGACGTTGACATCCTAACGCCGAACCAGTCCGAAGCGCGTATCCTGCTGGGGCTCGACGCGGACGATCGCCGGGCCGACGCCGATTTAGCGGCAAGACTGCGCGGTCTCGGCGTGGGGCACGTCGTCATGACGCTGGGAACGGATGGTGCCTTGATTGTCGGCCGCGACGGACTGACCAAGATCGCGAGCTACCCGGTCGACGTCGTCGACACCACCGGGGCCGGAGATGCATTCAACGGGGCACTCGCTGCAGGGCTGGCCAGTGGACTGACCCTCGCTGACGCCGTTCGCCGCGGCACTGCGGCGGGCGCCCTCGCAGTCACGAAAAAGCTCGTGGTTCCGGCATTGCCCGATGAGAGGCAGATTGCAGAATTGATGAAAACCGGACCGCTTGCGCATGAAGATTAAGGTTGCTTTCCTTCCCACCAGCCCCATGGCTATTGCCGGAGACGTGTGCATTGTCGTGGATGTAATCCGCGCCACGACGGCTCTTGTCGGACTTTTCGACGCTGGCAGCGATCGTGTGTTTGTCGGAGGATTGCGCTCGGACGCCAGGAAAGCACGCGCCGCCGTGGGTGAGAATGGCGTTATTTGCGCGGAGCTGGATGATGGATCAACGCCCCTCGGATTCGATCATGAGCCCTCGCCGTCCCTCCTGTCCCGACTTGATCTGACGGGTCGCTCCGCGATGCTGGCAACGGCCAATGGCACGCCAGCCATTCTCGCGGCAGTTCGCGAAGGCGCAGCCTTAATACTGCTTGGTTCGCTGCGAAACCTGAATGCGGTGGCGCGGCGTGCGCTCGCGGAGGCATCATCGCGCAATGCAGACATCACGATCATCTGCTCAGGCCAGTTGCGGAACTCACGTGTTGCAATTGAGGATAGCTATTGCGCCGGAATGATCGTGTCACAGTTTTGTGAGCTTGCGAAGGATCACGCTGTTGAACTAGACGACTCCGCGGCGCTCGCTCACGGCTTCACAAATTCGCAGGATAGTGCAGTGAAGGTGTTGCTGGGCTCGATGACAGGCCGCCGCTTCATCGGCAACTTCCGACAGAACGACGTGGAGTTCTGTGCGCGCATCAACGAATCAATGATCGTTCCGGTGGTGACCGCGCAAGGCGAAGACTGCGATCATCCGGTTTATCTCCTCGATGCATAATAGCGCAGACCCCATCAGATTGATCAGTGACCGACCTCGCGTCCTGGCCACAGCAGATCTTAGCCCGGAGGGCATCGCCTCTCTCCGCGAAATGAGCGAGCTCAAATTGCTCGGCTGGGCAGCCGGCGAGTGGTTCTGTGATCGCGATCAGCTAAGAGACCAAATTGCTGATGCCGAGGTTGTGATAGCGGGGTATGAGCGCTTTGACGAGGCGCTGATGGCTGCCGCACCTCAGCTACGCGTGATCCTGTCAGTGCGCTCGGCCCCGGAAGCGAACATCGATGTGGCTGCCGCCACTGCGCGGGGGATCGCCGTCCTCCACACCATCGGGCGAACGGATCACGGGGTTGCAGAGTTCACGGTTGCTCTCGCGCTGGGGCTCGCTCGACACCTTATCCCTGCCAGCACATGGATTAGGTCCCGCTCCCCCGACTTTGACGCCGGGGAGGCGTTTTATCATGGGACGGTGTGGGGGCGCGGCGCGAGTTCTCCCCAACTCGCATTCACGGGCATCGAGCTGCACGGTCGCACGCTGGGTATCGTCGGCTTTGGAGCCATCGGTCGTATCGTCGCGGAGAAGTTCTCCGGCTTTGGCATGAACATCATCGCCCACGACCCTTTCGTCGATGCGGCCGCGTTGAGAACCCTCGGCGTCGAACCGGTCTCACTCGACCAACTTATGGCACGCTCAGCGATCGTGACGTTGCACGCGCGGCTCAGCACGCAAACGCGGGGCATGATCGGTGCAGAAAAGCTCGAGCTGATGGCACGTGACTCCTATCTCATCAACACTGGTCGGGCCGGCCTTATCGACACAGGCGCGCTCCTACGAGCCTTGGATCGCGAACAGATCGCTGGTGCCGCGCTAGACGTCTTTGACACCGAGCCGCCTTCGGTGAGGGATCCGCTTGTTTCTCATCCACGCGTCCTTGCGACGCCTCACATCGCCGCATGGACCGAAGAAATGCGCGTACGTCACACCCGCAGCATTGTGCAAAATCTGGAGCTTCTCTTGGCCGGCAAACCCGGCACTGTGTCGAACCCCGAAGTTCTCGCGATGGCGGGGAGGACCGCGCCATGAAAATCATCGATGTCGCCTCGCGTCTCTATCACATCCCGCCGACCGTCTCCTGGGAGGACGCCACACACCGCGTTGCCAACCTCGAATTCATCATCACCCGCGTGACCACAGACGCTGGAATCGTTGGCGAGGGGGTTGCCTACACGACAGGGATCGGCGGAAGCGCCATTCTCGCCCTGATCGATGATTATTGCCGAACGATGCTTCTCGGACAAGATCCGCGACAGATCGAACGACTTTGGTCGTTCCTCTATGGCCAATTGCATCGCAGCGGCACCGGGGGCATCAACACCCTCGCATTGGGCGCGATCGACATCGCGCTATGGGATATTGCGGCCAAGTGGTACGATGTTACACTATTCCGTCTGCTCGGCGCGCGGCGTGACAGCATCCCCACCTATGGCAGTGGCATAGACCTCTTCCTCGACAGCGAGGCTCTATTCAACCAGGTCGAAGGATTCCTGGCAGCGGGCCACAAGGCAGTGAAGATCAAGATCGGTCGGGACAACGCCGATGAGGATCTCGATCGTATCGTAGCCGTGAAGAAACTGATCGGCCCCACGCGACGACTGTTCGTCGATGCCAATCAGCGCTGGAATGTCGCTGACTGCATGACGCGACTTCAGAAACTCGCCGCGTTCGACCTTGGCTGGATCGAAGAGCCTCTCCATGCCGAGGATGTTCGCGGGCACGCTGACCTGCGCCGCTTCGTGTCGCTGCCCATTGCGATCGGCGAGAGCCTATATACGCGGCATCAGTTTACTGACTATCTACAGGCCAACGCCGTCGACATCGTCCAAGCGGACGTGTGCCGCGTTGGAGGTATCAGCGAGTGGCTGAAGATTGCCAATCTGTCAGCGTCCTTCCACCGCACCATGGCGCCTCATTACATGTCAGAACTCTCTGTCGCAGTGATGTGTGCGATCGACAACGCGGAGATCCTAGAATGCGTGCATGGCGGAAGCTTCTCCGAAATGGGCGTGCTTCAGACGGAACTTCGGCTTGAGAACGGAGTGGCCTTTCCATTTGAAACACCCGGGCATGGGGTGGTGTTCGACCACGAAAAGCTCGAACCCTTCGCTGTCGATCCTGCCGAACTTCGGAAGCGGAATCTGCAGAGCGCAAAGTAATGCGGCTTCATCACGCGCGCACGGCGTTCGATTGCCACAACCTCCTAGGCGAAGGATGCAACTGGAGCGCATTGGACCATAGGCTGTGGTGGACTGACATTGAAGGAAAGTCCGTGTTTCGCTGGGACGACAACGGGAAAGTTGGGGCTGTGCGGCAACTTCCCGATCGTGCCGCGTTCGTCTTTCCACGCGAGCGGGGGGGCTTCGTGCTCGGCTTTCCTAAGTCTATAGTCATCACGGACCCAACCTTCACCGATTTCTCACAAGTGGCCGAAATCGAGCCGCATCTTCCGCAAACCCGTATCAACGACGCCGCGATCGACCCCTATGGTGGGATCGTCTTGGGCACATACAACGAACAAGGCCGTGAGCCAGTCGGAGGCCTCTATCGCATTGCGCCCAATGGCGAGGTCGTTACTTTCTTCGGTGGCGTAGCGGCCGCCAACGGCTTGGCTTTTTCGCCCGACGGCCGGATCATGTACTTCACCGACACCGCGGAGGGCACCATCAGGCGTTTCGCCTTGGCCCCGCAATTTGCGGCTCTTGCCGAGATAAGGCCACTGGCAGGCCCAAACGTCGCCCCGGGATCGCCTGATGGCGCCACCGTGGACATTGAAGGGGGCTACTGGAGCGCCAGGCTACGAGGCGGCTGTGTCGTCCGTATCGATCGAAACGGTCACCTCACAGATCACGTGGATCTGCCGAGTATGGCGCCGACCTGTGTGGCACTTGGCGGCCAAAATATGAGAACGCTATTCATAACCTCACGCCGAATCAGGCAATCGTCTGATGAACTTCTTCGATTTCCCGAGTCCGGCAACCTCTTCCGCGTGGAGGTCGGTCAGGCTGGCCGACCTCCCTTCAGTTGCAGAGTCTATACTAGGACGTAGACTCATTACCACGTAGCCAGATGCGGATTGCAACGAGTTTGAGGGCGGCAAGATAGTTCTCAGCCAGCTTGTCGTAGCGTGTCGCGATGCGACGGAACTGCTTGGCCTTGTTAAAGAAGTGTTCGACTAGATTGCGGGGAGCTGAAGCAGATTGGGTCTTTGCGGTTTGCCTTGGGCGGGATGTTGGCCCATGCCTTTCTCTCGGTGACGGCATTGCGCGAGGCATTCACATCATAGCCCTTGTCGGCGAGCAGCATTGCCCCCTGCGGCAATTCCGTGATCAGGTCCGCTGCGGAGGCGATGTCACTCATCTGGCCCGCCGTGAGCATCAGCTTGATCGGCCTGCCTTTGGCGTCGACAAGAGCATGGATTTTGGTGGTCAGCCCGCCTCGAGATCGACCTAGACAATGATTTCGATCCCCCTTTTTGCGGTCGCACCCTGCTGATGGACGCGAACAATAGAGGTGTCGATCATCTGCACCTTGCCGTCATGGGCTTTAGTGATGGCGTCCATGAGGCGGTCCCACACACCTGCTTTCCGCCATCGGACGAAGCGATTGTAACAGGTGGTGCGTGGTCCATAACGCTCGGGCAGATCGCGCCATGGCGCACCGGATCGTAGCACCCAAAAGATGCCGTTCAGCACGCGGCGATCATCCACGCGAGGCATCCCTCGCAGCTTATTGGGCAAGAGCGGCTCGATCACGCGCCATTCGGAGTCAGTCAGGTCATATCGGCTCATGCAGTGGCTGAATCAGATTCAACTGCAAATTTGGAAGCTGACAATAGGTGAACGAGCCCATTGCGGACAATCGCTGCAGCGATATTCTCCGTGTATGCAAAGATCCTTCAGCGTCGGAACACTTGTTCGGTTGGTTGCAACGCCGCCAAACCTTGTCGATGCAGACGAACTTCGAACCGCAACTCTCTTCAGCTTATGCCTCGGAAAGACGTTCCCAATCAGGGAAATAACCGACGGCATGGCTGCCTTGGATGTCGGAGAAATACTAGGTGAACCGTCGTATATGCACACGATCTACGTAGAACCCGAATTCCTTGAATTCGTTACGGGTTGACAAGCACCGTCCGAATTCCTCTCGGTCACTCCGCATTTATGAGTTCACAGCCTAACACTAGCTCTGGGCTGGGGTAATTACCCACCCCCTCGCCCCTTCGATGCGGCACGGCGCGTCGTCACTCGCCGTCGATGTCCGGGTACTGGGGGGAGCCTTGCCGATCTTGCTGACGATCCTCGAGTAATTGGCATCGGGCTGCGCCTGCCCTGTTCCAATAACTTCAGCGCGGAAGCGCCACTCGTCACGGTAGTCGTACAAGAAGGTCATTGCCGAGCCCACCTTCTGGAAGGCTGTGCTGACGCGCGTGCCCTTCACACTGCGAGAGCCGCTCCCCTCTATGTCGGCGAAGAGTTCGCAGGGGCGAGTCGAACGTAAGCGATGTCGCGACGGCACCTTTCGGTGATCAGCGTGAAGGACGATGTTTCGGAGCCTTTGAGGGCTTCGATACATGACCATTTCAGAGCTTACGCTTGATCACGAGCCCGCGCGCCGGTTCGAGGTGTTCACGGGCTCCGGTCGGCGGCGCGAATGGCTGCCGGAGGAGAAGGCGCGGATCGTGGCGGAAAGCTACGAAGCCGGCCCGACCGTCAGCGCGGTGGCGCGGCGATACGCTTTGTCCCCGCAGCAGCTGTTCGCCTGGGGTCGGGCCGCTCGTCAGCCGTTGGCGGAAGCGCCGGCACCGGAATCGTGTTTGTTCCGGCGGTGATTGCAGCGCCGAGGCCTGAACCGGCGGCAAGGCGGCGGCGAAGCAGAAAGCCGCCCGAGACGGTGTGATCGAGCTGGAGATAGACTGCTTGCAGCAGTTTCGCCCGCAGCAACATCTCCCGTGGGATCGACGGCCGGCCCATGCCCGAATAGAGCGCCTCGAAGCGGCCACCCAGACGACCAAGTACTTCATTGCACAACTGCCGGATGATCCAACGGAATGCGCTTCTCTAACGGAACATAGCTGAAAAGGCTCCGGTCCTTCACTACTCGCATCGCAAATCACTCCCGTTGTCAGACGAAAGTGAATCATAAAACAAAGCCAAATGCGACTTTTGCAGCAGCCTGTTAATCGCAACAGGCTCTAGCCAGACGACCAAGCTCGCCGAGGCAATCCGCTATACGCTCTCGCGCTGGGAAGGCCTGACCCGCTTCCTCGACGACGGCCGCATCTAAATCGACTCCAATACAGTCGAGCGCTCCATTAGTCCGATCGCGCTCAATCGGAAGAACGCCCTCTTTGCAGGCTCCGATGGCGGCGCCGAACACTGGGCAGTCGTCGCCTCGCTGATCGAAACCTGCAAACTCAACGGCGTCGAGCCCCTCGGCTATCTCGCCGATGTCCTCACCAGGATCGTCAATGGCCACCCGAACAGCCAGATCGACGACCTTCTGCCCTGGGCCTACATCCCGGCTCCCGAACTCAGGGCCGTGGCCTGAGAACAGCGCTTAAAGTCGAACAGCTTTCCCGTCAGCTTTGAATAGAAGCCGTAGGGGTGTCCAAGTCGAAGCCGAACGCCGCTACGACGGCTTCGGCCAGATCCGCCAGCGTGCTCGAACTCGACACCTCGATGCGACAAAACCGTGCCCGAAGAGAGGCTCGGAAGATCAGGTCGCGGGCTCAGTCATGGCGGATTTCAGGCGCTGACGGTTTGAAGGATGATTTTGAAGGGGTTCGTGCCTGGCGCGAGACGAGCTGCAAATTCCGACGATTTGCCGGACGGCATTCCGATCAAAGACCGGACGCGGTCCGGTTTCACTGGAATACGCAAAGAGCCCTCCTCCGATAGTGACAAGCTATGACAGCGTGGGGTTTAATTTAGGTTGGCCACAAAACGCAATGTCTAGACGAAGGGTGCCGCCCTCGCCTCAACGCATGGTGTGCATGGCACCTAAGGCGTTGGTGGAAGTGCAAAGCGCTGACACGCGCGCGGTCCACAATACGTTGCTCGGCTGGCGTCAGCCTCACGCCTGGTAGTCACGGCCGAAGATAGAAGTGCTCAAACTTTGTTCGATCTGCGCCACGCGCCGAGATCGTCGATTTTGAGGCATTAAGTTTTGAGGCCGCTTGTCGAAAGCTGCCTTGTCCCACGACCGCCAGGACGAAGCCAACGTTTCGAAAATCTAGCGACAAATCCGGCAATTTCCTCCTTTGGTCTGACCTGGAACTGCTCGTGATTGAGCGGAAGGAGGCGTCGTCGCGACGGCATCTCGCATCTCGGGAAGGAAGGCCGACGGGCAACGGGGGGTTCGCCGCCCACTATCTGTCTGCGCCGCAATGCAGCTAGGATGACACGTGGTGATAGGTGATAGCGCCGATCTTTCGTTTCGCTGCCACGGCGAAGGCCGCCCCTACTGTCAAAACGCCAACCACCCATTCGCGACAGTCACGAGCGGCCGAAAGGCTTCTGGTTGCAATGGGCCGCTACCGGTTCGGCTTACGACTACTGAATATTCCCCAGTAGGGTGGTCATGGCAGCGGTCAGAGCGCTGGCATAGCTATCGCGATCCTTCACCTCGAATAGGAAACGATTTGACGCGGCATCGGCGTCCGTCCACGTCGTGACCCCATTCGCATCGCATTTGATGTTGACCGGACGGAAGCCGAAAACCGTATCGCCTTCGTTGGACCCTGCGATAATCTTGCCCACCTTATCCACAGCTTGGGACACCATGTGGAAGAAGCCCGCCGTGGACCACATGTGGCGATAGTCCCGGATAGTGTAAGAGCTCAGTACATCGCTCTGCGGCGCAAGCAGCGGTTGTAGGTAGCGCGCGTCTGTTCGCGCCTCGAGGGAGTAGGTGAAGTAGCTTTGCAGGACGGGCGACAACTTCGGTAGAACATCGCTCTGTTTGAAACGATAGTAAGTCCCGAACCGCTTGACCTGCCCATCGAGGAAATTGTCCGACATCGCGTCCTCGAAGCATGGCATCCAGTAGATCGGGCACGGGATGTCGAATGTTGCGGCGTAAGCGGCTGCATTAAGCACAACATTGTACTCTGTACGTCCCTGCTTCGCCACATCGGGATGGCCCGTGCCCGCGTTAAGGTAGATCCCGGCACATTTGTTATGGAAAAGATCTGGATCAAGCGCGGCCGCGACGGCGAGATCGCGGCAGGAGCCGACGATGCTGATGTAGGCCGGCCCATCGCTGTCGCGGAGATACTTGAGAAGGAATTCGGCGCCGGCGCGGTCGCGCCTGGGAAGGGCAGCAAGCGACGCCCGGTCGTGCGTGTAAGGCCTGGAGGAGCCGACTGCCACGTGGGTCGGCAACCCGGTGAGGTAGCTTAGCTGCGCAATGCCGGTGACGTCCGGACTGCGGCCTGGATATCGATCGGGCGGAAAGTCGACCAGTATGCCGCCCAGCTCGAGTTGGCCGGATGCGGCAAGAGCATAGACGCAAGCAAGATCCCAGTGATCATCAGGATCGAGATAGGGGCGAAACAGGTCGGTCTGGTGAAGCAGTCTTATGGGCATGCGAATCCTCGAGATTATTCTTTGACGCTCGACATCGCGACCGAGTCGGTGAAGAAGCAGGGATACGCTAATCGAATTCTTGCAAGAATGCAATAATCTAATATTGCTAACCACCTAAGCCCGTGCTAGCAATGAATCGGCTTAAGGAGGCCTCATGGTCAGCGCGGTAGAACTCCACTTGATATTCAGCTCGCCGATCACGTCGGCAAACCGACGGTGCGCGGAGCGTGCATCGAACAAGGTTTCCGCTATGTCCTTTTCCCGCCAGGCCGTGCTCTGTTTAGGTGCAGTTTAGGTGCAGTTGACATGAAGCCGCTAATCACGCGCACGTTCGAGTTCGAAGACAGCGTTCGAGCGTTTGAAATCGCCGCATCCGCCCCAAAAGGCGAAGTGAAGATGCAGATTGCTTTGCCGCAATAGAGGGATGCCAGTTGGCTCAAGTTACCGTCAGGAATATCGTCAAGCGCTATGGAAGCGTACAGGTCATTCATGGTGTGAATGTCGACATTGCCGATGGCGAGTTCGTCATCCTTGTCGGCCCGTCGGGATGTGGCAAATCCACCCTGCTGCGCATGATCGCCGGTCTTGAACCGATATCGGGCGGTGAGATCAGCATTGGCGGCCGGGTGGTGAACGATGTTCTGCCGAAAGACCGCGACATAGCGATGGTGTTCCAGAACTATGCGCTCTATCCGCACAAGAACGTCGCCGACAACATGGGCTTTTCACTCAAGATCAAGGGCAGGCCGAAGGCCGAGATCGACGCCAAGGTGAAGAAGGCGGCCGAAATCCTCGATCTGGGCAAGCTGCTTGACCGATTTCCCAAACAGCTATCGGGCGGACAGCGCCAGCGTGTGGCCATGGGACGCGCCATTGTGCGCGACCCGGAAGTCTTCCTGTTCGATGAGCCTCTATCGAATCTCGACGCCCAACTGCGTGTCGCGATGCGTGTCGAGATCAAGGAACTGCATCAGCGCCTGGGCACGACGATCGTCTATGTCACCCATGACCAGATCGAGGCGATGACCATGGCCGACAAGATCGTGGTGATGCGGGACGGCAAGGTGGAACAGGTCGGCGCACCTCTCGATCTCTATGACAATCCGGGGAATGTTTTCGTCGCCGGCTTCATCGGCTCGCCAGCCATGAACTTCATCAAGGGCAGGATCGACTCCAAAGATGGCGAACAAATTTTCGTTTCTGATACTGGATCCGTGCTGCCCGCTCGCGGGGTTAAAGCGCAGGGTGGTCAGCCTGTTGTCTACGGCATACGTCCTGAGCATATCGATATCGCGCCTGACGGCTTGGCGGCAACGGTTTCTGTGCTGGAGCCGACCGGCTCGGAGACCCTGGTTTTCGCCAAACTCGGCGAAGACGCCATAGACGCCATCGTCAGGGAAAGGCTTACGGTCCGGCCTAGTGAAGAGGTGAGACTGAGGATCGATCCGCGCCGCGTCCACATCTTTGACAGGCAAAGCGGCGCACGCCTGTGACAAATGCGCACAAGAGAGATAGGCAGTTGACCATTGGGAGACATCTTCCTGGCAATGACCGCCTCGCTGCCGTAGGCGGCGCTGCAGGTATTCAATCTACAGGCAAGGGCACGCTGAGCGAACAGGCTCACGTGGCAGGCGAGAGCAATTTGTTGCCCGATCCGCTTAACCCTCGCGATCCATGCAACCCCGGCGGACCGTTCGTCCCGGGAGACACTTGGCACACGCCGCCCTGGAGCCGCTGGACCTACCAGCACATCAGTGAGATGAGGTTGACGGCCCAGATATGGCGCGGACCGGGGCCAGCGTATCCATTGCTTGAGTCGCCTCGGCCGCTCGGGGACATCGTTGTCAAGTTCGATGACGGCGCGCGGTCGGTCGACGATTACCTCGCGCGGAGTTTTACAGACGGGTTTCTAGTGCTACATCGCGGCCGGATCGTCTTCGAGCGTTACTTAAACGGTTTTAGGCCGCACAAGCAGCATCTGTTGATGTCGACGACGAAATCGTTCATTGGAATACTTGTCGGCATTTTGGTCGACAAAGGTCTGCTCGATCTTCAGAAGCTGGTCACGCACTACCTGCCCGAGTTGGAGGTGACCGCCTACAAGGGGGCAACGGTGCAGCACCTCCTGGATATGGCAAGTGGCGTCGTCTACGACGATGACTATGACCCCTTTTGGAAGGATTCCGTCCTGTCTCAGCCGAGAGGGCCGCGGACAATGTGGGAATTGGCCCTCTCGTTGAAGGAAGCAGAGCGGCCACACGGTGCCTTGTTCAAATATAAGTCCATGGATACGGACGTGGTGGGCTTCATCCTGCAGCGGGTGTCGGGGATGTATCTGGCCGACCTGATAAGCCAAGAGCTATGGGTACCGATGGGAGCCGAACAGGACGCCTATATCACTGTCGATAAGAGTGGCTTCGGCCTGGCCGAAGGCGGCTTGTGCGTTACGCTTCGTGACTTGGGGCGGTTTGCGCTACTGGTGCTCGATCAAGGCGCCAGAGGACGGCACCAGATCATACCACCCGCCTGGATCGATGAATTGTGGAAAGGTAGAGGTGCGCCTCTTGAAAGTGCTCTACGAAGGGGAACGATCCGATCTTATCACAATTTTTGGTGGATCGATCGCGACAATCGCGCTCTTTGGACGAGTGGTTGGGGCGGGCAGATATCGTATGTAGAACCCGACGCTGAGTTCGCTGCGGTTAAGCTGTCCCATTGGCCCGGGGACAACGGCGAACAATACCAGTTCGACTTGCGAACGGCAGTGCTTGCAATCCGTTCTGCGGTGAGTGGGAGTTGATACTCCAGCCGTAGTTCGTGAAGTGACGTCGTTCCCACGAAGGAACTATATGGGACCATTGACGGATGCGGCGCGTGCGGCTGGCCGATCTGGACGCAAGCGAGGTTGCTGCTCCTCAGTCAATGCCGAACATGATCGCAGCGCATGAGATCCAGGAAAGCCTCAAGGGATCGGAGATGTCATCGCCGTTTCGTCCAGCCTTGCCCAAACGGCGGCGATAGTTCAGCATGACGTCGACTTAGTCCTTGGGCGATCACACCACTTCCGGCCAGCGGTAAACAGGAACAACCTAGGCTCCTCACTTTGCCACATGTCTCGTGATGCCACGTAATACCCCCGCTGATGAAAGCCTGACTGGCATCGACAACCTCTTCTGAGCCGCCGTCCGGTAGGCCGCGTTGCGAGCACCGTAGCCGTGATAGCCCCCGCGACGTTCGATCACTTCGAAGAAAAACCCGTCGCCGAATGGACGCGAATAAAGCTGCAGGTAGCTGCCGCCCCGAGCGTCTTCATCATAGAAGATGTTAGCTGTAGCCAGCTGCGCCACGAACTCGGGTGCTAGGTCGAATTCCGCTTCGATCTCGGCGTAATAACCGTCTGGAACAGGTAGGCTCTCGAAGCCATTCCTGCCTAAACGTACGGCGGTTGATAGAATATCGTCGCTGGAGAATGCCAGGTGCTGCACAGATGACCCGTAGCTGTCCGAAACGAAGCGACCGGCGAAGGTGTGGTGGGTGTCTACACCGTTCAAAGTAAATCGGACCGCGCCATCGTCCCTTTGCAGCGCACGGGAATGGACGATCCCACCCGGGTCGACCACGCTCACTTCAGCGGCCTTTCCGATCTCGAAAATAGCTGTGTAGAGCAAAGTCCAGGTCAGAAGTTCCTCCTGCTTCATCACCTGTGCCACGTGATCGATACGGCCAAGGCCGACAGGGCATGCCTGCGGATCAGGCGAAAGGGGCCGGAATTCGGTCTCCCAGACCGCAGAAAGCTCTGACTTGCGATCGAGGAAATGCAGCACGGATCCGCCGACCCCGCGCACTGCCGGGATGGCTAGTTCGCCCGCAGCGCGGGCCTCAGTGAAGTCATTGGCGCCGAAGGCCCTTGCCCGCACGGCGGTTGCGGCGGCATCCTCGACCATCAGGCCGATGTCGCACACACTGGTGCCGTGCATCACATAGGCGGAGTGGGCATAGCCGTTCTGTTCAGAATTGATGACGATGTTAATGCCCGCCTGCCGCCAGAGCGACACGGACTTCGAGACATGCCGCGCCACGCGGTCAAATCCCAACTGATGCAACAGCTTGCCCAGGGTTTCGGCTTCGCTCGGCATGGCGGTGAATTCGACAAACTCGACGCCTTCGACCCGGGAGCGCGGGGGGATCGCTGATCGGTCGAGCCAAGCCGTGGGTTCGGCCCGCCCCGCCTGATCGGCCAGGTAGCTCAGCGCGCGATGGGCATCGCGGGCCGTTGCCCTGACACTGCCACGGCTACCGTTGTTCGGGGTTTCAATGCCGCAGGCTCCGGCATAACCGGTCGCTGCGACGGCCCGCAGGAAATCGACCAGAGGCAGGTCGCCTTCGCCGGGCAGGCAGCGGAAGTGATCCGACCTGTATTCGAGGTCCATGGCAATTCCCGGCGCGTCGGCAAGCTGGACGTGAAAAATTCGGTCACCAGGGATGGCGCGGACGCCTTCTGGCGAAAGCCCTCTCGCGAGGATATGGAAACTGTCGAGCACCAACCCGACCGCCGGATGGGCGGCACGGCGCACGACCTCCCAGGCGTCGCGGTAATCCGAGATGTGGCGCCCCCAGGCCCGTGCCTCGTATCCGATGCGCAGCCCACGAGCAGCCGCCCGCACCGCCAATTCGGCGAAATCCGCCGCCATCCGGTCGACCCCGCCCAGAGCCTCGGGATGGGTAGTCGAAGCGATTAGCATGAGGTCGGCACCGAGGTCGGTCATCATGTCGAAACGACGCTCGATCCGGTCGAAAGCCTTGCGGCGAAGCGGTTCAGGCATGCCCTCGAAATCCACGATGGGCACGATCAAATCGATCGTCAGGCCGTGATCGCGGATCATCCGCCCCACCTCGGCCGTGGTGCCGCCGTGGCTGAGAAAATCCTGCTCACTGATCTCGATCCCGTTGAACCCGGCCGAGGCGGCCGCGGTCAGCTTGTCCGCAAAGTCACCATTGATCGACAGGGTGGAGATGCTGCTTCTCATTGCATTACGCTTTCCTGATTCACCGCGGAGTTTGCCGCCCGGCCACGCGGAAAAGTCAGTCAGTTGAGACGTGGCCGGGGTTGCCTTCTGGGGAGTAGATGTCGAGGATGTTCCAATGGCCTGACGTCGGGGTGGGATTGTTGATCATCGCAACGTCGATGACGGTTGGCCGTCCCGAGACGATAGCAGCATCCAGTGCGAGCTTGAACTGCGCCGCCGAGGTGATGCGCACGCCGTCACAGCCATAGGCGCGGGCAACGGCGGCATAATCCGGCATTTGCTCGTCCAAGCTCGCCGCCCGCGGGAAGGTCGTGCCGTAGGTCAGGCCATAACTGGCCATTTGCAAGCCCGCGATGGTGCCATAGGCATTGTTGTTCATGATGATCCAGATCACTGGCGCGTTCTCGGCCACCGCCGTGGCAAGCATGGACGGGTTTTGGCCAAAGCCGCCATCGCCCACTAGGCTGATCACCACCCGCTCGGGCGCGGCAATCTTGGCCCCGACCGCGGCGGAGGGACCGAAGCCCATGGTGGCAAAGCCGCCGGGAATGAGTATCGAGCCCGGGGTGTAAATGTCGAACTGCTGCGCCACACCATTCTTGTTCCAGCCGACATCCGAGGTCAGGATCGCATCGCGCGGCATGGCGGTACGCAGATCAGCGAGGATTCGTTCGGGCATCATTGGGAAGGCGTCGGAGCCCTGCATTTCGGTATTCTGCGCCACAAAGGCGGCGCGCTCGGCAGCGATGCGCTCGGCCAGCGCGGGCGCCTTGCGTCCGTGCGGCAGCATCTCGCGCGCGACGCGGTTAAGCAGCTTCAGCGCGGCTCTAATATCTGCTACTGCGCCGATCTCGGTCGGGTAGTTTCGCCCGATCTCCTGCGGTTCGATGTCGATATGGATCAGTTTCGATCCATCGGCGCCGATATTGAAAGTGTATTCGGGATACCAGCTCGAACAATCTGCCTCCTTGAAGCGGGTACCGAGCGCAAGAATCCAATCGGCCGCGAGAGTCTGTTCGTTCGTGAATTTCATCCCCCAGAAGCCGGTCATGCCCAGAACCAGGGGGTGATCGTCGGGGAGCACACCTTTGCCCATCAGCGAATGGCTGACCGGAATCTGCATGTGATCGACAAAGTCTTTTAACTCCTCATAGGCTTGTGCCAGCGCCACGCCCCCGCCGACATGGATGACGGGCGAGGCTGCATCGGTCAGCCGCGTCACGATCTCGCGCGCGGTTTCATCGTCGATCGAAGGGCGGATCAGGGTTTTCGTGCCGTTCTTCACCCGATCCCACAACGCGACCTTGATCTTAGCCGAGAAGAAATCCATCGGCACATTCACCAGCACCGGCCCAGGCTGGCCACTTTCGGCCAGAAGGAACGCCTTTTCAATGATTTCCGGCAGAAGCTCAGGCGTATCCACCCGCCAAGCCCGCTTCACGAAGGGACGGTAAATTTCATACTGGCTGGCATCTGCATGCAGGTTCACCTCCTGATGCGGATGCTTGCCGTAGTAGTAGCTGGGGACATCGCCCGCGATCAAGACCATAGGAATGCAATCCAGCGCGGCATTGGCAACACCGGTTGCGGCATTGGTCAGACCCGGCGAGAGATGCGACAGCACCACCGAGGCTCGCCCCGTCACGCGCGCATAGCCATCGGCGGCATGGGCCGCGATCTGTTCGTGCCGCACGTTGATGAACCGCAGGTCGGAATTAGCCATGGCCGACAGCACCGCAATATTGGTATGGCCGCACAGGCCAAAGACATGGCGGATGCCGCGAGATTCCAGATAGCGGACCAGTTGATTGGCCACCAGGTCCTTTTCGACTGAAGACGTGTCTTTGCGCATCACATCACCTCGCTATTGTAGAACTCGCCAAACAGCTCCTCGTCCGAGGGGCGGTCTTCGGGGATGGGCCGGGCGACCCAAGTCACGTTCATGTAGTGCTTCAGGCTAACGTTCTCGTTGGTGATATTGCCGCCCCAGATGCCGCAGCCAAGGCTGGAGGTCATCGGCATGCCGTTGGAGAAACTGCCGGCATTTGCCTTGGATTGCGGCTGGCGCACCATGACGCGGCTGACTGGCGCATTGATGGCGTGACGCAGGATATGATCCTCGTTGAAGGAATAGATGCCGCAGCTATGGCCCTTGCCGCCCACCTCATAGATTGCGCGGACCTTCACCATGGCGTCTTCGAAATCCGCCGCCTTGTAGAGCGCCATCACGACGCAAAGCTTTTCGCCCGAAAAAAGGTATTCCTTCCCGATCTCTTCCTGCTCGACGATAAGGAACTTGCGGTCGTCAGGAACGGTGAAGCCCGCGAATTCAGCAATCCGCTGGGCGGCTATGGCCACCGTCTCTACCCGGCGGTGGCCGTCTTCCTTCCAAAGCGCGTTTTGCAACAGCGCCTTTTCCTTGGGCGAACACAGATGGCCGCCCTCGGCGATCAGGGCCGATTTCATCTGGTCATAGACCTTGGCATGGATGACTACATTGCCATCGGCCGAGCACCCCGAGCCGAAGTCGGAGGTCTTGGAAATGCGGGAGTTCATCGCAGCTTCAGCTATATCGGCATCTTCGTCGATGACCATCGTGGCATTGCCCGCACCCACGCCATAGGCCGGCTTGCCCGAAGAATATGCCGCCTGCACCATCGGCTTGCCGCCCGTGGCCATGGTCAGGTCGCATTGCGACATCAGATATTCGGTCATCGGGATCGAGGGGTTCTCAACGCACTGGAAGACATCGGGCGGGCAACCCAGTTTCCGCAGCGTCTCTCGCATCACGCGCACCATCTCGAACGTGGTGCGCTTCGCGCGGGGATGGGGCGAGAATATCACCGCGTCCTTGCATTTGATCGCATAGATGCCGGTTACGGGCGGGGTCAGCTCGGGGTTTGTCGTGGGGATCAGGCTGGCGATAATGCCGGCGGACTTGGCGATCTTGGTCAAGCCCATTTCTGAGTCTTCCTCAATCACGCCAACGGACTTGCTGCGCAGCGCGTCGCGCAGGACGCCGAGGATCTTGAACCGTTTCCCCGCGCGGCCCTCGCGGTCGCCGATGCCGCTTTCATCCACACCCATTTGCGCGATTCGAACGAAGGTCTTTTCGTTTCCGCAGTTCCAGCCAAGCGCGCGGGCCAGACGGTCGACCTCCGGCTGATGGTAATCCTTAATCTCGTCCATCGCATGGCGGGCGCGGGCGATCATCGCGTCGGCTGTCGCGATTTCCTCCGGGGTAATGTCACGAGCCATCTGGGTCTCCTTGATATGAGCGGCCGGCGTCGGGCCGGTTAGTGCGCCTTTGAAGGCGCCACATCGAAAACCGCACGTGCGGCCTCGAGGCAGTTTTTCGCATGTTGTTCCGGGCCTAGTTCCGCCAGGCGGCGGGCATGGGGCAGTTCGATGGAAAGGGGCAAGTCTGGGAAAAGGTAGTTCACTGCCCAGAAGTCGATCGCCCCCTCGCCCGGGTAAAGGCGCGTGTCGCGGGCGGTGCGGATCATCTCTTCACGCGTATAGGCAAGATCTTCGGCATCGCAGACGTGAAGGAAATTGATCCATTCCGTCGGCACCCGTTCGAGGGCTAGAAGAGGCGTCTTGTTGAAATGCATGTACAGCATGTCGACTAGCATCCCCTGATTACGCCGCCCCGTACGCTCGAGGATGTCGATCACCTCATCCAGATTGGTCAGGCGCGAGAAGGCGGGAAATTCAAGGTTCACCGTCAAGCCAAACGGTGCGGCCAGATCGCAGATTTCGGCGAAGGTCTCGACGATGAATTTGCGGTCGTTGCGCACATCCGTCCAGGCCGAGCAGATGACATGCCGCGCTCCGAGGTCCGCCCCCGCTTCGAAGGCCGGCAGGAACTCTTTCGGCTCCAGCCCCCGGAGCACACGCATCAGTTCGATGTCAAAGCACCTCAGCCCGGTTTCGGCCAGGGCGCGTTTGGTTTCGCGGATCATTTGTGGGGCGGTCGGGTCGATGCCCGGCTCGCCCGGTACCCCAAGGTGGAACAGGCGGCAGCTGACATAATCGTAACCCGTGCGGGCGGCGATATAGGTCTGTTCCGGGGGGGTAACGCCGGGGACCGTCAGGTAGGAAAGGGAATAGGCGTGTGCCAAG
>NZ_AYWI01000024.1:0-36599 GCF_000502535.1 Mesorhizobium sp. LNJC391B00
CATCTGCAAAATCTGGACAAAAGAGCCCGAACGATTCAGGCTCGATCCAACCCATCAAACCTTGGGACTAAACACCTAGCAGCTGCGCCATACGCGAATGGCTCTTGCAGGCTGCCATGCCCCACTGGCCGCGCCACCACAGAATCACCACCGCTCCGTTAAGCCTCGCGTAATCTCTGCAATCTATCTTGAAGGCAAGATTGTTGAGGGTGACATGAAGCGCAACTCGATAATGCTCTTTGCCTTCCCAGCTCTGATCCTGCTGATCCTTGCAGGGGAGCGCATGGCGACTTTCTTGCTGGGAGCATATCCGGCCAGTCCCACAATGTGGCGGGTTTGGCTTGAACTAAGGCCGCTATCGACGATGTTTTGGCAACAGGTCGATGTCTGTCTGGGAGGGTCGATGGTCGTTGATGCCTCCATCGTGGCTGCCGCGTCGATCGTTTGCTGGACGGCGTGCCGCACAAGAAAGTCGGCTGCCTTCTTCTTTCTTGCCAATCACGTCGCCCTGCTTTTCGCCGGGTTGATGATCGCCGTCACCAGCCATTCCGAAACAGCGAGCACGATCGCTTCATTCGCCGTGCCCGGGGGGCTTCCCTTCTCGCTGATAGTTGATTTCACCTTGAAGAACAGCCTTGTGCTGGTTCTGGGTCTGACAGCATGCGCCTACTGTCATGTTGCCTTTCTCAGCGAAGCTCGAGAGCAATCCGGAGCGCTGGCCGCGAGGCTTGTTGCTCTGCAGCGAGATCTTTAAGGCAGCCCCAATTTTTCTAGCGTTAGTTGATCTTCCGGTAGTAAACCTTGCCGTCGGCCTGCTCTATGCGCTGGTAGTCGGGGCTTGGGGCAGGCGAAGCAGCTGCAATCCTCCTTTTGGGCGGACGCGGTGTATCGACGACGCTGGGCTCGGTCGCGTCTTCACCATCGAGAACAGCAGGCGCCTCCGCCATGCTGCTGGTCGTGTCGACGGAAGGTTCCGCTGCGCTCGACGTGATTTCGTCACGGACAATAGGCTGGTTCTGTTCCAGCCGGGCTATGCTCCGGTTGATTTCACCAAAGCTGCTCTGCAGCTGACTGTCCATTTTTTCAAATCGGCTCTGAAAACCGTTGTTGACCGTGTCCAACCGGCCGCCGATTCGTTGTTCGAACGTCCCGAGTTCCTCCAGCCGCCCTTCCAAAAACCGCATATCGCTGATACCGCGGTAGAGATAAACTGCGGCTACCATATTCACCAAAGTGAGCAGGGACGTGCCGATCATGACCGCGCCGATAATGCTTTTGTCGCTCGGTTTCACAACGGCAGCTTGCTCTCCAATGCGGGTTGCTGTCCCAATCTCGATTGCCGGCATGTCCGGTTCGCTGATCATCGTCATTGAACCACCACCTTTGCGCCGATCGCGACGCGCTTGAAGAGATCGATCACATCGGTGTTGGTAAGGCGAAAACACCCCGATGTTCCGTCGAAGCCAACACCCTTGGGATCGTTGGTTCCGTGTATCCGATAGAGCGTGTCACGCCCGTCCCGAGAGAGATAGAGCGCCCTGGCGCCGAGTGGGTTGTAGGGACCGGCAGGCACCATTTGCGGCAGGTCCGGCTGGCGGGCGCGCATCTCGCGGGGTGGGCGCCATTCCGGCCATTCGGTCTTCGCCCCCACCTCGACCACTCCGGTCCAGCCAAATCCGTCGCGTCCGACGCTGATCTGATAGCGAAGCGCCTGGCCTTGTCGGGTCACCAGGTAAAGCGCTTTCTCGTCCTTGCGGATAACGATTGTTCCGGGCTGTTCTGTCGTCTCGAAGGCAACTGTCTTGCGCAGGCTGGGGCCCATTGCCGGCAGCGGCGGCCGATCCGAAAGTGCCGATCGTGCGCTGGCGAAATCCACCAGCATCATCAGCGCAATGCCCATGACGCAGGCCAATCCCGGGCCAATTCGATACCTACTTGGCCGCCCCCTATTTGGCAGCGTCATCGAGCCGCTCTTTGAACATCCGCTTGAGGTCCTTGTTGAAGCGCGCACGCCCATCCACCTCGGCAGGCAGGATAGCACGGTTCAACGCATCGGCCAGAAGCGCATTGTCCAGCGCGACCGACTTGATGTGCGGCGCCTTGAAGATCTTTTCGAGTTCGCTGCGCGAAAAGTGGTTGCCGAACCATTTGCGCTTGTGCTTGTTGGCGACCAGCGTGATGCTGACAGCATTGCCACGCAACTCGCGGATCTTCTTGTAGAGCCGCTTGCCTTGTCGCAGCGAGGCGACGTTCAGTTCGAAGACGATGAAGATCTCGTCGCTCGTCGACAGCACCGAATTGTGCCAAGGCGTCTCGATGTTCGGCAGATCGATGACGATGTCGTCGAACCGGTAGGCGACTAGGTCCAGCAGCCGGAAGACAAAGTCACTGCCCTGCGGTTCGAAAGGCAATCGTGGCCTCTCGAAGGAATAGAGCGTCAGCCCGGACGGGCGCGAGAGCTTGATGACGTCCATCAGTTCGACATCGAGCCTCTCCGGCTGGCCGATAATGCCGCCAAGGTCGAACTGGTTGAACTGGTTGAGATAGGCGCCGCAATTGGCGCTCTGGAAATCGAGGTCGACCAGGCAGGTGGAAGCCCCGCGTTCCTTCGATTTCGACGCCAGGAATTCGGCCGCCGACAAAGCGAGCGTGGTCGCGCCGGCGCCGCCGCTAGCGCTGATGAAGGTGATGATCCGGCTTTTCGTTCCCTGGTTGCCGGTGTCGTGGAAAGTCACCGCGTTGAGCAGTTCCTTGCCGTCGAGCGGCTTGTGCAGCCAGTCCGAAGCGTTCATGCGCACCAGCACGCGCGTCTGCTCCGACGATAGCTCGTCGGATACCGCGATCAGCGGCACGGTCGCCCAAAGGGCGCGCGCCGCGACGATGCCCGGCTTGCCGAGCAACTCGCCATTGCCGAGGTCGAGGATGACGATGCCGGGGCGCGTGTCCACGGGCGGACCCCTAAGGAAGTCGCCGGTATCGGAAACCCTGACGTCGTAGATCGCCAGCGCATCGAGCCGCGTCGTCACTTCGCGCCTGAAATTCGGATCCGACGAGAACAGCGCCACCTGCTTTCGCTTGGTCGGTGTAACCTTGGTGTTGATGGCGTTCATGGTGTCCACGTGCTCTTCATGTCTTCGCCCGTAACCGTGCTCAGCATCGAGGGCATGGTGATGTTTCCGAATCCGAGCAGTCCGCCCAGGAAGAAGAACTGGAAGGGATGATTGGTGATGCTGACCGTGATAGTCGGCACCGGGCCGCTGGGGCGCGTCCAGTAGCCGAGGCCGGAGGCGGCGTATTCGATCCGCACCTGCGATTTCTCAAGCATCGGCAGGTAGTCGTGCATTCCGGCACGGGTGGCCGTGCCGTCATAGATCGCGTCGAACGATGTTTGGCTCGCATCGGAGGCTTGGCACAAGCCTCCTCCGACACTGCAGCAAGCGACGCCTGCTGTGCTTGCTGTGCAGACATAATCATAGGTGCCGGCCGGCACCGCGGTTCCGACCATGGTTACATCGCTCTGCGTTATTGTCTCAGATGGAAGGCCGAGTGCTACAGGGCCAGAAATTTGCGCCAGTCTTGCGCCGGCTTGCACAGCTTTGTTTCCAGAGTTCCATTGGTAAAAAGCATAGCCGAAATCGACGAAGCCGAGCAGAAGCGTCAATAGCAATGGCAGAGCGATGGCCATTTCGACCATCGCGGTGCCCGACTGCTCGGCGCAAAACCTTTGGTTTCCCATCACCATCCGATAACTCGTTCCTGATGGGAGACACTGAGGGTAAGAGCGCCAAAGCCAAGATACGACAAGAATCCGACATCCGGGTAAGAATAGGATGTACTGACGTCTACGACATCGACCGTGCTCTTGTTGCTAAGATAAAGCTGGGTGCCCGATCCATCGGTCGCATTAGTGGATGTTTTGGTAATCGCAACTGTCGCTGGAAGCCATCCATCTACTCTGGCGCTGCCGGCAGTGACCGCCCCATTGGCAGCAAGGTTTTGCGCGCGCCCCTTGCAGGTGTCCCAGTCGCTACTGCATCGCGCCATATAGCGGGCTGCATCCTCGACGCCTGCTTCAAGAAGCAGGCGCGTGTTCAGCATGTTGGAGAACTCAAACACACCGGCCGATAACAGCAAGACGAGTGGTGCGGTGATCGCGACTTCCACCAAGGCGGCGCCCCTTTCGTCGCCCTGGAACCGTCGGATGATTTGGCCAAGCCTGGTCATGTCGGCTCTACCGGTACAGCTGGGCTTCGTTGCGGAAAGCTTTGTCTAAAAGAGTATTGTTGGCAAACCCTCCATCGACGTCGACGATCTCCAGGCTGATAGGCTTCTCACCGGCCGTGGTGTCCTCATCGTTCTTACTGTTATCCTGCTTCTGGATGGGGCTGTTTATGAAGACGCTGGCATAGCCATCAGGCTTGAGCTGGATATGGCCATTGATCTTGGCCTGGTTGGCGATGCAGTCGACGATCGCCATGTTGAGCAGTCGCCGGTCGGGATCCGCAGTCGGGGTCGAGCCTTTGAAGCAGGCTGGAACGCCGGTTTCCTTTGTCGGCGCCTTGGACTTGTCACCGACAAGCCCGTTCGCAATCTCGTATTTATAGACGTCATATCTGGAAGCCGGCACAGCAGTGCCGGTCGGGTTGGTCGTGCTAGGCACGCTGGGGTAGGCCGCGCCGTGGTTGATCAGCCAATAGTTTGTCCGATCCCATGTCGAGTTCGTCATCCCGGTCGTGGAATCGAAGCTATTGCCCGGCGGTAGCGCCATGGCCGTCCCGTCTGTGTTGGGCGTGTATTTGTTGCAGTTGGAGGTCTTGTCCACTCCCTTGCGCACATTGCTTGCTGGCCGATATTTCCAGTCATTGTCATGCGACTTGAGCGAAGAACTGTAGATGTCGAAGCGGACATTGAGCCCAGCGTTGACCTGGCCCAAGGTGACGCCGGTTTTCGTGGTGAGGGCGTCGCGGTTATAGCATGTGCCAGCGGTGCCCATCGCCATGGCATCCCGCAGCGAGGCCAGATTGTTGTCGATCAGTCCGAAATTGCCGGGACCAGGGTTCGAGTCAACCTTGAGGATGCGGTATTCGCGGCTGTAGGTGAGGCCGGCGGCAAACGCCTGCTGGATCGTCTTGCTGGTCGACGGGTCGGTCGTCTCGAACGGGTTGCACATGAAGATCGGCACGGTTTCGCAGATCGACTGAACGAATCCGGCCACGGCCTGTGGCCGGATGTCCATAGTGTCGTTGCTGCCGATAAAGGCGGCGGGAAAGATCGTCGCGAACGCGCCGGCACCATCAGTCAGGCCGGAAGCATTCACCGTCACCAATGAGAATGACACCGCTTTAGGATCGGTGCTGGCCCAGTTGACGCCGTTCGAGTCGACGCCGGCAGCGCTCAACCTGGTGTCGTCACTGGCGGGAATGCCGGTCAAGTAGGTGACCGTTACATCAGACAGGGCGAGCGTATGATCGCCTGCGGTCGAAAACTTAGTCTTCTGCTCGGTCAGAAGGGTCGTCTTCGCTAGGTTGGCTCGGGTGATCGAATCCGATCTGCCATCCAGTTCCGCGGCTGTCGCAAGCGCAAGCGCATCGACACCCTTCTGAAGATCATTGTGCAGTCCGTAGGCCCGACTCATGTCGATGGCCAACAATGCGAAGCCAACCAGCACAGGCAGCATGATTGCGACGAGGATCATCGCTATGCCGCGTTGATCATTCCAGAACGCCCTAATGGTCCCCAACATGACCTTACTCTCTGCTTCCTTNTTGCACCAGGGCCCTCGCTCACCCAGCGCAACGCAACCGCATCCTTCTGTTCAATTCGCTCCGTTGGTCACACCCGACCCGCCGACATTGACCGTCATCGCCGGCGGTGGCGGCGGTGGCGGTGGAAATTTGTAGCTCTGGGCAACAGCGGCTGCCCGGGCGCCGTCGCCTTCGATATGTGTGTTCTTCGAGTTCGGATTGAACGGATCGACCGTCTGCAGCAGCGAATTGAATTTCTGCGTGTCGCCGGCGGCGAGCGTCACCGTGTCGTAGTGGTTCAGATAGTCGGCGGCGCAGCCCGATAGTGCACCGGCGCACAGAATGAGGATCAAGGCGCTATTTCTTGACATAGAGCATCTTGTCCTTCGATTTGAAGTCCAGCATGTGGCCATAGGGGNGAGGATCAAGGCGCTATTTCTTGACATAGAGCATCTTGTCCTTCGATTTGAAGTCCAGCATGTGGCCATAGGGGCCAGTCACGCCGTCGCCCGTTTCGTATTTGCGGATCATGTCCTTGTTCACCTCGAGCTGACCGAGCACGAAGAATTCCGGATCGTTGGCCGGCCGCGTCTTGTCGAACGGCGTCGCCAGCTGTTCGCCTGGCTTCACCGGCCGCACGACGTGCGGCGTGACGATGACGACCAGTTCGGTCTCTTCCTTCTGGTTGCTCGAATTTCGAAACAGCGTGCCGATAACCGGCACCTGGCCGAGCCACGGCACCTGTTCCTGCAGCTTGGTGGTCTTGCTGGACAGCAGCCCTCCAACCGCGAAGCTCTGGCCGTCGCGCAGTTCGACAACGGTATCCAGCTTGCGGTTGGTGAAGATCGGGTCGCCGGCGCTGGTGAAACCGGTGAGGTCGCTAACCTCCGGCGCCAGCTTCATATGGATCTTGCCGTCGTCGAGTACGACCGGCGTGAACAGCAGATTAACGCCGAATTGCTTGTACGTGATGGTTACCTGGCCATCATTGCCGACGACACGGATAGGGACTTCGCCGCCGGCGTTGAAGCTGGCGGGTTCGCCGGAAAGCGTTGTCAGGTTGGGATTTGCAAGCGTGCGCACGACCCCCTTGGCCTCAAGCGCTTCAATGATCAGATCGACCTTGATGTTGCTGTCAATGACCCGGGTGATCAGAGCCGCGAAGGGATTGCTGGTCGACAGCAGGCCGGTGAGTATATCGCCCGGGCCGAGCACTATATTGTCCTTGTCGACGGTGGCGATGCCGGTTGCGGCGCGTGTCGTGCCGCTGCCGTTCGTGCTCCTGATCGACACGCCGAGATCGCGACCGGCGTTGCGCTTGGCTTCCAGCACGCGCACTTCGAGATTGACCTGCTGGCTGTCATCGACAATGACGGAATTTATGATGGCGTCAGGCCCATATTGCTGCACCACCTCCATGATGGATGCCAGCGTCGCGCCATCCTTGACGTGACCGCCAAGTCTCACCTTGCCGTTGATCGAACCGATTTCGATGCGCGCCCTGGGCGCCACCTGGCGGATCGCCTGCGCCATGTCGCTGACATCGACGCCAACTTCGATCTGGATGACGCCCAGCGAGCGCTTTTCCGGGGAGAAGAGATTGACGGTGGTGGTGCCGGCGCTCTTGCCGATGACATAGAGCGTCCGGTCGGTCATCGGCTGGGCATCGGCGATCTTCTCGTCGCCGACAACGATATCGCCGAGATTGGCGCTCACCTGGAGGGTCACCGACTGCGACATCGGCAGGAAGATGCGATGGACGCTCGGGTTCGATACGTCGATGAAGCGGTCGGCTGCTTCAGCCGCGGCAATCGACGTCAGCAGCGCAGCCAAACAGAACAGCGCGGCCGCCGCTACCCTCATCCAAAACCCCTGCATCCCCATCTCCCAAACTGCTGCCGCCGGCAGCCCCCGCTTCGCCGCGCGTCCTTTTATGGTTGTCGCGGCACGTCATAGGATTCGAGCTTCACGCCGCGAAACACGCCCACTGTAACATTCTTCGGCGGTGCCGGCTCCAAATACTTGATAACTTCCTTGACGACTTCGTTTGATGCGGGTGCCACGGCCGGAACCGGCTTGACCTTGCTCAACTGGTCGAGCTGGTTTCCCACCCTGTCCACGGCCTTTTCCAATCCGGCGATCTTGTCATCCGCGCGCTGGCGTTCAGCGGCGGCTGCAGCGTCGGCCGCGGCCTGTTTGTCCAGTTCGGCCTGCCTCTTTGCGACATCGGCCGGCGTCTCGCCGTTCAGGTCGGAAAGCGTTATGCGCTCGGTCATCTCGCCCTTGCTGGCGGCGGCCTGGCGCAGTGCAAGAGACAACTGTCCCGCGCCGGCGGCCAGCGTCAGCTTCTGGGCGTCCTTTGTGCTGGCTTCGAGCGTCACCGACTTAACCACCGTCGGGTTGTCCTTGCTCACGTCTGCGACCTGGTCGACGGCGAGCACCTTCATGCTCTGCAGCAGAACGTCGACAAAACTCTTGTCCGAACCGTCATCGCCGCGCACCGAGCGCGTCAACAGCACATCAACCCGGTCGCCCGGGAAGACGAAGCCGGCGACTCCCAGTACATCGTTGACGCGGATGGATACGGCCTTCATGCCTTCGCCAAGTACAGCCGAAAGCGTGGCGCGTTGGCCCGGACCGGTGATCTTGCTGGCGAGGATCGGCTCGTTGGTGCTGATCGCCTGCAGTGCCTGCCTTGCGCCACTGCCGGCCAAGGCTTCCTTGGTCGTCTTGAATGCTCCAGCCGGGACCGCGCCCGCGGGCCAGGCTATCTCATGCAATTTATCGGCGCTCAATGTGTCGCCGAACTTCAGTGGCAGTGCCGCGACAACGATCGTATTGCCTGTGCCGTTTGATTGAGCCAAGGCACTACGCTGGCCAGCCAGCCAGATGTTGATCAGCACGACCGCCAGCACCCCGAAGACGCCGGCGAGGACTATCATAATAAGCGTGTTGGCGCGCATAACCCCAACCCCCAAGCCAATAGAGCGGGAATTCGCCCGCCACGACTGAATTCAGGCCCGGGTTTGGACAACCCGGGCCTGATGCCGATCAAACAATCAAGAACCGGCACCGCTGGCGCAAGATCCGATACCGGAGTTGTCCATGGCGGTGCAAAGGCCGGTGAAGCGGCCCGTAACCCACCCGCCGATACCGATGATGAAGCCGATAGAGGCGACTGCGATGATGCCGATCAGGATAGAATATTCGACCATAGCAGCGCCGTTTTCATCGTCGCGGAACTGCCGGGTCATCGTCATGAGTTTCTTCATGTCAATTTCTCCCTTTGGAGGTTTTAACCCGACGAGACAGAGCCAAGGATGAACCCCATACCCAAGCATCCCCCGTCACCTCAATCCTAGGTCGCACCAAAAAGCAGAGTCAAACGGATTAACAGTTCCTTAACCTTCGAATACCTGATCAGAAGACACTTAAATTTTGACAAGAGCTTGATTCGCTTAATTTTTCAAGTCGCCTTAACCATTCATTCACAATTCCGCCACGGTGCCACGGCGAAGCAGTTGGATTAGTGGTTCTGCATATTCGTTTATATCTAATGGGTTAGAGATGGCTTCCGGAGGTGCACGGCTTGTTGCGCGCCGAAAGGTTCCGTGAGGACCGGCGGAAGGCCGCTTTTGAGGAAAGATAAAGCGTCTATTTCCGAAAGCCGATTTTAACTATGTTGTAAGTATCGGTCGCCTTGACCTTGTTCGGCGCTTGTGCCCCTCGTGGTTAACGCTTAGTTTCAGCCTGGGGATTTCAGAGGGCTGAGCGAAATGTTGGGCCGCTTCATCAAGGGACCAAGTGAGCCGCAGGCGCTGCAGCAGTCAGCGCCGCTATCGACGACAAGCGTTTTGGCACCAGCCCCGCCGCCCGAAGTCGAACCGCATGGCAACGATTTTCTGACGCTCAAGGTCGAGCTGCATCGACACCTGATCGACAGGTTCAATCTGTCCGCTCTTGAAACAGCGTCCAAGGATCAGATCCTCAACGAGATCCGTCCGATCGTGCGCGAGTTCGTTCGCATTCGTGCCGTGCCGCTAAACGCCCGCGAGCTGGATCAGCTGACCAGCGACACCGCTGACGAGATGCTAGGCCTCGGGCCGATCGAACCGCTGCTCAAGGACGATTCCATCACCGACATCCTCATCAACACGCACGAGCGCGTATTCATCGAGCGGCGCGGCGTGATAGAGGAGACTGCGATCCGTTTCCGCGACGAGGCGCATCTGTTGCGGGTCATCAACAAGATCGTCTCGGCTATCGGTCGGCGCGTCGATGAATCGGCGCCTATGGTCGACGCTCGCCTGGCAGACGGCTCGCGCGTGAACATCGCGGTGCGACCGATTTCTGTAGACGGCCCGCTGGTGTCGATCCGCAAATTCTCCAAGAATCCCTATTCGCTGGAGCGCCTGATGGCGTTCAATTCGATTCGCCCGCCAATGATCGAGCTGCTGCGGATCGCCGTCCAGGCCCGCAAGTCAATCCTGGTCTCGGGCGGCACCGGCAGCGGCAAGACGACCTTGCTCAACGCGCTCTCGAGCTACATCCCGGCCAGAGAGCGCCTGATCACCATCGAGGACGCGGCGGAACTGCAACTGCAGCAGCCGCATGTCGGCCGTCTGGAGACGCGGCCACCGAATGTCGAGGGCAGAGGCGAGGTTCGTCAGCGCGAATTGCTGAAGAACGCGCTTCGCATGCGGCCGGACCGCATCATCGTCGGCGAGGTTCGCGGCGAGGAGGCCTTTGACATGCTGCAGGCGATGAACACCGGCCATGAGGGGTCGATGACCACTATCCATGCCAACACGCCTCGCGACGCTATTTCTCGTCTGGAGCAGATGGTCGGCATGGCCGGCATGCCGATGACGCACGAATCCATCCGGGCACAGATCGCTTCGGCCATCGACATCATCGTGCAGACGCAGCGGCTCGCCGATGGCGGCAGGCGCGTAACGTCGATTTCCGAGATTACCGGCATGGAAGGCAATGTCGTCCAACTGCAGGAAATTTATAACTTCGTGAGGCGCGATGTAGCTGCGGATGGAATGATCATCGGGGATTTTCGCGCCACCGGTGTCCGCCCGCGCTTCGCGCCAGAGGCTGCAACGCTGGGGCTCCATTTCGGCAAGGATGCCTTCAACCCGCAGGTCGCCCTCTGATGCTTAGTGGACAGGCGCTGCTTTATTTTATCTACATGCTTGCGGCAGCCTCGGTGATCCTTGCCGGCGAAGCCCTTTACCTTTCTCTGGCCGGTCGCCGCTCCCGACTCGTGGCGGTGAACCACCGGCTCCGTCGTCTCGCTGATGAAGCGCCCGCGGAAAAAACCTTGCAAGGGTTGCTGCGAGAACGCGGCCTGACTGATTCAGGAGATTTCATCTTCGGCTTTGTCTCGCTGAACAGGCTTTATACCCAGTCCGGCATCACCGGAAACCCGATGACCTTCGCAGCCTCGTTTTTTCTGGCCGGCCTGGGGTCGGCATTGCTGCTCTGGCTTTTCCTTCACGTATCGGCGCCGGCAGCCTTCATCATCTTTCTCGTGGCGGGCTTTGCCTTCCCTGTTCTTGTTTTGCGCCGGGCACGTAACAGACGGATCAAGAAGTTCGCCAAGCAATTGCCCGATGCACTGGACATGATCGTTCGTTCATTGCGCGCAGGCCATCCGGCCTCAGTTGCGATAGGCCTCGTCGCCCGCGAGATACCTGACCCGCTTGGCACGGAATTCGGCATCGTCGCCGACGAGATTACTTTTGGACTCAGCATGGAGCAGGCCGTGCGGAAATTAACGGAGCGGGTCGGCTTCGAGGGACTCAATTTGCTATCGGTGTCCCTTTCTATCCAGGCGAGGACCGGCGGGAATCTTACCGAAATCCTGGCAAATCTCTCGACCGTGCTGCGGGAACGCCAGAAACTGCGGTTGAAGATCAGGGCCTTGTCAGCCGAAGGCCGGGCCTCGGCCTGGATCATTTCCTTGTTTCCGCTCGTCATGTTTGGGGCGCTCTGGCTGATCGCGCCCGGCTACTACGGCAAAGTCTGGAGCAGTCCTCTCATTACGCCTGCATTCGTCATCTGTGGAAGCTGGGCCCTGTTGGGAGACTTTATCATGTATCGAATGGTCAATTTCGATTTCTGACAGGAGCGAGTCATAAATCTGTTTTCGAACACCGACGACCTGACTTTTTTTTTATCCATCGCAGTCTTCGCGTCCGCGGTGGCGCTGTTCCTGTTTGCGGCGCTGGTCTTCCTGCCGGCACTGCAAACGCGGAAGCTAGTCGCGGACAGCCTTTTGGGCGAAGGCTCGGTCGATCCGCGATCGATCCTGGGGCGGGACCGCCTCGCCAAGATCGCGGCGCAGAAGCCGGTCGACGCTTACTTCAGGTCGATCGAGAAAGAACGCACTGAACCCAATGCTCTGGAGGCGAAACTCTTCCGCGCTGGATTTTATCGAGCGGGTGCGCCTCTCGTCTATACGGTTTGTCGCCTCGGCGCAGTTTGTATAGGCTTTCTGGCCTTGTATGCCCTGCTGTCGTGGGTGCTGCCTCCACGACTGCCAGGATTCCTAACTTTCGGTGGCTCGGCCTTGTTTGGGTTAGGCTGCATCGTCATTCCCAGCATCATGCTGGATCGGTTCGAGAATTCACAGAAACAGATATATCGTCGCGCCTTCCCTGATTTCATGGATATGATGATTACTTGCGCCGACGCCGGTATGAGCCTCGAGGCCGCGGTCGAACGCGTAAGCCAGGAACTTGCGGCCACGCACAAATGGCTGGGAATTCAGCTAACGATCATGAATCTGCAACTGCGCGCCGGCAAGCCACTTCGGGAAGGGCTTCGCGAACTGGCTGACCGCATTGGCCTTGACGAGGCGCGGGCGCTGGCCGTGCTGTTCCGGCAGTCCGAAGAACTGGGCACCAGCCTGACTGACGCCCTGCGTGTCTACAGCGCGGAGATGCGCAGCCAGAGGATTCTGCAGGCGGAAGAGCGCGCCAACGCCTTGCCTGTCAAAATGATGATCCCACTCGGCCTGTGCATCTTTCCGGTGGTAATGATGGTAATCATGCTGCCGGTGATCATTCGCATGAAGGGCATTTTCTTCTAGGTGCGTATATGCTCTGTTCCTAATATCGGTCGGGGGACTCGGGGAGATTGTATGAATAGGCCAATTGCAGTCGTGGCCTGCCTGTTCATGGCGGCACTCGCCGGCTGCCAGACGAACGGAGCGGACGGCGTCGTTCGAACCAACGAGCCGTCGAAAGGCGACGTAACGTCCTTTGGCGATGCGTTCGACGGGTTGAAGACGGTCGGCGATGTTGAATACTACGCCTCGGACCAAGCCGTCGCGGAGGCCAAGAACCAGTTTCGTGCAGAAAATTACGGCAATGCCGGCGCACTGTTCTTCAAGGCGACGCAGCTTGCCCCCAATGATGGCGGCGCCTGGATGGGACTGGCCGCCTCCTGCGACCGGATCCATCGCTTCGACCTTGCCGATCGGGCCTATGGCCGGGCCTTCAAGCTGTTGGGTGCGACGCCCGAATATTACAACAATGTCGGCTATTCCAATCTGTTGCGCGGCAAGCTGCAGGAGGCGCGCAGCAATTTCCTCAAGGCCTATGAATTGGCGCCCAATGATCCGACCGTGGTCAACAATCTGAAGCTGCTATCGTCCAGCGTGCAGAACATCGAGCGGTAGGATGTTGTTTGGCGCGTCGCTGTCGATAAAGGCGCTTGTGATCCCTCTGCTGGCATGGGTCGCCTGGATAGACTTCTCGGCCCAGAAGATATCCAACCGTGATGTGCTGCTGCTCTTGTGTCTCGGGCTGGGATCGCTTCAGCTTGTTTCCATAGCTAGCGGATCGTGGTGGGATATGGGATTGAGCGCGGTCGCCGGATTTGTGCTGTTCGTCGCGCTCTTTCCGTTCTGGATTTTGTGCAAGGTCGGAGCCGGCGACGTCAAGCTGATGGCGGTCGTTCCGTTTCTGACCGGTGGAAACGGTCTCGCCCTGTTCTCGGTGCTGCTATTGGTTTTCGCCGTCGCCACCGTGGCCATCATGAAAAACCCTTTCATGCTGCCGGCAGGCGCGTTTCGGGTCTATATACAGCACTTGGACCGCAAGGGCGTCGTGCCTTTTGGCGTGCCGATTTCAGCTGCTGCGATCTGCACGATAGCGTTCCAAATCTATGCCACTCTGGCGCTGGTGGGCAGTTCTGGGATACTGCGGCAGCTTAACTAGCGCTTGGTTCCGGAGATCTTCTTCCATGTCGATAGCGCGGCTGGCGATCCGTACCACTTCGGAGGCGTGGCGCGCTAATCAGCCATTTTTCGTGACGGTATTCGCCTATATTCTACTGGCGCTTATTGCTGCGGCGCATTGGAACATCGTCATAAACTTGAAAATATATAATAAGAATTTCTTATTTTTTGGGGCAGCCGTAACCCTGATCCTTCTCGCTGTAGTCCTGGTTCGGTTGACTATTCAACGGCCGGAGCAACCGTTACGTGCCATGAAGGATCTCATGCTGGCCAACAACCTGCCGGATCGAATTGCATTGGGACTGCCCGTTGCGCTCGTCATCCCGCTCTTTTTCTCGATGTTCACCAGCATCAAGGGGGGACTCAGCAGGATCCAACCATTCTACGCCGACACGTCCCTGGTGGCGATCGACAGGGCAATTCATGGCGGGGTCGATGCATGGAGGCTTTTTCATCCTATGCTTGGCTTTGGCCCTGTCACCTTTTCGCTGAACGTTCTTTACAATCTCTGGTTTGCCGAGGTTTTCATCGTTTTGTTTTGCGTCGCTTTTTCAGCGAGGAATGGACGGCTGCGTTCCCAGTTTCTGGTCGCGTTTGTCCTTACCTGGGTGTTGATAGGTAACGTTTTGGCGGCAGCCTTCGCTTCAGTTGGGCCGGCATTCTTTATGCCCTTTTACGGCGATGGTACGTTTTCTCCCCTGATGGACTACCTTCAGTCGACCAATTTGACCTATCCCGTTTCGGCGCTGACTACGCAAAATTATCTGCTGGTCGATGCCGGGTTTGATGGTCCACGCTTGGGCAGCGGCATTTCAGCCTTTCCGTCCTTGCACGTGGCTGTCGCGACCCTGAACGCGATTTATCTCTGGCGTTTCGGGCGTTTGCTCCGCTGGGCCAGCATTGCGTTTCTGGCCGCAATCCAGCTGGGCTCGGTGCACTTGGCCTGGCACTATGCGGTCGATGGATACGCTTCCATGCTGATGACGCCAATCATCTGGGCAATTTCAAGACGACTGTCGAACGCCCAGCCTGGCCTTCAAATCGGTATGAAAGATCGTCGGGTCGAAATAAACTGAGCTTGCTTGTACCGCGATTGTACACGGCTAGCTCCTATTCCAATGAGATCACCTTCTCACCTACAAATCGCCCAACAATAGCGTGTTGAGGGGCGCCATGGCTACATTGAGACTTGGTATTGCGTGAAACAGCGCCTGCCGCTCGAACGGTGGCTCCGTCGAAATGTAATCTGTTATTGCTTTGCGCCTGTAAGCTTTCCTGTGGCACGCCAGATCAGCCACACCAGGATGATCGAGACATAGCCGTCAATGGCATAGTGCCAACCGAAATAGACCGAGCCGAACATGATCGCTGCGACGTAAAGCCAGGCGAAGATGCCGGCCGTCCGGTTGATGCTGCTAAGCAGCAGCGCGTTAAGCGTAACCACGGCGACATGGAAGCTTGGCATGGCGGATATGCCGGTCCCGATCGAGGCCTGGCGGCTGGTGTAGGACGAATAGAGATAGTCGCTTATGCGCAGGATGGCCGGGCCTGCATTGCTGCTTCGAAGCGAGGCGGTGAGATCGTCAAACAGGTCCGGGTCAAACAGCCGGTCGTAGAAAATTGGCCCTGCGGATGATCCTATTATCCGCACAAAGATGCCGAGGATGACCGCAGTCGCAGAGAGCGACAAGAAGTATCGCTGGCGCTTGGCGGCGTCGTCCATCCATGCGGCTGAGACGACCACGAAGGCGACGGCCACGAACCACAATTGGGCATAGAGGACATAGAGGATTTGATCGACAACACCTGGCAAGGGAACCGAGCGCGCCCAATTCCAGACATGCCCGAAATGCAAGGCCGCATCGATTTCGGCAAGCTGCCGATCGGCGAAGAACGGCACCATCTGCGCAAGTTCATACTTGTAGGTGGTGAAGGCGGCCAGGCAGAGAATGAAGATACCAAGGGTGAGGGTCGCGCCGCGCCACCGGGAGCTGATCTTTGCGAGGAACCAAGTCGCCGGGGCTCGTCGGTCTCTGAATGGTGCCGCGATGCCGATCCCAAGCAGAATGATGAAGGGCAGCAGGAAATAGAGGATCAGCAGCCGCCGCGTTCCCAGTGCCGCGAGGTAGGTTTCAGGGAAAAGGCCAGCCGCGACGCCGGCGTAGCAAAGGCCGAAGATCGCCAGTTTTGCCGATAGCCCTATCGTCGGTGCGGAAGTTAGGTCAGCGCTCGCCGCCATATTCGCTTCTTTGGCGGGTCTTTCTTCAGAAGGACCGGAGCGTCGGCCGCGACCGGAGCCGGTGGGGTAAACATCAAGTATTGGACAACGGTGACGAACCCACCGGCACCGGCGCTCGCAATCGCGCAAATCAGAAGCATTCTCAAAAAGCCCACGCGGAAATCGCTCCTCAAGCCGGGAGAGAGGATGCGCTCGACTTGGTTAAGAAGCAACTACTACGATGGCCAGAAAGGAGAGACCGATGGCCGTCTAGAGCAGCGAGGGCTAGAGGTCTTTGCAAATACCATCCTCAGCTTGCTGCACCTCGCTCGGGTTCGCAGTCTCGGCGAATGCTGCAAAGGCGCGTAGATCGGCAACGACGGCCCCCCCCCGCGAGACTTTAGAAGCGTGGTCGCATCCCGTTAAGGACTGCGTTTGAGAGTTCGCTAACTCAGCCGGAAGGGCACCTTCGAAGCCACGAAGCGGGTACCGTCTCCATCTATTGCAGCAACGCGATTGCTGCGTCTCCGAGACCCTTTGGTGGGGTGCCGCTGTAGCCATCCAGGTTGACGCTCGAATCTCCATTGTAAGAGAATTGCCAAGCAACAATCCATCCCAGGCCGGTAGCCAACTTCTTGTCATTGGTCCCTTTCATTTTAAGGTGGTGCATTGGAGAGTATATTGTACCATTTACCGAGTAATTCTTATTTATTGCAAGCGATATAGTCGGCAATAATGGCAAGGCGGTACGCGATCCGAAGATGGCAATGCCGGTATAAACGCCGCTTGTAGGAGCGGAAAGTTCCATGGCGCCGTTCCCGCCTGCCTGTATGATGCTGGACTTGGAATCGACGAATATGGTGACTTCCTTGCCTGTGATTTTCGCATTGTTGCTGATGCCGACTATCGCATTGTGAAAGTAGTGAACGCCTGGGGAAAGCACAATTTTTCCACCGAAGTCGATGCTTCCGCAGAACACCCGCCCGGCCGGAATGGTGACATCCGAGAGCGCCTGGTTGCTGTAGTCGCAACCGGTCGGGGGAACCGGTTCTGGTGTGCTGACAAGTGGGTCGGCGAGGAAGGGCTGGTTCGTCTTCGGGGAAACGCTGTATCCGCCGCCTTGGTAATTGCCGACTACCGAGACTTTTGTCGCGGCGATTTTGCCGGCCCCAACGTGTCTCAGTGCTTCGGGGCTGGAAGAATTTACCTGAATGCCACAATTTGGCACCGACACCTTTCCTAAACCGGTCACACTCAGCGCTCCGGTTGAATCTGGATCGAGAGCATAGATGCAATACTCCGGGGGGGCCTTTCGTGCCTTTGCCGTGACGTGAAGGCTGATAGCCTGAATGCCGGCAAGATTCATAAAGTCCGTCGGCATTGTTGCGGCGATTTCAACTGCTGCCTCCCGCGAGACGGGAGTCGGCGTCGTGATGTCGACTTCAACCACCGCTCCCACCGCAAAAGAGCCATTACCAAGCGCAATGTTCTTGGCGGCCGCGACGGCTTCCTCGTCTCCACCGTCGCTCTCTATAGCTGCCAGAGCCGCCGAATCGGCCAATTCTTGCAGCCTGGATTTCCAGGTGACCGCACTGGTAAGGTCAACGGCCACGCCCAAGACCAAGCATAGCGGTAGCGCCACCAACGCCGCTGCCACGGCAAAGTTTCCGCTCCTATCGAGCAGCAGGTCCTTCAGCTTTCGCATTGAGATGCCCTCGCAGAGAAGCAGGCTAGCTCGAATCGCGTTTAAACTTTGCTAAATTAGAATATCCTAATTAAATTGCGTGCCGCCGCAGGCTGCGCAAACTTTGACCAAGCGACTCGCGCTAGGCTATCTCGCTCATCGAGGTATCTACATCTTGCCGAGCTACAGGACCGCAGATCCCGCTATTTGAGTCCGAATGCACTCGCTGCCTGGTCGGACCGCAGCATGTCACTTGCCGAATGCCCGACTCCCGGCAAGATCACAATACGCCAGTTAAACGGCCACCCGTTTGCGGTCGCGACAGCTTGCGCCAACTCGTATGTGTACTGCCCCCGCTCCAGGCGGGTCGCTCCCTGCCGCATGGCAGCGGCGCTTTCATTTAGGTCGACATCGCCGGTATCGTCCTCTCCGAGATAGATCGTCAGCGGCAAAGCCAGATACGCTTTCATCTCCTGGGTTGCTTCATCCGGCGTATAGACGCATCCCGAGGACACGCAGCCGAGCCCATAGGCTACGGCTTCCGCCAGCGAGGGCAAAACATATGAGGATGGGTTGGCAACCACCAACCTTTTCGCGTCGGCCAGGGAGAAGGCCGCAACACGAGAAGTGAATTGGCCGCCGGCGGAATGCCCGAAAAGGTAATACTGCGCGTTCGGCAACCCCTCTCGTGACCTCGCCCAGTTCACCAGGCCCTTCACATACCAGACGGTCCATCGATCCCGCGGCTGAATAGCGCCGCTGTTGACGATCCCCCCACGTTGATAGCTCCAGCTTGGGAACCTTTCCAAGTCAAAGAGCGGCGCCATTATGATCAGGCAGTTTCGATCAGCGAGAGACTGCGCATAGTCCCTGTAGGAAGACGCCGTTCGGCTCAACCCATGGAAGACGAACAGAATCGCGGGATTGCTGCAGCTCTTGGGGTGGTAGGTATAGACCGTCAGCTTCATCCCGTTAATGTTTGCTGTAGTCGTACCCTTGCCCACCTTCCAGGCAAGAACGGGGCCCGAATAAATGAGGCTGCAGCCCATTACCGCCGCAACCAACAGACGGATCAGAAATCGCACCTGTCGCTCCCATTGGACAATCCGCATTATGCCATATTCCATTAGAAATTTCTAAACAAATCAAAACTGTCCGGGCGGTAAAGACTTCGTTTCAGTCATAGGGTGGTGCTTGTCGAAGGACAGCCTTCCGCGACTCGCTATGTCTGGTGGGAGAGAGACGACTTTACAACGGGGACATCCGATCACTCAGTGCGCGAGGGGATAGACAATTTGAGGCATCTGTCCTGGACATCAACTATTGCACCGCCCAATCCAGGCGACAAATCCAGCAGCCGATCGATCGTGGCCCGGCCGGCCGCCCCTCCCATTATTTTTGGCTGGTAGTCGAGGCGCGGATCTCTGTTTTGAACGTAAACTGGATATATATCCAGATCTATCTGCCCAGCGCCAAAGTAGAAGCAAGGCAAGATAGACTCACCCTTGCTGTTTCCCGATCCGAAGGCGAAATTGCCGACACTGTATAATATCGGCCGAGCTTTATAGATTTCGACCGGCTGAAGGATATGTGGATGATGGCCGATGACCGCATCTGCTCCCAAATCGATGAAAAGCTGTGCTTTCATGCGATCTTCCTCGGTAGGTTGGCGCTGGTATGGTACGCCCCAATGTACCATCACGGCGATGCGATCGACCAGTGGCCGCAGCCTTGCAAGGTCGCGCTCAACCAGTTCCGCTAGATCTTGTGCTGAACCCGGGAGATCAGCATGCGCCGCCGTTCGACGATTCCAGTAATAGCCGAGCAGTCCGACACGTATATCTGTGCCGTCGAAGATCGCGGGATCGTGCGCCCCGTTCTGGTTTCTTCCGCCACCATAAGGCCTGATATGGTGTTGTTCCAGGGTGTTCAAGGTCTCAATCACGCCCTCTCGACCACAATCCTGTATGTGGTTGTTTGCGACAGTCATCGCAGCAAAGCCGGCGCGGCGCAGGACCGAGGCCGACTTGGGATCGACCTTGTAAGAGTAGTTGCGCGTGGTTTCATCCTTCTCGGAATGTGAGGAAAACGGACCTTCTTGGTTTCCTGTAATCAGGGTACAGCGGCTGAGGATTGGGCGGACCCAGGCGAAGCAATAGTCCGGGCCGAATCTGCGGATGCGATGCCGCATCCGCATCCCGGTCATTACGTCTCCGACTGCCGCCAAGTGATAATGGCTGCGGGTTGACGAAGATAGAGTCTGCTCAAGCTGATCCGGGTCGATGAGATCGCCGTCACCCGGAATTATGACTTCTGAAAACTTTTCGCGGATTTTGGCAACGTGGCGCTGCACGTGTTTAGAGCCGCTGAGGCTGTGAGCGAGGGGCGGAACTGACGGCGCAAGCAGCATGCTGGTCGCGGGCGAACTAAAGCCTATCCCTCGCTTCTCGAAGATTTCCCGAATCAGCCTCTCGTATAGGCCGCCGGACTTCACGTTGTCCGCATGAAGCAGGCACGAGGCAAAGCTGCGTGGTGACGATCTGATTGCCCTGGTTCCGACCCGGGAAGGCGCGAATGGGCTGTCGGAAAGTCGCCCAAGCTCAAAAAGGGCGCTGACAACCAGCTCCATGCAGGCAAATTCGTGCCAGTGAAATGCCTTGTGCAGATCCCACATCGCCCCCGCGACGGCCTGTGCGACCAACGCCTCCTGCGGCTGCATTTCGTCATCATCAATGCGGCCATCATTGGCAAGGCTATCGGCAGGCACAAACTCGGTATCGTGGCGAGCATGCCAGCACGACACGTGGGGGCTCGATAGCATGGAGGCCGCCAAGTAAGTGCTCACGGCATATTCAAGGGCGCCCGGTCGGCTGAACGCGGCACGCGGTGCACGCAACCTGTCGGCCTGCACATCAGCGGTATGACGCACGACGTGAAGCCCGAACGCCTGGTATATCAAGCCGGCGTCGTGGGATGGATCGCAGAGATAGGCGCCGCCTGAAATTCGCGGCAGCCACCCTTCTTCGGTGACCCCATGCCCCGGTCCAAAGAGCAACTCTCCGCAGAGGGGAATTGAAAAATCATCGAGGTTTTCCATTCTTGCCGGGTAACGATACCTGGCGCCTTTGACGGGCACCCGTCTGCTGGTGTCTTCACGACTGCCCTGCCGTTGCTTCGGCCGATGTGCATTGACGATCGCCCTGATTTTCGGGAGAGGGCCCACTCCAAGTGAACGAAGCACATCGTTGATGCGCTGGCTCATCAAGGAGACGTGGAAGTAGACGTTTACCTGGCCAAAACGCGCGGCGGCATGGGGGCTTTTCAACCCACCGCCAGACGGTTGGAAAGAAAAATTGCCGTCTTCGTCGGGCGACACTTCGCTCATCTGGCCGGTCGGCCAATCCTCTTCCCTGCCTGGATGGCTGATGACGTCTACGTACCGCCCGCGCAGGCAGCGCCTTCCGGCCCGCTGGACGAGATGGGGCAATTCGACCTTGGCCAGATGCACGCGGCCGCCAGTAAAGTCCGAGTCACATGACTCCCAAATGTAAACAGAGCCAGTCGCCATGTTTACTCCCTTGCAGTGGTTAGTGCTTCGCCGTCATCCCCGTGCGCAAAGCAGTGACCGTCACTCTGAGGGCCTGATGAGATGCCGACCGAATCTGGGCTGCATTGGGAAGGAGGAGCAGCTGTGGCAATGGCTTCATTGCCAGCTCGCTGGGCTCTTTCAGTTGCTCTGAGCATACCCTTCAATCACCCTTAGGTTTTCGCGACATGGGGCTTGGCGCCACCAAGCCCCATGTGTTTGATACAGCTCTCTGCGATAATCTTAGAGACATTTACTGGTCGACCGAACATCGGGAAAAGGTGTATTCCAAGATCGGGCCGTGTATTCGCTTCAATTACAATGTAGTTACCCGCGGCAGCTTTTGACGTATGATCAAGCGCCAGAATATCAATGCCGCCAACGTGTAAGCCTTGAACCGTTCTTGCGACACGTTCCGCTATGCGCTTCATGCTAGGATGAACGATATCCGTGATTTCCGTAGTTTCGCCGCCGGTTGAGGCGTTGCTCTTCCAGTCCACCGTAACCTTGCAGCCTCGCCCTGGAATAGAGCTTAGATCCAGTTTCTGAGAACTCAGGATTAGTTTGCGGTAGTCGTCAATGATTATAGGCCTATCTCGGAGGTGGGGATTGTTCAAACGACTGTTGTTCTTGGCAGCTATGAGTTGGCTGACGGAATCGACCCCGTTACCTATTAAAAAGGGCGGAACACGCTTCGCAACGGCAACGCATTGCGAGTCAATCACCAAGTATCTGGCTTCGCTTCCACCAGTGAAACACTTTTCGACAAGGATGCGGCTTGTGAGGCTTTGCAGCGCAGCGTTCCATGCTTCGTCGAAAGTCGCAGCGGTTACGTTAACCGAGACACCGCGTCCCTTGTTCCCGTCGAAAGGCTTCACCACCGCCTTCCCGAACTCGATAACCTTTTCTCGTGCGCTTTCTTTGTTGCTCAGCTTGAAAACCTTGCCTTCGGCGAAGCTCACCCCCGCTCGCTTGAAAGCCGCTCGCGCAAGCCTCTTGTCTTTCAATATGCGGAATGCCGTAAGAGCCGTGAAGCAAGTCTCTGCTTCCAGAAGCAGGCATTTCTCACGCCCCGCCGACGCGATGAGCAGCGGTCCTCGCACCCGAGTCTGCAGACCCAGCTTCTGGAATTCCAAGGCCAGGAGTTTTTTGGTGTCAAACTCCTCTCCGTCGTCGTACCAATTGAGCGCGATTGGCACCGATCAATCCCTCTCCCAATGAAACCTGTCAATTCATGCCTATCGGACCTGTCTTCTCTCCCTTCTTGCGGGTTGACCCATTGGGGGCGCTCGATGCACTGCTGTCGTCAGTCGCCTTGCCAAGCTCCCGCCGTGCACTGTCCAGCACTTCCGTGATCGATCCCTCACCGATCAGCTTGAGCTCCTGCGCGAGCACATCCGATTTTGTGAGCGGCCATTTGTCTAGGGACGCTGCGCGCACGAAGCCATACGCCGACGGCATGCGGACCATCAGCCAGCCCAGGTTCACCATCTCCGCAGTGAACTCCCGCACAAATTTCGCCCCCCCTATACGACGCCCGGTCAAGCGCCTGAATGTCTTGTAAGACATCCTTGCACGGGTTCTAGGCTCCCCCGCCTTGTTCTTGGTGCGTTGCAGGGCCAAGGCGACGAGTGCTGCCGCGTCGCCTTGCGAAACATTTGGTGTCGCAGTTGCTGAAACAGTATCCATGAACGCTACTCCCTTTTTACCTCAGCAGAGAAACTCCTGCCTGCTGCTGAACTCCATTTGCGTAAGGTCGATTCGAAGGTGGCGACGCCACCTCATCGAACCATGCATCCCGTTTTGCCAGATACGAAATTGCCATTGCATGCATGGCAGCCTTGAGCTGCGGCGGTCGCGACGCAAACGTGGCAGGTTCCGCAACCAGCTCGACAGATCCCGATGCAAGCGTCATCTTGGCTCCGGACCCATCGGTGCTCCACCGCATCGATAGAGCCAATCCACCGCGTTGTAGATGTCGCCGCAAATCATGGCCAAGCTCAGTCTCGGCACTTGTCAGAATCAATCTTTCAACAGGCAGCGCCGACAACGCCTGGCGGGATACTAAATCCTCATTGTGGACTATAAAACAGCCCCGGTTACCGGCGTTCAAAACTGCTTTGGCCAGGTTTTTGAGAAGCTCGCAATTCTCGACGTCCGTCGCCGTCACCGACACGGCGTGGCAAGCGCCCAGACCAAGACCGTTCTCCGAGATTCTTGCTGGAGAAGCGGCATAAACCAGCGCTTCCAATAAAGGATCCCTGGCCAGCATTTGCGGTGTTGCTCGCTGGCTGAATTCTTGTGGTGCGGTGTTGATGTAGGCGCCTTTCTTCGACAAGAGGCCGATGCTCCGCCCCTCTGCCATGAACCGGTGCTCGATCGCTTTTGCCACCATGCTGGTATGCCGGTCGCCAAGGACGAGCACCGTGGCAACTTCCGATGAAGCCGGATCGTCGTACATATTGGCCAGGATTATCTCGCTCACATCCCTTGCCGTGCCGGCCCGCGGCCAAAGATGAAACTCGATCCCTGGTCTAGCGTTCACCTCGATGACAGTGCACCCGACATCTTTGTGAGATTGCGAAATGTCGGGCATGATCAGATCCAACCCGGCAATACTGAGCCCAATGACCCTGGCGATACGTTCACATAGCTTATGATTGTCCGGATGGACGGAGTTTGTAACGTCGACCGGTACGCCTCCGCGTGCGAGGTGACCGTTTGGTCGCAGAACCACCTGCTGCCCGGCAATCGGGATAGTCTCCATCGTAAAATGGTGCAATGACAGGTGTCTAAGCAGGTCGTCGTCGATTTCCAGACCCGACAGACGCCTGCCGTCCCTGTCAGGTTCCCGATTCAAATCATCGATCAAGTGGCGCAGCGTTTTTTCGCCGTCGCCAGTAACCTGCGGCGGGCAACATAGGACTGCCGCCACGACACGAAAATCAACAATCGTCGCTCGATACTCCGGGCCGGCGATGAACTCTTCTACCAGCACGCCATACCGGTCAGACTGAGCCACCTGGCACGCTATGTCGAACGCGGCTTCAACAGCGCGGCGTCCCCGCAGCTTGACTGAAACTCCGCGCCCCTGATTGCCTTGGGCGGGTTTCACCACCACAGATTTGCCCAGCTGCTTGGCGGCAGCGACCGCCTCGGATTTGCTGCGAACCGTAAGCTGGCGCGGTACGGGCAAGCCGGCCTGCGCCAAAAGCCTGTTGCCCAGCCTCTTGTCGAGGGCCACTTTCGCGGACGCAAACGATGTCGAACCGGATATCGTTGAGAAGAGCTGCTTTTGGTTTTTGCCTTGGCCGAGACGAAGGTGGTTGCGCGCGACAAACTCGAACGGGATGCGGTTCCTCTTGGCGGCCGCAACCAGCACTGCGGTCGAATTTGAAAGTCGCCGTTTCTTTGCTCTTTCCAGGTTCAATTCCCGTGCGAGGGAATACTTCGATGTGGCATCCCCATCTCGCGTTGCCTCGCTGACCGCATGAACGACAGCCGCCGCGGCCGCGCGCGACATTTGCGGGTCGTCCGACTCCCAGACGATCACTGAATTGCTCTCGGACGGATCGCTCACCAACGTGGCCACAGTTGGAAACGAATAAAAATTCATCGCGCGGCGAAGCTCGAGGTCCGCGGCCAGGATCGCATCAGCAAGATACGAAGCTACCGATGCATCCTGCTCGCACTCCGGAAAGAGATCGGAAAGCACCAATCGGACCTCATGAGTAAAACCGGAGACGCGGGCAGTAGCCAGTTGCCCTAAATTAAGCGTCAATTTAACGACTGTATTCGCGTTATACACATTGAGGCCGGATAGCGTCTTGAACCCGGTGATCTCAAACGGCTCTAATTCCCCAACTGGGCATACTATAGCCATACATTTTGCCCCCGAATTAACCTTCCGACTGCTCTACGAAAGGTTCCTGCCTCCATCGCTTGCGCGCAACCCTCAGTTATATTATGGTTAGCTAATGGTTAAGGCAACAAAAAAATAAAGGGAGGTTGGAGCCAGAGGAAAACAAATCTTAAATTAAGTTTTAAATAAAAAGACTCGAACTGCGTAATTGAAGTAGTGTTGGGGTGGGTATCATGTCTGTTTGTAGAATTCAGCGCGGGCGCATGAAGAAAGCCAAGCGTTCGTTCGCGACTCGCCGGGTCGCGGCCTCGCACATGCGCACGTTGATCACAGGTTCCTTGCAGCCGATCGCAGGCGATCTTGTCCTGGCTCGTGTGGACAAACTCGGCAATCACAGCAGATTGGAGCTGATCAACGGGAGAAAGGCGATCATGTTTCCCGGCGATGAGATAATCATTTGTTATGGAAACAGATACGCACCGGACCAGTTCGAAGCTGTTATTGGCCCTGATCTCGGACCATGTGACCTAGTGGCGGGGGGGGGCATCGCAGCGTGTGAGCTTTCCAGACATGATCGCATGATTGCGCCAACAAAGATCACCCCTCTCGGACTGATCGGGGACAAGTTCGGTCGCCGATTGAATGTTTGGGATTACAAGGTCAGCTCCGACGACCTTCGGCCCTCTCTGCCGATTGTCCTGTCGCTGGGAACATCCATGAACGCGGGAAAGACATTGACGGCGACGTCGTTGGTAAGAGGTTTCAAAAGAGCAGGGCTTAAGGTTGCCGCGCTGAAGATTACCGGAACCGGGTCCGGTGGCGATACCTGGATTGTGCGCGATGCGGGCGCTGACATCGTTCTTGATTTCACCGACGCCGGGTTTGCAACCACCTATCTTGCCTCGGTGGAAATGATCGAAAAGGGCGCTTTCCGCCTGCTGAACCATGCTGCCGAAAATGGATGCGACGTTGCTGTCATCGAGATTGCCGACGGGCTGCAGCAGAAGGAAACGTCCGAGTTAATTCTGGCGGAATCATTTCGCAGCATGGCTCTTGGCACGATATTCGCGTCCTACGACGCGATGGGTGCAAAGTATGGAGTGGATACGTTGCGCGCTGCCGGCCACAAGGTGCTGGCCATCAGCGGCAGACTTGGCCGATCCCCGCTTGGCGTGAGAGAGGCTGAGGAAGCTACCGGGCTGCATTGCTATTCCCCGTGGGATCTCCAGGATGGCGCGCTCGGTCCTGTGTTTAGGGCCCGCGCTGCGGAAAAACTGTCCAATGGGCAGAGCAACAACCCGTACCTGCGGCGCATTGCGGCATCGTCGGAGGCAGCCATGCCGGTCGGCGTGGATCGAGCCCATTCTCACCAACTCCGGATTGATTTCTTGGCAAAGGTCGCGCGCGAGTTGATTGTAGCCGAACTTGGAGAAGTAAATGCCAATGGCAGCCTGGCGACGTGGCCCAGTCCATTCGGAAGCATCTTGGTCACTCTGCCTGAGCGGCCTTCCCTGGGTTCTATCCCCACATTCATGTCGGTGCAGGCGCCCACGGAACTAGTAGAGGCAGCAGTGCTGGCAAAAAGCCGCGGTGCCCTCAAGTCGTCGCTCTGCGGCATCTTGCAGGCCCTCGGCTGCGCTCCGCTCCCGGCTGCCAGGATGTCCTACCTGCTGAATGAAACCTGGTCAATGTTTGAGGCGGCCGATCATCACGACAGACCTCTGCAAAACGCACTTGAGGCGCCGCCGTTGGATGCTCATGATGACATTGATGCGGTGATCATGAATTTCTCTGGCCTCTTCAATGAGCATTCTGATCAGCACGCTCCCCTTGGACGCGCGTGAAAGACGGTGTCCCGATGAACACACGAGGCAGGCGTCGGTATAGCGGCCCCCTCAGCGAAATGTGGAGAAAGTCGATACCCGGCCTTGCGGCTCTGGTGGTATTCAGCGTGTTTATCAATGTTTTGCGCTTTGCCGGCCCGCTCTATCTCATACAGATATTCGACCGGGTCATCTCGAGCCGCAGCGTTGAAACCCTTGTCATCCTGACCCTGGCTGCCTTGCTCGCCCTGGTAGCCGGCGTCGCACTGGAAACCATTCGCCGTCGCATGCTTTCGCGTTGGAGCGTATGGATCGAGCACCAGTTGACCAGCCAGTCCGTGAAAGCCGGATTGACGTCAGGTGTCGCCAATCCGCCGCTGCTGGCCAGCATCGAGAAAGTCGCGGGCTTTATTGAGCGCGGGCTATCTCCCTGGTTGGACGTGGTTTGGGCGCCGATTTTCCTGTTGTGTGTGTACTTCATCCATCCGGTTCTCTTCCTGATCGCAATAGCAGCCACACTTTTGCTGATTGGCTTGGGCCTGTTGAAAGAAAATTTCACGCGAGAGCCCCGCCAGGCGGAACGTGATGCCGTCAAGCAGGCAAAAGAGGTGTTGGTCTCGGCGGATAGGCATAGAGACGTTGTCAGCGCGTTCGCAATGGCGGATGCGATCGCTGGTCGCTGGGGCAGGAACCGAGTGGACGGCTTCTTGCAACGAGACCGGCTCAACGCCCGCGGATCGAGCCTCGATGCTGCGATCCGGGTGCTGAACCGTAGCCTTTACATTATTCTGCTGGCCTCCGGTATATGGCTGTTCCTGAACGATCAAGCGTCGCTCGGCGGCCTGTTTGCAGCCCGACTCATTGCCAATTTTGCCTACAGGATGGTGGGCAAGGCGGTTGGAGAGTTCAGAGGCTTCAGGGAAGCGCGGGAAGGATATGCAAAGATCAAGGCGGACCTTGCCAAGCCGTCGGACGGAGGCCCGTCGTTGCTGCCTGGAACTCCGCGCGGCACATTAATTCTTGATGAAGTGGCGTTCAGGCACGCGGGATCGCGAGAAGACGTATTCAGGAAACTGTCGCTGTCGCTGGCGCCAGGCGAGTTGCTATTGGTCATCGGGCGCGCAGCTACCGGCAAGACAACGCTTTCCCGTCTCCTGATAGGTTTGCTCAAGCCACGGACCGGACAGGTCCGCCTGGGAGACATGAACGTCACCCGGCTTCCGGATTATATTAGAGCCGAGGCTATTGGCTATTTGCCACAGCAGGTCGAACTGTTCGAGGGAACCGTCGCCCAGAATATTGCCCGGTTTCAACAAAGCTCTATAGACGATGTGGTTTCTGCGGCAAAAATAGCGGGAATCCACCAGGTTATTATTCGCCTAGGCCAGGGCTATGACACCGTGCTTGACGACACGGTCGGACTGTCCGGCAGCGAACGGAAACGAATTGCACTTGCAAGGGCGCTGTTTCGCGCACCGAGACTTATCGTTCTGGACGAGCCCTTCGCCAATTTTGACAGCTCATCGAGAAGGGCGCTTGAAGCGGCGGTGAAAGTCATGAAGGAGTCTGGATGCTCGGTAATCATTACAATGTCGGGACAAACCAACCGTCTTGCCGGATTAATCGACCGGACGCTGATCCTGGGCGGCCGAACGCCTGAGCTCTCCGATCCCACGGAGCGCCCGGTTCGTCCTCAGAAAACTGAGTTGCGGAGCGTCAAGTGACAGTCCCGCTCGCCGTTGACGCCAAACAAGCTGGAGACGATCCTGCGCCCTTTGGTAACAACTTCATTGTTCTCGGTTTCGCGATAATCGCAATTTTTTCGACCCTGACCGGCATGTGGCTTGTTGCGGCTCCAATCCAGGGCGCCATTGTGGCCAATGGGTTGGTGGAGGTAGCCTCAAACGTAAAGACAGTGCAACATCTCGAAGGTGGGATTGTATCCGAGATATTGGTTCAGGAGGGCGATCGCGTATCGCCAAGTCAGGTCCTGGTACGACTGCAGAGCACTGCTTCTACGGCCGCTGCGAACGAGATCAAGGCGCAATGGTACGAGGCGAAAGCTACCGAGGCACGGTTGATCGCCGAGAGAGACGGCAAGGACTCAATCGAGATTCCGCCAGAGTTAAAGGAGCCCGGTAAAATGGCGGCCGAGGCTGTTTCCGGCCAGGAGAGTATCTTTCGAACACGTCAGACCCTGCTTCGTGAGAGACTTTCCTTGCTGCAGCAAACGACCGGAAGCCTGCATAAGGAGATAGAGGGCTATGAAGGGCAGGTGGTGGCGGCCACACGGAAACTGGAGTTGATCGAGGAGCAGCTGGGCGATGTTCGTGCCCTGTATCAAAAAAAACTGGTGGTAAGGACGCGCCTGACAGATTTGGAGACTGAAAAGGCGGATGTGGGAGGCGACCTGAGCGGCTATATCGCGTCGATTGGCGTTGCCAGGCAAAAAATGGAGGAGACGAAGTTCAAGGTTGCTGAACTTAATGCATCCACGGCGGCCGACATTGTCGCTGAGCTTGGGGTGGTGCGTGCCAAGATATATGAATCCGCTCAACGAATAGCCGCCGCCGATGACGTGATGACAAGAACCGAGATCCGCGCTCCCATCGGAGGCACCATAGTGGGGCTCAAGATTCACACCATTGGCGGGGTAATAGCAGCAGGCGATCCTCTGATGGATATCGTGCCCATCGACGACAACTTCGTCGTGATTGCCAACGTGGACCCGCTTGACGTCGACCAGGTGAAAGTGGGGCTGCACGCGACCATCTGGCTCAGCGCGGTGGGCAGGCGGTATCAGCAGCCCATGAACGGTGATGTCCGCACCCTTTCAGCAGACCGGCTGGTCGATCCGCGCACTGGCAAGGCATTTTATGCAGCTCGCATCGCTCTGACACCTCAGTCCCTGAAGGCGACGCCCGTGGCATTGCAAGCCGGAATGAACACACAAGTGATGATCGAGACTGGAGCGAGGTCAGCATGGGAATATCTTAGCGCTCCGGTCTACGCTGCCATGGGTCGGGCTCTGCGCGAACAATAGGATTGGCTATCGGGGCAGCCGTCTTTGGGGTGGATTGTGAGCGGTGCGCAAGCTCAGCGCCTCCACATCTCAAAAGATAGCGTGCACCTGCTGGGGTGAGAGAAGAGCCCATAAGCGCTAACTTTGCACCAAGACGGCGCTTCTTGCAGCGGCGGATTGGCTTTTGCGCCGTCTTGGTGGGTCGCAGACGTGACGAATGATTTCAGTGACGCGGGTGAGGATTTTTCCCGGCCGCATCACCATCAGTATGGCGTTGAGGATTTCAGAACGCAGGAGACTATGCAGCCTCCAAAGGGACAGCGATTGCGCCGTGCGTGGTTTGGTCCTCACAGGGGGGAGAGTCGAGAACGTCGGTGATGGCCTCGTCGATCATCAGCGCCAGGATCAGGTGGGCCGTCTCACTGGCCTGCGGCGTGGGGCAGGGGCGCCATGGCGGTTCGTGCTGGAACGCGCACGAAGATTGCGAGAGATATTGCTGTGTCGGCAACCGACAACATTCGCTTGGATAGTTACTATCACTGACAAGAGGCCAGCGGCTAGCATGCACCGCGGGCAAAGATCTTTCAGTTCCTCAATGCACGGAGATGCCGTCGGATGGAATGGCCTATCGGGAAGAGAACTCGGCGACGACAAAATGAGGAACACAGTGGTGGTTGAGTCTTTATCAGGAAGGTGCCCTTTAGCCCCCGACGACGATATGTATCTTCTGCCGGTAATAGAGGCTTGGCCTCAGTCATCGGTTGGCATGGTCTGAGACACTGTGCAAACTAGTCCTCCTGATCCTTAGAAGTGGTCGGTAGCGCCACTACTTTGCGGGACGACATACGAGAGTTGCAGGCCGAGCGGTCAAACATCGAGGGCCGCCGGCTCGTTAGATACCACTACTCGTTCCTCGGCGCCATTCCAACAGGCTGAACTTCGAGGCAAGTGAGCCCATCCTGGTCCGGCGCCTCGACTCGTAAATCCATTCCACCGATTACAACTGCCTGCAAGCTGCCGCTTGTTTGTTATGACGAGCAGTTTCGGCCGATCGACATGCAGGCTCTGCTGGACGCGCCCCGCTCCATTCACAAACCGCGCGTGCTGATGCTCTACGGATCTTTGCGCGAACGGTCCTATTCCCGGCTCGCTACGGAGGAGGCTGCCCGTATCCTGCGCCGTTTGGGTGCCGAGGTGCGTATCTTCAATCCCTCGGGCCTGCCACTCCCCGATTCGGCGTCTGCCGATCATCCGAAGGTCCAGGAACTGCGGGATCTGTCGATTTTGTCGGAGGCCCAGGTCTGGTGCTCTCCGGAACGGCACGGGTCTATGACAGGAGTAATGAAGGCGCAGATCGACTGGCTGCCGCTCTCGATGGGTGGGATACGCCCGACGCAAGGCAGGACGCTCGCTGTGATGCAGGTGCGGGTGGCTCGCAGAGCTTCAACGCCGTCAACCAGCTGCGCATTCTCGGGCGATGGATGGGGATGGTCACCATCCCCCAGTCGTCAAGTGGCGAAGGCCTTCGCCAAGTTCGACGAGGCCGACCGCATGAAGCCCTCGTCGTACTACAACCGGATTGTCGACGTGATGGAGGAACTGGTGAAGAAGTTTGTTGCAACGCCGGAATTGTCCACCACAGCCGCACCAGTGGTGGAGCGATTCCCCTGAACGTGGTTGTTGGCGGCGGCGCTGTTGATCGTGATCGTGCCGGACAGGATATTGCCCGAGAAGTCGATTTCGGTTGCCGTCCCGCCAAGCGTCACGGTGCCGCCGAAAGAGTTGTGCGTGATGTGATGCTGCGCACCGATGACGCAACCATCGGCGTTCTGTTGTGCGATGCTTGTTCAGTGCCACAAAATGTCATGACACCGTCACACTGCCGCCAGGTGCTTGTCATGTGGTCGAGTGTTGACCCGTCAGGCGCTGCGGAAAGTCTCCATGTCAATAACCCCTGTTCCCGGATAGCAACGATACTGTTACTGTAACCGTGCCGGAACAGAGCAGAACTCGGATCTGGGCGGCGCCGGCCGGGATCATCAGCCTGCTGGGACTTGCCGCCTTCATTCCGTTCCTACGCTCGCTTCCACTGCGGCTCACGGTCCTTATGCTGCTCTCCGCCGCGCTCTTTCTCGGCGGTGCGGTGGGGTTGCAAATGGTCGGCGGCAAGATCGCGGAAGCCGAAAGCACAGAGGTGTTTTGGTATCGCGTGGAGACGAACCTCGAGGAGGCTCTCGAACTGGCCGTAGTGCTGATCTTCATCTACGGCTTGCTCTGGTATTTGGACCGGCGGGCGGAAACGACGGCTCCAGACCGGTGATTACGCTGGCACTCCGGGATGACAGCATCTGCCGCAATTCGTCAGCACGACCGGATCAGTTCCTCCTTGGTTAGGCAGGGCCGTTGATAGCAAACTCCGGGAGTGATTTCACCGCTGACCAGCAGGGTCGAACAATGTCCCACCGGTTTCGGCGCCGGTGCGGTTCAAAGCATCATTAAGGCCGCTCCTGAAGCCGCGGCCGTTCGCAACTCGAATGAGTTCGACCGATTGCGGGTCGACGAACATATCCGCCAGGGTCTTGAGATTCATGCGTAACGCAGCGCGCTTTGCGACCTCGCCCGCAAGGTCCGCTTTCATCGACCGGTTGAATTCTGTGGCACCGCAAGGCAGTCGGCAATCCAGCGCGCGTTGTTCAGGCGGTTTACCGACGGCCGTCAGAGGCTTTTATCCGCCCCACATGTATCTCAAACGACTGGAGTTGCGGATCATCCGACGAATGGATGGGGCTAGCTTCCTTTGGCTCGGCAGTAATGCCAGACTGGATGGAGGGAGCACGACATGAGGCAGACGCGTAAAATAGCAGCGATTCTGGTCTCGGATGTGGTCGGCTACAGCCGGCTAGCCGGCGCAGATGAAGATCGCATCTTGGCACGGCTGCGGGCGTTGCGCAGCGATCTCATCGATCCCACAATCGCCGTTCATCGTGGTCGCGTCGTCAAGCGCACAGGCGACGGAAGCCTAGTCGAGTTCAGCAGCGTGGTAGAAGCAGTGCGCTGCGCGATCGAAGTGCAGAATGCCATGGTTGAGCGCAATGCCGGGGTGCCGGATGATCGCCGCGTCGAGTTCCGTATCGGCATTCACCTGGGCGACGTCGTGCAAGAACGCGACGGCGACCTGATGGGCGATGGCGTCAATATCGCCGCGCGCCTAGAAGGTATCTGCGAACCTGGCAATATCTGTCTTTCCGAGCAAGCCTATTGGCAGGTAAAGTCAAGGCTCGATATCGCGATCAACGATCGCGGTGAGGTTCAGCTCAAGAACATCACCGATCCGGTCCGGGTTTATTCGCTACAGGTCGGCGTTCCCTCCAAGGCAAAGCCCACAGCACCAACCAAGCCCCTTTTTATACAGAATCCTCCGCAGCCGCTCGCACCGCCCGACAAACCTTCGATTGCCGTGCTGCCCTTCATCGACATGAGTGGCGATTCCGAACAGGAATTTTTCACCGACGGGCTGACGGAGGACATAATCACTGATCTGTCGAATGTGTCCGGCTTCTTCGTCATCGCCCGCAACTCCACCTTCGCCTATAAAGGCAAACCCACCGACGTCCGTCAGATCGCTCGCGATCTGGGTGTGAGGTATATTCTTGAGGGCAGCGCCCGCCGATCCAACAAGCGGTTGCGCGTCAATGTGCAGCTTGTCAATGCGGCAGAAGGCGGCAATCACGTGTGGGCCGAGCGCTTCGACCGCGAAAGCGCCGACATATTCGACGTTCAGGACGAAGTCACCCGACGCGTTGTTGAAGCGATTTCTGGCAAGCTTGGTGAAAAGAAACTTGTTGCCCGTTCCCGACCGTCAAATCTCGAAGCCTATGATCTGTGCGTTAGGTCACGAGGCAAGTGCAACAATTCCAGATCGGACAACAGTGAGGCGTGTGCTGACTTGGAACGTGCCGTTCAGATCGATCCAAACTACTGCGAGGGGCACACCAATCTTGCCATCTCACTGCTATTTGGCTGGATTGTCTGGGGAGAGCCACAGGAACCCGGCCGCGCAAAGGCTCTGATACACGCGCAACGGGCCGTGGAGATCGATCCCGACGATTCCCATGCTCGCAGGATCATGGGCTGCGTTCAGCTTTATGAGCGCAATTGGGACGAAGCAAAATTCCAATTCGATGCTGCCGTTCGGCTTAATCCCAACAATGCAGATGCAGTTGCATGGATGGGTGAGCTTCAAATCTACTTAGGCGATCCGCAAGCGGCGCTGATATCGTGTGGCGCGGCGCTCCGTATAAATCCTCGTCCACCCGGTTGGTATTTCTGGATCATGGGAATGGCTCAGATTTCCTCTGGACACTACGAAGAAGCTGTTGCGTCCTTGAGCCGGGAAGAAACGTACGGGACGGGTTCAAGGGAGAACCTGGTTCCCGCGCTTGCCCTTGCCGGTCGCGTTCCTGAGGCACAAGAGGAAGCCCGCCTATTTCTTGCGGGCAATCCAAATTGGAAGGTCGGTGATTTGGTGGCGAACTCACCTTTCAAGAGCCCGAGTGATGCGCAGCCGTTTATTGATGGCTGGCGCATGGCGGGCTTGCGGGAATAGCGCGTTTGCGGCAAGGCTGGAGAGAGTGCTGGTTAGCCGCCGGGCGAACAGCCAATAGACGCCCCCTTTGCGCGACCTACGGCGTGTCCTCGCTATCAGTGCCATGCATGCTGGAGCCATGCATGAAGGACTGGATCTCGTCCGCATCGATNATCGATCTTGCCGTCACCATTCTCGTCAATGCTACTGAACATCCTGCCCACCGCGCGTTGAACCTCGTCCTCGGACACCGATCCGTCGCCATCGGTGTCCAACAGCCCGAACATCAGTCGCATGCCGGCACCGCGCATCAGCTGATGATGCCAGCGTCCAGCCATTCTGTGTCCACGATCGCGGCCACCGTGGTTCTGCCAACGGCCGCCATCTTCATCGTGGCGGTCAGCACCCTCGTTGCGATCGCCTTGATAGTTGCGACTATCTTCCTCGCGGAAACCTTCTTCGGAACCGCGATCCTGCTGCATTCTCTCCCGGACAGCTTGCTCAACCATCTGGCGGATCATTTCGCGTGTTGGTGCATCCGCTTGTCCGGTCGCATCCGGCAACTGTCCGGCGGCCGGCGGTTCGGTTGCCGGAGCGGGTGCAGGTGTCGAGGGTGATGGTGTTCCGCTTGTCTGGGCGAGCGCGGGGGAGGTCAGGGCAATGAAAACGGCGGTGGCGGCCGTTGTGCTGTGTGGAAATCTCATGGCATGCTCCATCAGTGCTTTCGCTTGGAAGGCCAAACTGGAGCTCGATCTGATTGTTCCCCGAAGGGGATCAGGTCACGGCGAAGTTACAGGGCATGCCCCCGTCTGAGGTAGATCAGGGTCTTCGTCAGGGAATAATTTCGGCTCTTCTTCCCTAGGCACAAGAGGAAGCCGGCGCCCATTTTTGCGGGCAATGAACGTTGGACATTCGGCCTCGCCAATTTTCTGCCAGTCGATCATACCGACGCACCAATTCCCTCTGCGTCCTCTCCTTTCGTGGGACGGAAGCCGTTTCGACCGCACGCCGTCAATCGCGAATCCCACGCCCATATGCTGCGCGGCCATGATGCATATTTTTTATGTCACGGACCTCTGTCCGTCTGGACACGATGTTAGCCAGCGCTAAATCAGAGCAATGCGACGCCTACTGCTGGGACTTACAGTTTTTCTCTTTTGGACCACGTTGCTTCAGGCCGAGGCGTGGCAGCCCTTCGGCGTCCGACAGCTTGGCTTTAGTTTCGATATTCCTCCGAATTTCGTCCTGACCCAGAATTCGGAGCAGGGCGCGGCTTTTCAGGGCCCAAGAGACGCGTTTCTGGTCGTTTGGGGCGCGCGACTGGGCAAAGCAAGTTTTCGCGCCGAGATTGAACATCGCATGATCGAGGACGAAAAGGCCGGTTGGCGACTGACCTATCGGCGCCTAGCCCCGAAATGGGCCAGCTACTCCGGGGTCAAGAATGGCGAGATTCGCTACGTCCGTGCAATTATGGTCTGCAACCAGCGTGCCGCGCTTTTCACAATGAATTATCGGAAATCCGAAAAGAAGCCGTATGACCCTGTTGTTATGCGCATGGTCCGGTCCCTGAGAGCGGAAGGATGTTAGCCAGCAAGGAGCGAGGTTGCCGTACTGTGCTTCCCTCGGCTAAGGGCCCAGTGGTCAACCCGGCTCCCCAATAGCCCCGCCCAGTCACATGAAAGCAGGTAGCGGCAGGTATGCGGGCGGGCGTTCTCACGCTGGCTCAACCCCTCAAAGCCCATCACCGGGTAGTGTGCTGAGAGTTCTGCAAATTCGCTGAGAGAGGGCGGTCATGGCAGGCTGGTGATGTTCAACGTCACC
>NZ_AYWI01000025.1:0-98041 GCF_000502535.1 Mesorhizobium sp. LNJC391B00
CCGACCCTGCCAGCGGCGGTTTCAAGATGGCGCATCTGACCGCCAGCTATGCCTTCGTCATCGCTTTCCCGTATTTCGACCAGTATCCGATAAATTACGCCACGACTGTCACGGTGCCCCTGGTTGCAAGCTAGGATACGGCCGGCTTGGTTGAGTTGGCGGCCCTGTATTCAGCTTCCCAAGGCAATGCGTCGAAGTCGGGCTTGTGCCCCGCTTCACGGTAGTCAGCCTGAGTGAGGAAACCTGCTTTGTCCCGCGCCACAACGCAAACTAATGGCGGAGTGCCCGGGCACCTATAAACGCCTACAGCTTTTTCCATGCAACAGGTGTGCTACGGGTGCTCGGAGATGTCGTCCTTCATTGCGATGACAGAACATGAGCGAGGATAGTAGCGGCCCGGCATCACTGAAGGTGCGGGTTGGTCAAATTCGTGCAACTCTTTTCATTGCAGAGAGAGTTTCGGCGAGCTTATTAATGTGTCGTTTGCCATTGCCTTTTCTGGGAGGCTGCGATGGTTGCAACGCCCATAGATATCGCTCGATCGGCCACTACGGCCACCTGCTCATGCGCCAGAAGTCCATGGCGGAACCCGCCACATTTCGCTGGGACATGGATCAATCGCGCAGGGCCATCCGAGCCTCACGCGAGCTTCTGAAGCGCCTTCGTCAACGTCGTCGCGACGTGGCGCTAGGCTGGGAAGATGCCGACCCGTCTACTGTTGCCGTCTCCGCGTTTCAAGCCGACGTTTTCCGCTCTGCATTCCGAGCCCTAGTAGGGGAAACGGGTACGCCTGAGTGTCAATAACGTGATTTAGCCAAGGCCCTGGTGCGCGATTTCACTGGGTGCGAGCTGATCGAAACTGGCTTGGTGGATTGGATCATCAGCAAGTAGCCGCTGCCCGCCAGCGGCCCAGCAGCCGTCTGCGGGACTTTGCAGCGGGCGCGCTGGGCCTGACCGGTGGGGCGGTGTGGTATCCGCCGGCTGGCGAACATATGCGCCTCCTCCCAACGCCAGCGAAACATCCAAACGAACGAGGTGATCTAACCGCGATCTCGCCATCCAAGGCCAACATATAGGCCGATAGCAAAGGCCTATAATAGCTGAGAGAACGAAAATGGCCGACGCCCATGGTTGGGGAACCCGGGTGGGTAGGCGCCGGCCACAAGCGGAACAGGCCCGCCGCGCCACACACATGGCTGATTTGTCATCACGTGGTTATGGTGTGATCGCGTAGGGCTAGACCAGCGGAACCTAGTAAACGCCGCTTGGTAAGCGATCCTCGACGCGATCGTTCATCGCCACGACGACTTGGGAAACTTGACGGTTGCAGCCCTCTGCCATGTCGAGCTCAAGTCATGAACATCGGCCCTCCGATCATGAGCAGGCATGCGCCCATCCTACCATATCGCGCTCCCGGTTTCGCAAGGCGCGGGGCAGCAAGGGGGAGCGACCAGAGCCGATGTGAAGGGGACTAGGCAGCTAATATTCGCTTGCGCTAATTTAAAAGTGCCGTAACGTCATGCTCAGGCTTTTGGGGAGGCGCAACGGTGGGAAGTATGATGAGAGTTGCTGCGTTTTGCGCGGCGATCGTGATCGCTGGGACTGGTGTCGCTGTTGCCAAGGAGAAGAAGGTGGTGGTGAGTGACGCCACGGACCTTTGCTCTACGAAGCACTCGGCTAAGAAGCAGGTGCTCGAGCTGGACTGCAGGCCGACCGGAACCGCCAAATTGCCGGCCGGTGGAACGCCGGAAAAGCCGCGCCTCGGATACGACACCGATCCGTGGCTGGTTAAAGGCCTTTAGACACTAGGCGACGGCAACACAGCGCGGCTAAGGGGAATGTGCGCTGGCGGTGAAGCCTTCTTTGTTCTCTCGTCGGTGGAACATTGTCGCCTGGAAACGCTTCGGACGGTGCACTGCCCCATCAGTGCAACGTTCCCTTCCTTGTTTGCACTGGCCGGCTGCCGAAAGGTGGCCGGCTTTTTTGCATATAACCGCGACCTGATGTTTGAGGCTTGTTGATTGGACAGCAGCGAGTGGCCGCTGCTGGCTTAGCGTCTAGTTTAGGATTGGAATCTGTAAAGGCGAGATCACCGAGGCAGGGATGACCAGACTAAATAACGGTTTCGTCTGTTAGCCGCGACGCGGGCGATAATTGAATTCAGAAGGGCGTCGGCCCGGCTGCACAGCCGGGCCAAGGCTGGAAAGAGTTCCGCTCCCGCCCGGCATGATACGCATCGCACCTGGGCGCAAGCGGTACCAACGGCTCGCCTATTCCGCCGCGCCTTTTCGGCAGGAATCCCTCGGCCTCATCACAATGGAGGGCGACATTCGCAGCGCCCTATGGAACCATCCAGAGTGACATGGGCTGTTTCATGGAACTTACTGATGACATCAGGAGGCCTGTTAAGCATGCCAGTTGTTCGCGCTCTTAGCTCAGATGCAGGTTTGACCCTGCCCAGTGCGTCGGTCGGGGAAGCGAGAACTAGGAACCGGGAGTGCTACGAATAGATTGCCGCAGTCGACCTTTTATCAGAGCATGGCAAGGGCTGCCTTTCTCTCCACGTTGGCAGTCGTCCTGTTGCTCGCCCTATTGCCAGACCACCTGCTGCACGCCCTCGGATTGGCCTTTACGTCTCATCACGACAAGCTCAACCACGCCGCTGCGTTCGCCACCTTGTCGGCTTTGGGTAGCCTCGGCTGGCCCCAACAGGTGGTCCGGCTGGCGGTTCTACTTGCTTTAACGGGCGCAGCGATCGAAATCCTTCAATGCGTCACAGGGCGTGACATGAGCGTCTTCGACTGGTTTGCCGACTGCGCCGGAATGGCATACGGGCTGAGAACCATGAGCTGGCTAAAGGAGATTCTAGGGGAACCGGTTATTTGATCGCCACAGGCTCCGCCTTACCGCCGCCGTCTTGGCCCACTTGCCAGCCTCACGCCCGGGGCCGCCCTCGAACCCTCGCTATTTTCAATTTCCGACGCAAAGGCCGACACCAAGGCGAATGGGTTTCAGGGCCGCTCACCATTTAGACTTAGGTCCGATTCTTTCGAGCAAATGGCCGAACCCGGAAACATTTCTCCTTGTACTTTGTTGCAGTGGCCGTGCCGCTGAGGAGAACATGCACAGTGCCTCTATCAAATGAACTGCGCGACGTACCTTTAGAATTCCAATGCCCCTCCTGTTCACGCCCTATGGTGAGAAGGGGATCCTGGCTGCAAACGATTGCCGGTTTCAAATGCGATAGCTGCAGGTCCAGAGTGCGGCTCGGCTACGAAGAGAAGCTGGCCATATTCGACCGGCACCTTAAGCGAGGCGCGCCGGATCTGGGCCGACGACCAATGGAGTGCGATCCCGGCAACGGTTCCTGAGAGTGTGTCGGCAATTCAAGCTCCAACTGCTTGCGGTCTGCCGCAAGTCCAAGCTTTCATCTGGTCGCAAGGTCAGGAGGCTCTTTCGTCCATACGGAACCGATGATGGCGAGAGGTTTCGATGCGCTCGGAGCACCGAGCAGGTCGACACGTTTCTGGTAGCGACCACCAATCTCTAGCTGACCGCTTCCACGTTCTGACGAGGTGCGAGCAACTTGATCTTCAATAGTCTTTTTCGAGCCAGCATGCTCGCCGCCTCTGCGATACGGTCTCCGTAAGCATCGGCGACGAATGATAGCGTCGACAGGTCGATAATGAGGTCGTCGATCGCGCCCGCCAAGACACTGGACCCGCGCCCAAATTGATGCACCAGCGCCCGCACTTCCTTAAGTGCCGTCGAGGCTTCACCCGCATCCAGCAGCGCCTCGATGTCATCGAAAACCTGCATCCCGACCCTCCCGCTTTAAAACGGTGGCAATTTCGCGCGAAAAGAAAGCGCCTGCCAAGGTGCTCACGCGCGAAGGCGGCTATTCAGACAACAAGAAAGACCCTGGTGGCCCAACGATGAAGGGCGTCCATGGAGGGCGTTCAGCGAGACGCAACCGAGATCCGGCGCGACATTAAACGACAGCGATGCTTGAGCCGCGCTCTCTTACGAGCAATCCGAGCAGCGCCCAGCCGCCAGCCGATCGAAGATGTACGCCAAGACCGACAAGCTGGTGCAGCGTTTTGCCAAGGCTGAAGACGCGGTGAAATCCTTCAGCGAAGACATGACCGGGGTGAGGCGGCCACTGCCGAGGTGACCCTGTGGAAGTTGATGGGCCTCGGCGCATTCGGCTCACTGCATCGCAGCGGCGGCGCTCGCGTCGCTAGTTACGCCCTATTGGTCTATCTGGCGCGTGCTGCGTGGCGGATCACGAGTTCTATCCGTGCTGCTAAGTCAGCAGAATTCCACACCACCTCCGGATAGGCCGTATAGATCAGGTAACCGCACATTCTTGAGCACATTGTACGATTGTTACGCAAAGCAGCGGCCGCATCGACTCTCATCATCTTGGAACTACATTGCCACAATGGCTCAGCTCTTAGAATCCGCCCCAGTGAACGCTTCATATCAGCTGATCGTGGACCACTATGAGACAGCGGTTTCACTCCAGGAGCGCATTGTCACTCGCGTTCGACAACGCGGTTTGTCAACGAAAAGTGATGACGAATTCCTGGAGCATCTGAATGCCGTCTTAGCGCGGGCGCGCCAAAGGTTGGCTCAGGCCGATCAACGCAATTAAATAAAAATGGGACATCCGCGGTCCGCAGGCATAGAGTGTGCCATCGACGGCAACTCCAAGGGCGTCCGTCGGCTGTGAGCGATCAACATGCTTCCGCCCCGATAGGGAGAGGGAGCTATGACAGACTCCAGNAAGGGCGTCCGTCGGCTGTGAGCGATCAACATGCTTCCGCCCCGATAGGGAGAGGGAGCTATGACAGACTCCAGGTCACAAACTCACACTGCCGCGCAACGCGACACCGGCCAAAATTCCATCTATCGCAATTCGCTACTGCTTCGAATGTGCTCGGCAGATTTGGCATTGCTGCAACCTCATTTCGAAAGCGTCTCCCTTGGGCTGAAGACGCATCTCGAAGTGGCGGGGTCACCGATCAGCACCGTGTACTTCTTCGAGAGCGGTCTCGGGTCAGTGGTGGGCGAGCTGCGGCCTGGTATCGAAGCTGAGATCGGAATCATTGGTTGTGAGGGCATGACCGGCTCAGCGCTCGTCATGGGCGATGACCGATCAACGCACGATTGTTACGTGCAATTAGAAGCCCGAGCCTTTGGTATAGACGCGGGCCTCTTCAGCAAGGCGCTTTTGACAAGCCCAACCCTGCGAACTTTTCTGCTCCGCTACGTTCACTACTTTCACCTCCAGGCAAGCTTCACCGCTCTCGGCAATGCCCGGATGAACATCGTCGACAGGCTCTCAAGATGGCTGGTGATGTGTGATGATCGCGTCGACGGGAACCGCTTTGCGATTACGCACGAGTTCTTATCAGTTATGCTCGGTGTCAGGCGGCCCGGCGTCACCATAGCGCTGCAAANGCTTTGCGATTACGCACGAGTTCTTATCAGTTATGCTCGGTGTCAGGCGGCCCGGCGTCACCATAGCGCTGCAAACCTTGGAGGGCCAAGGTCTGATACGATCGATGCGAGGAGAGGTCGTCATCCTTGATCGCGCCCGTCTCATTGCGCTTGCCGATGGGTCCTATGGCAGGGCTGAAGCCGAATACGCTCGGCTGATCGGCCAACTGCATTGAGGGCAGACGCCGCGCCCGTGCACAGTGCCCCTGAAACAGAGCCCGCCGGCTGAGCCACGGGTGTTTTTGCGTCAGGCGGGAACATTCCCGCTCTGAGGCTGTTTGGCCACAGCTGGCTCGTTCTTCAGCGGTCCGTGCCGGTGACCAAGATGTCCTCTCCACTCGTCATGGTCGGCCCGCGCAGCCCCCGAAGCAGGCGCGGGCCATCCCTGCAGACGTCGCCAGACGTCAGCGGGCTTTTTATCATTCGCCGTTTATCATGGAAGATTTGCAAGTTCGCGCCTGCCTATCGCGAGCCGGAATGCATAACGGTTCCGGATGTGGCTGTTAAAATAGACGCCCTTGGCAAAGGCAGCTTTGAACGCGGCAAACGCCTCAGCAGGTACGTCCAAAAACTCGTATTTCTTCCCGCTCGCTACAAACCAAACCGAGAGAACCCTGGTGTTCGGGTCATAGTCGAACTTGCGTATCGAGGTCGACGGCATGGTATGCCATTCAAAAACTNGAGAGAACCCTGGTGTTCGGGTCATAGTCGAACTTGCGTATCGAGGTCGACGGCATGGTATGCCATTCAAAAACTCAGTAGCCGAGTTGGATCGCCACCTACAGGCTGAAACTGTATTCGAATATGTGGCCGCGCTTTTCGTCGGCAACCCTGATCCAGATGGGCTCGCTGGTGCGCAGAGTGACGTCGCGCTCTGTCGCTTCCCGCGCCGCCCTGATCGGCGTGACCTGGCGAAAATCGCGCATATCAATCTGTTGCCCGCAAACAGGGCAAGGGAGGAAATGCGCGAGTTCGCTCGCGGGCGGGCCTTCATGTCGGTGCCCGATTAGTGGTCTGCCGAGATCAGACAGCCTGGTCATTGTTTCCGCAGCGCCTTGGCTACCCGCTCCAAAGTCTCGCGTTGGTTGCCGTGCTTCGCGATCAGCTCTTTGACCTGCTGGGGTGTGATGCCGGTCTTTGTTGCGAAATATTCAACTTCATAANGTGCATGCGTTTGAAGTTCATCGAGCCGTTGATGCCGACCCTTGTGGAGAAGCCTCCCGAGGGTGAAGGCTGGACCCACGAAGTCAAGTTCGACGGCTACCGATCGCAGATGATCATTGATGAAGTCGGCACGCGCATTTATACGCGCAATGGCCACGACTGGACGGCAAAATATCGCGACATGGTGAGAGAGGCCAAGCGCCTTGGTGCCGAAAGCGCCATTGTCGACGGCGAGATCGTCGTTCTGAACGACAAGGGCCTTTCGGACTTCGCAGCGCTGCGCAGAGCTATCACCCGCCGGCAGCACGACTTGTATTTTGTTGCCTTTGATCTGCTTCACCTTAACGGCCATGATCTGCGAGACATGGCGCTGGAGGAGCGGCGCGAGATCCTGTCCAGCATGATCGGGCCCGGCGGGCGTATTCAGTTCAGCGAGCCCTTGCCGGGGGAAGCCAAGGCCATCTTTCACTTGCTCGACCAGGCCGGACATGAAGGCATGGTGTCGAAGCGGAAGGGCAGCAAATACCGAAGCGGTCCGTCGACCAACTGGCTGAAGGCCAAGTGCTATGCGATTGACGAGTTCGATCTGCTCGGCGTCGAGCGTGAAGCTGGCAAGCCGGCTTTCGCTCTCATGGCCGAGCGGGGCACAGGGCGCTATGTCGGCAGCGCGTTCGTCACCTTGAACCGGGAAATGCGCGAGAGGCTATGGAAACGCGTCCAGGAGCACCCAGGCACGGCGCCCAAGGGCATCATGAAGCGGCCAGCGACGCAATGGATCAAGCCAGGGCTGATCGGTCGTGTGAAGCACCTGCGCGGCGAGGATGACCTGCGGCATGCATCGCTGCAGGACTTCCACGAGGAGAACAAATAGCAGCTCCACAACTGGTCATCGCTTTTGCGAGAGGCGCGCATCCTAACGCCGCAAAGGCGGAGCTGAACGCGATACCGCAGGAACTCGCCTCACGCTTGTCAACGGTTAACACGGCTAAGAACGCCTAACACAATTCACTTCGTCACTGTCATTGCCAAGAATAGGTATGGAGTTTTTAGATATTCATTCATCTATTCGTGCTTCTAATGAGCTATGTCTTTCAGCATCTTCACCCGGATCTGGTTTGGAGGATGTCGTGGTCACGATCATAATTAATGCCGACAGCGGAGGTTTCCGCATGGCACATCTTACGGCCGATACGCGTATCTGATCGCGTTCCCGTTTTTCGATCAATACCCAATCAATCACTCAACGACCACACCGTCCCGCTGGTTGCGAGCTAAAACACCGCCGGCCTTGGTTTGAAAAATGGGCTGACAGCCTTGGAGGCGCATTATGACAAAGATCTTTGATATCCTGGTGGGAAGCATGGCCATTGGAGCCGTTCTCGCAAATCTTTGCATGCCGGCGAACGCCGCAGTTGGCGACGACGGAACCACTGCACCCATTGGCACGAGCGGTGCCACTGTCGGAACCGAGTCCCCCGACAATCCGACCAATACGGATCTGACTCGCATTGTCGACGCTATGTCGAGCGCCGAAATCACTCGGTTCAAGAAGCGCTGCATCGACGTGATCGAGAGCCGGGGCGCTTATGATCGTGACCTGCGCCAGCTCTGCCTGCTGATCTGGCGCCACTAACCAATCGTTCGCAAGTGCCGGAGCTGTCGACATGACACTCTCCAGTTCCGACACTGGAGGCCCGCCCACCGAAAGGTTGGCGGGCTTTTAGATAGCGGCCCTTACCCTACGGTTGGGTAAGTGTTTCCGCCCGATTACCGCGCCGCATCCCGCTCCATCGCGATCTTCACTGCACTTCCCAATCAATCCCACCGTCTGAGTCCGAATGCTTGGCCCTGAAGGTTTCAAGATAGTCGACTATTTGAGGGTCGTTCGGGTCCAATGCTTGCCAATGTGGATCATCGTCGACGTTGGCCAGATCAAGAAATTCGGTGATGTCCACCCCGCCATTGAGGGCGGCAACGCCAGAGTTCAAAACCAAATATCTCAGGTTGAAGTCAACGCGAAAATCGGGTGACCGGAAGAACTTGGCCCTGCCGCAATTCGCGAAGGGCCGGGCTCGGAAGTGGTCCATCAGGCGCTGCTTTTCAGCAATACCTTCAGTCACTGAAAGCACGTATATTTCCGGCCGTGACAGGCTTTCGTTGATCGGGCCGGCCGGCTTTCTCATGGCGCCCCAGAGATGAGGCAAGCCAATCGCAGAGAAGAAATCCTGGCCGATCGGTTCGCCGGGCCAAAATTTGGCGTTGTATGGTCGAACGACAACACGATCGCGCCGAGTGCCGCAACAAACGGTCGCAGGATTTCCTGGAAATCGAGTTGATATTCCGCGACTTCGATGGGGCCCGTAAGGTAGTCTTTGACGCATGCGAATACACGCTCTCAAGCAAGTGATCGAAGCGCCGCAGATAAAACACCACTTCACCTCGGCGCCAACATCCAACAGGCCTTCGAAAAAGGATGGATGAGCGCTTGCTCTAGAAAATTGCTCGCCTGACATTAGTGCGGTTTCTAAATGCTTTAGATCCATCGCGGCCTCCCTTCCGGCGAAGGGATTTATTCACTCTTTTTTTGCAAAGGAGGTTCAAAGGTACGGTTTCGTACAGGGGAGGCCCCCGGCCTAATCGGCCAACATTGAGCGTGGTCGGCGCTGTCGGGGGCAACGTTACAGTTGGGTGACGTGACGGTGCCGACCACACTGGAGAGTGGCATTAACCACACCCCGATCCTACCCGCAGAATGACAGCGCAGCAATTAAGCCTGATGGTCTAATCCGCGCTGCAACCATAACCCGATTTAAACTCGGTCCCTTCCCGAGTGCCCGTATGAGTTTGAGCTGTGAAGCACCTGCGCGGCGAGGAGGACCTCCGCCACGCCTCACTGCAGGACTTCCGCGAGGAGAACTAGCCCGGAGGCTTCTCCCGCGGCTGTGCCGGTCCTGTCATGTTCGGCTGGATGAATGGCGCCCTCTTGCCGGTAATGGTCTGAACCGACTTCAACAGCGGTCGATGGACCTCACGTAGAGCTTGGTAGTGCTCGCTGTGATACGCCAGGAGCGGCCCGACGATGCCCTTGTGCAGCGCTTCGGCTGCCGCGATGAAGCGCTCGATTTCAGCCCGGGAAAGCTGTTCGGAAGGTTTGGTTCTGGCCATTGGCGATCTCCGCTTGAGGGGGTCGCCGCAACGAGGACTACAATCCTACATGCCGGACTGCCTCACAATAGGGCTCGCTGGCCTACTTCGAGGGAAGCGATAGGACCAGCGTCAGCATGATCCTCATTGCCCCCGTCCGCAAGCGGCCACCGAAGACCCTATTTCCTCAGCCTATCTGGTCTCGGCAAAATGACGCGCGAGGCTCCCCTGGAGCCTTGCGGAATCTTGGGCAGATACCCTCTCTATTCTCTACTCAGGAGCCGAATGCTGGTATCGCGACGCAGTTCGGAATCGGCGCGATCGACGCCTTCAACCGTGATCGCGATTGTCCCGTTCTCAATTCTTGCAATCCACCCCTTTGCCTTCATGTACCAGAGATGAAACTCCAGATGCTCTGGTGGACAGCCTAACAACCGTTCGATTTCGACGTCGCCAATGCCCGGATTGCCGACATCCTGGCGGCGCTTCACATAGAGCAGCGAAAGCAGTTTGGCCTGGACCAAAGCGTCCTTCTCGACCCCTTTGGGGTCGCTTGCCTCCTCGACCAATTTAAGCCGCTCACCGGCATGCTCTCGATAGGAGATATCGTACTGGGCGCGCTTAACGGGATCCCTCAAGACGTTGTGTGCTTCTACTATTTCGCTGAAGCGGGCTTCGTTTCCAGTTTGCTGATTGTCGGGATGATAGCGCATCGCAAAGTAGCGGAATATTCGCTCAAGTGTCTCCGAGTTGGCGTTTGGGCTGATCTCCAAGAGTTCGTAGTAATCGACGAACAATGCGCTGCTCCCTCAAACATCGCTCGACAGCCGCGGGGGCCGACCGCCTACATGGCGATGCAGTGCCCTCACTCGTCGAGTTCATATACGGACAATACATTGCGCCCGGGGTCAAGATGAGCGGGAGCTAATGGACGTCAGCCAAGGCGGCTCCCGCGCGGGTGCAACGAAAATGGCCGGCGCCGCAGTGGGAGATTGCCTGATCAGCGCCGGCCGGACGGTAATCAGGTCCGCCGCAACACAAGCGATATCTGATTCTTGACGTTACGTCATGCGTCTGGCGGGGCTCTGTGAGGACGTTGGAGATACAGTCGAAGGTCGCTTCCGTGACCAGATTCTAGATCGAACCGGATTCGATGTGAATCATCCCCTCGGAACATTGTAGCCTCGAAACACTTCGGGCGTTGCACTGCCCCATCAGTGCACCGTTCCCTTCTGTTGGAACTGGCCGGCTGCCGAAAGGTGGCCGGCTTTTTTGCGTTTGGGAACACAGCGGGCCTTTTGCCGTTTGGTGCAATGGAACAGCTTCGCAGCCAGATGCAGGTATTCGCAGATCCGGGCCTGTGGGTCGCCTTGGCGGCAGTGCTGATCCCTTATGGGATTGGTGTCGCACTGCTTCTGTGGGTAGCCGGTTGACGGACCTGCCGGCCGAAAGCTTTTGCGCAAGGCAAAACAGCGGGTCGTCACGGTGTGTCTAGGACTTGATGCTTGGGGACGGTGGTTTCACCATCACGCGCAGTTGCATCTGGTCGATCGTTGCGACGATGGCAGCAGCCAGCGCTTCCGCCTCATCCATGAGCCCCGGCCCATAGAGACCGTTCACCGCTTCCTCGCTGGGCAGCACGCCAGGCGGGCAGTGGTCCTCAATTGTGCGCCGGATGAGCGTCAGCGCTGCCCGGCATTCGTCGGCTTCGATCTTCATACCCTTCAAACATGCAATTCGTCTAAAATGTTCCGGAACCGATTTCAGGCTGGCGGCTTGAATCGCCGGGTGTGGGTCAGTGTGCATGCGTTTGAAGTTCATCGAGCCGTTAATGCCGACCTTGGTGGAGAAGCCTCCCGAGGGCGATGGATGGACTCATGAGGTGAAGTTCGACGGCTTCGTTCCCAGATGATCATCGACGAGGACGGCACGCGGATCTACACCCGTCGCGGGCTCGACTGGACAACCAAATACCGCGACATCGTGGCTGCAAGCGCAGAGCTCGGCGCCGAGAGCGCAATCATAGACGGAGAAATCATCGTCCTGAACGAAGCCGGCCTTTCCGACTTCGCCGCGCTGCGCAAGGCGATCACACGCCGGCAGCACGACCTCTATTTCGTTGCCTTTGATCTCCTCTATTTGAACGGTCACGATCTGCGGGAAATGGACCTCGAAGACCGTCGCGAAATCCTGGAAGGCCTCATCTTCCCTGATGACCGCATCCAGTTCAGCCAGGCGCTGCCCGGTGACGCAAAAGCCATATTCCACCTGATCGATGAAGCCGGCCTTGAGGGCATGGTATCGAAGCGCCGTGACAGCAAATAGCGCAGCGGCCGGTCGACAGCCTGGCTGAAGATCAAAAGCTACATCGTGGAGGAATATGATTTGCTAGGCGTCGAGCGGGAACCCGGCAAGCCGGCCTTTGCGTTGATGGCCGATCGGAAAACCGGGCAGTATGTCGGCTCAGCGTTCATCAACTCCAGCCAGGCAATCCGCGAACGGCTATGGAAGCGCGTCCAGGAGCACGCTGGGCCGGCGCCGAAGGGCATGAAGCGGCCGGCGACACAGTGGGTTAAGCTCGGCATCATCGGCCGCGTGAAGCACTTGCGTGGTGAGGAAGATTTGCGGCACGCTTCTCTGCAAGATTTTCGAGAGGACGACACAGATAGCGGTGGCTAAGAAGGATCAGGAGCGTGCCACCTATGCGTGGATGTACGGTGCTCAAGCGCAGAAGGACGGCAAGGAGCGCGCCGCCCCGCCTTACTGGCAGGAGCATGCCGACGCCTGGCTACAAGGCTTGACGGTGTGCCGATGGCCGGTTTGGGCAAGAGCAAGACGGTCAGCGACGAGATGGAAGCCGAGGTCGACGAAGCCGCCGTCGAGCGCCCCGACGAATAGCCATTTTCGTTTTTGATTGAAGAAAGGGTTTCGTAGGGCCCATAAAGATTGCGTTTACCATTGCCTTTTGGGGGGATGCGATGGGTGCAACGCCCCTAGATATCGCTCAAGCGGCCACTGCGACTACGGCCACCTTGCTGAAGTGGCAGAAGGAACGGATCCGTCTGAATCTCGACAAGTTCGTGCGGCTTTAATTTTATCGGTCGCGCGGCTTTGCCGGTTCTGTCACCATTCCACTGGATGAACTGTGCCTTCTGGCCGGTGATACGAGCCCTTGAGCTACGGCTGAGTCTGGTGAGGCCACTGCGACTAACCGGGATCGAGGGCCAACGAACAGCTTGCCTGCCCTCCTCAGCATTTGGACTTAGGTCTGATCCCTCCGCGTAAATGGCCGAGCCGCGAAACATTTCACCTTCTACTTTGTTGCATTGGCCGTGCCGCTTAGGAGAACATACACAGTGCCTCTATCAAATGAACTGCGCGACGTACCTATAGAATTCCAATGTCCCTCCTGTTCGTGCCCAATGGTGAGAAGGGGATCCTGGCTGAAAACGATTGCCGGTTTCAACTGCGATAGCTGCAGATCCAGAGTGCGGATCGGCTACGAAGAGAAGCTGGCCATATTCGACCGGCACCTTAGAAAGGTGAGCGCAGCACAAATTCAGTGAACAACCGCCCTTGTTAGCGGCCGCTTTAGAGATCGGGTTGCAGAGGAGGGTACACGGGCTTTTCTCCTTATCCTTTTTTCTCCCTGCGGCGCCACTGTCTATTATCGGTGGCGAGGCTGCTATCACCTTCTGAGCGGGCTAACGATGGAGTGCCTTCGACTGTGAAGATGATTCCGGCGTCTTCAAACGCTTTGCGGACGGCCGCGATGTTGTGGGGACGCGATTTGCTGAATCCGTTCTCAAGATCGCTGATCACCATTTCGCTAACATTGGCCTTTGCGGCAAGTCGCACACGCGACCAGTTCAGTAGGGCTCGTGCTGCTCTGGATTGATCTGCTGAGAGTAAGGTTCGGCTGTCCATAAACAGTCGAACATTCAATATCGCTAAAATGTTCCTCTTGACCTTCTGCGATTTCTAACGGCGTGAGGCCGGCCTCTCGGGTAACGCGGCGGGGCTTTCCAATAACTTTGCGGAACGCTGATCGTCACGCCGCAACGTCTTCTTTTTCGGCTTGGTCTTCTCAACCAGATCTGGCCTTTTCGCTATCAGGTAGTCAGCCTTGTTCGTTCGATAGTCTTCTTTGTGGATGGACATTTCTACAATCTCCATTGTGGAGATCAACGCGGCCGGAAGCCGACACGTTCCCAAAAATCGCTTGTTCAAGGCCGAGCCGAACGGCGCACGGATGCCAAAAACGCGAAAAGGGCGCGGTTCGTGACGCGCCCTTTATTTGAACAGGCTCAACTGTCGTATCCTACGAGTCTTGTCGGCCATACCAGTCGTCGACGTCTCGCCGCACGCGATCCTTCTCAATGCCGTAGCGCTCCTGGATCGTACCTTCGAGCTGATCGCGGTTGCCGGCTATGCGGTCGAGATCATCATCAGTGAGCTTGCCCCACNGTTCCAGTCCATGATGGCGATCTCCTTTCGTTGTCCTTTCGAATAACGGTCGTAGTGGCCATCAGGTTCCGCTGCAGGTAAGCGCGCTTGCTGGTGATCTAGCAATGGAACTTAATGCCCGTCGACCGCTTGTGTGCGCCGGCCTTTTCAGTTTGGAACACAGCGTTGGGTGCAATGGAACAGCTTCGCAGCCAGATGCAGGTATTCGCCGATCCGGGCCTGTGGGTCGCCTTGGCGGCACTGCTGATCCCTTATGGGATCGGTGTCGCACTGCTTCTGCGGGTAGCCGGTTGACGGACCTGCCAGCTCTCGCGTTAAGATGAGCGGATTCCAATAGAAGGCGCCTTAACCTGCGGCTGGGGGTCTTCGCGTTCGGCCATCTGTTCCAAGAGCTTCCGTGACGCAGCCAGGACGCGGCGTGTCTCGTCGATGGTCGTACGTAGGGAGTTGAGTTCGCCAACCGCCCGGCGTTGGTTCCGGCGAGCGCTTTCGAGGTACGAATCGTCAGGCTTCCAACCGTCTGTCATCGGAATGTGCAGCCCGCGTCACGTCACACGTGACTTTCACCTCAAACAGCGAAATGTTGGTGCCGTCATGAACTTGGAAGGCGACTTGGCGGAATGTGCCGCCCGGCACCTGGTCTTTCACTATTTCAAACAACGCCCTTGCCGCCTCATCTTCAGCGGCGGCCGAGTTTGCAAGCTCGGTGCCTTCGGTATCCCGGTAGGGGATAGTTTTCGGTTAGATCGAAGAAGAAGCGGGCCATGGTGCCCTAACAGCGAAGCTTTGAAAAGGTTTCCTCGATCCCGAATCACAGCGGCCAGGTGACGGCCACGGCGCACAAGGGCATTATGAAGCGGCCGGCGACGCAATGTGTCAAGCCGGGCCTGATCGGTCGCGTGAAGCACCTGCGCGCCGAGGCTGACCTGCGGCATGCATCGCTGCAGGATTTCGCAAAGAGGAATAGCGGATCGCATTGCAATGCCTCATTGTGAAAGGCGCCGATTGCTGTAGGCGGCAGACCTTCTCACAAAAGGTGAGTTAATGAATCGATTGTTGTTTTCAGCCGCCGATTTCCTTTCGCGGCCGCCAGGCTTCTACGTGATGCTAGTTGTGATGGCCATATGCACGCTGCTGGTGCCGTTTGGCCTAACGAACGCGGTCACCTATGCTTTGTCTGTCGCTGCAATCATCATCACTGGGGTCGTACTGATCCAGGGCTATCGCGACACTGCAGCAATTCACCCCAAACTGGACGAGATCATTGTGGCTCTAAACGAGACCCGGAATGACGTTGTCGGTTTGGAACACGAGGATCCCGAGACGATCAAGACAAGGCTTGGCAAGCTTGAGAAGGAGGCCTCAACCCGTCCTTCATCCAGACGCAAAAAACGAGAATGAGTCCCATCGGCGCGCGAGGTGACCCGATCGCCTCCAGCGACTTGGCCGATCGACAGCCCGCGCAACAACACGCCGGACATCATCGAAAACATGGGTTTAGGGCCAACCGACCCTTCTGCTCTGTTCCGGCAGCAGGCCAAATCGCGGCAGGAAAATTCGCTCTAGGCAGGAACAGGTTGCCATTGGCCGAGTTCACTTCACAACAACAGGAGTGGAAAACCGTGAACACGTCAATCAGCAACGACCCCACTGGATCATCGAGCGACCTGAACTGGCTACACACTAACGATGCCGAGGTGGCCGACAGCAGCAAGGAAGCGCTCGGCAAACTAAAGTCGAGCGCTGCCGAAACCGCAGGGCATCTCAAAACCGCTGCCGCTTCGGTGACGACTGACGCGAAAAATTATGCCGGTTCGGTTGCGTCGGATGCTGCGGGCGCCTTCAAGGAAGCGGTGGAGTCGAACAAGACCGCCGGCGCCGACGCGATCGCCAACATTGCCCATTCCGTGAAGGAGGCAGCTGATGGAATCGAGAAGCAATCTCCGCAGGTTGCAGGCATGGTTCGGAGCGCGGCCGAAGGTGTCGAACGGATTTCGTCGGATATCAGGGACCGCAACGTGGGTGAACTGCTCGACTCGGTCACGAAATTCGCCCAGCGCCAACCGGCGGCCTTTTTCGGCGTAGGCATCCTGGCCGGCGTTGTGCTGACCCGGATCATGCGAAGCTCCGATCGGTCCTGACACGAAGAGCGTTCCAGATGGATGATGGTTCCAATCTCCGACCCTTGGGAAGCGTTTTCAGCGAAGGGTATAGCCATCTCGCTTCGCTGATGCGCCTCGATCTTCGTCTTCTCCAAGCCGAGATGAAGGTTAAGACGTCTACGATCGTCTCGTCAGGCGCGTGCGGCATCGCCGCACTGGTGCTCTTTGTCTTGGCTGCATTCGCCATGGTCCAGTTCCTGATCCTCGCTATGATCCACTTTGGTGTCGGTCCGATGGTAGCTTGCCTAATCGTCGCAGCGCTTCTGGGGGTAGGCGGCGTGCTGTTTCTCTATCTTGCGAAGCGAGCGCTCGCGGGATGGACCATCACACCTGTCGAAACCGTCAACCAGGTGCGCACTGACATCGCGGCATTGAAACAGGGGATGCGTTTTGGCTCAACCCAGTGAAGAGATGCGCGAGATCATGCTGCAAAGCCGCACAGAGCGGCAGGCTTTGTTTGAACCTGTCAGCGAGATAAGCCGGCGCCTGCAGCCCCGAAATCTGGTCGATGCGTCCACCCGGTACGCGAAGCAGAAGGTGGCGAAGGCGCTAGGCGGTGTGTCGGACGCCGTCAAGAATAATGGCGGCACTGCTGCCGCGGTCGCACTGGGTGCAGTTGCGGTGTTTGACGCCGGCAGGCGAAGCACGCATGGCCCGGCAGGCGCCGACGATATAGCTGTAGATAAGGTCGCCGGCGCCTCGCATTCCGACGCCGCGTCAATTCGTTATGAAGCCCATCCGCGCAAGGCGATCACAAACCTGTTTCGGGCCAAGGTGCTCGCTGGATCTGCGGGTGGCCTGCTGCTCGGCCACATAATCGGTAAGGCGTTTGAGCCCACAGCCAAGGAGCGCACCCTATTCGGCAAGGCTGGAGCTGAAGTTCAGGATGCGACGGATGCATTTATCGCCGAGCATGCACGCGGTGCGAAATTGGCCGCCGCGCAGGCCTTCGGGTTTGCCAGATATGCCGCTGCGTTCTTGGCCGTACTGGCCGCAGCTAGCGACTATCTCGTCCGCGCGGATGAGCACGAGCAGCGAAAGCACTGAGAGTGCGAAACTGAGCGTCAAAGGTATCCCCATGCATATCGTCGGAATCAACATTGGACAGGCGGCCGCGCCTTCCGGCCTGCCTCTTGTTAGAGTGGTGTTTGAGGGCCAGGGGGGTGAATCTATCGCGGTCGAAATGGCGCGAGGCGACGTCGCCGACGGCGCGCTGGAGGCAATCGACCGTGCAAAAGCCCTGCTTGTTCAGACCGCGACCTTCGAAATGCCTGTCGATAGAATTGGCGGTTTCAATAGGACACCGGAATCCGGCAATGTCCGCGGCCGGCAGAGCAATGTCTATACGTTCGAATATCGCGACGGCGACCAGGCTCGCCAGGTTCCGCCTGCCGTGATGCCAAGTTTTGAGGCTGCTCGCGCCGAGGCGATCCGTTGCGTAATCGGCCTGTTGGCTGATCTGGGCGATGACGATATGACCGGATGGTTAGTGCGCATGCGCGATCAGGCAGGCAACGAGCTTTGCACGATCAACGTCTGCGAGGCCGAAGCTGCACCGCAAACGGAAACAAGCCGGTTAGGCAGCACCGCTCACGTCTGTGTCGATACGCCAGCCCTTATTCAATTAGATCGTCGCCGGTCGGAACTTTTGTGATGTTGAGCCCTTGTCCATTGAACAGTGGAGGTACCAATGGCTAACCTGGGAAAATTGGCNATTGGCGATCGCGATGCTCGGCGTCTTGGCATACCAAAATCGCGACAAGATCGGCGACATGATCCGTGGAGCGGGCGATCGCAACCCAAATGATCCGCAAGGCGGGATTCTAGATCAGCTTTCAAACGGCGTTTCGGGGACCGCGCTTGGCGATATTCTCGACCGGTTCAGAGGGGCAGGCGCCGGATCGAAGGTCGATTCGTGGGTAGGCACCGGGCCGAACGAGCCGATCCAGCCAAGCGAGGTGGAAGCAGCCATAGACGAAGACACCCTGACTTCCCTCTCGATGCAGACCGGCCTTTCGCGCGAGGAGCTCATAAGCCGGATCACGCGAGATTTGCCTGAGGCCGTCAGCAAAATGACGCCTACTGGTGAATTGCCCGTTGAGGCGCCGAAAAGCTCCGGTGAGACGACCTTGCTCGACGACGTGCNATGACGCCTACTGGTGAATTGCCCGTTGAGGCGCCGAAAAGCTCCGGTGAGACGACCTTGCTCGACGACGTGCCATCGCACAGGACGCAAGCGAATTCAGGCGGTCAAAGCGATATCTAAGGTGACGGCTATCCATCAGGGAGAGATACTAAATCGTACTGGCGCGCGAGTTGGCATGATCGGGCAGGGCGGTCACGGTGGTGATACAGCAAACGTACTTGCCGAGTTGGATCTATTGGCCGCGCTACTCGATTCCCGCTGGCGCATTCCAGGCACATCAATTCGTTTTGGACTGGATGCGCTCGTAGGTCTGGTCCCCGTACTCGGAGATGCGGCGACGGGCATTGTCTCGGCCTACATCGTCTTGCGAGCTCGAAACGTCGGTGCCGGAAATGGCTTGGTCGCTCGCATGCTAGGCAACGTGCTGCTGGATACGCTCGTAGGAAGTGTCCCAATTCTCGGCTCGATCTTCGACGTCTATTTTAAGGCGAACAATCGCAACGTCACTCTGCTGCGCCGTCACATCAACAAGTGAGGCGGATAACCAATCGTCGCGATGCAATTCTTCTAAAAGGCTCGGAACCGACAGGGGCGCTGGGGCTTGAGTCGCGATTCCTGGAGTCGCGAGCATATGACCAGTGCCATTGACCGGCTTTCGTTCATCGAGTTCCAATCGCCCACACTGGTCGAGAAAGCTCCCGAAGGCGGAGATTGGCTTCACGAGATCAAATATGACGGCTACAGGACGCAGCTGGTCGTTGAAGGCGGAAAGGCGCGAGCATTCACGCGTCGCGGCTACGATTGGTCCCACCGTTACAAGGGGATTGTTCAGGCCGCGGCAAGCCTGCCGGTCAAATCCGCTATCATCGATGGTGAAGCTGTCGTCCTGGGCGACACCGGCCTGCCGGACTATCAAGCCCTGGAACGGGAGCTGGGCAACCCAAGTTCGCTACGGATGACTCTCTACGCTTTCGACCTCCTGTACCTCGATGGCCGTGATCTACGGGAACAACCGTTAGTGAAGCGCAAGGCTGCGCTGAAGAAGCTGCTGACCGAAACCGAGCCAACCCTGACTTATGCCGAGCATCTGGAGGTGAACGGCAAGGATATGTTCGACCATGCCTGCCGGATGGGCATAGAGGGAATCGTATCGAAGCGAGCGGATGCTCACTACCGCTCGGGCGTCCAGACCAGTTGGGTCAAGGTCAAATGTGTCAAGAGCGACACTTTTCCAATCGTGGCTTTCGTCGAGAAACTTGGCGCGCAGCCGCGCCGCATCGCATCGTTGTACATCGGCAGGCGAGAGGGCGACCGGCTGCTTTATGCCGGGAAGGCCCAGACCGGCTATACGCTGGACGCAGCCCGGCGCGTTAGGGAGCGGCTTGATCCGCTTGTTGTCGCCAAGTCACCGCTGTCGGAGCCGATCAAAAAGCCCAAGGCGACATGGGTCAAACCAGACGTTCTCGCCGAGGTGCAATTCAGTGGCGTGTCGGACCGGGGCATCTTGCGTGAGGCGGTCTTCAAGGGACTCCGCGAGGACCTTCAGGCAATCCCGCCCAAGCCTCCATCGCCGTCCAAGCGGAGGTCGGATGGCCAACACGGCGTCCCGCGCGAGAACATTCTCCAACTGCTACCCGATGCGGTTGCACCTTCCAAGGAAGAGCTGGCAGACTATTGGCGGCGGGTCGCTGATCAAGCTCTAGTTCATCTGGTTCGGCGACCGCTGAAGCTGGTCCGCCACGCCTCCGGCGCAACCTTCTATCACAAGGGACCGCTACCTCGGATACCGGCGTCCGTGCACCAGCTCCGCGTTCAAAAGCGCGAAGGCGGCGAAGGCATTCGGGTATGGATAGATGACATGGATGGTCTGCTTGGCTTGGTCGAGATGGATGCCGTTGAGCTTCATCTTTGGAACGCGACGATTGACGACATCGAACATGCGGACCGGCTCGTCCTCGACCTCGATCCCGGAGAAGGCGTGCCATGGGACGCTGTGATCGAGGCCACGCTGGCGCTACGGGGCATCTTGGAAGCGGCAGGCTTGGAGAGCTGGCCAAAGGTCACTGGCGGCAAAGGCATCCACTTGATGGCCCCACTCGTTGCGAAGATGAACCATGACAGCGCCCGGAAACTGGCCAAGTCGCTCGCCCACCGTCTGGTTGATACCGATCCTGACCGATACCTGTTGTCAGCTGACCCCGCCGCCCGAGGAGGCCGGATCTTTCTCGACTATCTCCGCAACGGACGGGGCAATACCGCAATAGGCGCTTTTTCCCCGCGAGCGCGGCTCGGCTTCCCAATTGCCCACCCGGTCACATGGAAGCAAGTCGAGGCGGGCATCCGGCCAGACGTTTTCACGCTCGCGCAGCCATTCAGACCCGCTCGTCGAAAAGCCGCGTGATGCGTCGCGACCATCAGCCGATATCAGCCCGTTTCTTGCCTCGCGTTCGAGCCTCTTCCGGTCGTTGCCGTGTTCTCTGATTAGCTCGCGGACCTGTTCTGGCGTGATACGATGCTGTTTGGCGAAATAGCGAACCTCATAATCTTCATCGACTGATACACGGTTGCGATCTCGAAAATCACGCTTGCTCTTATCGTCTGCCATTATCTTTCCTCCTGATCAGAGAAACAACGACCGACGTTGTATGTTCCCGGCGCCTCACTTCGGCCGCCAGAGGCGCGGGCTGTCCGACCGGACTGGGGCCGCAGGCATTGCGAAGGTGATCTGGCGAAAGTTGGTTGGCCAAAGGCGAGGGTGATTTCGTTTGCTGTTCGGGATAGCTGACCGTCGATCGAGCCTGCCTGCGGGCCTCTTGTTTTTTTACGACGCCAGTCGGAACCCCGACGGGTCGCAGATGATTCAGATGCGCATCCGGCTATCAACGAGGATCGTGATCAAAATGGCGGGGGGTGACCACGAAGGCGACAAAGCTGAGCTCCGGGAGCCCAAAGTTTCGTCTAGGACGCATGACCCGGGTCACAGCGCCGCGGCACGAGTTCGACTTCATCACCAAGGTCGGCCGCATAGACCACGCCGGAGCTCTCGCAATGTTGCAGAGGCATATGGGAGATATAGAGGCGGTCTTTTTCGGAACTGATGTTTTGGCTAAAGCGCTAGACCAGCCTGCCGAGTGACGCTCAGTTAATCCCTATCGCGGCGCCCAGCCTGCCTTTCCGTTGCCGCTCAGTAAGCCGGCACAAGGCGCGTGTTTCGCAACGGCAAGGCCATGGTGAACTGCAAGCCGTCACGATGGTAGTTCAATTCGATCTTTGCGTTGCATTGCACGGTCACGACTTTTTCCAGAAGTGTCGTGCCAAACCCCCGGCGACTGGGCTGCTCGACTTTCGGCCCATCTCGTTCCCGCCAGTCAAGATTGACGATCTGTGTATCGCCGGACCCGCCTAACGACCAGCGGACATCAAGGCGGCCTCCCGTTTGCGAAAGCGCGCCAAACTTCGACGAATTGGAGGCCAGTTCGTGGAAAGCCATCCCGACGGGGACCGCAATGTCGGCGACTAGCGCTACGTTCGGGCCTTCCATAACGATACGCGGCCTGTCGCGCGTCTCATAGTGGTCAAGCTCGCTTTCGAGCAGCTTGTGCAGGGAGGCAGTCTGCCAATAATCGTCGGTAAGCATCGAATGGGTCTGGGCCAGGGAAACGAGCCTGGCTGAAAAATCGCGTACGAAATCATCGACGTTGCCGCTCGACTTGGCCGTCGCGCCCATCATGGCGCGAACGTTGGCCAGCGTGTTCTTGACGCGGTGATGCAGCTCGCGGATGAGCAATTTCTGCCGATCGGCGACCTCCCGCTTCTGTTCGATGTAGGACTGGACCTCACGCTGGCGGGCGCGGGCACGCAAGGCGGAGCGCACCGAGTTGGCGAGGCTCGAAGCCAGAAATGGCCGTTCAAGCACGATCAGATAGCGGTCCAGAAATGCCATCCGCGTGTCGACTTCGTTCCCCCGCATCGTCAGAAGCACGATCGGAAAATCCGACCATGCGGGTTGGGCTTCAAGCCAGGCCGCAAACTGCGTTCGATCGGAACTGAGCAGGGCCTCCTCGGCCACGACAAGGCACTGAGCCTCGTCGAGAAGCGGCACTGCCTCTTCCAAGCTGCCGCACACACGCGAGGCAATCTGGTTTGTAGCCAGGATGGAGGCCGCGATCCTCGCGTCACGGCCAAGCGGCGCCAGCACGAGAACGGCGGGGCTGGACGACATCACAGCGCCTTGTCCCTCAGAAGGTCTGTCTGCTTGCCTTCAAATTCCGGAGATCCCATCAGGATGCCGCGGAATTGTTCCAGTGGCTCACCTACGGCCACGCCGTTACCGCCGATTTTAAACTCACGAATCGTCTCTTCATGGGGGCCGACACGTTTCTTGACAACCGAAATCGCGCGTCTCAACTGACCTGCGTTCTCGAAGAAGCGTAGAAGCATGATGGAATCGCAGAGATAGGTCATATCGACCGGCGCTGCCGTTTGCCCAAACAGCCCGTGATTGGCCAACAGCAGGATCGTCGCCACTGCCTTCTGATTGAGATAGGTGAGGATCTCGTGCATCTGAAGCACCAGATGCTGTTCTTCGGACATGGCATTGAGATAGCCGGTTAGGCTGTCGATCACGACGATCCGCACATTGGATTCTTCGACGGCCGCTTGGATGCGCGAAGATAATTCGCCTGGTGAAAGCTCAGCCGGATTGACACATTCAAGCATCAGCGTGCCGTCCTCGGCAAACGGCTCCAGGTGCATGCCGAGCCCGGCGGCGCGCGCCAAGAAGATGCGCTTTGTCTCGTCAAACAAAAGCACCAGCACACGCTCGCCACGCTCGAGTGCGGCATAGCAATAGGTGCAGGCAATGGTAGACTTGCCAACGCCAGACGGCCCCATCAGCATCGTGCTGGTACCACGGGCCAGCCCGCCGCCAAGCAGGGTGTCGATCCGGTTGTTGCTCATGGCCGGCGTATCATGCTCGGCCACCTCATGCTCGGCTGCAACGAGCCGCGGATAGGCGACAACGCCGCCTGGGCGAATTACGAAATCGTGAAAGCCGCCCCGGATCTGCACGCCGCGCATTTTGATCACGCGTAGCCGCCGACGCTCTCCACCATAGACGGGCGACAGCTGCTCCATCCGAATGACGCCGTGACTGATCGAATGCAAATTGAGGTCATCCTGCTCAGCCGTCAGGTCGTCGAGCATAAGCACCGTCACATTGTTGAGCATGAAGAAGCTCTTCAATGCCAACACCTGGCGCCGATACCGCAATGACCCTTGCGATAAAAGTCGAATTTCAGAGAGCGAATCGAACACCACGCGATCGGGTCTGACGCGTCCGATCTCGGCCATGGCAGACTGCACGGTTTCGCCGAGTTCCAATTCCGAGGAATGGATCAAGGTCTGTAGCTGCGCCGGATCGAAACTGAGCTCCGGCGGCACAAGTTCAAGAATTTGCACCGCCTTCAGGTCCCAGCCGTGACGGCCAGCAACCGAGAGCAGTTCGCGCTTGCTTTCTGACAAAGTGATGTAAAGGCATGTCTCGCCTTTCTTGGCGCCCTCGATCAAAAACTGGAGGCCAAGAGTGGTTTTTCCAGAACCTGGTTTCCCTTCGATAAGATGGGAGCGGTTCCTGGCGTAGCCGCCACGAAGAATGTAGTCGAGCCCGCTAACTCCAGTTGCGATCGCTGAGGCGTCGTCTCTGTCCAACTAATCCCCCAATGTAATTTCGAGAACCAGATAACGACGGGCACCTTTGGCGGTTCCACGTCTCTCCGTGAGCGCTATTGTCGTGAGACGAAAAGGCGACAGGAAGCGCGGCAAAAAAGGGCGCCGTACCTCTCGGAGCCCTTTTTCAAGTTCAGTTTGGAACCGGCGACCTACCAGCCTTGCCGGCCATACCAGTCATCGATGTCGCGCTGAGCGCGGTCCTTCTCAATGCCGTAGCGCTCCTGAATCTTGCCTTCCAACTGATCGCGGTTACCGGCAATACGGTCCAGATCATCGTCTGTGAGTTTGCCCCACTGTTCCTTGACCTTGCCCTTTACCTGCTTCCAATTGCCTTCGACACGGTTCCAGTCCATGGCACCTATCCTTGTTTGTTTCGGACTGAGAAAAACGCCGTAACGCTACCGGAGTTCCCGTCAAGTTTGAGCAGATCGACCGATCGAAGCGTGGCGAGGTAGGCGGCCCCGAAGCAACCCGCTCTGGAACGCGATGATGGCTTGCCGCGCCGGCTGTGTTCTCCACAGTCTTGGCCACAGTCGCTCGCGAGACCAGCTTCGTTGGACAAACAGCGACAGGGACAGCGTGAAGCCAACTATGCTGCGTTGGTCATCCAAGCCTGGCGTCAGATACTAATTCTTGCTGTTGGGAGCCATGTTCCCTGCGGCTTTTGCCCTGAAGCGCCTTACCCGGCTGCGTGTGCCGCAGCTCTCATCCGAGCACCACCGCCTGCGCCCGCCACGCGAGGTGTCAATGAAAAGCCAACCGCAGTTCGGCCCGGTGCACTCGCGCACGCGGCGGCGGTCATTCCTGGACACCAAAAACTCGGCTGTCTCAAAGGCCACGCGGTGGCCGATCGTGTTCAGACTGGCTGCGTCGGTCCACTGCCAAGCGAGGCGGTCGCCGGACGGGAAAAGCGAGCGCTTCGGCAGGGCTAGGGCGACTGCATCGCGCACGATTTGCAAGGCATCGTCCGGCACCCGGGCGCCTGCCGCCTCGGCCTGGAGAGCCGCGTAAACGGCCTCGCGCAAAATCTTGGCCTTTTCCAATGCCGCCTCCGCAAGGAGCGGGCGGGCGGAAGCCTCCGCGAGCAGTGCTCGCGCCTCATCGACGTCGATCAAATCGGCACGTCCAGCCCAGACGACCAGGTCGGCATAGGTCTGCAAGAGGTCTGGGCCCCATACATCGCGTCGCGCGTCGACCGTGTTGACGAAGTCCAGGCAGGCGTGACCGCCAACCATGCGCATGTCGACGATAGTCTTCGCAAAATCCATCCCGGAAACATCGGTTGGCGGAACCGTATTGGCAAGAGGCCGTTGTAACGAAATAAACGTCTTGTGGCCGTTACGACGAACCAACAACGCCCAGCGAAGGCTGCTTCCGATGAACCGCAACACAGCGACATTTTTGGTTTTATGTGTGATCTGGGGCACCACGTGGATCGGTATCAAGGCAGGGATCGCCACCGTGCCGCCTCTGATGTTCGCAGGCACGCGTTTTACAGTAGCCGGCTTGCTGATCCTCAGTGCGACGCGCCTAAGGGGCGCTGCTCTACCAGGGGTGGCGAAAAGGAGTTGGCCGCGCCTTTTCGTTGTTACGTTGTTTATGATTCCGCTTTGCTATGGCCCACTCTTTTGGGGCATGCTCTACATCGATACGGGCACCGCGGCTGTTCTTGAGCTTTCGCTGACCCCCGTCACGCTGCTTGGCTTTGCGTTGCTTCTGGGGGACGAACGCTATGACGGCCGCAGGCTCTTTGCGATTTTGCTCGGTGCGGCCGGTCTGTGCGTCCTGTTCGGGCCCGAAGCCTATGCTAGTTGGACACACGCAGACCAGCAGGGCAGGGGGCTCCGGCTGCTGGCGATGACAGCGGTGGCGTCGGCAGCTGTAATCTATGCATGGGGTTCGGTGCTCGCGCGGCCGCTTCTTGAGGTATATTCATCGGACTTCATCGCCGGCTTCACCACCCTTTTCGGGGGCGCATTCCTAATTCTCATCTCACTCGTTGTGGAGCCAGGCGCGGCCGCGGCTCTAAAAGGCGATTGGGGCTGGCCGGCCTGGGTCGGGTGGCTGTTCCTCGTGCTGTTTGGTTCGTTCATAGGCTACACACTCTTTATCCAGCTCCTGCACGAAATCGGCGCCTCGCGCGCCGGAGCATTTGCCTTCGTCTCACCCGTGATTGCCGTCGTGCTTGGCATCATCACCTACGGCGAGGAGGTTAGCCTGATCGACATCATCGGCATGGCTATCATGCTCTTCGCAGCGTTTCTTGCGCTACGCGAGCGCAAACAGGAAACATCATCCGCTTCCCCGCCGTTGATTCCACGCTCCGCGCGGGCCGATGGCAGAATATGAAAGACGGCGCGCGCATCCAGCCGCCAATCAGCCTTGAGATGGAAAAGCACAAGGTTCGCGTCTATGCGAAAAGAGGGCTTTCCCGGCAGCGTATCCCGCCTACCACCGGCGGCGAGGAAAGCTCCAGCTCATATGACAACACTAGTCGGCGAGGGATTTTGCCGAGTTGCTGTCAAGATTGCAGGCGGGATTTGATGGAAAAATCGCGAGGCTGCAATCAGCGACCTATTCGTTCCGATCGCGATGCAGGCTATCCGCCAACGCGTCGACAAAGTGTCAGCCGCATCGCTTCAGTTCCGCCACCTGAACGCCGAGACGGAATGCCTGACCATCGGCGTAAGAACGTGCATAGCTTTCTGCTTCGAACGGAAACGTCAGGGTGCTGCCGTAGGCGGTGACGCGGACCGTCCACTTCTTGTCGCGAACGAGTTCGACCGAATTGTCGGGCGACGTCATGATTTCCTCCGGCACCAGCAAGGCGAAGGCACGGATAGCGTCGCAAAGGTTGTTTGAATGCAAACAATCCGACACGCTCATGTCGCTTGTTCTATACGCCTCGACTTTCTCTCGATTAGCGTAGCGCCACGGCTGCAATGTTGGTGGCGCTAAGTCCCCTAGCTGCCAAGACCTTTCCCATCGCGTCGGTCCCCTTGCGGCGTCACGCAGCGACCTTTCTGAACCCAATCGCCGAGATCGTCAGCCCGCAGTGTCATCGAGAGAATAGCCGGCAAGCCGCACGGTGCGAATGGCAACTCTGCGACGACTGCTTCAACAACTTTCGCGACTGGCTCATGTGAACGTCGACCACCTGGGCGCTCACACTGGCTTTCTGCGACCAGCCAGCTGCGATGAATTCATCTGATCACCTTTCAGGATTCTCGAGCCATGTGGCGCAGCAACTTGAACTCGATCGGACCAAGAGGAATTTTCCCCGGTGCTGCAAACACGGTGGTATCGAGCTCCATCTCGACGTCGCGATATGTCAGTGGTCTGCGCTTCTGCGCCAATTTCGTGACGGTAGCCCAATCGCGAGCCTTCGCAGGTGGTCGAGGAGCTATTGCGGCGCAAATGGTCTGATGAAGCGTTCGTCGACCCGGGCTGCAACAGCCTGTGCTGACCTTCAGCGCCTGGGGATATCAAGGCGACACAGGGCAGGGAATTGGTCCGGGCATCCCGCTTCAGCCGGCCGCTCCCGTCGCCAGCTCATTGTCTGGCCGACAGTCCAGCACAATTCCCACGCACCGGCCTTTTCGCGGCAAGACCTAGCGCATCATCGATCGAGCGGGCCAGCTTGCTGCCGAAACCATCCACCTGCAGAATGTGGCCTCGGAGCAGGTAGAACTCCGCATCCTGCGAGGGAGATGCACCGGCCGCGGCTCCGTCGAACTCAGCGAGGGAAACGGAAGTCAGCTCTTCGCAGTTCAACTTCGAGAGCAGACGTTCCTGGATTGGCCTTGGCACATTTGTGAACGGTCGATTCCAATGGCTGTCAAAGAGTACGGCGCGATATTGAGGCGCCAGCGAACCAGCTCGAAACCGGTCGAGCTAGTATCCGGGCCGGGTCAATCCGAGACAATTTCGTAGTGAAGAAGCTGGGCTTCGTCGAGGGCCGACTTCACTCCAGGCGAGATGACGCCGGAGCCGAAGAGGATAATATCTTCACGGCGTACGAATACTTCGTGGCCGAGTCCCATGGACACAAATGTGCCCGAAGAGCTTCGTTCGAGAAGCCGAGCTCTGCCATTCAATATGGTGAAGGCGGCGTGGCGCCTCGATACCCAGGGCCGCTCGACGATGATATCGCATTCCGCCGATCTGCCGATTGTCACGGATTCGCCGTTTCGACAGGATCGCAGCTGATCTCTGTAGCGGATGACCAGATGAATCTGCCGCGGCAGGACCGAGCGTCTATCTGTAGTGGCGCCATGGCTGGTGATCTGCGTACCGGGGGCCCCATCGTCGCTCCACAGCGTGTAGACATCGAAGAACTCTTGCTTCCCCTTCAAGGCCATTTTGTCGAGGAGCCGCAGGCCCTTGCGGCTTCTCGGGGAAAGGGCTTCGCAGAAGCTCTGGCTGATCAGCACCTCTCCGGGGTTCGCCGTGGTGGACAACCTTGCGGTGACATTGACAACGTCACCGAATATCGCGCCCCGCGCGCGAATGACCGCCCCGAAATGCAATCCGATACGGGCGCTCAACGGCCCTTTAGTCAGTTGATGGGTAATTTGGCAGACGGCCCTCAGCGCCATTTCCGGGCTCTCGAAGAGGCTGAGTATGTCATCGCCCTTCGAGTAAATGAAATCACCACCGTGCTTGGCGACGATCTCGCGCATCGTGTCCAGGCAATCCGAGACCTGCTGTAGAGCGGCATCGTCTCCGATCCGCTCATAGAGTGGCGTGCTGCCCACGACATCAGCTAAGAGGACTGCGGCAAGAAGCGTTTCCTGGTCCATCGATCTCGTGTCCGACCCAAAAAGTCAGCGTGCGTGTATAACACACGAGGTTGCCTGCGACATATCTGCTCGTGCGCCAGGGGCCGGGGCGATGCCTCAGGTGATCGTCGCGGACGGACGGGCGTATGCCATTCGTCGGCTTCGTGCCGACATCCAGAACCCTCTTCGCCCCAATCGTTCGCGACTTCGGTGCTATGAGTGGACTTGGTCTTTTAGGCTGACCGAGTTGCAACGGGCGACGGCCTTCTCATGCACCATCAACCACGACCCGATCTCGGCCCTCCGACTTCGCACGGAATAGTGCCAGATCGGCGGCTTTGACGAGATCATTCGGGCTCTCGTTCGTATTTGGGACCGGTGGCGACGCCAACGCTGTGCTTTGCGATAAGATCACGGATCCATTGATCAGATTTCAGGTATATTCTCTTTGAAAATCACCTGAAGTCGTGGTTGATGCGGTTCATAGTTCAAGTGCCTGACAGAGTGGCTTAAAATATTGAGCGCTTCCCGCGCCTCGACGCGCGGATTTTGATCTATGACCGCATCGAGCGTCCCATCCAACAAAAGTTCCTTGGTGCCGTCTGTCACCTCGTGGCCGAGAAAGAGAATGTCTTTGGCGCGTCCACGCTCCTTGAGCGCCCGAGCGATGCCGGTGTTGCCGGCGCCGACATTGTAGATCGCGGCAAGATCGGGGTGCCGGTCCAGAAGCGCTGATGCTTCCGAATAAGCCTTCTCTCGGTCATCCAGCATTTCGCGCATCTCGACGATCTTGAGATTGGGCGACTCCTCGGTCAAGATGTGCCGGAATCCCATCTCGCGTTCCTCATGGCCGCGATAGGACAGCGAGCCGGCGAACAGCGCCACCTTGCTTGGGCGTTCCGATCCCATGAAGCGGTTGAGCAGATAGCCGGCCAGCCGCCCCGCGGCGCGGTTGTCGATGCCGATATAGGCCACTCTCGGAACATGCAGGATGTCGGAGGCGATGGTCACCACCTTGACGTCATTGGCCGACAGCGAGCGGATCGCCTCGCGCACCGTTGGATGATCGAGCGCGATCACGCCGACGCCTTGTGTCTGTCCACGCAATTCTTGCAGCAGGCGGGCGAGCCGGTCGGGGTTGAAGCCCTCTATGGTGGCGATGTGGACGTCGAGATCGGGGCGCGCTAGGGCCTGCGCCTCGATGTGTCGATGCAGCATCTTGATGAAGGAATTGGTGCCGGCCGGCAGAGCGAAGTCGAGACGGATGACCTCTCCAGGTGAGGGCCTGGGCGGCGCTCCGTTCGGGCCCTCCGCGATGTAGCCGAGGCGCTGCGCCATTTCGAGCACTATCTCACGCGTGCGCGCCCGCACACCGGGCCTGTTGTTCAGCACGCGGTCGACGGTGGCGGCGGAAACGCCGGCTTCCCGGGCTATGTCAGTCAAGGTGGAACGCACCGTCTTCATCTCCTCAATGCATAAGATCGCACAATGCCGCTAGCCCGTCCGACGGCCACAGCTGCCAGCCATCAGCGATTCTGATGGGAAATGATGTATCCAGCCTAAGCCGATGCGCAAGGAAGTTGGGCTAAATCGCGTCGCCNATCAGCGATTCTGATGGGAAATGATGTATCCAGCCTAAGCCGATGCGCAAGGAAGTTGGGCTAAATCGCGTCGCCCGGCGTGATAGTCGCGTGCCAGAAAGGCAGATTTCCCATCAAATCGAGGCATTGAGCCGGTGTGTCGACCTTTGCATGACGTATTTTCTCCGCAGTTGCGGTGTTACGATGTATTTTGAGTATTTATGATGTTGACAGCCTTCCGGTGCTGCCGTCAATATCCCTCAATGGGCTCGTGGAGGAAACATCGGGCCTGAGGGAGGAATTCCAATGTCTGATTTGATCCGCATATCGCGACGCGGCTTGTTGGCGTCCGGAGGAAAGGCGGCGGCGTTCGTGGCTGCGGCCGGTATCGCACCGCAATTCATCCGTCCCGGCCGTGCCGTTGCGGCCGACGCGCTGGCGCCAGGCATGGTAGGCGGCCCCACCGGTTTCGAGGGCGCCGAGCGCTATCAATATGGCGCCGACACGCCGGAAGGCCGTGCCGTTGAGGCGGCCAAGGCCTTGAAGGGAGCAGGCAAGGCGCCGGCCAAGATCGTGCTTGGCCTGTCGGATGGCTCGATTGGTCAACTCACACAGCCTTTCCCGGCGGGTGCGCCGTCGATCAAGGAGCTGTGGGAAAAGGAAACCGGCATCCAGATCGAGATCGTCGGCCTGCCGAACGGCCAGGAATTCACGAAGACGATGCAGGACATCTCCACCAAGGGTGGGGCCTATGACATCTACTCGACGGAATGGAACCGCCTCGGCGACCTTGCCGAGACCGGCGGCATCGCCAAGCTCGACGACTTCGTCGCCCAGTACAAGCCCGAATGGGACGATCCCAAGACCGGCTATGTCGACGGCGCCAAGGGCGTGTCGCTGCTCAACAAATATCGCGGGTCCAACTATGGCGTGTCGCTGGACGGCGACTTCCAGACCTGGGTCTACCGCACCGACCTGTTCGGCGACGCCGCCGAGCAGAAGGCGTTCAAGGACAAATTCGGCTACGATCTGGCGCCGCCGAAGACCTGGAAGCAGCACAGTGACATCGCGGGCTTCTTCCAGCGGCCCGACAAGGGCCTGTTCGGCTCCACCGACCTGCGCAACCAGGGTTGGGGCTACACCAACTGGTATCAGCGCTATGTCTCGATGGCATCGCCCAACCAGTTCCTGTTCGGCGACGACGGCAAGCCGCTGATCAATTCCGAGCACGGCATTGCCGCCACCAACGAATATGTCGGCTCGCTCGTTCATCACTCGCCGGACGCGATCTCCTGGGGCTGGCCGGAGCAGTATGGAAATTTCGCCAAGGGCGGCGCGGCGATGACCTGCGCCTTCTCGAACCTGCCGAAATTCCTCGACAATGCCGGCAACAAGGATTCCGCCGTCACCGGCAAGATCGGCTCGATGCTGCCGCCCGGCCGCGAAGTCGACGGCAAGCTGATCAGCCGTTCCGTGCTGTGGTTCTCGCTGACCGGCATGGTCTCGTCTCAGTCGAAAAACCAGGAGGTCGCCTACCTTTTGCTGCAGTGGCTGGGCTCCGCCCGCATATATGCCTGGATGAGCGCCAATCCGGGCGGCTATCTCGATCCGTTCCGGCTCTCGGATTTCTCCGATCCGCTGGTGCGCCAGACCTACCACGCCTACCACATCGACGTGGTGCGCGAGACCGTCGCCCGCACGGTGCCGACGATCAACTATCCCGGCGCCACCGCCTTCCACAACGCATTGGACGAAAATCTGATGGCGTCGCTGACCAAGGCCAAGACAGCGGAACAGGCGATGGCCGACACGGAAGCGGAGTGGAAGAAGATCGCCCGCCGCATCGGCGAGGACAAATTGCTCGAAGCCATCAGGACGAACAAGGAGGCCTGGCCGACGGTTCTCGACCCGATCAGCTGATCCGTCTCCCTGGATCAGCGCTGGAGGGGAGGAGCATCTGTTCCTCCCCGCCGCAGTCAACGCCACCAGCAAAGCAGCCAGATGAAGCGTTCCGTCCCCTTCGAGATATTCCGCTACGCCGCGATCTTCGCGGCGATGGCGGTGACGCTGGTACCGATCCTGTGGATGGTGTCGATGGCCTTCAAGCCGATCACCGAATGGTCGGCGACCGGCGCCGACCTGACATGGTGGCCGAAGAACCCGACGCTCGGCAATTTCCAGTTCGTCTTCGGCGAGTCCAACAACAATCTGATCGTGGCGCTCGACCGCACCGCGCTGAAGCCGATCCTGTCGTCGCTGCTGTCTTCGGTGTTCGGCACGGCGATCGCAATGTCGGCGGGCACGGCTGCGGCCTACGGGCTGTCGCGTTTCGGCTCCGGCCAGAACCTGCCGCTGGCGCTGATCCAGCTCAGGCTGTTTCCGCCAATGGCGGTGATGATCCCGGTCATGATCATGTGGGCCTTCCTGAACTTCACCGACAGCTGGTTTGGCCTGGCCCTGATCTACGGCATCGTCACCCTGCCATTCGCTTTCTGGCTCATGAAGACCTTCTTCGACGACATGCCGCGCGAGATCGAGGAAGCGGCGCTTGTCGAAGGTTGTTCGCGGCTGCGCGTCTTCACCCGCATCACGCTGCCGATGATGCGCGCACCGCTGGCCAGCGCCGCCCTCTTCGTCTTCATCCTCAACTGGTCGGACTATCTGATCGCGCTGCTCCTGACGACGCGCGAATGGGTGACGATCCCCATCTACATGGCCTCGCTGTCCTCCTCGATGACCGGTCAACTCTATGGCGCCAAGGCCGCGCTCGGTCTTATCGCGGCGGTGCCGCCGGTCATCATGGGCATTGCCATCCAGCGCCATCTGGTGCGCGGGCTGACGTTCGGCGCGCTCAAGCAATGAGCGCGGTGACCGTGACTGTCTCGAAGGACGCAAAGGCCGCGCTTGGCAAGCCCGCGCTGCGGGACGAGGGAGCGCGGCTGGGATTCCGGCTGACGCTGCCGGCGCAGATCCTGGTGCTCTTCATCTCCGTCTTCCCGCTGCTGATGCAGCTCTACATCAGCGTCACCGACTGGTCGCCGCTCTCCGGCCTCGGCTGGTGGAACGCATGGGAGATGTGGAACAGCTTCGCCAACTACACCGACCTTGCCGCCGATGCGCGCTTCTGGAGCGCGCTGAGGCGCACGGCCATCGTCATGGTCGTGTGCGTGCCCGTCGAATTCCTGCTTGGCCTGGCATTGGCGACGCTGTTCGCGGACGATTTTCCGGGCAAGCGGATCTTATATTCGATCCTGCTGATGCCGATGATGGTGGTTCCAGCGGTGGCCGGCTACATGTTCTTCATGCTATTCCAGTCGGGCGGACCGCTGAACGACATCCTGTCGGCACTCAGCGGGTCACGCGTCACCATCGCCTGGCTGTCGGACCCGACGCTGGCGCTGATCGCGGTGATCATCGCCGACATCTGGCAATGGACGCCGCTGATGTTCCTGATCCTGCTTGCCGGCCTGGTCGGCGTGCCGCAGGACCAGATCAAGGCGGCGACCCTGCTCGGCGCCAATGCGTGGCAGCGCTTCGTCACCATCGTGCTGCCGAAGATGAAGACGATCATCATCATCGCGCTGGCGATCCGTGTCATCGAGAACTTCAAGATCTTCGACACGCTCTACATCATGACCGGCGGCGGCCCCGGCGTCGCCACGGAGACGATCTCCGTCTACATCTACAAGGTCACGACGCAGGACCTGATCTGGGGCTATGTGGCGGCGATCGCGCTGGCCATCCTGGTCGTGCTTTCGATCGTTGCGGTATTGGCCATGAAGCGCATGGCGCGCGCAAGGCTGGTGCCGGCATGAGCGCGATCCAGCTGCGCAACCTGGTCAAGACCTTTGGCGAGTTCACGGCGCTGAAGACCATGGACCTCGACATCGCCGATGGCGAGTTCATGGCGCTGCTCGGGCCTTCGGGCTGCGGCAAGTCGACAACGATGAACATGATAGCCGGCATGGAGGAGCCGACCAGCGGCAAGATCCTGTTCGGCGAGCGCGACATGGCCGGCGTGCCGATGGGCCGGCGCGGCGTCGGCTTCGTTTTCCAGAACTATGCCATCTTCACCCACATGACGGTGCGCCAGAACCTTGGCTACGGGCCGCGGATGCGTGGTGCGGCGAAAGCTGAGATCGACCGCCGCGTCGGCGCCACCGCCGAGCTGCTGCAGTTGACGCCGCTGCTCGACCGCAAGGCCGACCGGCTCTCGGTAAACATCCTGCAGCGGGTGGCAATCGGACGCTCGGCGATCATGGAGCCGGCCATCTTCCTGCTCGACGAGCCGCTGTCCAATGTCGACGCCGCCTTCCGGGCGGTAATGCGGACCGAGCTCAAGCAGCTGCAGCGCCAGTTCAGGCAGACGATGGTCTACGTCACCCATGACCAGCTCGAGGCCATGACCATGGCCGACCGCATTGCCGTCATGGATCAGGGCGTGCTGCAGCAGGTGGGAACGCCGCTGGAAGTCTACAACAATCCAGCCAATGTCTTCGTCGCCCGCTTCATCGGCGCTCCGGGCATGAACCTGCTGAAGGGAAGGCCGGCGGAGAGCGACCGGGGCCTGGTGGTCGATCTCGGGCAGCTGGGGGTCACGCCGACGCTGCCGGATGCGCTGGCCGCCACCTTGCGTGGATCGCGCTCTGAGGTGCTTTACGGCTTCCGGCCCGAACAGGTGTCGCTGGTGCAGAGCGGGCAGGGCCTCGCCATGCCGGTGAGCTTCGTCGAGCGGATCGGCGCGAGGACCATCGTCCATCTCGGCGATGGCGAGACCGCCGTGAAGGCGGTGTTCGACAATAATGTCGGACTGTCGATCGGCGAGCTTGCCGTCGTCGCCCCCGTGGCATCGTCCGTGCGTGTCTTCGATGCCCGCAGCGGCATTGCGATGAAGGCAGGTTGACATGGCCGATATCGTCTTTCGCAATGTCAGCAAGCGTTACGGCACGACGCTCGCCGTCGACGACGCCTCGTTCACCGTCAATGACAACGAATTCTTCTGCTTCTTCGGGCCGCCGCTGTCGGGCAAATCGACAATCCTGCGCCTGGTGCTCGGGCTGGAGACGCCTGACGCCGGAGAGATCCTGATCGGCGGCAAACCGGTCAACACCGTCTCTCCGGCCGAGCGCAATGTCGCCATGGTGTTCCAGAACCTGGCGCTGTTCCCGCATATGAGCGCGCGCGACAATGTGCGTTTCCCGCTGGTCGAGCGCAAGGTCGCCGAGGCCCAGATCGAGAAGCGTGTCGCCGATGTGGCCGCCAAGCTGCATATCGGCCACATCCTTCACAAGCCGCCGGCGCAGCTTTCCGGTGGCGAGCGGCAACGCGTGGCCATAGCCCGGGCCCTGGTGCGCGACCCGAACGCCTATCTGATGGACGACCCGATCTCTGCGCTCGATGCGCGGCTGCGCGAGGAAACGCGCGTCGAGCTCAAGCGCATCCAGCGCGAACTCGGCAAGACGCTGATCTACGTCACCCATGACCAGGAAGAGGCGATGTCGATCGCCGACCGCATCGCGATTCTGGAGAATGGGAGGATCCGACAGATCGGCGCCCCGTCCGAGATCTACGACCGCCCGGCGAACACCTATGTGGCGCGACTGCTTGGTTCGCCGATGATGAACATCCTTAAATCCGTTCGCGGCGAAGATGGCGTCGAGGCCGCCGAAGGCACGGTCAGCATCGACGATCGCGCTGCTCCGGCCGACGCGATCGAAATCGGGCTGAGGCCGGAGGACATCAAGGTCCGGCCCTGGGTCGACGGGGGCGCTGGCCGCCCGGCGCGCGTATTCGAGGTCGAGCCCCTTGGCGGTTACACGGTGGTAACGCTCGCCGCCGGAGAGGCGCGGCTGAAGGCGCTGCTGCGCGGCCAGCCCGACATCAGGCCGGATGCGGTGGTAGCGATATCCTGCGAGCCGGCCCGGGTGCATTATTTCGGGCAGGACGGAGGCGCGTTGGCGAGATGATCGCGGCTGCGAAAACAGAATTGCGGGAGGAAGACATGGCGAGCGAAGGCTTCGAGCCGGACGTGAAGGTCCGCACGAAAGAATACCGGATCGGTTGCATCGGCGCCGGCATGATCATGGCCGAATGCCATCTTGCCGCCTATGCGCAGGCCGGTTTCCCAGTCGTCGCCATCGCNGGCGCCGGCATGATCATGGCCGAATGCCATCTTGCCGCCTATGCGCAGGCCGGTTTCCCAGTCGTCGCCATCGCTTCGCGCACCAAGGCCAGCGCCGAGAAGGTAGCTGCACGCTGGAGCATCCCGACCGTGCACGACACGCCGGAACAGCTGATCGAGGATTCCGAGATTGAGATCGTCGACCTTGCCTTTCCGCCCGACCAGCAGCCGGCGCTGATCCGCCATGCGCTGAAGCAGCCTCACATCAAGGCGATCCTGGCGCAGAAGCCACTGGCGCTGTCGGTCGATGAAGCCGTGAAGCTGCGCGACGAAGCATCAAAGTCCGGCAAGATCCTCTCGGTCAACCAGAACATGCGCTACGACCAGTCGATGCGCGTTCTGAAGCAGATCATCGACAGCGGCGCGCTGGGCGACATCGTCTTCGCGCAGATCGACATGCATGCCATCCCGCACTGGCAGACTTTCCTTCAGGACTACGACCGGCTGACGCTCGCCAATATGAGCGTGCATCATCTCGACGTGCTGCGCTTNGCCTCACATCAAGGCGATCCTGGCGCAGAAGCCACTGGCGCTGTCGGTCGATGAAGCCGTGAAGCTGCGCGACGAGGCAGCCAAGTCCGGCAAGATACTCTCGGTCAATCAGAACATGCGCTACGACCAATCGATGCGCGTCCTGAAGCAGATCATCGACAGCGGCGCACTGGGCGACATCGTCTTTGCGCAGATCGACATGCATGCGATCCCGCACTGGCAGACTTTCCTTCAGGACTACGACCGGCTGACGCTCGCCAATATGAGCGTGCATCATCTCGACGTGCTGCGCTTTCTGTTCGGCGATCCCTCGGAAATCACCACGCTGACACGCAAGGACCCGCGCACGACATTCGAGCATAGCGACGGCATCACCGTCTCGACGCTGCGCTTTCCCTCCGGCGTGCTCGCCGTGTCGCTGGAGGATGTCTGGTCCGGACCGCGCCAGGAGGGCTATCTGGACGACCAGCACATCAACTGGCGCGTCGACGGCACCAAGGGTGTCGCCANGCCTCGACGCTGACCTATGCCTCGACCGAGACGACCGGCGGCGAATGGGTCAGCCCGAGCTGGGACACGATGTGGTTCCCGCATGCCTTCATCGGCGTGATGGAGCAATTGCAGCATGCGGTGAAGACAGGCGCGCCGCCGGCATTATCGGTGGCCGACAACGTCAAGACCATGGCGCTGGTCGAGGCCGGCTATCGCTCGATGGCGCAAGTCCGCACCGTCAAGCTGTCCGAAATCTCGATAAAATCAGCCAACTGAATCGCTTACAGGGAGGAATTCACATCATGATGCAGGCAGGTATTTTCACGGGCTATTTCCCGTACGGCCTCGAAGAGACGGCAAAGAAGATCCGCGGGCTCGGTTTCAACACGGTGCAGCTCGACCTGCATTTTAGGGATATCGATCTGTCGGCCGGGCAGATCACTGAGGAAAAGGCCAAGCAGGTGCGCGACGTCTTCCGCGACAACAACCTGCCGATCTGCTGCGTGTCGGGCTACACCAACATCATTCATCCCGACAAGGCCGAGCGCGATAAGCGCGTCGGGTATCTCAAGGAAATCATCCGCAATGCGCGCAGCTTCGGCTCGCCCTACGTGATCTCCGAGACCGGTACCTACAACACCGAATCCGACTGGGTGCATCACCCGAAGAACAAGACCGAGGAAGGCTTCGAGGAATGCCGCAAGGTGATCGCCGAGCTTGCCCAGACCGCCTACGACCACGGCGCGGTCTTCCTCCTCGAGACTTACGTCAACAACGTCGTGGGCTCGGTCGAGGAGACGGTGAAGATGTTCGCCCAGGTCGACCATCCCGGCCTCGGCCTGTTGATGGATCCGACCAACTATTTCGAGATCCACAATATCGACAAAATGGACCAGATCCTCAACCAGGTGTTCGACACGCTGACCGACAAGATCCGGATCGCGCATGCCAAGGATGTGAAACGCTCCGGCAGCGACAAGTCGGAAAAGCATGCCGACATCGGCGACGAGGATGCGATGGAGAGCCACACGTTCCGCGGCGTCGGCGAGATCGAGCTGCCGGCGCCCGGGCTGGGATCGCTGAATTACGATCTCTATCTGCAGNGTTCCGCGGCGTCGGCGAGATCGAGCTGCCGGCGCCCGGGCTGGGATCGCTGAATTACGATCTCTATCTGCAGCGGCTGGCGGAAAAGCACCCAAACATCCCGGTCATCATCGAGCATCTCTCGGAAGACGACGTGCCGCGCGCGAAGAAATTCCTCGACGGGAAGTTCCGCGCCAACGGCCTGTGAGTGCCGGTTGCGCCGCCGGAGCATGGCGGCGCAGCTCCAACCAAGGGAGGAATGAATGTTGAAATTCGCATTGAAAGTGGCTGCCGCGGCAACGCTGGTAGCCGGGGTCTCCTTGAGCCTGCCGGCATTCGCGCAGGACGGCCAGAAGACCTTCTATCTGCTGTCGCATGGTGGCCCTTCGGACGCGTTCTGGATCGACTGGAATGCCGGCGCGACCAAGGCCTGCGACCAGCTCAAGGTGACCTGCAAGATCTCGTTCAGCGGCGGCGACATGGCGGCGCAGAAGGAGGCTTTCAACTCGGCGCTCGCCGCCAAGCCGGACGGCATCGCTACCACCTCGGCTCAGCCCGGCCTGTGGACGGAGGAGGTGAAGGCCGCCAAGGCCGCCGGCATACCGATCGTGTTCTTCAACACCGACGATCCGGCGACCGGGCGGCAGGCCTATGTCGGGGCCGACCTCAGGGAAGCGGGCGTCATCTGGGCCAAGTATCTCGTCGACCACAAGATGGTGAAGCAGGGCGACAAGGTGTTCCTGCCGGTCGAAGTGCCGGGCGCCAGCTACCAGCAGCTCGAGACCGAGGGCATCGCCAGCGTCTTCGATCCGCTCGGCATCAAGTACGACGTGGTCGATTGCGGCACCGACCCAGCCGGCATCATCGCCAAGATGACCGACTACATGGTCGCCAACAATCCGCCGGCAATCATTGCACTGGGCGATTCCGTGGCAGCAAGCATCAAACGCGTCTTCGACGGGGCCGGTGTGTCGGCCGGCAAGGTCCCGGTCGTCGGCTGGGGCAACTCAAAGGAGACGGCCGAGGCGGTCAAGTCCGGCTTCGTCAATGCTGCGGCCTGGCAGTACCCGTCGGCGCAGGGCTTCATGCCGGTGGCGCTGCTCGGGCTTGCGGCCTCTGGCGAGCCGATCGGCTACGACATTCACACATTCAGCCTCTACGACGCCTCGAGCGTCGAGCCGATCCTGAAACTCTACAACAAGTGACGACAATCGGCGCCCGCCCCGAAATGGCGGGCGCCGGACGAAACGCATGGTCCTGACAGATATGGCAATCACAGCAGACGACGACACGCAGCGAGCGAAGGGCAGGTCTGCGCTGCTGCGTTCGCCGCAATTCTCCTCGCTCGTCATCCTCATCGTGCTGCTCGTGGTGTTCGCCATCGCCGACGGCAACTTCCTGTCGCCGCTCAACATATCCAACATGATGGCGTTCCTGCCCGAGCTCGGCATCATCGCGCTCGGCATGACGCTGCTGCTGACGGCGGGCGAGTTCGATCTGTCGGTCGGCGCCGTGTTCGGCCTTGCGCCCGTGGTGGTGATGCTGCTGGTGCAGAATGGCGGTATCGACATCGGCGTCGCCCTCCTGGCCGGGCTTGTGCTGTGCATCGCGATCGGCGCCATCAACGGGCTGATCGTCACCAAGATCGGCATTTCCTCGTTCCTGGTCACGCTGTCGATGCTGCTCGTCGTGCGCGGCGCGGCGCTCTACATCACGCAGGGATTCCCCCTGAAGTCGTGGGACCAGCCCGGCTTCTTCGTCACGCTGCTTGCCGGCAGCTTCAATGTAGGCTCGTTCCGGTTCTACACCTCGCTCTGGTGGTTCATCGGCCTGTCGCTGCTGGCGATTTACATCCTGCGCTACGCGAAGCTCGGCAACTGGATCAGCGCCATCGGCAGCAACCGCAACGCAGCGGTGGCGCGCGGCGTGCCGGCCGACGCGGTCAAGATCTGGCTGTTCATCCTGACCTCGGTGGTGGCCGGGCTGGCCGGCATGATCAGCGCGTTCCGGATTTCGGCCGCCTCGCCGGTGGCCGGCACCGGCTACGAACTCGAAGTGATCGCCATGGTGGTGGTCGGCGGCACGGCGCTCACTGGCGGGCGCGGCACCATCCTCGGCACCATCGTCGGCGCGCTGATGCTGCGCGCCATCCGCAACGGCATCGTGCTGATCGGCGTGCCGGGCTTGGCATACAACATCTTCGTCGGCGTCATCATCCTCGCCATGCTCATCCTGCACGCTTTGCTGCAGAAGAACGCCGCAAGGAGCTGACGATGGAAGTGCTGCGTCTGCAAGACCTGCAAAAGTCCTTCGGCAACGTGCGTGCGCTGAAGAACGCCTCGTTCACCCTCAACGAAGGCGAGGTGGTTGCCCTGCTTGGCGACAATGGCGCCGGCAAGTCGACGCTGATCAAAGCGATCTCCGGCGTCTTCCCGGCCGACCACGGCGACATCTTCGTGCGCGGCGAGAAGGCGTCGATCCGCTCGACGCGCGACGCAATGGACCTCGGCATCGAGACTATCCATCAGGACACATCGCTCGCGCCGGACCTCAGCATCGCGCGCAATCTTTTCTTGGGTCGGGAGCCGGTCAATTTCGGCTGGCTCGGCGTGTTCGCGCCCCTCGACCTCGCCAAGCTTCGCAACGCCGCCTCGGCGCTGCTGAAGCGGGTCGGCATTTCGAAAAAGCTCGATGCAGATGCGCTGGTGAGCACGCTCTCGGGCGGTGAGCGGCAATCGATCGCGATCTCGCGCGCCATGCAGTTCGCCGCCAAGGTGATCATACTCGACGAGCCGACCAACAATCTTGGCGTCGAGGAAACCCACGGCGTGCTGCGCTTCGTCAAGGAGGTGCGCGACGCCGGCCACTCGGTGCTGCTCATCACCCACAACATCCACCACGTGTTCCAGGTCGCCGACCGCATCATCGTCATGCGCCGCGGCGAAATCGTCGCGGAACAGACGGTCGCCGACACCGACCTGTTGACGGTGGAAAGCATCATCACCGGCGCCGACATGTCGGCCTTGCTCAAGGAGGCGAGGGCAAAGTGAAGGACGTCGCATGGTAGAGCTTTACGGCAAGACGCTGTCGCGAAGGCAGGTGGCCGAGCGGTCCGGCATGCTGTCGCAGTTCGCCGGCGTGCGGCTGATGACGCTCGGCGACGGCGTGGAGCGCGGCATCCGGATGCTCGAGTTCCGCACCGGCTCCGGCCTGCGCTTCACGGCGCTGGTCGACCGGGCGCTCGATATCGCCGATTGCGACTTCCGGGGCCAGGCGATCGGCTGGCATTCGCCGAGCGGCTTTCGCCACCCCGGACTGCACGAGCATGAAGGGGAGGACGGCTTCGCCTTTGGCCGGTCGTTCTCGGGGCTGCTCGTCACCTGCGGCCTCGACCATATACTGGGCCGGGAAGACGTGCCGGCCGAAAGCTACAATTATCCGGGGCGCAAGCGGGTATTGCATTCGCTGCATGGCCGCATCGGCACCGTGCCGGCGCGGCTGACCGGCTACGGCGAGGCCTGGGACGGCGACCGCTGCGTGCTGTGGGCGGAAGGCATCGTCCAGCAGGCAACCGTGTTCGGCGAGGATCTCCATTTGCTGCGCCGCATCGAGGCCGATGTCGGCGGCAGCGAGATCCGGCTGTCGGACCGCGTCGTCAATCATGGTTTCAGCCGCACGCCGCACATGTATTTCTATCACGTCAACGTCAGCCATCCCTTGCTCGACGAGGGTTCGCGCTACCTGGCGCCGATCCGGGATGTCGTCTGGGCGGCGCACGCCGGCGATCGTTACGAGGCTCAGAAGGTCGGCTACCGAACCGTGCCGGCGCCGCAGCTGGGATTCAGTGAGCAGGTCTGGGAGCACGAGCTTGGCGCCGATGCGGCGGGCGAGGTGCCGGTGGCCGTCGTCAATGATCACCTGGGCCTCGGCTTCGAGGTCGTTACCCGCAAGGATCAGCTGCCCTGCACCTATCAGTGGCAGAACTTCCAGGCCGGCCTATATGCGTTGGGAATCGAACCCTCGACGCATCATGTTCTGGGCAATCTCGCCGCGCGCGAACGGGGCGAGATGATCTGGCTGGACCATGGCGAAAGCCGCTCCTATGACGCCGTGTTCCGGGTGCTCGACGGTGCCGGTCAGATCGCCCAAGCGGAAGCGAGGATAGGGTCGATCGCCCGGCAGCCGCAACAGGATTACCCTGCGCCGTCGGGCGCTTTTGCGAGACTGCAGGCGTGACCGGCTTGAAACACACGATCGGTTGCCGCGGCGGGCGGGAAGTGCGCCGGAATACGGAAGCAGGCGCGGCCCGGCCGACCCCAGGCGGCCCTTGCGGAGCGCAGGCGGGAAACGGAGATGACGATGACGGCAAGCAGGAAGCGCGACTACAGCCTGGTCGGTGAAAGCACCAAGCGCGCCATCGAGACCGGATTGGCTTCGGCCGAATGGTATCACACCGATGTCCCGCGCAAGGCGATCAAGGAGTTGATGCAACGCTCCGACGGGCCGGCGATCCGCGACACGATCATCTGGGTCGCGGCGATCCTGGTGTCGGCCGCCGGCATCGTATGGTTCTGGGGCACGTGGTGGGTGGTGCCGTTCCTGTTCGTCTATGGCGTGCTTTACGGCTCGTCGAGCGACTCGCGCTGGCACGAATGCGGCCACGGCACCGCGTTCCGGACGCGCTGGATGAACGATGTCGTCTACCAGATCTCAAGCTTCATGCTGATGCGCAACCCAGTGCAATGGCGCTGGAGCCATGCCCGCCATCACACCGATACCATCATCGTCGGCCGCGATGCCGAAATCGCCGTCATGCGCCCCCCAGATCTGCTGCGGGCGGCGCTCGCCTTCACCGGTATTCTCGATTTCCGCTATTCGCTGCCGACGCTGGTGCGCCAGGCGTTCGGCAAGCTGTCCGATGAAGAGAAGAGCTATATCCCCGAGATGGAGCAGCACAAGGCGGTGATCGCTGCGCGCTGGCATGTCGCCATCTATGCGGCGACAGTCGGGCTGGCGTTGTTCACGTGGTCGCTGCTGCCGCTGGTGCTGATCGGCCTGCCGCGCCTCTATGGCAGCTGGCACATGGTGCTGACAGGGTTGCTGCAGCATATCGGCCTGGCCGACAATGTCGTCGACCACCGGCTGAACACGCGCACCGTCTACATGAACCCGGTCAGCCGCTTCATCTACTGGAACATGAATTACCACGTCGANGGTGCTGACAGGGTTGCTGCAGCATATCGGCCTGGCCGACAATGTCGTCGACCACCGGCTGAACACGCGCACCGTCTACATGAACCCGGTCAGCCGCTTCATCTACTGGAACATGAATTATCACGTCGAACACCATATGTTCCCGATGGTGCCCTATCATGCGCTGCCAAGACTGCACGAGCTGATCAAGCACGACCTGCCGGTGGCGAACCCGTCGATGTGGCATGCCTATCGCGAGGTCTGGCCGGTGCTGCTTCGACAGCTGAAATATGAGGATTTCTATCTTAAGCGGAAATTGCCGCCGACAGCCAGACCCTATCGCGGCGAATTTCACCAGGTGGATATGTCGGCGGCCGCTGAATAGCGACAGCGAATTTTGCCGGAGCCGGAGATTGCTGACTGGATCGAAGCGTGCGCGGTGGACGACATCTCCAAAGAGGATGTCATCTGCTTCGATCCTCCCGGTTTGCCGCTCGCCCGATGACGAGTTCTTCGCCACCGACGGATATTGGACGCATGAGAAGGCGCATCTAGCCGAAAGCTGGTGATCGACGACGTCATCGATGCCCGAAGCACAATGGCCGCTTCAATTACAACACCGGCCAGGCCAGGGCGCGCCGGTCTGCGTCAATCTCGCGATCTATCCGGTGAGAATCGAGGCCGGCAACGTGATGATCCAGATCTGACGCGTGGTAACCGATCCAGCACCGCGTCTAGCAAACACAGAGTGACGTTTTCATGAGCCGAAAGAGGCCGACCGTCGCGATCTGCGCGCGATGAAGCGCCAGCTGACCATGCTGCGCGTGCTGACCATGGACGTAGTCGGGGCCGTCGAGCGGGAGTGGGTCGATCAACTCGGTGCCGCCAGAGCTGTGCTGAACCCTATATCGCGATGCGGCCCCCAGCCTGTTCACCGTGCCGGGCTAGAATTTCTTCGAGATCGGCACCGCCGACGATTTTCTTAGTTGGGCTTTCCGGCTCCGGGCGCCGACGCCGTCATTGCAGCGCCGGCTATGCCACGGTCACCGTGCCCAGACATATGTGCTCGGCCCCTTTGGACCCTGATCGACAAGATCCTGATTCACTGCTGCTTCTGCTGATCAGCTTTGAGGTGCTGATTGTGCGGTTTGATCCGCCAGCGTTGATACTGGGCGCTACCGCGATCGAAGCGGAAGGACAGCGCCTGCCAGCGGCAAAACGACCGCCTGCGCAAGATCAGTTTGAGGGAAGGAGATGGAAATTATTGGTGCGCAGCGAGCGCGGCAAAGCTGCGCAGGTGATCGTGGCTGGAAAGCGTCGCTACAAAGGCGGTGCGTTTGTCAGTTTGGAAGCCGACACGCGTCCGGCAGACGACGGTGATCTCGTGGCTGACTGCGGCGCGGGATTATTGTTGAACGACGGCAGGAAGTAGGCTCGTTGCTACGCCGTGCGTCCAGGACTCGGGTTGGAGTGGATTATGGTTCGGGGTCACGATAGGAGATCTGCGCAGCCTCGAACCTCCAGTGCTTGCCGCATGTTGGGCAGGGTACAATTGTCACTTTCACGCTCGACCTGCCCGCGTGTGCGTCAGCATGACGATACACTCAAATTCTCACCACGGCTCAAGGTCCTCCTCGATAGCGACATGCCGTAAGCGAGCCGCCCCGGGAAACTGACTTCAATTCCTTCGCAGCCGCAACGAGGCGCGGTCATTCCCGGCGGCTATGATGAACTCCATCGCCTGCTCAGGCGTTATGCCGTTCTGCTGGGCAAAATGGAAGTGTTCGTTGCGTTCGTTGGACGAGACCCGGTTCCTGTCGCCAAAATCACGCTCGCTTTTGTTGTCCGTCATCATCTTCTCCTTCAACCTCAATTCGTCGGCCCGAACCGCCCGCTGGAGCAAAACTTCCGAAACCGCCGAACGCGGAGGCTGATCGAGCCTCGCTAGGGCTGCTGCAAGTAGACGAAAGCTCCAACTGGCCAAAGCTGGAGGGTTGTCGAATGCCGGGGTGAGGTCGGCGCACGCCGTGGCATCGCGTCGGCGACCTTCACCACCCGCCCAGAACACGGACGGGAGCAGCCTCGGAATGATTTGCCCGACCGCCAGGCAATGAAGATGGAACTACGCGACACCGAGTTCCTCGTCCTGTGGCATCAGCAGACGCTCTCGTGGATGTCTTACCCGGCATTCTCGCCGGAATGATCGAAGTGGATGGCGAGGCCAAAGGCGAGCGCTCGCTCGGCGATCATATTGACAAGATGGCTTTCGCCGATCGACAGCGCCGGAAGGGCCTCTTTCAACGCCTCGAGAGCATGCCGTGTCGACAAAAGACCCCGCCGCTTGCGGCTGCTCACATATTGATCGATCAGGCACTCCAGTGGCATCTGCCTGCCTCCGCTTCGGACAGGATCTCGTAGCGTGGCTGCGGAGCGACAGCATTCACATTGGTTAAGAGACGGCGGCGAACGCCATCATGCATGCCGCCAACAGACGGCGGTGGGGCTGATTTACGCCGGGTTGGAGCGCTATCCTAGGGTAAGCATGGCGCGACCGTCGCGCCGGGTTCGGACATTTCGATGCTACTGCTCCGGTACCGCGGAGGTTTGTGGATGGTTGCGTGCCGCCTCGGCGATTTCCGGAATGAACTTCGTCGCGGTGCAGCTTCGGTTTACATTGTCGTGGGCGGTAAATACCTCTTGCCCGCAGACTTGCGAAGCGAGCGCGATCGGCACATGCACCGCCAGTGGTAACTCGGTCTCAGCCACTCCTAGATGTCTTGCAACCTGTTGCTTCACCTCCGGCCGGCCGAGCGAGACGTCAACGCCGACATCATCCTTGGCGGTCGGCGACGATCCTTGCGCCGGCAGACGATCGTGCTTGCCTGTTTGCGATGAGTCGCCGGATTGTTGAGCCGGCTGACTTGTCTGCGCAGATGCCTGGGCGCCCAAAATCAGCGAGGCCCCCAGCCCCAAAAAAGCCCGGAGCCCCAAAGACACAATCCGAAGTCCGAATGTGCTCATTGTCATGTTCCTCACCGTGGGTTCAAACTTGGCGCCGCTCAGAGGTCGGTGTTGCTTCGGCCTCTTTCGAAGACAGGGATGTCTTCTTCGTCCTCATCATTGTCACCGTTTGGTATGTCCTCGGCGTAGCTGCGGGTCAGTTCCTCGGTTTCGCTTAAGCCGTCCATCGTCTCATTGGCGCCTGCCCCTTCATCATGACGACCGGTAATTTCGCTGCGGGGCCTTGCGCCGATCGACTGGTCGACATCGTCGGCTCCCACGAAACCTGGCTCCGCGCCGTGCCTGTCTTCGTGGCCCACGGGGCTGTCCAACACGGCGGCATCCTCCGGGCGAATGGGTTCATCATTGGCGAAGTCACTTCGTCTCGAATGCGAGGTCTCGTTTTGCTTTGGCATGTCAGGTCTCCTGTTCGTTTGGCAACTTCGACGACGCTGGTGCTTGCACGCCGGACTACCTGAGCGACGTACCTTTAGAGTTCCTGCATCGACCACCGCTTAAAGGTTGCAGCGTCCCTGAGGGCGGAGGCAGTGTTGGCCACAGACTCCACATCGCCGCGAAGAACCAACGTCGTGGCCAGATCCACTCAGCACTGAGAACCGCTCTTGCTCAGTTGCTGGGCAAGTTTGAAATGCTGCCGGATGACCGGCGCGGTCTTTTTCGCATGGGCCGCCAGATGTTTTGCCTGACCGTTTTCTGCATAGGAGGTCATCAGCGTCAGGGCTTCCTGGTGCGCTGCCACCTGGGCGTCGATATAGGCGTTATCGAACGCCCCGCTGCTGTCGTTGCTCAACGCTTCCAATTGGGCAGCATGCTTGCTTGTCATCTCCGGCGCCACTGCGACGTCGTCCTTCTTTGCCCCGCAATGAGCCGCTTGGAAGAGGTCGTGTGGTCCTTGATCATCATGCGAGCGAATTCCTTCACTCGTGATGTCTTCGATTTCCGCAGTGCCAATTCACTCGACTGGATCTCGAACATATCTGAGCTCGCAGCTGCTTTGACAAATTCCTGCGGGGACGTCGTCGCGGTCTGAGCCATTGCCCCCGGGCTGATGAGACCGATGGCGATCGCAGCTAAAAGCGCTTTGACGAAATGCATGTTGTGCTCCTGCAATATTGCTTAACTGGCCCAACACGGCCGAGCTGCCGTTGTTCCCCTTTTGGTGACAATAAATACGGGGCGGCAGGCGTGGACCCCGGATGGCTCCGGCTCAGGGCTTTGATCATAGATCCGGCCGTAGCCAAGACCGGTGACTGCGCGGAGCTCAGCGCGGCCGTCGGCTTGGTGGGCAGCACGTTGTGCGACATTCAAATCTCCTAAAGAAATCGTCGGCCATCGTCGCGATGCTTCAGGCAGACCAGTGCGATTTTGCAGGGTTGCGCTGACGGGATTCTGATTCGGCCCGCCGGGGTTCGTCAAGAGGAGCTAATATAGCATTGTATGTCAGATCGGCGGTATTAGCCGCTTACTGACGTCGCATGGTCCATCTCTGAATCTTGTTGCACCGCACAATATTATTGACGATGGGGTGCTTAGGCAAGGATATTGAATGACAAGTAGAGGAATCACGTCCGAGTCAAAGTAAAATTTTATTATATCTGACTCTTGCTAATTACCAAGTAATGACCCAAGACGCATCTTTCGCGGGCCGTTAGCTTGTTTTTAAACTTTAGTGCGTCACTATCGGGTCCGTAAATGCCCAAAAATGTCCCATCCTTTGAAGGGCAACAAGGAGGCGTACTATGGCAAGAATTTTTGAAATTCTTATGGGCAGTCTGACTGCCGGATCTGTTCTCGCAATTCTTTGCATGCCAGCGACAGCAGCTGGAATTAGTGTCGGAGGCGTCGGCGGGGTATCCGTCGGCAGCGGAGGCGCCAGCGCTAATGTGGGCGGCAACAGCGGCGCTACGGCTAGCGTNGTCGGCGGGGTATCCGTCGGCAGCGGAGGCGCCAGCGCTAATGTGGGCGGCAACAGCGGCGCTACGGCTAGCGTATCCCTAGGCGGTTCTGGGGCAAATGCCGCAGCCTCCGTCGGCGACACTGGCGGAGCGACTGCTTCCATCGGAACCGGCAGCGCCAATGTCGGTGTCGTCACCGGGGTTGGTACCGACGTAAATGTCGGCGTTGGAACCAATCCAGCCGCCAACCCCAGCAACCCGACCGCTTCGAGCAACCCGAATCTGGCTAGCGTTGTCGGCGATATGTCGAACGCCCAGGTCACTCGGATGAAGAAGCGCTGCGTCGANTGCTGATCTCGCGCCGCTAACCAGCGACCCCTTTCCGACCTGTCGGGGCTGTCGACATGACACTCTCCAGTTCCGACAGTGGAAGCCCGCCCGCCGAAAGGTTGGGCGGGCTTTTACAGTCAGCGTCCTTCCATCCGCAGCAGACAATCGCGCTTGGCATCAGCGACCTGGCCGAGCAAGCGATGGAAGACCGCGCGGACAAGCTGGGCATATCCTGCGCAGAGGAGGTCGGCAGCGTGTACGCGGCGATTCTCGGTGCTATCGTGCACCGCGATGCCGCTTGGCTGACTGACCGAGGCCGCGCTATATCGCGCCCGGCGGGCGTATTCAGTTCAGCGAGCCTCTGCCGGGGGGAAGCCAAGACCATCTTTCACTTGCTCGACAAGGCCGGACTTGAATGCAAGGTGTCGAAGCGCAAGGACAGCAAATACCGTCGACCAACTGGCTGAAGGCCAAGTGCTTTGCGAACGACGAGTTCGATCTGCTCGGCGTCGAGCGTGAAGCGGGCAAGCCGGCGTTCGCTGAGGATGACACAAATCGCCGTGCCTAAGAAAGATCAGGAGCGCGCCACCTACGCCTGGATGTACGGCGCCCAAGCGTGCAAGGATGGCAAGGAGCGTGAGGTGCCATTACTGGCAGGAACATGCCGACGGGTGGCTGCAGGGTTTTGACGGTGTGCCGATGGCTGGTTTTGGATAGACCAAGACCGTCAACGACGAGATGGAAGCCGAGGTCGACGAAGCCGCCGTCGAGCGGCCCGACGAATAGCCATTTTGCCATGTGCCGTATGTTCGTTTTTGATTGAAGAATGGGTTTCGTTGGGCCTATAAAGATTGCGTTTACCATTGCCTTTTTGGGAGGATGCGATGGTTGCAACGCCCATAGATATCGCTCAAGCGGCCACTGCGACTACGGCCACCTTGCTGAAGTGGCAGAAGTCCATGGAGGAACGCGCCACGTTTCGCCAGAACATGGATCAATCGCGCAGGGCGATCCAAGCCTCACGCGATCTGCTGAAGCGCCTTCGTCAACGTCATCGCGACGACGATAGCGGCGCGGATGCGCTAAAGGATTAGCCGCCAGGGCAGATGTGAGACGGAGGTCCGGGAACGGATTGGGGCCACGTGCGGCACCTAATGTCGCGATGGTGATGGCCGATGATGTGCTTGAACAGGAGATTGCCCATCTCCTGCATTGCCGTCATATCCGGGTAAGCCGCTAAAACGGAGCCTTCACCACCGACGCTGCCGAGCAGCGGGATCAACACGAAGCTGTCATCCCGAAACTTGCTTATGGTGGTGATCGTGAAATCGTAGTCGGGATAGGCCTCATCAAGCAGGGCGCTGATCTCGGCGAGGAATTCAGGCGTCTCGAACTGTGCGCCGATCGGCGGCACCACAATCATGTCTTTGCATACTTGCATCTCGCGCCTTCCCAAGCCGTCTCATCGTGAGCGGCTGTTCCGCCAAGGTCAAATCACGTCTTCCCTGCCGATGATCTGGAGTCAGCAAAGTTATTCACACGTCGACAAGATGATTAGAATTGTCGCGGTTCGGTTAAGACCTCGATCATGAGGCGTGGCGCATCGTGTTGTTGGGTCTACATATTGCCTTCCTGACCCTACCCGGTAGCTCAAGCCCGTTGCCGTAATTGGCAACGGGTTTTTTTACGTCTTCATCTGGCACAGTTGATCTAATGGTATGGAAACGCGACGACAACCAAGCAATTCTGCCTTAAGCGGTCGATTCCTCGGATGTAGCCGTGACTACGAAAACCCGCTGTTGCGCGCGCGGCGGGGTTTCTTGGCATCAAGACGCTACCCCGCCATCAGGCCCGTTGCTTAATTGCGGCGGCCTTTACAGGTCCGGCGCCGCTATCTACTGCTGAATAGGTGGAGTCACGAGACCCGGAAAGGGCAACACGTTGCCGCCCGTCCCCCGCCGGCGGCGCAGTTCAATCTCGCGATAGACCAGGGTGCCCATCACCATTTCCGCGCTGGCGATTTCCGATCTCGATGGCAACGACTTGAGCAATTGGTGCAGTTGTCGCGTTTCCATGGTCGCAATGTGGGCGGCAATGGCTTCGATGCTATCGCCCAAATTCGCCAGTAACCCTGCGGACATCTGCATCGCGCTACTCTACAGCCGGGAAAACGTGTTGAGATGCAGACGCGACCTTTGGCCTTCTGCAAAGGCCAAAGCATAGGATTCGAGCTTGAATGATCGGGTGAGTTCCTGGTCTTCCTCGACCACGCGAACAAACCACTCGCCACAGGCTTCGCCAACTTCGACACAAGGGCGTGCTTTGCGAATTGGAATTATATCAGCCAGGGCGTTGCCTCCCAGCAATCAGGCCAAACGGGATTGTAACGTCGTAAGCGGTCTTCAACAAGAAGAGTTTGGGCAGCAATACGAAACTGAGGTGTGGGCCACAAATGGCCGGCGCCATGGGTTGGGGAACCTGGGTGGGCACCGGCCAAGAGCGGACAGGTCCGCCGCGATGCATACATCGTCGATTGGTGCCGCAGTGGTAATGGTGTGATCGCGGAAGCTACGCTTTAGCCTTAGCCGCCGGCCTTGCCTTGCCCGTTACAGTTGCCGTGGGCTGCGGTGCCTTCCTACCCAGACCGATCGACTTCGCCATGGCAGACCGTGAGGCCGCATAGTTGGGAGCGACCATCGGATAAGTGGATGGCAAGTTCCACTTTGTTCGATACGCGTCAGGAGTGAGACCGAAATCCACGCGCAGATGTCGCCGAAGGGTTTTGAACCGCTTACCATCTTCAAGACAGATGATGTAATCGGGAAATACTGACTTCTTCGGATTTACCGCAGGCACTGGTTCTTCGGTCGCGGCAGCCACGCGATGGCCAATCCCAGACAGCGACGCGTGCACTGAGGCTATCAGGTCCGCCAAACCCGCGACCGGCACGGGATTGTTGCTGACGTACGCCGATACCACATCCGCCGTGAGTTCTACCAGTTCAGGGGCGTGGTCGGGGGCGTCGGTCATGGTGTGAGTCCTCGAATTTGAGAACGATCTATTATAGCTGCTGCCGCAGCTGCGCAACTCGAGGCCCGTTGATGGGCCGCTTCCCTCGTAATCCTGTTGAGCCTGTGTTTGCCGATGGAGGAAAGGACCATCCGAAGCAGTGCCAGACTTATCACAGGTTAAGTCGGTCCGGTGTTTATGATATAAGGTCGGGCATCATTCGCGTTCTGCTGGCCGCGGGTGACTGAGAGACCATAGCGCTCCCGCCCAAACGGAGAGCCGACATGCTTTATCAAAGCCCATTAACCGCCAAGTTCCATCGTGCCTTCACCCTCACGTCAGGTGAGCGTCAAGCTCTCGACGCGGTAAGAATAAGGATCGTTGCGATTGGCGCAAACCAGAACTTGGTTCGCGAAGGCGACCAGCCGTCCCGGTGCATAATGGTCCTGGCTGGCTTAGCCAGCACCTCGAAGGTAACAGGAGACGGGAAGCGTCAGGTCACTGCTTATCATGTGCCTGGCGACATGCCCGATCTGTTGAGCCTGCACCTCGATCTGTTGGATAGCGACGTTCGAACGGTGAGCGCTTGCAGTGTTGGCTTCATAGATCACTCGGCTATACGGCTGCTCTGCGAACGCCACCCCAGGCTGGCGGCAAATCTTTGGCGAACGACACTGGTTGATGCATCGATTTTCCGCGAATGGGTGGTCAATGTCGGGAAGCGCCAAGCGCTTGGCCGAGTGGCCCACCTTCTCTGTGAAATCATGCTACGTATGGAAGACGCCGGACTCGCGTCCGATCAAACCTGCGCTTTTGCTGTGACTCAAGCTGACCTTGGCGAGGCGACAGGGCTGTCGGCAGTCCACATCAACCGCACGCTCAAGTCTCTTCGGGAGAAGCGCCTTACATCACTTGTGAATGGCCAATTGACCATCCATGATTGGGAAGGACTGGCCTTTCTTGCTGAGTTCCGGCACGATTACCTGCACTCAGCAAGGACCAATAAAACGGCCGAGTTCATGTCAATGCACTGATTGCTCCAGGGGAAAATCGCCAGAAATGCGGATTGGCTCCAAGGGTAGCCGGACCACTTGTTGGCCTTCGCTGACCATCAGCGGTGCGATCGCCCCCCAAACATGTTTTGCCATGGTGGCGCGGCGGAAATGATCAGCAGGTTGATACCAAGCCTGTCTGGCTTGCTTCTTTTTGATGCGGCAGGCGGGGCCGCCTTGCCCCAGGCCAAACGCAGGCCCCAAACGAAACCGGCCTCACTTGGTGCACGCTCCTTTTACCGCGCGGTCAATGCTTTGATGGCGCGTCGAAGCGTTAGCGCAAGGGGTTCACTTGCGCGCAGAGTGCATTCGAATGCTTACCGGCCCACACGGGCGTTGACTATCCGTATGGCCGTCTGGGTCGTGGAGGTTAACTGGGACGGGACACCTGCTCTCCTTGCCAGCCTTCGGAACGTTTCCTCGCAGCGTGCGCAGGAGGAACGTCGACGTCAATCCCAGAAGCTCGGAGCAATTGGCCGCCTCGCAGCCGGCATAGTTCACGATATCAACAATCTGATAGCAGCGTTCGACTCGGGCCTGCGGCTCCTGCAAAAGCAACTCGCCGAAAATCCCGGCGATCCGAAATCAGCCATCCTGATCGACGAACTGCTCAAACGAACACAGAACGGCGGGGCACTTACGCAGCAATTGCTTGCGTTTTCTCGGCGCCAGTCGCTTACGCCCGAAGGCATTGATCTGAACGGACGGATCGAACAGCTTTCGATGCTGCTGGAACGAACGCTCGGGAGTGCAATCAAAATTGAACGCAACTTGGAAGCGGCGCTTGGCCCTGTTCTGGTCGACCCCAACCAGCTCGATGTCGCCATGCTCAATCTCGATGAACGCCAAGGACGCCATGGCCGGCGTGGGAACGCTCACAATCGAGACTAGCGATGTCCCTGACGACATCGACGACGTGCATTCACTGGCGGGTTCGTGCGTTCGTATGACCGTGCGCGATGCCGGTTGCGGCATGAACAAGGAGATTCTGGCGCAGGTCTTCGAGCCGTTCTTCACCACCAAACCCGATGGACGCGGGACTGGACTTGGACTTAGCCAGGTTTATGGCTTCGTCCAACAATCCGGCGGGCACATTCGGATCGAGAGCGAAGCTGGTGAAGGAACAAGCGTCCATCTTTTTCTGCCGCGTGTGCAGAAGCAGTAACCAAGCTCTGCCGGGATCGCTTTGCATTGGGTATGGCGGAAGTGACGTGGCCAGTCCGCCAAAGCAATCCCGTAGAGCGACATAATGGGTGGTTAGCGGCCGCTTTAGAGATCGGGTGCAGAGGGTACACGGGCTTTTCCCCCTTTATCCTTTTTTCTCCCGGCCGCGCCACCGTCTATTATCGGCGGCTAGTCCGCTATCACCTTCTGAGCGGGTTAACGATGGAGTGCCTTGGACGGTGAAAACGATTCCGGCATCCTCAAACGCTTTGCGGATGGCGGCGATGTTGTGGGGACGCGGTTTCCTGTATCCGTTCTCAAAAGCGCTGATCACCATCTCGCTAAGATTGGCCTTGGCGGCAAGTCGCACACGCGGCCAGTTCAATAGGGCTCGTGCTGCTCTGACTTGATCTGCTGAGAGTAGGGTTCGGCTGTCCATAGCCAGTCGAACATTTAGTATCGCTAAACTGTTCCTCTTGACCTTCTGCGATTTCTAACGGTGTGAGGCCGGCCTGTCGCAAGCCGTCATCGATTATGGCTGCAACCTTTCGGACGGTTGTTACCTCGGCTCCAACAAGACGTGCTGCCTGCATTCTTGCTTGGAGATCAGCCAAGCGGGCAACCAGGGCTTGCGTCCTCTCGAGTTCAGGGTTCGTCATGTTCATTGTCCAGCTGAGTGGCAATTTGAATTTGTCCGGCTGAGTAGCGTTTGAATGCACACACTCGCCACCCAAGGGTGGCGAGCGTGGGTTCGTTCGAAATCTCAGTCGTAAACTTTCACGATCTTGCGGGTGCCCGGATCGACCAGGACCGTGCGGTTGTCGACCACCACGTAACGGTATTTGACGTTCGGGACCTCGTGGATCTCCACAGTTTCCGGCAGAGCTGTCCCGACGTTCAATTCCACGCCGGGAAGGTTCACCGAAGCCAAGGGCTGCTTCTTGACATACTCACGGATGACCGTGTCCTGTTCCGGCTGGATGATAATGTCGTCAGCGGCGGCGGAGCCGATCCCCGCCAAGAGCAACATGGCTGCGGCGGTGTTCACAAAGTGCATCTTCATATCTTCTCTCCTGCAAGGACCGGCACACGACGATCATCGTCCCGCACTGCCCGGCAACCAACTTTGAACCGGGGTAAACGTTCCCGCCTACGCACCTTTGTCTAATCCGATTGGTCTAAAGTCCGACCGTACAACGCAATGGTCTTACCTTTGGACTAGGCGGAACGGATTAGGGCTTCAGGTTGTTGGTTCTCCACAACGGGAGAGAACAAATGGATCAAAGTGTTGGCCAGGCGCGATGGTTGCTCGCACCGATTTTTGCAACAGCCGTTACCTTTCTGGTAATGGCGGTCGTCCTTAGCTGACATGTCTTGGATCGGCGCAGCCAGGTCCCTTCCTGCGCTGATAGGATTCGCGAGTTGCTTGAGCGGCTGGCGAATCCTCTATTTTACCGTGCGCTGGGCCTGCTCCTTCAGCAGGCGGGGCGCTTCGTTCAGCTCATGTAAGTTGGGAGGTTTACTATGGATCGGCGATCCTTTTTGACAGCGATGTTTGGCGTTGCAGGGGCAGCAGCCTTTGCAAGCGCGGTCCGGCCTATCAACGCATTGGCCGGTGTTCCAGCGGCCAAAAGCGGCATTCTCGAAGAACTCGACGCGCCAGACGCCTTCGACAACGAAGGTACTCACGCGGAAGTGGAGCCGGTCAACCATCGGCGCTACTACGACCAAGATTACGACCCAGACTACGACCCAGATTACTACCACCGGCGCCGCCGCCGGCGGGGCTGGAGAAGAGTCTGCCGTAGTTACTGGCGACACGGGCGCCGTCGGGTCCGGTGCTATCGCCGACGTGGTCCTTCGGTCGTCTTGCGATTTTAGCTAGTCGGCTGCTTCTGCCCATGGCCCGTTCCGGCTGACGTGCTGAGAACGGGCCGGTACGATTCCTTTTTCGTGGCAAACGCAATCCATCTGAGGGCACTCATCAGCAGCGCCGATGGACCTGACTTACAGCTTGGTGGTGTCGCTGTGGTGCGCCAGGAGCGGTCTGACGATCCCTCTTGTGCAGCCCTTCGGCTGCCGCCAGCCTGGGAAAGCTTTTCGGAACGTTTGGTTCTGGCCGTTAGGCCACGGGCCAAGCTCAGCCATCAGGACACCCCGCAAGCGATGAGCAGCGGGGCCTGGTAAGGCCCGGCGACCTCCTTTTGACATACGGGGAGAAACCAAGAAGGGCGCCGAGCCTTACCGGCGCTGCTTTGAGGCAGACGACGCCGGACGAGATGAGAGTAGGCGATCATGCTAATCTCTGCGAACCATGCGAATGAGGGAAAGCCGTGTGCGATTCTTCGCTATCCAGCCACGAACCTCTGCCTTTCGGACATGGCGGTCCGTCGCTCGATCGATGATGAAGAACGCCTGATGTAGCTGGTCGACTTCGTAGAGCCCGACCCGGATCTCGAACCCTGTCTGGCCAGTGGCATCGAAGTCACCGGGACCAATGACAGGAAAGGCGACGACGATGGCGAAGCGGACGACGAGCGCGAAGCCAACGATGCCGATTATGGCTTCATAGAGGGAGGGCAAGGCCTATAATTGTCCGGTCGAGAATGAATAGCCCGCTGCCTCACGGTGGACTGGCTTCAGTTTTTGTGCGGCACGATGTAGCGACTGCTCACCGCACCCGCCCCTGTGCCCCGCGTGACGACAATCGTGCTATACCCGGCTGGAACGGAACCTGTAGCGGAGGGGTCGATCGAACTGCATCGCCCGACGATCTCCCCGTTGGGAGCGCCCTCGAGCCTCACGGCTAACGCCAACTGGCATGTGTCAAGGGATCCGAACATGGCCGGTGATGTATCGAGTGGCTTGCAGACTCCCTGGGCGGGACTGCAAGAAAGCAAAATCATCACAGCTGCAGTTGCCGGATCCATTCGTGAAGCTCCGTTGTTCGACGAGCCTCAACGCAGAATAGCGAGCTTTGTTTCGTCGGTGCTAAAATACGAGTTTTCTGGTCTGGCTCACGGTGGCGGGCTTTTCATTGTCACAGCTTTCGCCTCTCAATTGTCCCGATCCCGAACGGTAAAACAGCCATCCGACGAGACACACCGAGGGGATTGCGATGGCCAGAAGGATGCCGCCGGCAATGTTCACCATCAACATGAAATCCATCGGACCTCTCCCTCTTATATGCCGACAGTCGGAAACTCGTGAAATCAACATGGGTGAACAGGTTGCGAACATGCTGCTACGGTTTTTGCAGAGCCACGAGATGAGACGAGACCGACCAGCACGACAGGGGGACTAGCTCTCGTCGCAACAAATTGACAGACAAGGACTGGACGGAGTCGAACGGCAAGGGCAGGGACGCCATCAAGCGAATTTCAAAACAGATGCCTTGGCCGACGGGTAATCGCTGAAAAGATCAAGGTATGCCCTGAGGTGACGTCACAAGGCAGTGTGCTTGGGTGTCGATCGGGCGGGCGGGTCGGAGAGGAACGGCAAATTCGGTGATGTCGCAATCGTCGGCATCACGAGCCCGCTGTATGGCGCTTAGAGCTTCGAACTCCCGCTTCGGCGCGGTGTCCATTTCGTTGCCGAAGCAAGTTCGTGACCGTGAAATCAGCTAACCGGCGCCGAAGGAGCGTCAGCATGGCGACGCCGCAGGCGAGACGCCGGGCCGCCGCCCCAAACGAGGGTGCCGTTTGAAGGCTGGTGATTTCGCCAGAGCACAGGGTGCGATTCTGACTACGCACAAGCCAGACGCTGTCATGGCGATGCTGGGTTGGCCGGGCGTAGCGGCTTCGAAGCCGCCGATTACAAGTATTCTCGCTCTGTGGCTGCCGATTCTGCGATTAAGGATTCGATGAATAGGCATGGGGGAGAAAGGCCGCTATTCTAAGCCTCATTCCCCCTCGATGCAGGAATAACGAGATCATGGAGTAGGAAAATCTCATGCTATGCGGCGGAGGTGCTTACACGGGCGAGATTCACACCCGCCCAACGACAAGGCGCCCATCCGCTGCCCGATGGACGGTGGATAGAGTTTTGGTGCCATGAGCCAAACCCACACATTACAACCGTCATCTATCCGCTTCCCGGTACAACCACGGCTGGTGCCGGCGATCAAGGCGGCGCGTCATCTCCACCTGACGCTGCGGGAATTCATGGAATTTCTGCCCGCGTTGCAGGATCAAGGCTTTCCCAAGGCCTGCCCAATCACCGGCAACTACGACATGGTTGCGATCGACGCCTGGCTCGATTAACGCTCGGGTCTTGCAGGATCAGGATCCGGCGCGCAGTCTAGCATTGACATTGCAAGAGCGAGGCTGGCGATCCTTGGGTAAGATCAAATTGAAGCACTACGTCATCCGTAAGGGCAAATACGGCTACTGGCTGCCGACGCCGAAGATGGTCGAAGCTGGCTTCAGATGCATTTCCTGTGGAATCGACGGGCCTGAGGCTTGGACGATAGCCCGGGAGTGGGAAGACCGCTGGCAGGAACTCCGCAAGGGCAGGGAGCCGTCGCGCCTGCATGTATGGCCAAAGGATTCCATCGGAGACGCCTTTGCACGCTATCGCCGCATGGATGCATGGAAGCGCAAGCCACCGCGCACCCGCGAGGATCGGGAGCGCGGCTGGACCTTCATCGAGCCGTACTTCGCCGACCTGCCGCCAGCCGACATCACCCTCGAGCTGCTCGACGACTGGTATGGCCGTCTGCTGCGGGTCAAAGGTGTCGACATCGCCTACCGTGCCGTAAAGACGTGGCGTTCGCTCTATAATGTCATGGCCGGCATGAAGCTATGCCCGCCCGGCTCCGACCCATCGCAGGCGATCCGCCGCCAGACGCCACCACCGCGCCACCAGACCTGGACGGCAGGCGAGGCGGTGCGCATGGTCAAGGGCGCCTGGCGCGCCGGCTACCGCGGACTGGCCTGCATCATCGCCGTTGCGTGGGACACGAGCTTCTCACCCGTCGACGTGCGCACGCTCACACCGGCGCAGGCAATGCAGACAGCACAGGAATGGGGTTTTCTGATTGCACGCAGCAAGAGTGGCGAGGCGGCTGTCGGCACGCTGTCGTCACGCACGCAGCGCCTGGTGCTGGCCTATGTCGAATCACTAGGCGTCACCCTGCTTGACGATGCGCCGATCTTTCGCTCGCGCGGTTTCGCGCCGGGCCCGAAGGGCGGCCGGCCGCGCGCCGGCGTGCCTTACACGAAGGATTCTCTGGTCGACGACTTTGCCGATCTGCGCACGCTGGTGTTCGGGACATCGGAGAAGCGGCGGCTGATGGACATGCGGCGTTCCGGCGCGGTCGAGGCGAATGCCGGAGGCGCGTCGGTCGAGGCAATCTCGGCCAAGATGGGCAATTCGATCGACGGGAACAAGGGGCTGCAGAAGACCTATATGCCGGTCAATCTGGCCGCCGTCCGCTCAGCCGATGCCAGCCGCCGCAAGGGCAGAAAGCTGCTTGGCCTGGAACGGAACGAATACAGAAAGTTGAAACTCTCCGCAGAATGAGAGTTGAAACTTTTCAAGGGGCGGTAGCTAACCCCTTGAAATTAATGGCGCGAGTGACGGGGCTCGAACCCGCGACCTCCGGCGTGACAGGCCGGCACTCTAACCAACTGAGCTACACCCGCGCATTGGACGAGCACGTGTCAGCCGTGTTCGTCGTTGGGGCGGTGGATAAGGGGTTCGCCACCGGGTGTCAAGCGCAGCTGGACAGCATAAACGCAAACAGGAGAAGGTTTTTTGACGGGCGGCACTTTGCCTGCGAAAACCACTGTGCGGCTAAGCTCGCGGCTGTTCATTTGGCCTTGCGAAGCCGGTTCCGACCGCTTAAAGGTCCGGCCGGAGCGGGCGATTAGCTCAGTTGGTAGAGCGCTTCGTTTACACCGAAGATGTCGGCGGTTCGAGCCCGTCATCGCCCACCACTAACCTGTTGATTTTATTATACTTTGTCATCGGTATACCTTGTTTTACGAAGTGCTCTGTCGGTTCACTGAACCTAGAGCTCCAGCGAAGCAGTCAATTTTCGCAGGTATTCCGGGCTGTAGCGGGCATAAACCCGGTACGTCATTGCGGTGTTGGAGTGGCCCAGGAACTGGGCAACAGCCTCCATTGAATGGCCATCTTCGACGAGCCAGACGGCAGCTGAATGCCTCAGCATGTGGGGCGAAGCATCGGGCCTTCCGATCTTGGTTCCGGCCGTCTTGATGCCCTTCTTGATCGACAGGATCTTGTCGCCGGCCCACTCCAGAACGTATGGGGTCAAGGCGCCTTCCTGAGCCTCTTGCAGGGCAGCGAGCAGGCCATCAATGATCGGCACTGTGGCGCGTCCCTTGCGGTGCGCCTTGTCGAATGGATTGCGCAGCTGGATCATGCGCCGGTCGAAGTCGACCCGATCCCATGTTAGCTGCAGGGCAGCGCCCACTCTAGCTCCGGTGGCGATCATCAGCTGGATGGCCAGCTTGACGTGCGCCGAGTTTGCTGCGGCGAGGAGCTGGGTGATCTCGGGCCGGGTGAGATATCCCTCCTTTGGATCGGGCTTCGCCGGGCGCTCGATGTCGGGAGCAAAAGCGATCAGCCGCTGCTTGCGCGCCCAGACCAGGACTGAGCGAAGGTGGCCCAGTTCCGTATGGATCGACCCATCCTTCTTGTTGTCCTTGCGCCGTGCCGCGGTATAGGCGCGGCAGTCGGCGAGCGTCACCGCTTCGCCTTCCTTGTCGGCAAAGAACGGGGCCAGGGCCTTCCAGGTGTAGCCCATGGTCGTGACGACTGATCGGCCTGCCTTGTCTAGGCAGTAGGCTGCCCAGAGATCCTTGACGGTGGAGCCTTTCGGACGTGTCAGTTCCGCATATCGAGCCGGGGCGCGGCGGGCCGCCTCCTTCGGATCGTTGGTTCCAAGTCGATAACGTCGGCGGATGTCGCGTTCGTACCAAGAGATACAAAGCTCTCCTCTGAGCTTTGTGATTGTCCATTCGGGTTCGTTTGACATTCGACTTTCTCCACCTCCTCCCCTCTGATGCGCAATAGCTTGCCGGCCAATCTAAAGGCGGGCAGTTCGCCCGACGCAATCATATTGCGAACATGGCGCTCCGAACATACCCACCGATCGGCGAGCATCGCTGGCGTATAGACCTTGGGAAAGTTCATGGGTTCCCCCCGCTTTCATTCATCTCTATCCGGTCAATTACGGCATCAGCGAGCCGTTGATCGCTCGCAGATAGTGCTTTCGAGGACCGGTCAATCCTTCGAGCTGGAGTAAGCTTTTGACAGACGCGAGAACCAAGTCGCCCTTGCCTCCGATCTATTCTGTCCTGCAGCTCTCCGTCGGGTTTTCTTATGTAAAATCTAGTCCTGTAACATTTGGCAGGCAAGATGATTTTGCTTTCCGTCTAACACAATATATTGTGGGGTCTCGGCGCTATTAACTTTTGTCTTATTAAGAGATAATCATTGGAAAATCGCAAAATATATTATCGATTAATTGGGAAGGCCTCTCTGCGATAAACGACAACATTGGCTGGGCGCGGCCGTCTGCCGCGTGCCGGTGGCGAAAGTTGGCCGTTACCCTTTAGACGCTCTATCGTCTTTTGAGGTGGGAAGTCGAAAATAGCATTTAGAGGGTTCCACTGATGTCGCGATGGGTCTCAACTTTCCGAATCCAATCGACCATACCGGACGCGTTGGGAAGGCCAGTGCATATGCTCGTTTCGAAGGCGGGCGAGGTATGGGTCCTCACCCGCCTTCACTTCCAACTCACGCTGCGGCGCGTAGCGCTGTGGAAGATCTATGCCAACTCCATCGGACTCAGGCGGACGAGTGAAGTGCTTGCCGATGAGTAAGGCTGCGATCTCAGGGGCCTCAGCCGCTGATGGCCTGCCGATTGACGACGTGCTCGCTGACGGGTCGCCAGGTGGTCGTCGCTAAGAGTTGGTCCGCTTTGCCGACGGTTTTCTTATGCAGACCTTATTGCATCTTCCGGGTTTGCATCGTCTGGCGCCGCCGCTCTAGGCAGGGGCGGTATTGCTTCATGAACTCCTCAGAGAACAGCTCTCAGTGGAGACGTCTCAAAGGCTGATTGCGGCGCAGGAAGTAGTAGCGCTTGGGGCCGTCGGCATTGGTCCGTTCGGTCAGGTGTTCGAGATTGAACAGCATGGAAGCACCACTCACAGTTTCGGCTTCCTTAACAGCCGCACAGCGCTGCCGTCATGGGCAGAGACTGTAACTGGCCTTTCCCCATGATCCTGAGCGATCTCAACGGAAAGTGATTCGCCGTCGAAAACGACCTTGCCAATCGGCAGGCCGAGATCCCGAACAGCTTTCACTATCCGGGTGACCTCGTCATGGGTGATGCGTGCGGCTCGACGGCTCATGGCTTCTGGGCGAACCTCGGAAGATGCGAGTCTAATGGTCTGTGCATACGTTGCATTGAGGATTTGGCCTCCGTCAATAGACGTGCCGAGGAGATCAAGGCGACCTTTGCATGGCTCAGCGATGATCCGCTCCGTCTCAGCCGTTTCGAAGTTACGCTGTGCCCCCTCTCGATAGGCGGAAACGACTAGGCTCTCGGGCACCGGCCGGCATCTCAGCGTCCCCTACATCAACAAAGCAGCCTGCTTAAAGGTCGCCACGACGATTCGTTGAGATCCTGGTGTTGGGTGACGTGGCGCAAGCTTGCGCCGCAGTGTGCTGGTCCGCTTCCGGGAGCGGCTGAAGTCTCGGATCGAGATCCTCATTTGGCATCGGACCCGTGGAGGGCTTGCTTCACCGTTGCCCGGTCGGAGAGCCGACCGCCCACTCCTTGGGCGATTCATTGGGTCAAAGGATGGCCAAGCCGATCGGTTTTGGGAACTTTCGACACCCGCGTTGTCGGTCGCCAAGCGTTCAGCCGGTTGCCTGCTGAGAAGCAAGTACCACGACGTGATCCGCGGCCAACTGGCCCTGGAAGCAGGTTCAATGAATTGGGAACGTGCGACGATTCTCACAGCGTAGACTCCGATGGTTTACTGTTGGTGATTTTGCTCTGCGCTTGAGCGATCCCAAGCCAAAAAAAGCGATGGAATTTCAACTGCTCATCAAGCCGCAGTTTCCAACAGAGCATCGTGTCGGTTCTCGATCGCGTGGAAGAAGCCTTCGACCAGGATTGCAACAGGCAACCGGCCGTTCTTCGGATGGAGCGTCTAACAAAAAGTCGACCTGGCTCACCATACGAGAGACGCCAGGGCGGATCCCATAGCCTTTAGAAGGGGTTTAGGTGGGTGGATATTCCGGCTGGGTTACAGTTCGATCGGGAATTTGAAGGTATCCCACGACAGTATCGGCAGGGCGCTTAGCTAAGTTGGGTCGGCGTTCCCTCGACCTCAAAGGCACGAAACAAGGGAACCATGGAACCATGGAACCAAGGGAATCGAGGTCGATGATCGATGGATGGAACCAGTAGCTGACTGCCATCCTGGGACGGCTGTAAGGTGGGATGTCGTGAGGCGCAGAACCTCAAATTCGGACCGAGGCAGACCACGTGTGAATGCCCCGGGTGATTAGCTATAAAATCCCTAGCCAGCTTCGCCTCCGCATTCCCTTCGCTCGCTGCGCTCCCTCGGGACGCTCGGCGAAGCTGGCTCGCGTCGGCTGCGTATCATCATTTTAATTATCTCTATAATATATATAACATATATAATATTATTATATATTATAAGGGTATATTATAAACGTATATTTTATATAATAATCGGCGGTGGATTATTTATATAATATATCATGATGATTGGTGACAGAAATGGAACAGGGGATTTGGAACGGAAAGACGGGGGCGGTGGAGGAATTGAGGATTTTTTAACAGTGCGTCAATGGCCTGGCAAGCCAGATTCTTCCATCCCACAATATACTGTGGTTCGCAGGTTACGGTGATTAAGCGAATGACTCTCGGATCCCTTTGACCTGGTAATGACGTTTGAACTCTATGGCTCTCCGCGGACCTATACGGGCCTTCCGATCCAGCACGCCAAGCCAGGCTTCACGGCTACTCTGTCGAGACGGGGCTAGGTGATCCCAGCATCCGACGCTTGGATCGCTCTTATGGTACGCATGAAGGCATGACAGCTGCCCATGTAGCTTGGAGTCTGATCCAGAAGAAATGGCCGTGTTCCGACACTCGAGAGGCGACGAGCCCAGTGGACAAGCCGCAGTTTCTTCATTGAAATTCAAGCGGCGTGCCAAGCTAAATGCAATGGGCCTGACTCGCTCAAGCCTAGCCGCAAGGCGCTGGAGGCATCAACGTGAGCAAGAAGCTCGTTGTCAGTGCTTCATGACTGCCCCTTGGCTCAGAGCTGGTGCTGATAGCTACTGCTTCCTGAGCCATGGGGATCAACCGCCTGCCAAGATACGGCGATGAGAACACTTCCCGTTGGCTCAGCTGGCACCAGCCGTGCATGATCCACAGGCGACGGACAGCACCGGGCCGGACTACCCTGATCAAGTCCAGCCACTTCAGGCGGTGGCAAAGCACTCTACGCTAGACTATCGCCGCGATTTTGAGTTGGTCGAAGGGACTATCTACCCTTTAGCGTGTGGCCCAATGTCTGCAGCAAGGATTGCAGCGGTTGTTGTGGCAGCGGCGTACGGTCTCGCCCAAAAGATGGCTCGACGCAAGCAACGAACACCAGAACTGTAGCCATGATCGTGGCCTCCATCGGTTTATGTCATCTTGATCCAAGATGCCAAACGGCGCGAAGCGCCTGAACCATAGAGAAGACCCGATCCCTGGAACCAGAAAGAAGACGGGGGGAGGGTGTAATGGTGTGACGAGGCACACCCGGGGGGTAGTAGTTCGAACCAGGGATGGAACCCTGGTGTGATACAGCCCTGAGGCGTCGCTATCATCATCCGGGTACTGCGATTATAAAGAAAAATGCCTCACTGATTATCTTGATAATGCGGGAGACGCCTATCCCTCCCAAGCCAGTGAGAAGAGTTCCAGCGAGCCAGGTGAGCCGGAGCATCCCGAGCGAGCGCAGCGAGCGAAGGGTAATGCGTGAGGCGAACCTGGCGAGCATATTAGAGATAATGAGCCAGAGAAAATATATATAATATTATCTTGATAATGCGCGAGAAGCCTACCCCACCCGAGCCAGATGAACCAGGGAAAGGAGCTAAGCGACCCGACCGAACCGGAAGCATCCCGAGGAGCGTAGCGACGAGGGTAATGCTGTGAGGTGAGTGTCGGGGAGCATTATATAGATAATGGGACCAAGATAATGAACCAGGTAACTCACTTAATGATTATCTATTAAAATCCCCAAAAAAATAGCGCGAGGATTTTGGTATAATGGTTTTCAACTTACCGTGGTAATGATTAACTCTTTAATGAACCAGAGTCCCCACTCGGTTCAGGGTGGTTCCTCTAGGGAACCCACCTATAGCTTCGCCCGTCCGTATCTCTCTCTTATATATTCTTCTTAGAAAGAATATGGGGGATGAGAAATACAGAGGTAGGCCGGGGGGGGGGCGTCGTAAAGAGCAAGTGCTCTTTAACTTAGGGAAGGGGGGTCTGGCAAGCCCCTTCCTCTCGCTTTCGAGTGATGTCTAACGTTTTTAAGGGAACAGCGGACAAACCCTCCTTCCGCTACATCGATCTCGTACCCGAGATGCCTGTCGCCAGCCGAGAGTGTCTGGTTGGACCTCATCATCGTCACGGGGAGGGTGACGAGTTCGCTGCGGTCTACACGGCAAGGCAAGCTAGTGTACTGGTGTTCTCACGTCCAAACCATGTCCAGAAGGCTCCCCTCTGGAACCAATGGAACGAACTCCGCAGGGTCCTGAGACTCAGGAGTCCATGCGAGCCAGGTGAGCCGGAAGTATCCGGAGTGTAGCGCAGGGAGCGGAGGATGCGGTGAAGGGTCATCCTGGCTCGCATTATCACGATAATGCCAATGATTATCCTGATAATGCCCTTTGACAATGAATGGAGTTCCCGATCCCATCAGGCGAAAGATCCCTTCAGGTTCGGTGCATTTCTTTGCCCATTTGTCTCTCTCTCTCTCTCTCTCTCTCTCTCTCTCTCTCTCTGTCTCTCTCTGTGTGTGTGCGTGCGCGTGCGCGCGCGCGTGTGTGTGTAGAACCTCTCCGAATGGAGATTGTGACAAAAGAGTCAGATGTTGGCCGAAGCGTTTTGCCGGAGGGGCAGACGCTCTCTGACTTGCGGCAAGGGGGTACCCCGGTGAATTTGTGGGTCGTCGTCCGTCCCTCAATGAAATGTAGGCCGCTCTCTGGATCCGGCTTCGCCTCCTCGGTGCTCAGTCTTCGCGGGCGAGAGCGCGCGGCTGAACTTCCGGTGGGGCTTCGGCTGGGTCTGCCTGAAACAGCAACCTGGTGGTTGGAGGAGGGACTTCCCGTGGGGCTTCGGCGGGGTCCGTCTGAAACAGCGACTTGGTTGGAGAGGAATTGGTTGGAGGAACTTCCGATGGGTCTGCTCCTGGGCCAGGGCCTCCGAAGTTAGTTCGCTGAGTTTTAGGCGGGGCTTCGGCTGGCGCGGACGGATCGAGCGAGTTGGTTCGAGGAACCTCCGATGAGTCTGCGGCCAAGTCGAGTTCGACATGGACGGTCGACATCAGCGGATGGCCGTCAGAGGCATGCTGGTCCTTGCCGACCTCCGAGTGTCTGGGTTCTGCATCACGACTGGCTTGCGAGCTAAGACGGGCTTCTCTCGATTCCGATGGAACAGCGGCCTCCTTTTCGGAGCCACTGTCTTCTATCGGAGGAGCGACAAGCAGATAATAGCTGCCTTCGATCTTCCGAAGCTCATGATTCTTCTCCAAGCGAGACAACACGTTGTAGACGCGGTTGCGATTGCGCTGGACCCCTTCTTGGAACTCCTGGGTTTGCAAGAGATGGTCGATAATCTGGCCACTTGTCGCTCCATTCGTCTGGGTCTTCAAGAACCGCTTAACCTCGTCTCCCATGCGGGAACGACGCGGATGGGGCTCTGAGGGTAGGATCGCCTCATTTGATGTGCTCACCTGCGCCGGCAGCAGAACGTCACCTATTAGTTGATGGGCTCGTTCAGGACCAATCAACTTGGCGACAAGGTTGAGCCATGCATGCGTTTCGGCCACCTGCTTCTGCAATGCGGTAATCTGGGCGTTCCACTCTCGGAGGTCTTTCAGGCGCTTTTGGACCTCAGTGGCGGTGAGTAGCACATCAGAATTGAAAAAAGAACGGCCATCACGAATCCTCAAAAAAGTCACGAGACGATTACACCGCCCCGCTCCGCCTCCGCAAGATCGGGAGGAACGCACGTGAGTGCTAGGAGGTAGGCTGCGAAATGAGGGGTCCGCGAACATGACGCTAACGTACGTCAAGGGGGTAATTCCCTTGTTGTCTTCGTAATCTTGGTTCCCAAACCTTGGGGGGGTGGAATCGACCTGATTCCGCCCACTACTTCGCCCGTCGGTGTAACTTCTCTATAGACGCTCTCTCAGATTCTTTAGCGGTCAGAAAAGCACCGGCAGAGACAGGCCGAAGCAGTTCTCCGTAGGGGGCAATTGCCCTCTACCTCGGGAGGAGGCAACCCCTTAGTCGAGAAAGGTGGTCCGTGTCTATCGAACTCTCAGTGGAATCTGGACCGCACCCATGATCCATGTTCCACATTCGACTCTTGCAGGCCGAGATCGGCCGAGCCGGCGAGGAGGGTCATGGCTCCGTGTTCGATCTCGGTGAGGTTGCTGTCTTGTCGAGCAGGGCCGCGCGGACCTTTACTCGCTGGGTAAAATTCCTTCCGCTTAAAATATGAATATTCGATAGCCCTAATTCAGTCTATGCTTATGTCGATTGGTGTCAGGGGTGGGGACACAACGTGATTGACGCAGACGTATTTGATTTTGTCGAGCGCTGTAGGCAACACACAGCGACTGGGCCACTTCTAGGCGATCTTCTAAAAACTGTGAGGGATCTCGGCTTCGAGCACCTTATTCTTAGCGGCGTTCCACTTGGCGGACAGAAGCTTGCCCCAATGGTCGAACTGAATGGCTGGCCAGCAGGCTGGTTTGAACGCTATGTCGAAGCCGAGCACGCCGCCATTGACGGCGTCTGTATCTATTCAGCAAAAACCCTGAAGCCGTTCCTGTGGTCAGAAGTCCCTGCAAAATGGTCCGATACCGAAGGTTCCCGACGCGTTGCGGGCGAAGCGACGGAATTCGGCATCTGGAGCGGCTTTGCCGTGCCGATGCTCAGCGCTCACCACTGGCAATCGGTTCTATCGTTCGCCTCCTCGCGAAAGCGCTGCAGCCTGTCGCCGCGCCAACAGGTGCAACTTGTCACCATGGCGGTCTACGCGGGTATGTCGATCCAGGCCTTGTCGGATATCGAAGACGAAGGTGATGGTGTCCTGACAGATCGGGAAAAGGAAGTGCTTCTGTGGGCGGCCGCCGGCAAAACGTCTTCAGAAACATCCCAGATACTCGGCCTAGCCGAGCGGACCGTCAAATGGCATACAACAAGAGCTCGCGAGGCATTTGGAGTGGCCACGACTACGCAAGCTGTCGTGGAGGCAGTACGCCGACGTTTGATCCACCCCTAAAACATGTCACCTGTCCGGTCGGACAGGTGACATGTTTTAGGCTGCAACTATTCCTTCGAGAATACCGCCGATCTTAGGTTTCGGCCATTCGCCACTGAGATGCAGTTGGCCCACATCGTGAACCCTATTGGTGCGCACCGCTCGCGAACCCAAAACGGAGCGAAGAAAAGGCAAACCCTCCGGCTCCTCCCAGTAATTTGCAGTTGGACTTAAGTCAGATGCGACATGGCTCAGGGGCCGGCCTCGCAATCTTCGAAAATTAGATATCGCCAGACAAGGCGTTAATATACTTCTGATTTGCTTCCAAGAGTCTTTTGTTGACTCCGAAAACCGCTCCGGTCCCACCGGCATCTTGATATTTCTGATAGCCGTCCAGAGCCATCGAGTTGATTTCCTTCGCTTCCGCCAAGGCGCCATTCTGCACCAGCCTCGGGACCAGCCCAGCCAGGCGAATCTGCTCGGCTTCCAGCAGCCTCAAAGTGGCACGGACTTCGGCGACGTTTAGCGGTGCAAACCCACTATCTCTCGCGATGTTGGGTCTTGCATCGCGGTCTATTTCTTTGAGAAGCTCCACAAGTTCCGTATTGAGTCCGTAGGGCGAGGGAGTCGCTCTTGTATAGAGGTAGTAGTTAGCTCTAAACCAACCGCTTAACGCTCGGCGATGGACCCTCGTCCATTTTCCGAACTTTTGCTCAGCCGACTTCGCGACTTGCTCGCAACGGAAAAAATTCATGAAAGCGTCGCGAACCCCCGATGGTCTCTCATCCAAACAAATGCTCGCGTCAGGTTGGCCAGTGGTCGCCTTCTCGAATTGTATTTGTATAGTTCGACCTTCAAACCCGCTGGACAGAAATATCGGGAAGGACGACGAAGTGCCGTCTCTCCAGCGGGCGACAATGTTGTAATATTGTCTTGCTAGATCGTTGAGGGTAACCTTTATAAGTGCCCTTCCATCTTGAAATTGCGTATCTTGGCGCTCATCTCCAAAATCTCTAACGATATAGACCCCCTCGATGTCGCCCTGCGATGCAAATACTTCAATCTGCATGTCCGCAGCTCGGACCGCGCTTGGCTGCAGCGAGGCGATGAGAACGGCGACGCCTATACCAGCGCAAGCGCGAACTGATTGCATTTGCTCATTTCTCCGCCATTTTGAGGCCGACTAACATCATCACGTAGACCGCCAGATTGCCAGCAATATTCACAAAGAATTGCGTTATTATGCCACGCTCCTGAGCGGCCTCGGCCACAGTCAGAACCGAGGCAACATTGAAGAGAAGTGCGTCAACCAGACAAACAAAAATAGTTGCTAGTGGCAGAAGGAATAGGAATGACATAGCGCGCGACTTAAGAAGATCTGCGCCGCTCGCCGCTGTTATAGCTGCGACGGTTGGGACAATCATCTGATGAATAATGTTCGCATATTTGCCAGGATCACTCGAGAGTTCTTTTACAACATTAAGTAGAAGAGACTCGTCTATCTTGTGTGCCGGCCAAAAAGTTATCTGTACGGTTCCGAATAGAAAAATCAACCATGGGGAAGCGCAGTAGAAGGCAAGCAGGATAAACAAAAGCAATGACTTCTGCCGAAAAGGGTCCACTCGATATTCTCCTCCGATGAAAATTGCCCTATGTAGATCGAGCGACATGGCGGTTAATGATTGCGCGCCATGGACAGGTAACAAACGCCGGCGCGGCGCTACGGATTTCTCGCAGATAAACTCAAGCATGTCGCCCAATGGGGTCGTTGCTTTCTGAGGCACTATGAAGTTTCTGAAGCCCAGAAGCCCCTCAGTTTTGTTTCATCTCCATTAAACATGTCGCGGTCAGAACGACCAATTCCACGAACGCTATGGGGCTCAGGACCAAACGCCCCGTCGGTGTACTGCCACATTGTCCAAGTTGGCCAATTAGGAGGGACGACAGGGGTTGGGCCGTACTGAGCTAACCAGAACCAGCATTTTGCTAGAATAGGGTCAGAGTTGGTGCCAAGCAGTTGCTTAATATAGTGCCCGGAATACAGACCTGGGAAATGCCCCGTCTTTTCACGGACGTGGGTGACGAAAGCTCTGGCCTCTTCCAGGCTCATGCTCGGGCCAGTTGGGTTTGGTTCGAGATCGAGAACCAGAAGCCCTGCTCTATTTCCGACCACGCCGAGAAAATTCTCTGCTTGCCTGACTCCATCGCTTCCCGTACCGAAGTGGTAGGCGCCCCATAGTAACCCGGCTGTAGCTGCCCGTCCGCGATTCCTAGCATACGTTGGGTCGGCGCCCCTCTGTCCTTGGGTCGCTTTCTGGATGACTCCAACGATTCCGTCAGCTTTGGCGGTGGTCAAGTTGACGTTGCCATTATGATGCGAAATGTCGATAACGCCGTTGAAATTAGGCATTGTCCTCTTCCTTTTGCTAGCGTACTTGCTCTCGTCAAGTGCAGATAAAGTCTTAAGCTCTGAATCCTCTGGGGCGGCGAGCTCAGTGTTAGAACGCAGGCAGAGCAAGAAGACCCATACTTGCACCCGCTAGTGCCTTGTTGATCGCACCCCAAAGCACTTTGACGGCTGCATTCCATACTTTTTCGAGTGTCAGAATGGTCAATGCCGCCACGTCACTGGCCAAACCTCTGACGGAGTCGGCCAATTGATCGGAAAATAAGCGCTGCAGCGGAGGATCATTCTTAAGCCTGCCGGTTATACTGCTTTCTGCTATCCACGCAGCTTGTTGTGCCATCATTTTGGCTTGCTGGGTGACCAACGCCGATATTGTACTCCAACCTTGCTTTGCTTGTTTCTGGATCGCATCGACCAAAGCCTTAAGAATAGCGTCAACATCAAGAATGGCGGCCAAGTGAATCTCCTATCGCTGCAAAGCAGTCTCGAACACCAGAATTCGGCTCATTTCTATTTCGTATTGGCCCTTGAAGCCGCCTTGGCCGTTAAATCCGGCGACCAACTCACCCGCGAGCTTTCCTTGCTGGTGAGTGTCGCGCATTGCGGTCAAGAGCGTGATCACCTTCTCCAGGTGATGCGGCGTTGGGTTGACGCAATTCGTGGGGTCATTCCCGCAAACGCCGTTCAAGTGCGAGATACCCAGAAGCCTTTGGCTGGGAGCTGGAACATCTCGCGATGCCGTTGCTACGCGAGCGGCCGAGAAGCCCCCGATCAGTTGATCATAAGTCACCTTATATTTCGGAAAATCGCCCGCCGTGCCGCCGCGAGAAAGCGACGCCAAGAGCGTCTCAGTCTTCACGTTAAGATCGGAGATGCTGGTAAAGGTCGCCTGGTCGTAAGCTGGGGAAAGTTGGACAGAGCAGCCGATGGAGATCAGAACTGCAATTACCGCAAGCAGGGCAATGGGTACTCGGATGAATAATCGGCGGTGCAACCGAGAATCCGAATGAATGTTAAACATCAGGTTGATCTCATAACTTAGGGAAGTCCAAACAGTGTTTCTATGCGACGTTGCTAAGTGTATGGGCATCTGTGATGAACGGCGATTGCGTCCCTCTCCGGACCAGCAGCGAATGATCTATGCCAAGGATCTTGCGGACACTAGCGAGAGCCGCGTCATTCACCTCGATATACGCGACGATGTACCATTCGCCACTTTGTTCCCTTGCCATGCCCATTGGCTCGGCACGCCATTTGAGCGCTCCATGGTGCGGCATGAAGTAGGTTTCCTGGACACCGCCTACCGCGCTAAGGCCCTCGTCCAGGGCGTACTCCATCACCGAGCAGCACAGCTGTGTCAGCGTGCCCCGCAACCCGGCTGAGCGTTTGTCGGGAACTACGAATGTGCGCGTCCATTCGGCCCAATCAGGACGTCTGGGGACGCCAGACTTTTCACACATGTGAGAAAAGACCTCCGAGACCATGTGCGGTTCGCTCGTTGGGATTAGTCTAGCCGAGGTCACTACGCGGTCGTCTTCAATGCCCAGCAGGTAAGTTGCTGCGTCAGCGTCAAACTGGTCTAGCTCTCGACCGTCCGGGCTCGGAGGGCGCCAATGTTTCTGGTGCACAAAGAAATCATGTCTGCGGCGCAGGAACTCGTCGAATTCGTTCTCATAAAGATGCTTGTTAAGCGTATTGACGACATGAGCTGCAATCATCGCGCTACCCCCAAAATATCCCCGACAGGATGATTGCAGTGATGCCAAAATACGTCACCTGTCCGATCGGACAGTTGACGGGTTTAACTTGCGCACGCAAAGAGTCCGTCTTCTTGTGGCTGCTGCCTGTGGTTCACCATCCGGGCGGTTAAGCCATAGCGTGCCGGCCTCGATGTCGGACACGGGAGACGTCGCATGCTACGGTTCTTCAAGCGTTTGATTACTGCATTTGTCGCAGCCAGCGCGTTCTACTTCACGTCAGCGCCAGCTCATTCGAACCCAATACCCAGCGCAATTCTGGACGAATTGCTCGCGGATGGCGGCTGGACACCGAGCGCCGACGACAACAATGAAGGGGAACGTCTGAGGATCGAGCTGGTGCAACGGCTGGTAAGAGAGTTTGCAAGCGATCCTCGCACCATTGGCCTCCTTAGTCTGACGCTCAGCGCCGCAAAGTGGGGAGTTGAGCGTGAGGGCTCACTGCCGGCAGATCCTGCAGGAGATGCGTGGCGCGGGCCGACACGAGCAAGCGGGAAGCACCTCATGAGTTACAAGGTAGGGGGTATCGGCCTGCCCCATCTTGATGTTGGGGAACTCGCCAAGTTTATTGAATACCTCCTTGCTGAGCACTCAACGATAGGAGGTTCGGTCGAACGGGATTACTTACGCAAATTAGCAAGAGATCTGCGTGCCGGGAAGAAATATGACCAGGTGAAAACCAACGCTGTGTTTCGAAAGTGGATGCTGGAAGGCTTGAGGCGCCGCGACGCGCAAGAGTGGATACTCACGTCTTGGCTTGATACCTTTTGGGTTCCAGCATATCGCGCGAGCAACGGCGATGTCAGGTTGGCGCTGGTACTTGCGCGGATCTGGAACACCAGCCCCCGCCTGGGAGCCTGCGCTGCCAAACGCGCAGCACGAAGCGGGGACCCTATTCAAGCCGCTCTGCAAGCCTATGTCGATTGTCCGGGAGGCCGCCGGGACTATAAGGCGAGACGTTGGGGCTGGATGAAGAGACCTGTGGTTTTGTTTGACGCATTCGCGTCAACAAAGTCCCAGCTCAATCCGTAGAACTCAGCACGAAAATCGACTGATGGACGGCGACCGCTACGGAGTTTGGATCTACTCAACTTCAATAGGCCGACCCGCGTAAGCTTGATGCGCTGTTTCAAAGTCCGTCTTAATTAATCGAACGACACTGCCTTGGGAGGAAGCCATGCCAACTGCTAGCTACAATCATCCACTTTTTGGGCTTGTTACTTTCAAGACAAAACACTCAACGTGGGTGCGAGGTGACGACATCACCTTCATAAGCGGGTTCGACGTCAGCCAAATTAAGAAGGTTCATATACCGCAATTGGAAAAAATACCTGGAACACACGGTGGCAACCTTGAATTTCATCAACGAGCACATGCTCAAGTGCTAGCGACCTTCGCTGAGATCGAGCGCCTTGGACTATTACATCACATCAAGACATGCGCCGGCTCGCTGAATTTCCGGCTTAAGAAGCCAACATCCGGCAGGCTCAGCAAGGAGCCCTCCAACCATGCATTTGGCATTGCCATTGATCTTAACGCAGATGACGGGTCACTCGGCGCCTCCGTCGCACCAGTCGCACCTGTGTTTGAAAATCTTGGGTTTCGATGGGGTAAGGCCTTCAACGATCCAATGCATTTCGAGGTAAAGACTTTCATTGACCATCCTAAGGCTCTGTCGAGCCCTGTGAGCGTCACAATCGATGGGAAGAAAAGCGACCTCGAGGCGAAGAATCTTTTCGGCGAAGTCGTCGCCAAGCTTTCGGATCTAGAGACCACGTTTGATCTCGACGTGTCGCCGATGTCTGAATCAACCATCATCGCACATGGCAAGATGGGCACCGCTCTGACGGAACTGAGGCAGTTCGGCGACCAAGTATATGCACCGCTTCCTCCATTGGCGGGTGCTGGGGGGTACCACAGCTACTTCGACAATGTGTCAAAGGTCCTGCACCTGAAGAAGGCATGACCGGCCGCGCTACGTTTTTGGGCGGCACCGCGTGTTGTCTCAGATAGACAGGATCCGCGCGACAATTGGAGAAGGTGCAAGCGACGATCTAGTTCCCATAGGCGCTTGCGCAGGCCGAGATAGATCTCGCCGCGACGAACCGATAGCGGTATCAATGCCGACGAGCCGCAGGCACGGCTTTGCGAATACCTCTGTGTGCGAGAGAAAATGGCTACGCTCTCTGCCTTACAAGCGACGTATCGACGGCAAATCGATTCGTCTTGATTGCCTTGTCAAATCTTCCCTTCAGGTCAGCCTCGAGGAACATGAGCTTCGATACGTCGTACTGTGAGATGAATGCTGCGAGGTTCGTCGACAGCATCGTGTCGATGCCCTCGCAAAACTTCAGATCGTACTCTGCGGATTCGTCCATCTTAAAGTTGCACTGACCGAAAATCCGCTCTGGCTGCTGCAGGCTCATGATGACGACGCACCTAACAGTCTGGGGAACCGAGTAGAGGACACGTTTTCCAAGGTCTCCATACGCATCGAGACCACTGATAGCGGCCAGTTGGCAGTACATTGGGAAGGGGTATACACCCTCCTTCAGTCTACGAAGCACAGTGGGTCGATCGCCCCACGCCATTTCAACGCCGGTTGGCCAGAGTGCATCCCTTAGCTGTGAGAGGCAGGTTCGCAATTCGGCATTGGCCGACAGAGTTGAAGAGAGGGCGACAAGTTCCGGGACAGTTTGCGACGCGAGGATGTCCATCCGATGTCCCAACACTAGTCGCCCAATAAGCAGCTGTGCCTCTGCTGGCTGACCCGCGGCAAAGTTGTACAAAACCTTGTTGGATGTCAGCGTAGGATTCTCGTCGCTCGCCCAAACATCGGTGGCGAGTAGGTTCTTCGCTGTGGCTCGCAAATTCATCGCATCGCCACGTCGCGCTTCCCACAAGGCCAACTGATAGCGGTAGTACGGCTCATCGGGATTGCCTTCAATCACAGCCTCGACGAGCGTCCTTGAATTCGGTTCATTCAACACAATTGCCATCTCTGCCAGCGCGCTTCGAACTGACAAAAACTCCGGGTTGCGTGACAGAATGTCCGCGTATTCGTCGTAAGCCTTGTGGTGCTGTTCAGTTATTCGATAAAGTACCGCGACTTCCAGCCTCGCGTCTTCGAACCATGGATCGCCAGGCTCGATAGCCACCAAGTCGGCTAGAGCGAGATCAAATTTTCCACTGTCCCTCCATATCTTCGCGCGAGCAATGAAAAGCTCGGACTCGCGGTCGCGATTGCGAACTATTGCGTAGTCAATCCAGTTTTCAGCTTCGTCTAGCCTGCGAATGCGATGCAGGATTTCTGCGGCAGTCGGCAAAAACCAATCAGGCGCGACTTCTCTCGTTAGTTGGAGGACGTCTTGAGCTGCGCGATCTAACTCCGATCGAGCGAGACAGATGGAGGCGCGCCTCGCTAGCGCATAGGCGTTCCCCGGTTCTATCTCTAGCGCCTTATCAAACGCGACGAGGGCATCGTCGCTACGCGCGACCGATTCCAGGGCATTGGCGTAAATGCCTAGTCGCCAACTATTCTTCGGATCCAGGCTGAAGGCTTCTTCGCAAAGCTCAATGGTCGCTTCGGCGTCTCCCATCCGATACTTAGTAAAGAGCCGTCGATCCAGAAGTCGCGTTCGCTTTTTGGTCCGTTCCTCGAAGAAAGTAGAGAGCAGCGTTGCCGTTTCCTCATCAAGGCTCGGCAGGTTATATAGCTTCTCAGCCGCGCGACGCCTTAGGCCATAGGGCAGTGATCCGGCGACCACCTTGCGAAGTTCATCGGTCAGATTTTCCGCAATCAGTGCGCGCAGCGCCATAAGCTTCAGCGAGGCGGAAACTTCTGACGCCTGGACCACTTCAAGTAGTGCCGATGCGTCCTTTCTACGGGCAAGAAGGGCTACTGCGGCCTCAGCTACCTTCGGCGAGGACGTGTTTTTCGCGTATGCCAAAAGGTCGCTGGCGACCCTTGTTGCCCTCACGCGGCAAATATCCCGTTGACTCGCAGTGAGTGAGACGTTGTCGATGAGGTCCGCTAGGACCTTCTCATTGGCATCGTCCAACTCAGTTAGAAGAACGCGCCACTGCTGATCGGTGATGACCCCTGAAGTTGCTAGCCGCGCGTAAAGGTCGGCGGACCCCACCTTAGCGACGACATTCGAAACGGCCGGCCAGCTTTTCGCGTTGTCTTCAGGTCGACTCAGTAGATCGAACAGCGCGGATTCTGCCGCCTTAGTTTCGCGCAAAGTGAACAGACTGCTCACTGCATCTAAGCAAACGGCGAATGGCGTTGTCTCGTCGCACGCCAGTCTGAGTAGCACATCGATGGCGTGCAGGCCCTCGAGATCCTCGATAGCTGCAGATTGCCGCTTGCCATATCTTACGGCGTCCTCTGCAAGGTGGTTGGCTAAGGCGTCGTAGTATCGTTGCAGGGAAATATCTGTTCCGGAGAGAACGAGCAAGGCTGTCCGTAGCCTCGCGACTGACGTCGTGTTGAGCGACAGCAGTCGTTCACAGAGATTTCCGTGGGAGACCTCTTTGAGGGCATCCGCTAATCTTTGCATCTGCTCAGCCGCAAATGCCGGTGCTACGTCAACCCCCTCCGCAATTGCTACTCCCACAAGTTCGCGGCTATCGGGACGGCTCGCGAGAAGCTGCTCGAGGAGGTGCTGCGCTGACGTCTTTTCGCTAACGATCGATAACAAAAAAAGCGCGATTTGGCGCCAGGTCGGATCCGCTGACCGTCCCAGCGCCTCGCTCTGGTCGATATCGACCTCTTTCAGGGCAATGGCCTCGGCTGCCAGGAATTCCCGAAAAGTTGGGTGCAACCATTCGAACTCTTGCTCCTTGCAGACAAAGACGCCGCTGTGGCTGCCCAGGAAAGCGATCAGCGCGCTTGCACGACTTTCCGCAACGAGGGAACTTACGCCAAGACTCTTGGCCACTACCTCTTGAATTTTGCGTTCGATGATGGGCGCATCCTCGGCGAAATCAAGAGCTGGGCCTGCCCCTTTTCGGTCGGTCATGACGACCGCGATTTGTCGTAGACACAGAGGGAGCAGCAGAGGAGCTAGTTCACGTAGCGGTTCTCCGAGGTCGACTTTGCCTCGATTCAATCCTTCCTTCCAGCACTCCGCCACGAAGTCGCGATACAGTTCGCTCCGTTTTCGAGGAAGTTGGCCACTACGCCGAAACACATCCATGGCGATCGCGAGCAGCAAGGGGGTCCCACCCAGTTCACCATCCGAAAACCGTGACCACTCCTGCAAGAAAGCATTGGCGGCTTCCGGCATCCGACTCCTAGCCAAAGCGGCTTGTTCATCTCTTGTGAAAGGGAGAATCTCAAACTGCGAGAAAAGGAGACCGAACTCCTGAGGTGTGAAGCTGATCGGGCGGCTTGTTATTACAACCCGGCGCCCTTCGTGGACTAATCGCTCAATCCACCGAAGTGCCTCTTCGCGTTTCTCGGAAGCCACTTCGTCAAGACCGTCTATTAGAAATAGCCACGGTGCTCGGAGTAAATCTGCCCAGTTGTCAAGGAAGCCGTCCGGGATCTGAGAAGACCGCAGCTCGACATCATTCGCTCGGGCAAGCGCCCCGAGAATCTTTTCCTCCAAACTGGAACCGCTAGACTCCGCGACGAAACGCAGTCTCAGAGGCAAGGCGATGTGCCGCTGGTCTAGTCCGCACTCCTCGGGCTGATCCCAGGCCATATGGGCAAGATGCCGAAGTAGGGTTGATTTCCCGGCCCCTGGAGACCCCGTGATGAAGATCTGATGACGGTTTCTGCGGAAGGAGGTCTGGAGTGCGGACGCAATATCTGTGGCTCCCAGGAACTCACCCTTCGCTCTAAGTGGCACGTAACTTTTGGCACTGCCCAATCTGAGGTAGGTTTGTACTTCGTATTTTCGAAGCGCTTCGAGATATGCCGTCGACGTTTGTCGGAGCCGAGCAACCTCTTCCTCGCCGAGGCGTCGAGTGAGTAAGTCAACTACCTCGGCCTCATTAAGCCCATCGAAGACGGAAACTGTTAGATTGCCCTCAACCCTTGCGTAGTTTGCTGAGGCTGTAAGTGTTTTGCCTTTGAGTCCTTCAGCGCTTGTCACGAGTCCCGCTCGAGACGTCCAGATTTCCACCGATCTCGCTATTGTCGGCGGATGCTCGGCCGCCTGTCTCTACAGAAATCGTCGCGTTCCTGGCCACCTTCGCACCGTCGGCCGTCGCGGTACTTTGATGTGAGCCTGCGTCGATACCAGCCTTGCCTAGGACATTTACTCTGAGAAATTGTAGGCGGCCGCGGAGAACAAGAGCTAAAACCACGACCATCACTACGGCAGCCACGACCAACCAAGCGACTTCGTTCATGACGGCTCCTCCCTATTACTTACTATCCTCCCGATTGGTTCGTTGAGTCAACAAATTGAGTCAGTTGGTCGAAGTATCGTTGGCATACACATAGTGATGTCACCCGCGGTGGCTGTTTGGGGGGCCAACCGTGACGCTGTCGACCTTGCTTCTGCTGGCGATCATAGCCTCGGTTTCATCGCGTGCGATGGTGGCACGGCACCTTAGGGTCTACGAAAGCGGAGTGAGAACCAGGGAGGAGAGCATGACGCCGGTGATCATTGGGCTTTCCATCTCTCGACGCCGACATCGGACCAACTCGCGTGATCTGGCGAGAGGCGTTCGGACCTCTTTGAGATCGTCCGGCTCTTCGCCATACATTTCCAGTGGCATGCAGATTGGAAGAGCAGCCCGATGTCGACTATGGCACCCCTCAAGGGCATGCCGGGGTGTGACGCAGAGCCAGCGCACAATTAGATCGCCAGATCCTGTTCGAGCGTGCTGCCCGGCAGCTAGGCACCAGAGAAAGCTGTAAGAAGGCTCACAAAAATAAAAATAATACTATCTGGACGATAATATAAATTATTATCAGCATATTAATGTAGATAATTTTAAGTTTATAGTAGAGATAACGTATTATTTAAGTTAAGCTTAATAGTTGACCATAAACTATGTGCTTCATTTATGAAAAATAAGTCCGGTTTGTATCGCGAAAATCAAATATCTATAATTTCACATTTGCCCTGTTAGTTCATAGTCGACACACTTGTGGGGCTGCAAATTGAACGTTAAACAGTTGACGGGCAGCGAGGGGCTTGGCCAGCAGTATCAGGGTATTCGGAGCTTTCATCCGCCACGAGTGCGAAACGCGGGAGATCGAAGCATCGGCTTCGGACCCTTAAATGTGGATGAAGAGATGACAGATGAGCTGCCGAGGATGCATCGAGTGCGTTCCGGCTGCTGTACTTGGCGAGCATGGGTTTGCGCACGCGACGAACTCGTAACATCAATTGGATTGGCGCAAGAGGGATGCAGATGGCGATAGTTGGAGGACTCAGCGCGATCGAATTGGTTCTGTCGGCTCAGCGCAAATATGCTGATCGAAAGTTTCGGCAGAGCCAAACTGGGCTCACGATCCCGGAGGCCTTTGTCAGAGGCATCAGACACGTCGGCTATCGCAGCAATATGGACGCGATCGCCGAACTCATTGACAATGCCATCCAGGCCCACTCCCGGCGCGTTGACCTGGTCTTCGGCTATCACGAAAGCGTCTCGCTCAAGAAACCTTCTCAACTGGCAGTCATCGACGATGGGCACGGGATGGCGCCCGAGATGCTGCGGCTCGCGATGATGTGGGGCGGGACCCACCGGGAGAATGATCGCACTGGACTAGGTCGCTACGGCTACGGCTTGCCCTGTTCAGCGGTCAGTATCGGACGACGTTTCACAATCATTTCCAAATTGGCGGGAGGCCAACTATTCGCCGTTACGTTGGATCTCGATGCCTTAGATGCGGGGAAGTATCGCAATTCCGCCGGGGATGTGACGCTTCCGTCGGCTCGACGAGCAAGACTCCCGGCCTTCGTCAGCGAGCATCTAAGAAAGACTTTCTCAGAGGGATGGGATTCTGGAACTATTGTCCTCATCGAGAAGCTCGACCGTCTTGATTGGACCACAACGTTGGGAATGCGAACCAACCTCGTCCGACATTTCGGCGTGACTTATCACAAGCTGGCCAAAGAGACTGCGATCCATGTTGATGGCCATCGTATTGTTCCCATTGATCCTCTGTTCCTGACCCCCGAATGTGAGTTCTTCCTGCTAGACGAAGATCGTGCCCAACCGCTCGACCGGATAGATATCAAGGTCCGCAATCCTGCTGCACCCGAGCAGGAAGGCCAGATATCCCTCCGCTACGCGTGGCTTCCGCCGAGTTTTGGCGCGATAGACAAGACGCGCGACGCCGTTGGCCTCAACGCGAACGCCCGCTTCCCGATCCTCAGGGATTATCACGGTCTGATTTTCAGTCGGAATGGACGGATCATTGACGTTCAGACGAGCGCGCCTTGGACGGTCTTCGTCAACAACGACCGGTACATTCGTGTTGAAGTGGAGTTCTCCGCGCCGCTTGATGAGATGTTCGGCGTCACTACGTCCAAGCAGCAGGTCTCAGTAACTCCCGCAGTTTGGGACGCCCTCCGCGAGGCCGGCCTGCACAAGGCGATCGAGCAACTCCGAGGCAAGGTGCGATCGGCAAAGCTCGAACAGCGCAGTGTTGACCGGTTACAGGGCGATCCCGCAACGCACAACGAGATGTCGAAGCCGTCGGTTTCGGGGCGAAGCCGCCGACCCGCGCGCAAGGTTCCGCTGCTGACACGAGGCGGCCCCGGCCTGGTCCTCCGACCCAGTGACAGGCATCCGCTTTTCAGCGGGGCAACTCCAGCCATCGAGACCGCTCAGGCACTTCGCGCGCTTGTGGTCCAAATTGGCGATCGCGCCATCTCGTCAGGAGGCCGACGCCGGTCCGATTATGAGCGCCTGCTTCAGGATTGGTCAGATGGGTTGGTCTCGCGCTCAATTCCCGCCACTGACGGTGGGAACGTAAGTGCATAAGTGGACCGGGCACTAGCGCATGGTGCGCATTTTTGGCATGAGCAGTGTCGTCGGCGAAGTGGCCAAGGAAAGGGGATTCGAAAGGGATGTCAGAGCGCGAGGATCATTTTGGTCCGGGCCGATTCCGCGCCTTCTCTCCCTTCCTGGCGCCCGACGAGCGCAAAGAACTCCACTTGCTTCTCAATTTCGCCGAAGGGTCGCCTCCGAGTTTTGCCGACGCACTTCGATCACTTGCTCGGCGCTATGTCGACGATGGCTCTAGCGCAAAGCTCAGGGCAGTCTGTCTTCTAGTGGCGGACCTGTTCGAGCAGGGATGGCGTATTGCCGTTGACGAAGACCAAATCCTTTTCGAGCCGCCCGGTATTGCGCGAACTGACAGCCAGACCGTCGACGAGGTCAAGGCGCGGGTCCGCGCAGCGCTACAGATCGCTCGACAGCGGCAACTCCGCGAACCGGCAGTTGCGACCTTCCTTCGACACATGGAGCGGCGCACGGTGCGGCCACCTGGCGTTCGAAGCTCGGTCCTTGATCTGATAGACGAGGGCGCGGTGCTAGCTAAGGAGTTGCGGCGCGTTTCGAAGTTGCCCGAAGCTGATCGGGTTGCGGCACTTGCCAGCGTCGTCGATCCTGTAGTCGAAATTTGCCATTCCGGGGCCAGGTGCAGTGACACTGGCCTGCCGCTGATCGATATCTGGCGCTATTTCCGTCACACCTGGGCTCACGAATATCGCGCGATCCCGGGTCGCCAACTCCTCATCCTTGTCCGCAACGCCGCACGCCGAAATCGCCCCGTCATCGGCATAGCCATGCTGGCGAGCCCGGTGATGCGAGTGAGCGTTCGGGACAAGTGGATTGGGTGGCTGCGAGACGAGGCTGAGACACGCCTAAATGATGGTAGGTGGGAGCCGTCCGCGCTGGCCGCAGCGCTGCTTGCCCGTCTCGAGGAATCGATCGCTGCCATTCGATGGGACGATCTCGCGACCGCCGCTGAGATGGTCGAGCCGACGGAGAGCACGGTTCTTCGACTGGAGCAGAAGGCGTCGGGCGCAGCCTTCGCGCGTGAGCTTGAGCTTCGCGCCCACTACGAGATAGAGCGTGAAGTGGGCGAGAAGATCAGACCGATGCGTGGCGCGTTGAAGCACGCTGGTCATGAACCTGACTGGTTGGGGGCATCCGAAGACCTTCTATTCGTTCGCAAGCGCGCCGAGGTGTTGTCGCACCTTCTCTTCGCTAAACAGATGTTTCGCGCGGCGGGACTCACAAGCAACCCATCCGCCGCGCTCGAACAATTGCTCGCTGCACGCAGTGGGCAGCGCGCCATCGACATCGTGCTCACCGAATTCCGGAAAGCTGGCCTCTCTAGCCGCGTTGCCGATGTCAGCGTTTGCGGCGCCATCCATCCTTACAATGAGATCCTCGGCGGAAAGCTTGTGGCGTTGCTCCTCGCGTCGCGCGAGGTGCATGAGGCCTATTCCGAACGCTATAGCTCGCAGGTCAGCGTGATCGCATCACAGATGGCAGGACGTCCAATCTTGAAGCCCGCAGACCTCCGCGTCCTCACAACGACGAGCCTTTATGGGATCGGGTCGAGCCAATACAATCGGCTGTCGCTCAAGGCGGCGCATCACCCCGGGCTCAGTACAGACGTGCGTTGGAATGCGATCGGCAAAAGTCTTACCGGCGGTTTCGGGACGCTCCATCTTGGGAGTGAAACTGCTCAGGCGCTTCGTATAATGGCGGAGACCCGACACGTATCCCGGCGCGTCAACAATCGGTTCGGCGAAGGCACAAGCCCACGCCTACGGCAAATCCGCGAGGGCCTCGACGCGCTGGGCTTGGAAAGCGACACTATCCTCCATCACGCAACGCCTCGCCTGTTCTACGCATGTGAACTCGGTCCCGATTCTCGCGACGCGCTCTTCGGAATGGAGGCCGCGGACTTCCGACCTGAGACTTCGGCTGCAATTGGCGAAGCCTGGCGTCAGCGGTGGCTCTCCGGTAGATCGCAACGAGAAAAAACACTCGAAGCCATGGCTGATCTGGGTCCAGCGAGTGTCCAAGCCAGTCTTCGGCCACCGTCGAATGCAGACTTATTGGATTCCGTGGCGGCCGGGTAAGCCGGGTTCTAAGGCGCTCGGACCGATCCACTCTATGAAATCACCGCGCTTCCGGTATGTACTCAACAGCACGTCTTTGAGAACGCTAGAACTGCCAGTGATGTTGATGACAAGTGTATCGATCGACCTGGTCAGAGGTATCATTACCCAACGCGATGCATGGCTTCTCGCTGCTTCGTCGGCAGTCTGATATAGATCGTCGAACTGATGCCCTTCGGTAAACCACTGGCGAAACTTGTATTCCCACAGTTCGTCGAGACCATAGTTAATCGTCGTCCAGCCTTCCAGGCCGCGGCACGAATCGTATTGCACGAATCGTAGTTGGTCTCGATGGGTGGGAAAGTGCTCCCGAACATCGCGAGCGGTTCCGTCCCAGACGGCCCCACCATGCTTCACAAAATTCGCTGCAGGGCGGCAAAGTTGATCGACTACGCCTACCTGCACCATTGCCGGTGGCACGCAAGCCAGCATGTCGACAGGAAAGTTGCCAAGCCTTAACGCTTCGGCGCTGAGGCGCGTCAAGATTGACGGGTCCGACGCGAGATCGCCCTCCACAACGATCACTCGGCCTCCAGCCGCCTCGATATTGGGTTCGAGATCCCAATCCGGAAGTTGCAAGCCGCTGGCCATGTCTCCGACGAAGCATGCGAGGTTCGACTTCATTCGCATGCAACGTGTCAGGCGTCGGGAGCGAACGGTTGTTCGGGCGAGTCCACCTGACCAGTCCGCCATCGACTCGCGCACATATTGGTCGACGCCATCCGAGACGGTCAGCCGTTCCGAGCCGTAGATCGATCGCAAAATTGATATCTCATCGTGGGGCCAGTCCTGTCCCTCGTCGACGAACACAAGGTCCCAGTCGAACTCCGATGCTTGCCGGAGGAGCAGACTGTCGATGTCTTCCCGGGTGACTGTTCCGCTTTCCAGATAGCTCAGAAGTGTCGCCTTACTTTCCTCATAGTTGGCGAGGAAGTCTGCATAATTGGCCATGATCCCAAGGCCAAGCATCAGCCGACCAAAGAAAGCGTGGGCCGTCTCGACCCCAATGCCGCCACCTTCCACGCTTCGTGGCACGCCAAGGAGCGCCATTGTCCGCCGTACGTCGGCGACGAGCGCCTTGTTGAAGGTGAGGACCAGCGATCTGAACTGACGCAGTTCGAATGCTCGATACGCCATCTGGAGGAGAATGACGGTCTTCCCGACCCCGCCGCGGCCCCTCACGACTACCTGTCGTTCTCCCAAATCATCCAACCAGGTATCCGGTAGCGATTTCTTGGCAATCATGTCCATGCGCCGGCGGTCGAGCGGCGTCGGCTCTAACTCATCGAACAGCGGAAACGTCGATGATAGGACGTCGTCGAAGGCCTCGTCCGATCCGAAGGCGATGTTGACGCGGTTGCCGTTCCGGTGTGGCCGGGAAATCTGTCCCAACACGTTGAGGATACGTTCGAAGCTAGCATCGCCGGCAATGCAGTTATGCGGCCGTTTCGGCAAGTCGCTCTCGCGAAGACCAGTGAGGAGGATCAGATCCTGGACGTGGATTCGGTCCAAGCCCTGCCGCGAGAGATATTTCTTGAACTCGAACATCTGCGTCCGGTTCTTCTCTGTAACGCATTCCCAGAAGCCTTTGCCACCTCGCACGTAACGAACCGAAGCGACCTTGTTGTCGAAGCGGACACCGCTGGCGTCGTGCGACTTAGCTTCGATGACGAACGCGAAGTTCTTCACGCTCGCCGCCTTTGGTACGAAAGGATCACCGTCGCGCGGATAGAACTGAAATTCTACGTCGAACTCGCGCGCCGCGGCGAAGCTGCCGATCACGATAAGGTCGAGGTCTTCAACCTTGTATCCGTACATCTTGAAGCCGACGAAGATTTTCACAATATCGTGCCGGTTCTGCGCGAGATCAGGCCATAGCTTGAGCATTAGGCGACGGAGATGGACCGCAGCCTCATATTCCTGTCCTTCGTTCAAACCGATGATCTGAATCACACCGACTCTGCCTCCATGAGCGCCCCTTGCAGTCGTTGCGACGGGAAGCCGCTCTAAGTGCCGATTTGCGACTGCACCGACCGCGTGGCTGCTGGCAAATTGCCCCGGACGAGCAATTCGTTAATCGGAATGACCTCGATACCGTCCCACGTCTCCCACAGTTTGGCGATGGCCGGATCGGCGGGGTGGTCGGTGGTGAGAGCGCCAGACAAGGCGATTGCGAAGCGTCGCCCACCAGGCAGTGTTGCGAGGATGGGGATCGACACGTCACCCAGCTCCGGGACCGAGACGTTCTTGTTCAATTCGAATATTGTGCCGTCCGATTGCCGCTCAAGATCCTGCTTTAGCAACTCGGTGGATGCCTTGATCCGACGCCGGTTGAACGGCTGCATCTCGCCCGTGATCAGATATTCGAGCAACTCAGCTCCAACGTGGCGATCAAGGAGCCCGTGTTCGAACTTGTTTTTAAAGCTGCGCAGGCAGCGATAGCACGAGCCGTCGCAGGCTTCCGGGCAGGTTTTCATCAGCGATAGGGCGCGCTGGAGCAACTCATCACCTTTATCAGCGAGTTGACCCGAGAAGCCCGCCCCACCGGGCAGCGTGTCGTAAAGAAAGATCTCGGCCTCGAGCCCGTTTCGTCCTGCGGGTGTCAGTGCTGGCCGGTATTCGGCCATCAACTCGCCGGCCTCGATCTCCAGCATATGGCACGCTGCCTTCGCAACCGCTTCGCTCACTGTTCGAAGTGCAACGTCCGTGGGGTAGAAGCCGGGCTTAAGCTTTAGCGGCGCCGCGACCCGCAGCGAGAAAAGCGCTATGTCGGTGATAAAGTCTGTGCCGAGCACCAGGTGGCGCGTAGTTCCACTGCCCGCGCAATTCGGCTCCTTCTCATCTGGATATGGCTTGGGGTGTTGGCCCATCATCGCTGCCGATCCTTCGGCTGAGGCCTCGATCCGACCGCACTTCGTGCAGTAATTGTATCCGTCTTTCTTTGGTCCGGTGTTTGACACCAGTAGATGGGTCCGATCAGGCATCACCCGAACGCGATCATTGACCGCTATCCATTTCTCCTCATCAGATGGCGTCGGCATCGTCAGCTTGGCCCGCGTGGCATAGGCCGTCTCTGGCATGTCGTCCGGAGAAGTGAGTTCCTCTTCATAGATAGGATGAGCGAAGCCGGGCGGGCGAAGCCAGTAATGTGTGGGTCCGAACGACCCCTCGGCGCCACAAGCATGGCAGTCGTGCACCGCGCCTTGCTGGAGGCTGCTGTCGATCGGCACAGTTTCGGCGAAGCTGCATTCGGAGCATTCACGGTAGAGGCGGCGATTCTGCCAAGCGTCAAACCGGTCGTCCGCCATGGGCGAGTAGATCGCGCCAGACGTATAGCATTTGCCCGAAATCCAGACCTGCTTTCCAGGCGCATATTGGGACAATGCTATAGGGAGCCCCTGTGAAGGTGCGAACTTCATGATCGGGCGATACGAGGTAGAGCGGTCGATATCGAAGACGTTGAACGTAGCGACGTCCGTCGGAAAGGCATATCGCGGTAGGACGCCTTTGTAGAGCAGCCGGTCCAACAGCTTGCCCGTGAGCGCTTTCTGGGGTGGGCTCTCTTCTCCTTCCTCAGGAGGAACTTCCTCGCCGCTGGCGCTCTCGCCATCCGCGTCCTCCGTTTCCTGAGCGAATTTCTGGCCGGCTAAACTTGTGGCACCAAGTGCGCTATCGACTGCGTTCAGGCAGTCGACGACCATTTCATCGAGAAGCATTTTCCGGTCCGCATCGCTTAGTTGGTGAGGAATCCAAGACGAAACCCGTTTGCGAAGAACTGTCGCGTTCGCGTGGAGCCAGGTTGCAAAGTCGTCGCGGTTGAGCACCGCAGTCGCAGTCTGGAAATCCTCGACTGAGCCCAGAACCGAAAACAGGTCGGGATTGGCGCTGGGGTCAAATGCGGGAATCTTCTCCTGGTGATAGCCCTGAAGAAGATAGGCCCGGACATGGCGTTGGACGATGTCAGCGTTGTCGAGTGTCAGTTTCGGATCGACAACCGGTCCGGCGATCATCGCCTCAGGCTCGCTGAAATAGTGTTCGTCGTGGCTGTCGGCGCTGCCGAAGGCCACAACCGTGGCAACGGCGTTACCGCGACGCCCGGCGCGCCCCGCTCGCTGCTGGTAGTTTGCACGGCCCGGTGGCATGTTGCGCAATGCGACGCCTGACAGGGCGCCAATGTCGATACCGACCTCCATCGTCGTGGTGCTCGATAGAACATCGATCGCCGTAGCGCGCTTGGCGCCTGCCCCCCACGTCAACTCCACGTCCTGGAAGAGGAGTTCGTTCTCTTCGGCTTTCGAGAAGACGTCCTCACTCTGAGGCGCATTCAATTGTGCCGTGTGCTCCGCAGCGATCAGCGCCATTGGCGCCCGGGTCGGATCCATGAGTGCCGCGACGACCGGCGCGCGATAGTAGCCCTTGCGCGCGACGAAAACCGCATCGTCGACCGGATCAAGTTTTGCTACCAAGTGGCTTCCGCAATCGAGACAATGGGGTAATGTGGGCACGGGCCGATGCACAGACCGGCACGCACCGCAGCGCATCCAATCGCCGGTGAGTTGCAGCGACAGATTCTTGCCCGAGAGGCGCTTAAACCCGCTTTCCATTTCGGCAGTGAAGATAGTCATCAAGGCGGGCTGCCAAGTCTTGTCGAATGCCTTGTAAGCCAAACTGTCGGGCAGCACCTTTCTCATTGCCTGGAACGAGCCTTTTTGCGCTCGAACGCTCGTTCCGCGGCCTTTGCGCTTATACCAAGAGGTCGGCATCGAGTTCAGCCAGAAGCCGGCCGAACGCCAGCAGCGCAGCCACGCCCGCGCAAGGGCGATTTTGTCCTCATTGGTTTCCGCGACGCCCGGGATGGAAGGGAGCGCGTGAATGTCCTTGACCTTGTTCGCGCTTTCGCACAATGACGCGAGTGCAAGCGCTTCCAGGCCAAGGTATCTATCCTTCACCGTCTTCACGATGTCATCGAGGAGAGATTCCGGCGGAGTATCGCTGCGAACTTCCATCCAAAGCAGTTGCAGAGCCGTGTCGTCTGCAAGAGCACCTTGGGCGACTGCATGTTCAACAGTTGTTTCTGCCGCGAAAGTTTCTCCCGCCTTCAACTCCGGGCGTAACCTGACGCCCAGACCCTTAGAGGCCAGGAGGACCGCTAGGTAGAGGTCCTCCAGATTGAGCATTGTCCGGATCATCGACTGCTGGTGAAGCTTGTCAAAGCCCCAAACAATCAGCGAACGCAGGGAATCGCGGACTGAATACATTTGAAGGTTGGGCGCAAGGCGTGCCGCGACTTGACGGGAATCCGAGAAGACTAGGACCTTCCGGCCTCGCAAGGGTGCGAACGATGATTGCGCCTGTGGCCCGGGCGGCTGAACCTGAATCTGCCGGGACACCAAGGCCTGGAAAGGCTGATCTCCCTTCGTTTGGTGATCTTGGATGGATGTGCGGCCAAATGTTGCGCTCTCGCCGCAGACGGCGCATGGGGTAAATTGTCCCCGAACTTCCGCTCGCGTGTCCGCCTCGCCATCGTCATCCACAGCCGGAGTGATGCGGTCCCTTCGAATATGTACGGAGCGCGTCCTCGGCCCCAGCACTTGCGGATTCAGTCGGCCCGTCTGCAGGTCATAGTCGGCAACCTCGGCAAGTTCGGATATGCGCGGCTCCTCCAGTAGGAGATCAAGATCTAGAAGCGGCGCCGTTTCGCCGCCCGGCATCCGCAGCCGGCGTCCTGGCTCGGACCAGAGCGCGTTGGGACTGTCGACGTCATCGGAGTGCGCTCTTGCATGCGCCGCACCGCAATTTCTACAGGTATAGAGTTGCAACACGCGTGCGCCGCACCCACAGACTTCCCTCGGCTGGCTATACATTCGACCGCAGATCCCGGACCGCTCGGCCTCGGTGATTTCGGCGCAGTCTTGGTCCATGCACACCCAAAGACCCGGTAAACCTCGATAAAAATTGTGTACGCGGCAAGGAAGGAGGCCCGACGCATCAGGGGATGCTCGGGCCACACTTCCCAACGCCAGCAAAGCCGTCACCGCTGCGTCGGCGATTTCCAGCGAGTCGGGGAAAAGTTCGATGCCAAGGCTCGCGACCGGCCTCGCGGCCTTCATGGTAGTGTTCACCATTAGCCCAAGCGGAGCAAACGTCTCCAATGCATCGAAGAGGTCCTTTTCTGCTCCGGCCCCGCCCTCTACGCCTCGGTGCTGCAGGAGCGGAGCGATGGCCGCGATTCGTTCGTCCTCGTCGGGCGAATAGAAATTCGCTAGATCGATTGACGCTAGGACAGATGCATCGGCGCTGTTGCCGGCTGCCGCGTGAGCGCACAGATCGAGGTCGCCCGTGATGGGCTCGAAGTTGGCTGCCTGCACACCGGACAACTGTGATCCGAATTCCTTTGCATATTCGGGGTCGCTGAAGCTAGCCGTGGCGCAGATGATCTGGAACCGCTCAGTCGGGATGCCTAGGCGATCTCTGAGCCGACGCAGAAGCAATCCGACTTCGGCTCCCGCCGCGCCGCGATACAGGTGGGCTTCATCGAGGACCACGGTCATCTTTTCATCGGGATTGGCCGTGAGCCAGGCGCGCGTCCCGTCGAAAATCGAGCGCTCAATAGGCCGCATAAGCATGTATTCGAGCATTGAATAGTTCGTTACCAGTAGGTCTGGCGCAGCATCCTGAACCTCGTGCCGAGTGATCAACTCGGCGTCCTCGGGCAAGGTGACAGCACGCAGAAACTCCCCCGTCTTCCGATCGATCCAAGGGCTTCCTTTGGCGCCGAACCATTTTTCGAGATCGGGTTTGGCCGGCCATTTTCCTCGCGACTTCAATTGACCCAGCAGTTCCTGCGCCTTGACCTGCTCTTCGCTCGGTGGACCCGAGGCCTGACGCTCTATCTCGACATAAAAGCTCTCGAAAGAGGCCAGCTTTTTGCCATCCTTCTTCGCGGTCCTCACACCGGCGTAAGGCGTCCTGCTGGTGTAGCGCGCAAACGTTGGTGTGCGGGCGGCCCAGCCGTTGAAGTGATCTGCAAGCCGAGGGTCGCCGAAGATTGCTCGGAGACGGCCTAGCTGATCATTTACGAGCGCGTTCATCGGATAGAGAAGCAGCGCACGCATCGCCCGCTGTTGACCAAATGCTTGTGGTCGCTCTGAAGCTTCACGTGCGAACTTGCCCAAGATCGGCAACAAGAAGGATTCGGTCTTGCCCGAGCCCGTTCCGGTCATGATGACAAGATTCTTGCCGTCGATAAGCGCATGCCGGATAGCGTCGCCCTGGTGCCGATACGGTGGATCGAACAGCAGACGAGGTTGGCCGTCCTGCGCTTTCGATAGGGCTTCATAGACGCTGAGGGCCGCCGCGGAGAGGCCTTGCATCTCCTTGAACCGTTGGCCCTGTTGATACTTCGGCGTCGATTCGAGAAACGGGACCTGGTGCGTTACGCCCACGCGGTTCAGCAAAGCGCGGCGATGGCCGATCAAGGTGGCGTCGCCGATGTGATAAGTTGCCTCTATGTATTCTTTAAGCGAGGCGTGAAGATGATCAATAGTTTCCTGAATTGTTCTTGTCATATTTCTTAGTCTCTCTCACTCACGCGTCCGCACGGTCAAGAAATAGGTGGTCACGAAGGAACTGCTCTTCGGAATTCAAGTCTTTTTCGGGGAGTAGGAATGACAGCAGGCAGGCCCTTGGCTCGGCCTGCTCTCCGATAGTGGATAGCCGACGCCGCGCCCAGTCGGGGATCGGCGAGAAGAAATCTATCCTCGCCACCTCTTTGGAAACCTCGACGCTGAACCTTTGTGCATTTCCGGCCAACGAATCGATCGCCATCTGCACACGCCACGCCATGTCGCAGCCGCGCCAGCGAAGACCAGGCGGAGGGAAATCGATCAGTTTCGCCGGCTTTCCCTCCCGCAACTCGGCATAACCCCAAAGATCGGCGCCATAAGCCTGAGCGCGACGCACGATGAACCGACCGCTCTGGGATATAGGGGCACCCCACCGATCCCTGTAGCGCCGAGCGTTGCGGGTATGGTCGAGGATTCGAAGGTCCACAATTTCCCCGCACGGCCCTTGTGCCGATAACTTCGCATCAAGGTCCCTAAGAACTGTCGTCTCCGACTGCACTTTCGGGTGACGGAGCCAGCTTTCCATTGAAAGCTCACGCAGTCCCATCCCTCGAAGTGTAGTCTCAAGGGCTTCCAATGGCGTGGGATCGATGGATCTTGCTACGCCTCGATATTTGATCCGAATCCGCAATTCGACAGGCAACGGCGTGGCCTCGTCTGCAGAGACGCCAAGGAGGAACGCGCTACCAGCGGGGTGCGGCACGAATGAAGGCGGAGCTGTAAAAACCCATGTGCTCTTCACGGTCTCATCAAGCGTGGTGACATCGCTCAGTTCCAAAAGATCGCCGATGGCGACGAGGGATTCCAAGACGCTCTCAATGCGGTCGAGCAATCCATTGTCGATTTGCTTAATGAAGCGATGGCTGTCCACCATCGATCCGATTAGCGTCTTCGGCGAGCAAGGGCACATAAAGCCTGCCAAGCGCCGTAGAGATGCAGCGATGTAGATATCATCGATCTCGCCAGATGTGGGCAAACCCAACGACTTTCTCGCGGTTGCGAGAACGTCGGCGTCGGTAACTACGGATATCAAATCACTTCCCCCCGCAGGTCATATCAGGAAGAATCCGTCGGCCCGGCCTCGCCAAGGACAGCAAACGCGCACCTCGAACAACTTCGGGGTGTTCGCGGATTTCTGCTACGTAGCGGTTGACGGTTGCACCATCCCAGGTCAGCCCCGCCTCGATCCCCTCCCACAGTTCAAGGGCCGCTTTGCACGCATTGCTGTTTGCAAGGCCATAGCGCATAGCCAATTTCGTAAATTCGGCGAGGCGATCGGAAGACGGCATACCGCGAAGCAGAACAGCTTCTCGATTAAGATTAAGTGCGAAGGCAGACCTACCTCCGATGCGGCTAGACAGCCTGGTTAGATCGCCACCATTTCTTGGCGACCTAAGATAATCAGCTTCGGCCGTGGCCCATCCGGGGCCGCAAAAAATACTGACCAGATGCTGCTTGAGCTTCTGCAAAACTCGTTCTCTACGTTCGAATGCTAGTGGTCCAACGAGCCGAGCGGTCGCCCACCTCTCCAACAAGCGAAGAAGGGGGTTCACAGCTCCTTCGCCGCGCGGCAAATTGTCGATGCTTGGCTCAATCAAGAGGCCAGCGAAACCGCCATCCACCTTGGGCATGCTGACGACCAATGACTGCCGCTGGTTGGGATAGCTGGCAACGAAGAGCCCTCCAGGTGTTGTAGGTATGAAGTCCGTTTTGATCCGCGCAGGCTCTATTGGAACTTCAACCGCCGGGCGCGAGAAGGAGTGAAATCTTACAGACAACGGGTGGTCGCCCTCGTAGTCGTCGATTAACCGCAGGATGGTCCCTCTGTTGTTCTTGTGGCAAGCCCATCGGAGTGGTGCAATCTCGCGGTGTAGTGGAATTCGATAGCTCCCCAATTCGTCGCTCTCGATCACCAGGTTGCCTGAACTGGCCGCGAGATACCCCCAGGGATCCGATTCTTTGAGTGAGAATGCATCGGAAGCGCGACGCCAACTGTCGTCACTCATTGGAAGCGACAAATCCGCAACTTGTTCCGTAGCGAGCTTGTTGCCGGCTCCATCCATTAGCTCGACGCCGATGTTGATCCGGTGGCCGGCGGGACCAACCACTTGAAGCTTTGTGTCGCCCTCCCAAAATTGGTCAAGACTTGGTTCCGGAGGCTCGAGGGTAGCGACGAGCCCTGCGTGGCCAGTCGTACCGCTGACCCACGGTCGCGGTGTCCGCACCACCAGAGTTACGCGGCCTTCAATCAGAGGCTGATCTATAATTCCGGTGGCGCCGGGGTCCTGTTTCGATCGCACCAGCAGAGAATGTTTTCCGATCGGCAGAGGTGGTAGCTTGATGAAAACTGCTTCCCCGGGTGCCGCCGCCGGCACATTCGCGCTCGGTCCGCCGTTTATCTGCACCTCGAACCCGCTGACGGGGTGGTCGTGATTAAGGCCGAAGCACGGCCTCTCGCCCTCCAGCCATTCCGTGAACCCTTCACCGTCCCAGTTCCTGGCTCCAAGACCTGCGGGCCAGATTCTCACGGTCTGAGCGACCGACAGCCAGACTGACTTCAGTTCGGCAATTTGCTTGGTAGTGAGATGATCCGGTAAGGTCAGGCGTTGCGCTACAACTCCCTCACATTTGATCGACGTTGGTTGGCTCAGCGACAGGGCTGGGGGCAGAGTGCGAGAGACAAGGATGTAGCTATTGCCTGGCCGTACCAAACGGCCGACGATCTCGTGCGCGAGGCCGTCGGACCCGATGCGAAACACCCAAAGTGGCCCCGATGTGATCCGTCCGTCACTCTGGAGCAGATGGTCGAGCGCTGCGTTCGCGTGATCAAATTGTACAATGGGCCGATCGGTTCTGGGCCATGACGACAGCACTCGCCGTTGCTGACCGGCCAGCAGCCAGCCCGCAGGGAGCAGGCCAACGGACCCGGCTATCGAACAACGGGTCCGCCGTAGAAACTGGCTCAGGTCAGGGGTGAGTTCCGCAACGTCACGCAGGCTCGGCAACTCCAGAACTGCGGTCCACTCTTCGGTGGCAGTTCTCCGAAGCACCAGGCTTGGGCGGATCGGGAGGCTCTGACTTTTCGCCGGCTGAAGCCCAACCTTTTGTGCGCTCGGTGAGTGTGTGTCTGACCGAGCCGCACCCTTCAATTTGACGCTATCGACAACTCGCCGGGTGTCGTGGAGCCACTCGCGCGCGTTGCGAGTCCGTTGGAGATCGCCGACGATACGTGCCAGCGTGGGCGGGTGGATGGACTGTTGGACTTCGTCCGAGCGCCCACCTAAAAGAGCCAAGACGATTCGGCCCGCTATCTCTTCCTGCTCCAGGAAGTTTCGGAAGCGCGAGCTAGTATCGTATGACGCCCTGGCAATGTATCGACCGATTTCGGCAGGCGATTCGTTAACGCGCGCCGCGATCTGATAGCGGAGAGCATAGAGTGCTCGCGCCAATTGATACTGGAGATCTTTAGGCAGTAGGGCATGGGTAATCGGCCATGCAATAATCGAAAACCACTCTGCCCAAGGACCGGTGGGCTTCAGTCCGTTATAGATCTTGTGGAATTTCAAGAACCATCCGCGAAGCGATCGGCGGTCGGCACGCAGCGTCCAATATGGCGATCGGCTCTCGAACGTCGTCCAATATTCATCGCCATCATAATCATAACCCTGCTCGGCGGCGTATACCACCCAGACGAGCCAGTGATCGCTCAGTCGTCCGCCATCACGCAGGCGCTCATTCAGTAGAGTTGAAATGTGTGTCAATTCACTGTGTTCGAGCCCGTGTTCAAAAGCGAACACCGGTAGGTTTTGTTCACGTCGAGCGCCCTCGAGCGTGGCAAAATGCCTCTCCAATCTCTTCTGCCAATGATCAAGATCGCCGGTCATCGCGACAACTTGGCTAGGAGCGCGAGATCAACCTGAACCGCCGCAAAGGCAGATGCACACTCCATCCGACGCTGAATTTCATTCCTCCCCCAAATAAGGCCCGACTCTGGAGTCAGACCTTCCCCAATATCTATTACATCGCTTTAGGAGGGGGATTGCAACCAGCCAGCAACTCAAACGCTGCCCTAGACGGCATTCAAGAAAAACTAACGCGCTCCGCGCGTATTCTCCGATGATTCTGCAGTCCAGGGTTACTCCTCTGCCGGGTCAGGCGTTTGCAAACTCACGCCCTGAATCCAGTGGGCGCGGTCCCTTTTGCGCTCGTGTAACCCTCGGTGACGATCCCTTACCTGACAGAAGGTTCTTAAGGCGATGCTCGATCACCGCTGGCTTGTCGCCCAGGAGAACAAAAAGCGAAATCACGTTACACCAGGGTATGGTTTGGGGGCAGAAATGGGGTCGCGTTACACAAAAAACCCAATCAGTTCAATGCTCGTGGAATTCCGAAGCGGGGCTCCAGATGCCAGAGCTCCTTGCATCGGAGCGGAATCGCCCGGTTGATCGGACGCGGGCTCCCAGCCGCGCCTATTCCTGGGATTATCCCTAGGACCGCCAACGTGCCCTCAACTGACGAGACTGCCATCACTGGAGGAGTGTCTTCTGCGGACGGAGTGGGGTCCTGTCCGTGCAAACAGCATTTCACACTTAAAGCGCCTCAAATGAATTTCAGGGCTTTTAACCGTGTTGCTTAGCCGCCACCGATGTCCGGAAGTTGCAAATTGTCTGACATTTGAGCGGTAGGCGTGAGATTTACGAAGTGCTCTTCGGTTCAATGAACCTGAAAAGTCGAACACAGGCAGAACAACATGCCTAAAACGTCATATTGCGAAGTGCTCTTTTCCCGGATTTCCAAGGGGTTCAGGGGGGAGCCGGCTGTTTACACCGAAGATGTCGGCGGTTCGAGCCCGTCATCGCCCACCACTCAATTTCTTGATAAATCGGTGCTTGCCCGGAGTTACGGTCTCATATCCGGTTGTATGCGTTGTCGGCATTCTGCTTCCTGGCCTTGTCGCGTTCGAAAGGGGTGACGCAGACCAAGTCGCTCTCGAACGCTTCACGCCAGACGTAGCCGTCGCGGCAGGTGCTGTCGCCGTAAGGTCCGCCGGTCGGCGAACGATTGTTGCGGGCATTGGCATTCTGCGCCTGCACCTCGCCGTAGTCGGCAGGACTCACGCACACGCTGTCGCCGAAGATCGCCGATCGCCAGACGAATCCTTCCTTGCACCCTTTGGCCTCGATCGCTGCGGGCTCGATAGGCGACGGCAAAGGGGAGGGCCTCGGCCACAACGCCACCGTTGTCCCGCCGATGCCGAGCGCGATCGTCGCGACCAGCCCGTACAGCAGCCAGAGCCTCGGCCGCCGCGCCGCTGGCTCGCTATCGCCGACGCAATCGCCGCCATATCGTCGTTGAAGCGCTCGTGGCGGACCTCCATGGCTTGACGCTTGGCCAAGTCCTGCAGATCGGGTGGCAAGGCGCTTTTCTTTGGCATGCTGGCGCCGTTGACGAGCACGGGGATGACGCGCACCCCAGCCTGGAGTGCCGTACGGATCTCCTTGCGCACGAAGTCGTCGGGGGACTCCAGCCGAACCTGGCCCTGCTCATCGGTAAGCGCGGCCCACTGCGGCCCCACGATCGCCAGCATGATTTTGCAGCTGGCCAAACTGCGGGCAAGCGCCACCTCAAAGTCATCGCCGGGGTTGAGCTTGTCGACGTCCATGAAGATGGATGCATCAGGAAGCGCGCGGTTCAGATTATCGTAGACGCGGCCCGCCACGCCGGAATCGGTCTGCCGTCGGTAGTTGATGAATACGTCGCCAAGCAAGGCCTGCCTCTTCCCACATCAACGAGAAGGCCCCAAAGTAGCATGAGCGGTGACCTCGCAGCTAGTCTGGCGACAGACTGGCCATTACTGCGGATGCAGTCCGTTTCACGTCTCGCCAGAGGACACATGCACCGGCCCTTCGCGGTTGTGTGCGTCAAGTTCTGCAAAATGGGGCGGCCATGATGCTGGTCATGCGGCTTGGCGCAGAGCGAGCTTCTTG
>NZ_AYWI01000026.1:0-16650 GCF_000502535.1 Mesorhizobium sp. LNJC391B00
TCAAGCTCGGCATCACCTTGGAGCGGATCGCACCCGGCAGGCCACAGCAGAACGGACGTCACGAGCGCTTTCACCTGACCATGCTGCCGATGGCCGAGGCACCGGAAGCCGACCGAACGGCACAGGGCCAGGCCTTCGAGACCTTCCGCCACAGCTACAATGAGGAACGTCCCCATGAGGCGCTGGGCATGGATACGCCCGCCCAGCACTACCGGTCCTCACAGCGCGCCATGCCCAGGACACCACCCGAGCCCGTCTATCCGGCCGAGGCCTCGGTCCGCCGCGTGCGCCACAATGGCGAGATCCGATGGAATGGCGGCTTCATATATGTCTCGCAAGCGCTGGCGGGCGAACCGGTCGCTGCGTTGGAGACCGAAGACGGACAATGGACACTCTCATTCCATGCCCACCCGCTCGGCATCATCGACACACGGCACATGAAGCTTGCCCGCCGCAGCGCCGCGCCAACCAATCCGCTTGGCGCTGCGGCGGACGCATAGGGGGAGAGAAGTGTCACCTATGTATCCGGTTCAAAGTGTTACCCATCTATCGGCTGGACACCGGCAGGCGGATGAGGGGCGGCGCCAACGCCTGCAAATTGTAGTTCGATGCTGAACCGATTGTCAGAAGGCGCCAACTGCTAAGGCCGTTCGCCAATCGCCTGCATGCGTGCTGCCCCTCATTGTCCTGCCGGACATTTCTCCCCGTATAGAGACGGGGAGAAAGGGCAGCTTCAACGCTGCCGTCAGTCCTTCTTCACTGCCGCGACACGCAGCGACAGATCACGCAACTGCTGCGGCGAGGCTTCCGAAGGCGCGTTCATCAACAAATCGTAGGCCTGCTGGTTCATCGGGAACATGGTGATCTCTCGCAGGTTCTTGGCGCCGACCAGCAGCATGACGACACGGTCGACGCCGGCCGCCATGCCGCCATGCGGCGGGGCGCCATACTGGAAGGCGCGGTAGAGGCCACCAAAGCGTTCTTCCACCGTGGCGCGGTCGAGGCCAACCGTCTCGAACGCCTTGACCATGGTTTCCGGTAAATGGTTGCGGATACCGCCAGAGGCGATCTCGAAGCCGTTGCAGACCATGTCGTACTGGAAGGCCTTGATGCCGAGCAGGTCGTCGCCGTTGAGCGCGTCGATACCGCCTTGCGGCATCGAGAACGGGTTGTGGGCGAAGTCGATCTTCTTCTCCTCCTCGCTCCATTCGAAGAACGGGAAGTCGACGATCCAGCACAATTCGAAGCGCTCGCGGTCGACAAGGTTCAGTTCTTCGCCGGCACGCGTACGCGCGGCACCGGCGAAGGCGACGAACTTCTTCGGATCGCCGGCGACGAAGAAGGCGGCGTCGCCATCGGCAAGGCCGAGCTGCTGGCGGATCGCCTCGGTGCGCTCCTCGCCGATGTTCTTGGCCAGCGGACCGGCGCCTTCAAGCTTGTCGCCTTCCTTGCGCCAGAAGATGTAACCCAGTCCCGGCTGGCCCTCGCCCTGCGCCCACGAGTTCATGCGGTCGCAGAAGGCGCGGCTGCCGCCGGTCTTGGCCGGAATGCCCCACACTTCGGCCTTCGGATCGTTGGCCAGGATGTTGGCGAAGACCTTGAAGCCGGAATCGCGAAAATGGTCGGAGACGGCCTGCATCTCGATCGGGTTGCGCAGGTCCGGCTTGTCGGAGCCATATTTGCGCATGGCGACATCGTAAGGAATGCGCTGGAATGTCTGCGTCACCGGCTTGCCGTTGGCGAAGGTCTCGAAGACGCCGCGCATCACCGGTTCCATGGTCGACAGCACGTCGTCCTGCTCGACGAAGCTCATTTCGAGGTCGAGCTGGTAGAATTCGCCGGGCAGACGGTCGGCGCGCGGGTCCTCGTCGCGGAAGCAGGGCGCGATCTGGAAATAGCGGTCGAAGCCCGAAACCATGATCAGTTGCTTGTACTGCTGCGGCGCCTGCGGCAGCGCGTAAAAGGTGCCGGGATGGATGCGCGACGGCACCAGGAAGTCGCGCGCGCCTTCCGGCGACGAGGCCGTCAGGATCGGCGTCGAGAATTCGGTGAAGCCGACATCGGTCATACGCTTGCGCATCTCGGCGATGATTTTCGTGCGCGCCACGATGTTCCTGTGCAGCGTCTCGCGGCGCAGGTCGAGAAAACGGTACTTCAGGCGGATGTCTTCGGGATAGTCGGGCTCGCCGAACACCGGCAGCGGCAATTCCTTGGCTGCCGACAGCACCTCGATCTCGCGGGCAAAGATCTCGATCTCGCCGGTCGGCAGGTTGGCGTTGGTGGTGTCCGGCAGGCGCGCCTTGACCTCGCCGTCGACGCGGATCACCCATTCGCCACGCAGCGTCTCGGCCACCTTGAAGGCGGGCGAATCCGGATCGGCGACGATCTGGGTCAGGCCGTAATGGTCGCGCAGATCGATGAACAGCAGGCCGCCATGGTCGCGCACGCGATGCACCCAGCCCGACAGGCGAACCGAAGAGCCGACATCGCTCTTTCTCAACTGGGCACAGGTGTGGCTGCGGTAACGATGCATTGTCATGTCAAAATTCCGGGGTGCTGGGTTGTGGGTCGAGCATCAAAGCCCGGTCCAAAATTTGCGCGAAAAGCGCATGGGAGGCCCGATTTGTCAAGGCAAGCCGGGTGATCCGGCGCAGGCCCATTGTTCAAGCGAAGTGGATTTCGGCGCCCTGACGCTCGAAGTCGGCGAGGATCGCGGCCGGCGCGGTCTTTTCGACCACGAGATGGCGGATCGCCTCTGGCCTGGCGACCCGGTAGGGTGCGGCTGTGGCCAGCTTGTCGTTGGTTACAGCGATGACGATGCCTGCGCTGTTCTTGGCCATGGCCCGCTTTACCTCGGCCTCAGCCGAATCGAAGGCCGTGACGCCGCGCGACGCATCGAGGCCGCAGGAGCCGAGAACAAACAGATCCGCGCCAAGTTGCGCGACGGCGGCAAGCGTGTCGGCGCCGACGCAGGCGCCGAGGTGGCGGTCGAACCGGCCGCCCAGCACAATCAGTTCGACCAAAGCGTGGTCTGACAGGACAGAGGCGATTTCGAGGGAATTGGTGGCGACGGTCAGTTCGAGGTCGCGCGAAATGGCCCCGGCGATCGCGGCATTGGTCGAGCCGCTGTCGATGAACAGGGTCTGTCCGCCCGAAAGCAATGCCACGGTCGCGCGGGCCAGCCGCGTCTTTTCTTCGACCGCATGGCCGGCGCGCAGGCCGACTGGTGTCGATGCGAAGGGTGCGGGCGCGACCGCACCGCCATAGACGCGGCGGCATTGCCCGGCCTTGGCGAGTTCCCTGAGGTCGCGGCGAACCGTGTCCTCCGAAACGCCGAAGCGGCTTGCCAGCTCGCCGGCCAGCACCCTTCCCTCGACGGCGAGGCGATCGCGAATGATTTGATGCCGCTGATCGGTCAGCATTGCATGATCCTGTTTATTCATGCACGTTCTTGCACGATTTGCATGTTTGTGCAAGATGTAAGCATATCAATCAGTGACAACCGTCGACTCTCTTCCCCGAAAGTCATCGTCATGACCTTTGGCCTCCGCCTCGCTCCGCAACACCGGGTCTACGCCGGCTTTGCGATCTATTCGTTCGCCATGGGCCAAATCTTCCCGCGGCTGCCCGACATCAAGCACGCCATGGGCATCGGGGACGGCACGCTCGGGCTAAGCCTGATCGGGACGCCAATCGGCACCTTGACCGCGCTGACGCTGACGGCGCCGATCCTGGAGCGCGTCGGCTTCCGCCGCGCGCTGCTCGGGCTGGTGCCGCTCTTGTCGGTTGTCTTTGCCATTGCCGTGCATGCGCCTGGGCCGCTTGCGCTGTTCCTGATGCTGTTTCCGGTCGGCCTGATGATCGGCAGCGTCGAGATCATTCTCAATGTCGAGGCCGACAGAACCGAATTCCTGCTCAAGCGCCGGATCATGAACCGGGCGCATTCGTTCTGGAGCATCGGCTTTTTCGGCGCCGGCCTGTTCGGCGCCGCGCTTGCGCATCTCGGCATTTCGCCGCAACTGCACCTGGCGATTGTCGTACCGATGGTGGCGACAGGAATCGCGCTGTTTCTCGGCGGTTACGAACCGGCGCCGAGCCGCTTCGCCGGCAATGATGAGACGGCGCCAACGCTGGCGCGGCCGACGCTGCCGATCCTCGTCCTCGTCGCGGTGACACTGTCGGCGATGCTGATGGAAGGCGCCAGCGTCGACTGGTCGGCAATCTACATGCGCACCGTATTCGATGCGGGCCCTTTCGTCGCCGGCTTCACCGTGGCGCTGTTTGCATTCTCGCAAGCGAGCACGCGCTTCTTTGCCGACTCCTTTGTCGACCGCCACTCGCCGAGCGTCGTGGCGCGGGTGCTGCTGGCGACGATGGCGGTCGGCGTGCTGCTCGTCTTCTTCTCGCCTGCCCCGCTCGTATCGATGCTGGGCTTTGCGCTACTTGGCATCGGCAGCAGCGCGATCTTTCCGCTGGCGATCTCGGCGGCGGCCCAACGCACGGACCGCTCCGCGGCAATCAATGTCGCGGCGCTGTCGCAGATCTCCTTCGTCGCCTTCCTGCTCGGCCCGCCATTGCTCGGCTTCGTCTCCGACCATTGGGGCATTCGCTCGGCCTTCGGTATCGGCATCCCCTTCATCATCCTCAGCCTGCTGACTGCCGGCTCGCTTGGCCGAAGGGCGTCCCGGGGCAAGCCTGCGCCGGCGAGCGAAGCTTTGGCGAGGGCCGACGGAGCTTGAACGGCCGCACTTGAAGCCACACACCTGTTGGCGGCGGGACAAGCCACTGGCATTGGCCACACCGATGGTTCAGAACTGTGGAGCCACCTAAGCAACGGTTCCGTATGTCCTCCATCCGCCCGCTGATCCCGCTCCTCATCGCCGCCGGCATCCTGCTTGGCGGCAACGGGCTGCAGGGCACGCTGATCGCGTTGCGCGGCGCGCAGGAAGGGTTTTCGGCCTCCGACATCGGCCTGATGGGCACGTTCTATTTCGCCGGCTTCCTGCTTGGTTGCCTCGCAGTCACCCGCATCCTCAAGGCAGTCGGCCATGTCCGGACGTTTTCAGCGCTCGCCGCCATCGCCGCGGCCAGTACGCTGCTCCTGGTGCTGGTGATCGATCCGGTGATGTGGTGCGCGGTGCGCTTTACCGGCGGTTTCTGCTTTGCCGGCCTGTTCACCGTCATGGAAGCCTGGCTGAACTCCGGCGTCGAAAACAAGGATCGTGCGCGCGTGCTGGCCATCTACCGCATGGTCGATATCGGCTCGGTGACCGGCGCGCAGTTCCTGATCCCGATCTTCGGCCCCGGCGGCTTTGCCATCTTCGCCATCATGTCGATGATGATCACGCTGTCGCTGGTTCCGGTGTCGCTCGGCGACCGCTCCAACCCGACGCCGCCGGAAGACGTCAAGCTCGATCTCGCCCGCGTCTGGCGGATTTCGCCGCTCGGCTGCTTCGGCTGCATCTGCGTCGGCGTCACCAACAGCGCGTTCCGCACGCTGTCGCCGGTCTATGCCGAGCAGATCGGCATGTCGGTGGCCGATGTCGTCACCTTCGTCAGCGTCGGCATCTTCGGCGGCGCCCTCATCCAGTATCCGCTGGGCTACCTCTCCGACCGCTGGGATCGGCGCGCGGTGCTTTTGGCCACGACATGCGGCGCCATGTTCGCGGCGCTGGCGCTGGTCTTCGTCGCCGGCGCCGATCCGACCCTCAATTTGATCATCGTCTTCATCTTCGGCAGCTTCGCCATGCCGCTCTATTCGCTATCGGCGGCGCATTCCAACGACCGCGCCGACAAGGGCGAGTTCGTGCTGATCAACGCCGCCTTGATGCTGTTCTATTCCTTCGGCGCCATTGGTGGCCCCTTCGCGGCGTCCGCAGTGATGCAACATTTCGGACCGGGCGCCCTGTTTGTCTTCAGCGCAGTCGTCTACGCCACCCTCATCGCCGTCATTCTCTACCGCATGCAGGTGCGCGGCAGCGTGCCGGCGGGCAAGCGCAGCCGCTTCACGGCGCTGCTGCGCACATCAACCGTCTTCGCGCGGCTGGCGCGCAGAAATGGCGATTCCGACGGATCGGCCGATACTTGACCGAAGGGCGGCTTGACGAAAGCGCCCATGGCTGAAATTGAAAGAGAACCTTACCCGTTACTAAAAAGCGATTTGATGCACGTCATCACCACCCAAAATGAGCTCGAGTCCGTTCTCGCCGCTTTTGAAAAGTCGGATTTCGTCACCGTCGACACCGAATTCATCCGCGAAACGACATTCTGGCCGATTCTGTGCCTGATCCAGATGGCGGCGCCCGGCGTCACCGCGCTGATCGACCCGCTGGCGCCCGACATCAACCTCGCCCCGTTCTTCCGGCTGATGGCCAATGAGGCGGTGGTCAAGGTTTTCCATGCCGCGCGCCAGGACATTGAAATCATCGTCCATCTCGGCGATCTGGTGCCGCATCCGGTGTTCGACACCCAGGTCGCGGCCATGGTCTGCGGCTTCGGCGACAGCGTCTCCTACGATCAGCTGGTGCAGCGCATCACCGGCGCACGGCTCGACAAATCCTCGCGTTTCACCGACTGGCGCCACCGGCCGCTGTCGGACAAGCAGCTCGATTATGCGCTGGCCGACGTCACCCATCTGATCGACGTCTACAAGCACCTCAGCGCCGAACTGGAGCGGGAAAACCGCGCCCATTGGCTGAACGAGGAAATGGAGGTGCTGACTTCGCGCGAGACCTACGATCCGCACCCCGAGGATGCCTGGAAGCGGCTGAAGATGCGGCTGCGCAAGCCGCAGGAGCTGGCGATCGTGCAGACGGTGGCGGCATGGCGCGAACGCGAGGCGCGCGAGCGTGACGTGCCGCGCGGCCGGGTGCTCAAGGATGACGCCATATACGAGGTCGCCCAGCAGGCGCCGCGCGATGCGGCAGCCCTTGGCAAGCTGCGCACGACGCCGAAAGGCTGGGAGCGTTCGTCGACGGCTACCGCATTGCTCGGCGCGGTCAACACGGCGCTCGCTTTGCCCCGCGAAGAGATGCCGAAGCTGCCCAAGAGCTTTCAGCCGCCCGAAGGCTCCAATGCCGCCTCCGAGCTGTTGAAAGTGCTGTTGAGGATCGTCGCCGAGAAGGAAGGCGTCGCCTCGAAAGTGCTTGCGTCCAGCGATGACATCGACCGCATCGCCGCCGAGGGCGAGGATGCCGACGTGCCGGCCCTGCAGGGCTGGCGACGCGCCGTGTTCGGCGAAGCCGCACTGAAGCTGGTGCGCGGCGAAATCGGCATCAAGTTCGACAAGCGCAAGATCGCGGTGTTCGATTTGTAGACCCCCACCCCGCTCCGCTGCGCGGAGGGACCCTCCCCACAAGGGGGAGGGTAAACAACTGCCCTACACCGCTCCGAGCAGGTGTAGCGCGAACCAGATCCATGCCAGCAAGAGAATGATCGCGCCGACGTAGAAGGCGCGGCTGCGAAACCGCAGATTGTTGCTGGTGAGGTGGACCCAGGCGTGGCCATAGCGGGAAATCACGAAAATCCACATCAAGGCCAGGGTCAGATAATTGACGCCATTGGTCGCGTGCAGCGCCAGGCACAGCACATAGAACAGCACCGGCAGTTCGAACTGGTTGATGAGATTGTTGGCAACCGTGACGCTCGACCCGGGCTCGGTCGTGCGCACCTTGTATTGACCGACCTTGGCCTCGCCCGATTTGACCGCGCCGTAGCGGCGCCGGCCCATCACGACATAGACGATATAGACGAGCAACACCTGCGCCAGCATCGGCCAGAAAATCGCGGTCTGGCTCATGGCGTTGCCCCTGCTCTGTCGTTCATGCCTGTGGACGCCGCTGGGCGGCAAGGATCAAAAACGCGATGACGATGACGGGGATCGCCAGCAGCGCGAATTTGGTGACGATCAGCGACGAGGCGAAAGACAGAGAATCCGGGTTGGCCGACAGCGCATCGGACAAGAGCCGCGCCACCGCAATGTTCTGGGCGTAGTCGGCGCATGTGTAGGGCAGCACGATTACCAGCGCGAACAGCGCCTGAAGCTGCACCGGCATGGCACGAAAATTCTTCAGCCGCCGCCCGGTTGCCAGGATCAGGCTGACCATGGTCAGCGACAGCAGCGCCGGGAAGAGAAGGTCGAAAGTCAAATAGTGCCAGACCAGGATGATCTCGCTGCCGCGTCGGCCGAGTGCCGTCAGCCAGGCCATGCCCTCGTCGGGCGTGAACCCGCCAAGGCGCACGTCGAGCGACGGCAGGCCACCGCTCAGCCGGCGGAAATAGAAGAATTCCAGCAGCGTCATGATGATGAAAACCGCCGCGGCGGCAAAGCACAGCGCGCCGGCATGGCGCGCCAGCCGCAGCACGATCGTCGCCTGGTGGCGCCAGAGCATGTACCGCTCTGGCTGCCGGTCAGGCTCCGCCAGGATAGTTCGGGCTTTCGCGGGTAATCGTGACGTCATGGGCGTGGCTTTCACGAAGTCCGGCGTTGGATATGCGCACAAAGGTGGCGCGTTCGCGAAAATCGGCAAGGTCGCGGCCACCGACATAACCCATAGCGGCTTTTAGCCCGCCCGCAAGCTGGTGCAGCACGCCAGACACAGGTCCCTTGTAGGGCACCTGCCCTTCAATGCCTTCCGGGACCAGTTTCAGCGTGTCGCGAACCTCGGCCTGGAAGTAGCGATCGGCCGAGCCGCGCGCCATGGCGCCGACAGAGCCCATGCCGCGATAGGCCTTGAAGGAGCGGCCCTGATGCAGATAGACCTCGCCCGGGCTTTCGTCGGTGCCGGCCAGCAGCGAACCGATCATGGCCGCACTGGCGCCGGCGGCAAGCGCCTTGGCCAGGTCACCCGAATATTTGATGCCGCCGTCGGCGACGACCGACACGCCTGATCTATGCGCCGTCTCGACCGCCGACATGATCGCCGAAAGCTGCGGCACGCCGACGCCGGCGACGATGCGCGTGGTGCAGATCGAGCCCGGGCCGATGCCGACCTTGACGGCATCGGCGCCGGCGTCGATCAGCGCCTGCGTGCCTTCGGCGGTGGCGACGTTGCCGGCCAGGATGCGGACGGAATTGGAAAGCTTCTTGGCCCGCGTCACCGCATCGAGCACGCGCTGCGAATGGCCATGCGCGGTGTCGATGACCAGGAGGTCGACACCGGCATCGATCAACCGCTCGGCGCGCTCGAAGCCGTCATCGCCGACGCTGGTGGCGGCCGCCGCCCGCAGGCGCCCCTGCGCATCCTTGGTGGCGTGCGGGTTGAGCTGCGACTTCTCGATGTCCTTGACGGTGATCAGGCCGACGCAATTGCCGGACTTGTCCACGACGACGAGCTTTTCGATGCGGTGCTGGTGCAGCAGCCGCTTGGCCTCGTCCTGGTCGACATTCTCCTTGACCGTGATCAGGTTCTCACGGGTCATCAATTCGTAGACTTTCTGCCCCGGATCGGAGGCGAAGCGCACGTCGCGGTTGGTCAGGATGCCGACCAGGCGGCCGATCTTCTGGCCGCCGCTGCCGCCATTCTCGACCACCGGAATGCCCGAGATGGAATAGGTGCGCATCAGCGCCAGCGCGTCCGCGAGCGTGGCGTCGGGGCCGATGGTGACCGGATTGATGACCATGCCCGATTCGAACTTCTTGACCTGACGCACCTGCTCGGCCTGTTCGGCCGGCGAGAAATTGCGGTGGATGACGCCGATGCCGCCGGCCTGCGCCATGGCGATGGCGAGCCGCGCCTCGGTGACGGTGTCCATGGCGGCCGACAGGATCGGCACGTTGAGGTCGATGTCGGTGGCGATGCGGGTGCGGATGTCGGTCTCACCGGGCATGACCTCGGAATGACCGGGCTGCAACAGCACGTCGTCAAAGGTCAGCGCCAGCGCGCCGGTGGACGTTTCGATGATTTTTGCCATGGCCAGTCCTCGGATACGAAAAGCGCTGGGGGAATACAAAAAAGCGCTGGACCGAAATGGACAGCGCCGACTCGTTTCTTCCCTTTCAGGATTGGCGCTGGCTGGTAACACGTCGCGGCGCCGATGAAAAGCCGGTGATTGCATGTCACCGCAAAGTGTTGGGGTTGCCCCGGAACGCCGTGTTAAGTCAGCGCATTAAAGCTGGCCAGCGTGACCCGAATGCCATCCATCCTCCTACGACCTCGCCTATCGCGCAGGGCGAACCCCTGGCCTCGCCGACGGTCTCGAAGGGTATCGCCGCCCCCCTGCCGCCTTATGTGCCCGCCGCCCCTCGCCGGTCGCCGTAACTTATGGCCCGGCATTATGAACTGTGCCCTACCGGCGCGCAAAGCCTAGCAAATGCGCCTGAGTATATGTTTGCGATAAACGTGTCTCGCGCTCTGCCGCAGTAACGGAAACGTGATCGAAGCAATTGGCGTCTGTTCATGCGAGTTCGTTCAGCTCGTTCGGCCGGAGTGGTTTCGGAGCAGTTCGTGCCTGTGCATGACGGGGTTTGATTATTGTAGCCGGGTATCACGGCAGTTTCCCTGTTGACATGTCGTAAGGGCTCAGCGTCTATCTTAGCAGTTCCTTTTAGAACTTTTCTCAATGGCGAGATCTGTCTTGAAAGGAGCGCTCCCATGATAATCACCCTCGACCTAGGCCAGGTGCTCACCCTGACCGCAAGCGCGTTCGGCGTCGTTGCCGGCGTGATCGCTTTTGCCCGCTTCATCAAATGGTGGTGGCACAAACCGCTGGACCCGGGCGAATGATCGATCTCTTCACAGGCTCCGGCGGGCTGCTTGACCGGGTCGCCGTTCCGGACCGCAAAATTCGCCAAACACATGGTTGCAGGGTTTCGATGGCGCGCCTATGTCCCCTTAGGCAGGCGCCGCTTAGCGAGGTACACGCCAAAATGACGATTATGAAGGACGTTCCAGCTTATCCCAAGAAGACATTCGAAGACGGCTATGTCGATGGATTCCAGTCGTTGAAGCCCGACGTCGTTCCCACAGTCCCAAGGCCCTACGAAGCTCCACTCGGCACTACTCCGTATCAATGGGGCTTCAGGCTTGGGCAGGACGGTGCGCGCGCAGCTTAAGTCTGCGCCCCGCTGTGATGAATGAACCCCACCCGTATGGTAGGCGCGAAGCAGTGGACTTCGATCCCCGTTAGTCGCATTCTGCCCGTGGGGAAAGGGTTATGGGGCTCCACCGTCACACGGCTTCTCGGCCTACGAAGGCATAGACGCTCGTTGCTGGAACAGCGGGCGCTAATCCCGGTCCTGTTGTGCGGTGTTGCCGCTGCCAGCTATTTCATGCCGCAGAGCGAACAGCATCCCCTTCCGACCGTGCATCGGCAGGGGGATTCCAGGGCGCTTGCCCCGGCCGGTTGCAACATCAACGGCAATATCAGCGCCGTGACTGGCGAACGCATCTACCACATGCCAGGGCAGCGATATTACAACGAGACGGTCGTCAACTCGGCAAAGGGCGAGCGCTGGTTCTGCTCTCAATGGGAAGCGTGGTGGGCCGGCTGGCGGAAGTCAAAGGTGTGACGGGAAACTGACTTAAGGCACCGAGGAAAAATCGCTTCACAACGAATCTGAGCGATCTCGTCACGGCGAACATCACACCTGGCGATTTATTTTTCCTGCCACACACTAGTTGTTATTTCAGCCACATCTGCGTCGCCAATCAATTCACCTGCGCTATTGATTTCCTTCAAGGCACGATCAGCGAGAGCAGCCGAGAAAACGTCTGCATAGAACTGTCGTCCGGAAGTCGATATCGAAGCCGTTACGATCTCTTCCGGGGTCATCGTAGGGACAGCTATCCCTCGCATTCCAACAACCGCCAACGATGGACTTATTGGAAGATAAGCCTCTCGCCAGTCGTTTGAGGCGCCGACAAAAGTGGAGATCTTTTTTTCTCGATCTACGCAGAAAACGCCGGCGTCACCTAACACAAAATTCTTATCAGGATTTTGAACGATAGCCCAAGATTCCGGCCTTCTGGGTTCGGGACACACCCCACCTGAGTCAAGGAATCTTTGCAAGCTCGTGTTGTGGCTATTATCGAACGTGTCTGTGTTAACATGAGCCGCAAACGCCTGGAACATCATTTGCATAACACCGCCCAACTGGTTCCGATCTATATTTTCCAGAATATATTTTTTTAGGATTTCATTTTGCTCTGGAGTCTGTTGCGGTAGCGCTTCCGCTATTGCTTCGCCAACTTTCAGATCGATATTTCTGGTTAGATAACCGGCAGCGTCAACACCCAGAGCCGTATCGGCCATCAAACTGGCCGTCTTGTGGATGCCACTGCGCATTCGATCCCTCATTGCGCGAGTACGAAAAGCCAGCAGCCAAAACAAATTTCCCATTTCATGTTCAAATTTGACCGGCAGATTAGAACCGGAAAGGATTGCGGCATACATCGCGCCGTTCTTGCTTTCGCTAACCGCAAAAGCGTCCTCCAGTCGATCGTCCTCTTTGCCATAAAATTGATGGGATGACGCTACCTTCTTTATATTCCTGCAATCAGGTTCTTCTTTTTGATCGTAGGCCCAAACGAAATATTTGCCCGGCTTCCGAGGAGGTGGAGCAGAACGAAAATGCCGAAGCTGGAATTCTGAAATAAAATGATTGTTGTCTTTCTTCTTATTCATGGAGCAGCCATCTGTTTCAACTTTTTGTGGACCCAAGTATATCCGATTTAATAGGGAGCGAGTCTAGTCGGCTAGTTGGAACAGCTAGCACGGGCTGCAGAGAACTGGTAGCTGATCAAGCAAGGCAGGGGGGATCAAATGACACAAACTGAGGCGGCAGAATCGGCAAAAACGTCTGGCTGGGTGAAGCTCGGATTCTTGTTCACCGGCCTTTACGTCGCTTTAGTCGCTTGGACGGTGGGGGCCAGCGATTTCGTCAAGTTCAGCGCGCCGATGGAGCTTCACGACCTCGCCGATGCGCTGGCCGGAATCTTCGCGCCATTGGCGTTCCTTTGGCTGTTCGTAGCCACGATGGTTCAGTCGCAAGAGCTTTCCCTGCAACGCCGAGAGCTGCAGCTTACTCGGCGCGAATTCGAACAGAACCGGCAGGTAGCCAAGGAGCAGGCGGAGGAAGCACGCAATCAAGCCAAATTCATCGGAACGCAAACTGAGATGATGGTTTGGGCGGAAAACGACAAACACTTGAAAGTGGTTCTTGATGGCATCACAACCCTAGTGTCGCAGGGGAGTAGACAGCAAATAGTAATAAGAACCGGCCAAGGCGAGTCAAAACTCGTGCGAGGCCCATTTGATCGAGCAGCTTTTATAGGCGATGTGATTGAGTCCTTTAGTTCTTCCGTTGAAGCCGTCCGTAACGCCCTCGAGCAATTTCCTGGACGGAAGGCCACTTTTGGTCAGATCGTCCTGCTCCGAGAAATTGCAACCCTGCTCGCTGAAGTCAGGAGCATTATGCCAGGGACCTCGCCGAAGCAGAAAGCCGAGTTGGCGCAACTAGGATTTGAAAGGTTTGAAGCGGCCACTGCCTATTTGCTTGAAGTCTGCAAGCCCAGGGATGAATGAGGCCCAATGAGGTCACGGTGGCATGCTGATGCTTTATTTCTTTTTCAATTTGTATAAGCATGTTGAGCACGCCACGGGGGCATTGTTATGGCATTGTTTGATGCAATCAAATACGTCGGCTCAGGGCTAACGCTGATCGCCTTTATCGTCGCCGCCCTTACCTATGCATATCAACAGAAGTTGAAAAGTCGGGAAAAGAAACTTCTAGCTGTCCCTGCAAAGGACCGCTTAGCGGCCGCCAGTGATGCTGCCGAATACATTCGTATCGATCTTGCAAAAATTCCGCCGAACGATCGCGCCAAGATTGTGCTTGAGCAGCTTGCGTTGAAGGCGCAGCAGCAACGCCAGTATTTCATTGGTTTTATGTTTCTTGCGCTCTTAATAGGCATAGGAACGATAGTCGCAACAATGAGCCTTCCCCCAACCAAACCGCTCATAGGTGAGGGCGCGCGCTCGGGCGGATGGGCTTACGTTGGTTACTTGGACAAGAGCAAGAAGGTTTGGGCCGTCGGCCCGTTTGTCAACATTGCAAGCTACAGTGGGTCCCCAGATCGAACCTATCCCATACGCATCGGGGACGTAGTCCGTCCTCGCAAGAATTTGCCCCAAGTGATAGTCGGCTACGCCTCAACAGGGACGGCCAACGACCAGAAAGCTCCGCCAAGTTTGACTAACACGATCGACCCCAAGCGCGACTATACAGGGTCCTTATATTTGTCTACCAATACATACTTGGTAAACGATGTCCAAGTCTGGTCGAATCCGGACGCAGACTCTGTCGTTTGGCTCAGCCTTACGCCCGGCGATCCAGATCCAGAAAGGACACAGCCGCCGAAAGCTGAAGATCCCCCCAAACCGCCCTCGACTACCACGACAGTCACGTATCAGGTTTGCACGGGTGAATATGAGAGAAACTGCGGAGGACCTCACAGCGCATACCTTTATTGTGACGTGAGTGTTGAAGCGTGGGCGGCAAAGCAGTGTCAATCGCTCGCAGGCGAGGTCCAAGCGGTTGCGAAAGTATCGGTGCATGGCGGGAATAAGTGTGGCTATGGGATGTTTACAGTGATCTGTTCCGTTACCAAATAAGGTAGGCTCATTCGGCAAACAACGCATGATCGCTATCGGCTCAACCGCTCGACCGTTGCAATGATCGCCTCCGCCAATGCCTCACCTTCGTTGATAGGCTCGGGCCGTACAGACCAAGCCAGTTCCAATACAGGATGCGGTCATGGAACAGACCTGCTCGATCGCCGTGCGAGCCAGTTTTGGGGCCGCGCGTTCGCCGGTCGCATCTGTGAAATCGTCCACGTAGATGCTTCCGTGCCCCTATGGCAAATGACCTCGATCTACGATTCTAATCATGGCCGATGACTTCAAACCTGGGCGACGACAGGATTTAGCCGGCTTTGCGGGTTGGCAGCACGGAGCCGCAACGGCGCGGGTCGCACAAAAGTGACAGCAAATTAATGCGACATACGGGTAAAGGCGTGATAACCGCCCTTTCGTGTCGGCTTGCCCCCCAGACCGCACGCACATTTTGACCAGTTCGGACGCGTTCGTTGAACCGCATCATTCCGCTCATTCTGGCGGTCGCCTTGTTCATGGAAAACATGGATTCGACCGTCATTGCGACATCGCTGCCGGCGATTGCCGTCGACATCCACACCAGCCCGATCGCGCTCAAGCTGGCGCTGACCGCCTATCTGGTGTCGCTGGCGATCTTCATTCCGATCAGCGGCTGGATGGCCGACCGGTTCGGCGCCAAGAACGTGTTTCGCGCAGCGATTGGCGTGTTCATCGTCGGCTCGGTCGCCTGCGCCATCTCCAATTCGCTGCCGGCCTTCGTCGTCTCGCGCTTCCTGCAAGGCATAGGCGGCGCCATGATGACGCCGGTCGGCCGCCTGGTGCTGGTGCGCGCGACGCCGAAAAGCGAGCTGGTTGCCGCCATGTCATGGCTGACGGTGCCGGCACTGGTCGGGCCGCTTGTCGGCCCACCGATCGGCGGCTTCATCACCACCTATTTCACCTGGCACTGGATCTTCCTCATCAACGTGCCGATCGGCCTGATCGGCATCTGGCTGGCAACGCGCTTCCTGCCGCAGACCGACTCGATGGAGACGCCACCGCTCGATTTCGTCGGCTTCGTGCTGAGCGGACTGGCGGCCTCCGGCGTCGTCTTCGGCCTGTCGGTGGTCAGCCTTCCCTATCTGCCGCCGGCGACCGGCCTCATCACCGTGGCGGTTGGGCTGGTGTCCGGCGTGCTCTATCTCCTGCATGCGCGCAGGGCGCAAAATCCATTGCTGGCGCTGGAACTGTTCCGCAACCAGGTGTTCCGCTCCTCCGTGCTCGGCGGTTCGCTGTTTCGCATCGGCATCGGCGCGGTGCCTTTCCTGCTGCCGCTGATGTTCCAGATCGGCTTCGGGCTGACGCCTTTCCAGTCGGGCATGATCACCTTCGTCTCGGCCATCGGCGCCATCGGCATGAAGTTCGTCACAGCTCTGATCTTCCGGCTCGCCGGCTTCCGCCGGGTGCTGATCTGGGGCTCGCTGATCGCCGCCGCATCGATCGCCATCTACGGGCTGTTCACGCCGGACACGCCTTACGCGCTGATGCTGGCCATGTTGCTGGTCGGCGGCTTCATCCGCTCGATGTTCTTCACCGGCGTCAACGCGCTCTCCTATGCCGAGGTGTCGGCCGAAGACACCAGCAAGGCGACGCCGATCGCGGCGGTGTTCCAGCAGCTATCGATCGCGCTCGGCGTGGCGCTTGCCGGCGGCATTCTGGAAGTCTCGACTTCGATCCATGGCGGACCGCTGGTGCTCTCCGACTTTCACATCGCCTTCTTCATCGTGGCGGCGGTGTCGGCGGCAGCGTCCGTGTCATTCATGCGGCTGGCGCCGGATGCCGGCAATGCCGTGTCGGGACATGGCCGGCTGACGACGCCGAAGACGCTGGAGCCGGTGAGCACGGCTGGGAAGTAAGGGGCGAGCGCCCCTCATCACTTCGTTCATCCTAGGGCGAAGCGACTCAAAGCGTCGCGCAGACCCGAGGATCCTGTGTGTTGTTCCCATGCTATGTTTGGGGTGGGAAGGAGACCGACAGGATCCTGGTCGTCCTTTTTGA
>NZ_AYWI01000027.1:0-15773 GCF_000502535.1 Mesorhizobium sp. LNJC391B00
CCTTTGAATTGCTTCCAATTTCCTTCGACGCGGTTCCAGTCCATGATGGCGATCTCCTTTCGTTGTCCTTTCGAACAACGGTCGTAGTGGCCATCAGGTTCCGCTGCAGGTAAGCGCGCTTGCTGGTGATCTAGCAATGGAACTTAATGCCCGTCGACCGCTTGTGTGCGCCGGCCTTTTCCGTTTTGGGAACACAGCCGGCCTTTTGCCGTTGGGTCCTATGGAACAGCTTCGCAAGTAAATGCAGGTGCTCGCCGTTGGGTCGATCGATCCTTATTGCCATAAAGCGAACATTCATCGAAAAGGCCGGTTCAATTCTCTGGAGTATCGAACCCGTGCAAAAGGTGCTATGGGGTCGCGCGGCCGCGCGCCGCGCCTTTCCTTAACGTTGGCGACACCTGGTGGAAGACATCGCCGAAACCGATGATCCCACGCTCGTCGGCGAAACTGCCGCATCGTTGCCGAGAAGGATGACGGCCCGCGCGGCGATCCGAGTTTGCCCGTAGAAGACCGCAATCGATATGGAAACTTGTCCTTCTATGCAATATTCATCACAAGATCGTCGACGATAACGAGAAGACGTGGACGGTCGAGGCGCTTAAGCAGCTTAAGCAGGCGCACGAAGCGTGGATCGAGCAATCGCTTGGGCTCGACCGGATCAAACTGCGCGAGGACACGACATACGCCGATTATATCGACTAGTCTGCCCGCCTTTCGCACGTCGACACCTGGACCGGCTGTAGCAGCTACATTCTCGGCAGCGGCCAACCCCGCATCCGCGCCGAAACGATGATGATCTGGAAACACTCCGGCAATGGCTACTAGGACGAATCTGGCCGGGTAGGTACGTCAGTCTCGAGACCGCGTTCCGGAATTTTCAGCGGGTACCCCAAGACTTTCATGAAACGCTTCGTAACCATCTCGATCGCCGCGGCGCGGCGAGCTGCTATTCACTATGAAGTTCTATAAGATTGAGGATTGGGACCCGCCGTTGTACCAGCGGTGGAGCGCCCAGTACGAACTCCACGTCGATCTTGTCTGCGATCTTGCCTGCGACTTGATGCTATTGCGGGCGCTTATAGTCCCGCGTCACGGACTTTTTGATCGGCACCGCCGGGACGAGCTCGGGCTCAGGCTCCACCTTCGGCCTGGACAGAGCTGTCAGCGACTGGTGAACTTGTCGCTCGCGGCTTTGCCATCAGCGGATGTTCCTGCGGTGTTGTTGTCGTCCCCCATCGTCCCTCTGGATGCCACGCCAACCGTGTTCGCCTTGAAAATGAGACGGGAAAAGCTGGTCGAATGGGGCCACAAATCAACCCACGGATCCTCCGCAATAACGGAGGAGACTTGGGAGCCATGGTGTCGGCGCGCGCGGCGCTATGGAGAGATGACGGCGATCGACGATCCGACGCACTCTCGCCGCTGGGCGTGATGTCGCGGCTTACTTCAGGCTAACCTCTGTATCCCGCGTTTGCAGTATTCGGAACTGCTAAAATATGCTATAATCGATTGTGTGGGGATGGGGATCTCTAACATGATTGACTCGGACGTATTCGACTTTGTCGAACGTTGCAGGAAGCATACGGCAACCGGCGCGCTTTTGAGCGATCTCCTTGACACTGTAAAAAACCTTGGTTTCGAACATCTTATCTTGAGCGGCGTCCCTCTGGGTGGGCAGAAGCTCGCGCCAATGGTGGAGCTGAACGGTTGGCCCAACGGCTGGTTCGAGCGCTATGTCGAAGCCGAGCACGCCGAGGTGGATGGCGTCTGCATCTATTCGGCAAAGACTTTGAAGCCGTTCCTTTGGTCCGAAGTCCCTATCAAGTGGTCTGGAACGGAGGCTTCGCGGCGCGTTGCCGGCGAAGCGACGGAGTTCGGCATCTGGAGTGGCTTTGCCGTGCCGATGTTAAGCGTCCATCATTGGCAATCCGTGCTGTCGTTTGCCTCTTCCGCGAAGTCCTGCAAGCTGTCGCCGCGCCAGCAAGTGCAACTGGTCACCATGGCCGTTTACGCCGGCATGACCATCCAGGCTCTTTCCAATGATGACGAAGATGGTGAGGGCCCGCTGACCGACCGGGAAAAAGAAGTCCTGCTATGGGCCGCCGGTGGCAAGACTTCTTCGGAAACCTCGCAAATCCTCGGCCTGACAGAGCGCACTGTCAAATGGCACGCAACGCGCGCCCGCGAGGCATTTGGCGTCGCGACGACCACGCAAGCCGTCGTAGAGGCGGTGCGCAGGCGGCTGATCCATCCATAACTGCGTCAACTGTCCGATCGGACAGGTGACGTATATTAGCGCGGCTGCGACTATCCCATCCGAGAACGGTCGGGGTATTGCGCCATGATAACGGCTCACGTGGTCAATTCGCATAACAAGCATCTCTATCAAAACGAATTCGACGAGTTTTTGCGCCGTCGGCACGACTTCTTCGTGCACCAGAAACATTGGCGCCCTCCAAGCCCGGATGGTCGCGAGCTCGACCAATTCGATACGGACGCGGCGACTTACCTGCTGGGTATCGAAGACGGTCGCGTGGTGACGTCGGCTCGGCTGATTCCGACCAGCGAACCGCATATGGTCTCCGAAGTCTTTCCGCATATGTGTGAAAAATCGGGTGTTCCGAGGCGCCCTGACTGGGCCGAATGGACACGCACTTTCGTTGTCCCCGACAAACGCTCAACCGGGCTGCGGGGCACGCTCACGCAACTGTGCTGCGCCGTGATGGAATTTGCTCTCGAGGAGGGCCTCAGCGCCGTCGGCGGCATCCAGGAAACCTACTTCATGCCGCACCACGGCGCCCTCAAATGGCGCGCCGAGCCGATGGGGATGGCGAGGGAAGAAAACGGCGAATGGTACATCGTGGCGTATATCGAGGTGAATGACGCGGCGCTGGCAAGTGTCCGCGAGATTCTCAGTATCGACCACTCGCTTCTGGTTCGTCGCGGAACTCAGTTTCGCTCATTTATAGCGATGGATCCATCCCCGATGCGGCACCCGAAAATCGGGAATGAGAGCACCAGTCTAATTTCCATCCCCCCAAAGACAAGGCCATTACTGTGAGTCTGTGGACCAAAGGCGACGAGTTGCAGGCGGTAAAACTCAATTCTTAGCGTTATGCGCTTTGTTGATGCGCTCTACCTGTAACTTAAAACACACTGTTAGAGGAAATATCCATGTCTAATTTGAGCCGGCGCAGTGCGATCTTCTTGGGTTTGTCTGCCACAGCCGGGGCTGCCATGTCGCGCGCGGCGGCCACGCAATCGCAAAATGATGACGTCGAACCAAGTAAATTGTCAGAAGCGGAAGCGGATGTGTTCGGTGGTGATAACCGAAACGCTGTCGAATACTGGAATGATGTAGCCCTTGAGCTGAATGCAAATGACCATACGATTAAGGTCGGTCAAGCCCGTGCGCCAGGACCAGTCGCTTCGGCTAGAGCTTTGGGATTGATCCACACGGTGCTCGCAGACGCTGTGGCTCGCTCATATCCCGATCCACTTTACAAGCCGTTTCTATACACCGTCGCCCTTAAGGAGAAACCGTCATCACCAGCAGCGTTCGTGGGAGGTGCGTGCGCGGCGATTATGTCCCATATATACCAAGGGCCCGAACACGAGACGTTCTTAAGGATGAAGAGGGCCGAGTTTCTTAGGCGAATCGGTCTTGGCAACCGGAGTTCGTGGCAGCTTGGCCAGGTTTTTGGGAGCGATTCTGTTTTTAAAGACAAATGGGACTGGACTGATATATGGGCGCGCATAGACAACCAGAAATTCACCTACACTCCTGGGCCTCAACAACATACAGTCGACCCATTTAATCCGGACCAAGGTTACTACGGTCACAGTTGGGGTGTCGAACCGAAACCGCTAGCTCTGACGCCGGATGAAGTAACGAAGAAGATTGCGCAAGGTGGCTGCGCTCCGTCTGATCCTCCGGCGATCGGAACTCCAGATTACAAAAGAGATTCAAATGACGTTCGGCTCGTCGGCGAATTGCGAGGAGGGATTGAGAACCCACAGCGAACACCGGAGCAAATTGTCCCAGGCTTATTCTGGGCGTACGATGCCCCGCCGTTTATTGGTACGCCGCCGAGACTTTATAATCAGTTCGTTCGCCAAGTTGCACGGCAGGATAAATTGGGTCCGCGTCGACTGGCCCGACTTCTCGCTCTGTGCAACTTGGCGATGTCAGATGCGGGCAACGTGGCATGGCACGCAAAATATTTGCATAAAGTGTGGCGTCCCGTCAGAGGGTTGAATCCTGATCTGCCGAAGCAGCCTAAGAAGGAGGATATCAAGTGGGTGCCACATGGTTCGCCAAAAACAAATCGGTCTGACTTTGCCTTCAATATGCCCTTTGCGGCCGATGCGGAACTGCAGAGCTTGGTATCGGTGGCACTTGAGGGCCAAGAGTCTGCCCAGAGCCTTTTAGCTGGATCTAGCAAAGCTGCCGAGCCGGTCCCCGACGATAACTACAAAGCTGCCGCGTTCACGCCGAACTTTCCAGCTTATCCATCTGGACACGCAACGTTTGGAACAGCGTGTCTAGTGATGCTGCGCAAGGTCAGAGCGGAGAGATTGAAGGATCCAGATTGGATTGGAGTCGATCGGTTTCCGTCCAATGAACTCGATGGCATTGCTGTGGACAATTTCAAGCCGGAGCTTCGTGGGCGTCGTACCGATGATTTTCGTGACATCGAGAAGGCAATTGATGATAACAACCGCAGCAGAGTCTTGTTAGGTGTTCACTGGCAATTCGACGCAGAGGGCGGCAAGGAGGCCGGCCAGAAAGTGGCCGAAGCCATTTATGGACGAGCCTATAGCAAGACATAGACCGAGGGCGGTCTTGTAACAAGTAATTGCAAGCCCGGCAGCCTTGCGCCGGGCTGTGAAGACCACGGACTCCTCGACCGGAAATGCCCTGGTGTTTCACTCAACGCACAAGCACGCCTCTTCGGGGCTAGATTTTCACGTGCGTCACAAGGCTATCGCCCTGTATTGGCAAGGACAAGTAGGATGGCGACTTCGATCTGAATGGCCGTTGCAATGTTGGCACGCCCCAGCTCAGTTGCACCTCCTTTTTTGACACGTGAGCGATGTGTCGGCAACTGCACGTTGATTTCGGGCTTCCGTCCAAGCAGCTCCAACGCAGTCGAGTGAGGCAGAGTGCAAGCAGCTCAAGTTCGTCCGGGCCCCACCGTCTCGAATGGCAATTTGCTCGCACATCGCTCCGAAGACCGGACAGACCGCTGCCGGCCCCATTCTGGTCATTCAATGACCGCCCAGCGTTGCTGCCTTAGGACGATCGGTTCACTTCTTAGCTCTCCCGTCCAAAATGCGGTAAACCTGCATCCGAGAACAGCCAACAGCTTTCGCTATTTCGGTGGGTTTGACCCCGTCGCCGTGGAGTTGGATCACTCGGTGGTAATCTAAGCGCTGCTGACCACCCTTGTAGATGCCATTACGTTTAGCCTGCTCGATGCCGTCACGCTGCCGCTCTTTAATGAGCCGGCGCTCCATTTGGGCGACCATCCCAAGAACCGAAGCACAATGTGGCCCATCTCACCTCTTGTCGAAATGATCTGATCCCCAGAAACTGGACCGTTCAGAATTGGAGTTTTCCGCTGTAGTTTCCCGGCTGGGAGAGGAGCGGAAGCGATGAAAGCATCGAAGTTTTCGGACGCGCAGAAGGCGTTCATTCTGAAGCAGGGAGCGGATGGGTTTCCTGTGGCGGAGATCTGCCGGAGGGCCGGGATCAGCCAGGCGACCTATTTCAACTGGAAGAAGAAATATGACGGGCTGCTGCCGACAGAGATGAAGCGGCTGAAGCAACTCGAGGACGAGAACGGCAAGCTCAGAAAGCTGGTCGCCGACCTGTCGCTGGACAAGGAGATGCTGCAGGACGTGATCCGCCGAAAACTGTGAGGCCTGGTCGCAAACGCGAGCTGGTGGCCGATACCTGTGCTGATTGGAACGTGTCGATCCGGCGAGCGTGCCGTGTTCTGGAGTTCGACACCTCGACCTATCACTACAAGTCCCGCCGCCGTGACCAGGCCGGCCTCGAAGCTCGGATCAAAGACATCTGCGCGACGCGGGTTCGCTATGGCTACCGGCGCGTGCACGTGATGCTCACGCGGGAGGGCTGGGACATCAACATGAAGCGGACCTATCGCATTTACAGGGACTTGGGCCTTCAACTGAGGAACAAGACGCCGAAGCGCCGGGTGAAGGCGAAGCTGCGAGACGATCGCCAGCCAGCCGTCGAACCCAACGACGTCTGGGCGATGGACTTCGTTCACGACCAGCTCGCGACGGGCAAGAAGAGCCGGGTCCTGACGGTCGTAGATACGTTCTCACGCTACGTGCCGGTGCTCGACCCACGCTTCAGTTACCGCGCCGAGGATGTGGTCAGGATGCTGGAACAGGTCTGCCCCAAGATCGGCTATCCAAAGACGATCCGGGTCGATCAAGGCTCGGAGTTCGTCTCCCGCGACCTCGACCTGTGGGCCTACACCAGGGGCGTCACGCTCGACTTCTCGCGACCGGGAAAGCCAACGGACAACGCTTACATCGAAGGCTTCAACGGCCGCTTCAGGGCGGAATGTTTGAACGCCCACTGGTTCCTGACGCTTGCCGACGCGGCCGAAAAGTTGGAGGATTGGCGCAGATACTACAACGAGGTGCGCCCACATGGCGCAATCGGGCACAAGGTTCCGATCTCGTTGATCAATCCCGATGGCGCCGTCAGCCCGCCATCGTGAAACAGCCGGAAAACTCCACCTTCCGGCGGTCCAAAGAATGGTATCGGATCAAAAACGGTCGAGGCTCTAATCGCAGCTGGATGACAGTTCAGTGGCAGGTCAGAAACGTGCGGGTCAAGGACAGTGACGAACGCTCCCTTCTGTTCACACTCGTAGATTAGATTTAGGACGTCGCGTGTATCGCGGCCGAGGCGATCCAGCCTTGTGACCACAAGTTCATCACCTGGCCGTAGGAAGTCCAAAACAGTCGCCAACTCGGTACGCCCGTCGCGACTGCCACCCGACACCTTCTCGGAACGGACAATTTCGCAGCCCTCAGCCTTCAGCTTTGCATGCTGGCTTTCGAGATCTTGATCAATTGTGCTGACGCGAGCGTAACCAATGCGAGCCATAGCCTGTCACCTCAAGGTTTAGGCTCAACGCTACCTTGTCACAAATAGTCGATGTCAACCCAGATGTTACGCTGACGCATCGCCGGCTGGTTACGTCACCCAGGGGTATACCCACATGATCGCTAGACGTCTGCACCGGCGGGTGAAGACGGTCCGACAACGATCAACTCGCTTGGATGTGGGCGAACATCGTCCGCGACAGGACCCTTGTGGTTCTGGCCAATCCGGAATGTCACACGGTCACCTACATTTAGAGATTCCAGCTCCACCCTAGCTGCCAAATTACTTCGGTGAAAGAAATAGTCATGACCGGCAGAGTCAGTAAGGAAAGCGAACGATTTATCGGGAAATACACTCTTTATCCAACCCGGCTGGCTCGGTTCCTCGGCAGCCAATTGACTGCCCACCATCGCAATTTCACCGGCGGCTGGCCGCCCCTCTCGTTCGACTATCGTGAAACGGACCTCATTCCCAGGTATCGCAAAGGTGAGGGCGTGAGGAAAGGCCGAGAAGTGGAAGAAAACCCTCTTGTCGCCCTCGAAGCGAATGAACCCGTAGCGTTTGGGGACGTTCACCCTGTCGATAGAGCCTGTGCAGATCGTCCCGATTCGCTGCAATAGGGCGAGGTCCCCAGTCGCGTCACCGCGAGATGAAAACGGAAGCTTGATATTTGCAACGGGATTGAACCTAATATCCTCTATATCAGCATAGCATCGCTGCACTTCCGGCAGCAGGCTGCTTAGAGAGAGTTGATCGGCCAGTTGGGAAAGTACGCCAAGAGTACGCTTCCCGGTCGAAACAATTCGCTCATCTAACAATTCGTCAGGTACGCTACGAAATCGCGTCAGAACATCTTGGCAAGCAGATAGACTGTCCGAATAGCGCCCTTCGTCAAAGAATGCGGAAGCTTTCCTGAGTGCCACCTGACACCAAGTGTCGTAAGCGACACGCTGTTGCCTAGTCGAGACGTCTGGATTATGGAACACGCGCTGCAGGCGGCCGTCGGCCTCTGCATTGTGCCCAAGAAACATCTCCACGCGTGCCAGTTCCACGAGGACGGCGGCGGAATCCGGGTCAAGCCCCTCGGCCACCAAAAGCTGCTCGCGGGCTCCATCTGGATCATGTGCGGCTCTCAGCAGGAAGCCAGCATACCAGTAGCGTGTCGGAGCGGATCGGGGCTCGAACACTATCGCACTCTGATACGCGTCGGCGGCAGCAGCAGGATTATCTGTGTGCGCGTGCACCCATGCCTCAACCCGGTACACCTCATAAAAGGCAGGGTCGAGTTCTTTTGCTCGCTCCACTAGGTTCAGCGCCTTCTCCCTGTCGTTGGAGTAAACACTCCCTAGCGCTTCCGATAGTAGCTTGGCAGTTATCGCGTCAGCTTGATTGCGACACGCAATCACACGGGGATTGTATTTATTGGCTCCTCGTTCTGCTTGCAGCCTTTCGTACTGCGTCGAGACGTCACGCATTCGCTGCTTGAAAATAGCATCCTCCACCGCGTTCGGCGGATGGTTGCGGAGTATGAACAAACGGGGAAGCTCATTCAGTTGAAAGACCGTTTCAGATCCAGCCTCCGTTAACGTGCTGGACATTTGAAGAATATTCGCCGATTGAAGTCCCGCGAGCGCCTCTTGCAGGCGATCTCCAGAAATCTCGGTCAAATAAGATATGAGCGGAAGTGATTGCTTTCCCGGAACCGCAATCATAGCTTTGCAGACCGTCTTTCCGTCAGCTGTCAGGAATTCGTAGACGTTGGAAAGGCAAAAATCCAAGAAGATCTTCGGATTGGCCAGCGCTTGTTCCGGCCGCTTCCCACATTGGACGCTAGACACGAACCATTTTATGAAGCCCGGGTTCAATTTCATCTGTTGCACGTATTTCTTCAGGCTTTCATTTTTCGCCTTATAGATATCCGGAACCCGGCGAACCTTGGCCGTTAACCTGAGGAGTTGCACGGCCTCTTGGCTATTGAGTCCGCCCAATTTAAATGGATAGCTCATCTCACCGATCCCGACACGTGACGTCGCCAAGATCTTGCTGTTGCCGCTAGATTTTCTGATGAAACGCGTGAGGAGCGGATCAAGCACGGTCTCCAAATTGTCGAGAACCAGCAGAATCTTGAAGGTGTTGAGATAGGAGGCCACTTCGTCGAGTATTGCCTCATCGGATCCGACGCCCCCCAAGACATCAGACGCCGATCTAATCAACCCAAGCGAGTTTTGAATAGCGCCATCAATGGTCTGAATATCATTGAGCGTGAGAACCGTGCGCTTGGCGGTGGTCCACACGATCGCTTCGAAGCCTGCGGTTTCGTCGTCTAATAGATCGTAAGCCACTCTCAAAGCGAGGGCAGTCTTGCCGAAGCCGCCCTCTCCAACCACAGTCACCACAGGCCAATTGCTCTTGCAGGCCGCGAGAAGCTCGCTTGTCTCCTGCTCTCGCCCCAGAAAACCCGTTTCATCATAGTCAGGCAATGGCAAATTATGCGGGATACGATCGACCTGTTGATCGGCCTGCGAGATGTCGACCGAGTAAACAAAGTTAGGATTTTCTCTAACACGCTCCTCAAATTCGATGACGCGAGGGAATAAGGCCTTCGGGTAAGAGTGTAGTTGCTTAACAAATATATCAACGGTAGAGTAATCAGCAAATTGAAGTGGTCGAGCGTGCATAACGCGATTCCGAATCGGGATCAGACGGTCGAGTTCAGTTGAATTTACATTGACAAATTTGGCGATCGCCGGGTCCAGTGATGCTTTGTGCGCACGCAGAATTTGCGCCGAATCGGCGAAGTCCAGATACTCATAAATGTCGTCGTCGTCGGCCGCGCCGTCTCGAGCGGCCCGATCTCGCAACTTGGCCAAGGTATCTGCAGGGAAAATCGCCTCGATGGCCGTTGATGAACCCAACTGAAACCTCACAAGCGCGCGCAAGTCAGCATCGATCGCTGTGATGAGTCCATAGAGCGTTAGCCTGACGAGGTTGAAACTCAAATGCCGCTCCTGATTTGGATGTCATCCACACTATACGTGACGTAAGCCGACAAGGGCTGTCGTAGCAGGACATGGCACGACTGCCGGAATACAAATGCCCGGCTCTCGCAGCCTGTTCGTGCCATCCACCCCCTCCACTAGGATCTAAATAGTTACCGAAACGCCGAGATATGAGAACTTCGCGCGAGATTGCTTGATGAAAAGAACCCGCCACACTCGCTCCGTCTGGAGCAGCCTTTGCACTCATCGACGTACTCGTTTTTCCAATCGCTGATCGACCGCTTTGCGTACTTATGTATCGATCCGTCGAGGAGGCAGAGCTGGTGGTTGTAAACTGAAACGTTGATCCTGGCCGCAGCCAGATATTGCACGGCCGCCCGCAGCTGACTCCGATAGTCGTACGGGTCCATCCAGAGCTTATCCATGTTTGCTCTCGTGTACCCGGTGATCTCAAGCCCCATAAACGTCACGTGATCAACAAAAGTCAGGTTTCTGAAGATGAAATCCGACAGGTCGGCGAGACCTTGATAGGTCTGCTTGTGAACGACAACTCGTATCTCGACCTCAGCACCAACGGACTTAAGGTTCATGATTCCGCGGATTGTTTCGTCAAAAGCGCCCTTGGACTGAACCACGTAATCGTGAACTTCCGGGTCGGCGGAATAGATCGGTATGCCGACCGAAAGGCGGCGATGTCCAATTGCTTGATACCGCTCAGCAAACGCCTTGTCCTTAAATGTCCGGCCGTTGGAAAGAATATGAATTGGCGTCGTAGGAAGGTGGTCACGAGCCGAGGACAAAATGTCAAAAAAGTCCTCACCCACCAGCGTTGGCTCACCGCCAGTGATCCCGAGAAACGGGGTCGTTGCGGGCAGCAGGGGCAGCACATCCAAAATCTCCCGCGCCAACCAGCGATCGTCAACGTCTTTGGGTGGCTGGGAGCACATCAAGCACAGGTGGTTGCACCGCTCCGTTACGAGGAAATAGTTCGCGTTGGCATCCTTTCTGAACAGGACACGCACTGCCTTCCGATCCGGCACAAAGCGGATAACGTCTCCCTCGCTGAGGTAGTCGAACTCGTGGGGCAGAACGACTAGTCGTCGGTCTGAAAACAGTCGCTCAGCCTCCGGCCGATGCTCCTCAAAGGTGACAACCCACTGGCATTCAGGATGAAACGCCTGCCCCTTGAAAAGATACGCATCATGCTCCGGGTTGGACGCTTGATCAGCTTGACCCGTCACGAGCCTAAGAGCCACTCGCTGTGAAAAATCACCGACGCTTGCTGACGCAGCGAAGCCACTCAGTCGCAACATCCTAATTCGCCCAACTTAGAAAGAGTTCTCGGGCGGTAACGTCCTTCTCCATGAGGTCGATCAGCCTCTTGAAGATCGACATATTGCGATTGCAGAATCCCGAGCGCGTTTTGAGGCCAACAAAGTCGCCCTGCGTTGCGGTATGGAACACCGGATCGGAGCCACAGAACGGTTCATAAGCGCAGTCGGCGCACATCGGTACGGAGCCTGCAAAAGACTGCTCGATAGGATCGAGGAGAGCGTCGGACCCGAAAATCTCAGCGTAGTTGTTTTCGTGGACATTCCCGAGCAGAAATGTCTTGTCGCCCATTTCGGCCAACATTCGCGCTTCGTCGGACGCGTAGACGCTGGCGTCATAGTTGTAGACAACGGCGGAGATGCCAATGCCTGCCGGGCTCATCAGGTCCACATATCCCGGCTCGAAAGGCGTGAGCATCTTTGTGAGGATGGTGGCTGCGTAAAATTCCTTGAAAGGAATGCCGTTCCGATTCAGTTCCAGGATGTAGTTCAGCCCATCAAAATAGAAGTCGAGCCAGCGGTCCACATCATAGGCGGCGTATGACTTCGTCTTGACCGCAAAACCGTACGGAGAAAGTGGCCGAAGAAATGTTCCGGGGAAATCTAGCCGGACATATTCGTCAATGATCTCGCGTACCAGTGGAAGGCTGGCTTTGGTCGTCGTCATAAGTGCGCTGACGCGTTCATGGCCGAGGGCCAGTCTGGCCTTGTGGATACCTGCCACAGCCAATTCATAGCTGTTTTTTCCCGGGCGCGGTCGATTGGCATTGTGAAGAGTGGCCGGACCATCAAGCGACGTAGAAATTAGGACGCTGTGCTCGCGGCAAAACTCCAAGATTTCGTCCGTAACGACAGCGAGGTTCGTCGTAATAACGAACTGCAGCGACCGCCCGGCGACTTTGTTGATCGCTTCAGCCCGATGCACGACGTGTTGGATCAATGGGAAGTTCAAAAGCGGCTCGCCACCCTGGAACTCGATCTTGATAGCCGGGCTTGGAGATTGAAAAATGAGTCCCAAGGCCTTCTCGGCTGTCTCCTCGGTCATATCGAAGGCTGATCGATCTTCGCTTTGACGAGATACCTGACAGTAAGGGCAAGAGTGCTCGCACCGCAAAGACACGACCATTATGTGAAGCGATGTGAAGTTCTCCAGCCTTTTTGCTTTAGTCCGAACCTTCAGCGCCAGCAGCTCCTTGCCGATATTGGAGGATGCATCAAAGAGGAATTGCCTGCTGCGCAGGCGGGAGTAGGCGGGGTGTGTGCTGGGAAGCTCGTGCCTGACAAACGAGGCCAGCACGGCGCGCGGCAATACCAGATATTCGCCCGCTTGGTTGGTCAGCACATACCGCTCGTCGTCCAACTGGGAAAAACGGAAGTACGCGAGCTGATAAATGTCGTCCAACGGTCGTTGGAACTCAGTTGCCGGAGCAAACTTAGTCATCGGACTGCAGGCCCGATCTGGAAAACGCAAGCGCCAGTATCGCGTTTCTAACAGTGGCGGTTTCGGCGGCGATGCTGCTACGCAGGTCCTGATCCAAGACCTCTAGCCGCAGTCTTTCTACCGCTGCGTCGGCCGAAGTTCGCGCGGCCGCCTTGCTGAAGTTGATCGTGCATACTGCGAAGCCGCCCTCGATCGTGATCTCAACCGCAGCGTTTCCGGTTACCCGATACGCTGCGCGCTTTACACAGTCGAGGCTGAAGACTGACAGATCAAACTTGACTTGGGCAGTCTGGACGAGCTCGCTCTCGCGAGAGGTGTCCGCCATCAACAATAGCTGTAGCCAGAGCAGTGAGACCCGTGACTAGCATGGCTCGAATGGCTGGTGTGGTACGCCATGATAACGTCCGTACCATTTGAGCGGTCTAGCACCTCACCGTAGCCGAGGTCCGCCGGGACAGTGCCAGCTTCAGCGAGCTTGGTCGAAGGCTGATTTGCCGATTCGACAAGGACTGCAGCCTGAACTTGGCCGCCGAGAATCATCGTGGCCGACAAGGCCATTGGTGACAGGAAATTGCGTTTCGACATTATTCAAACCCCCGTTTGTACAGAATCATTAGCAAAACGCGCCAAGCCGGACAAGTACCGATTGTGGAGAAATGCTTAAGGGACCACTAATGTTCCGGGCCAAATACTTGTATTGTGGAGTTGACGGGTTTCCGTCTTCTGAGCCCAATCGATCGCAGAAGCGGCCCGACGATGCTCTTGTGCAGCCGCTTCGGCTGCCGCCAGGAAGCGCTCGGATTTCAGCCCGAGAAAGCTGTTCGGAAGGTTTGGTTCTGGGCCATTGGCGATCTCCGCTTGATGGGGTTCGCCGCAACGCGGACCATAGTCCTACATGCCACGCTGCCTGACAAGTGCAGCTCCTGGCCTACTCTCACAGGAGCGATAGGGCCAGGCGCCAAGCGCCACCATCAGGAGGGAAGCGGTCATGCCGACCATGTCTCGCGCCTGTAGCGTCGCGGGCGCCGCATCAAGGAAGCGGGCTACAGCGCTGCGGCCTGATACTGGACTCCCGGCTTCAGACGATGCATTCTCGCCTCGGGGAAGGGATCATGGGCAATTCTGTTCATGCCAGGAGGTTGCAGAGGCGGCGGCCTTGGTGGCGCTCGCTTTTCCGCTATCGTCTCGCCGCCGTTCTGGTGATGCTCGGGGCGACTTCCGCGGGCTATCTTGCAGTCGGCGACGATCGGCACGAGCTGCCGCGCGTTCACCATGGCGGCGATTCGTCGGCCAGCAACGCGGCTGTCCGCGAGGCGGGCTGCGATATCAAGGGCAACATTAACGAGCGCGGCGAGCATATCTACCATATGCCGGGGCAGGAATATTACTCTGCTACGCGCGTCAACCCAGCTCGAGGAGAGCGCTGGTTCTGCTCACAATGGGAAGCGTGGTGGGCGGGCTGGCGGAAAGCGAAAGTGTAGCGATTGCCTTTAGACTACACCTTCAGTTGCTCGATGCGCGTGCTCTTTATTGGAAGTTCGAACATCGCGCCGCCCGCGACAATTTCCGATTGCTTTTCGATCGTGCTCCAAAGGGCGAGTAGCCGCTCCATTTGCTTGAGGACCGGAGCCTTGTAGAGGCCCTTCGAAAGAAAAAACCCGACGAGCCGAGAGCTTCGAAATGCAGCATATTCGACCTTGTTCCGGGTAATGCGTCGATCGCCAGAGATGACGATCCAACGCCCCTCCGTGCTCAGCTGGCCGATCCAGGCCACATCCGCGCCGATCCATTCTCGGGCGCAAATGGCGCCGCCTTGGCCATCTCGGCAGATCGTCGAGTAGTCGGGCCAATGCCTTCCAAGCAGGAATGCAGCCAGAGCGACGCGGCAAAGCCCATCGGGACGCGCCAGCCTAGGTCTTCCTCCCCCCGCTGCATGCCAGACGTATTGTCCTTGGGCATCGCGCCGATCCATCGGCGAGGCGTCAGTTCGTCTCGCCGACGATACTGTCATAGTCGCGGCCGATCAGTAGCAGCACGAAGCCGCAGGGCACTGTCACGCTGGTGAGGGCAATAAGGCCGAGCCATCCATAGTCCGGCTTCGCAAAATAGTAGTACCAGCTAATCGCCTGCACCAGCGGAGACACGATCAACATCCAAGCACCCCATATGCCATCCGTGTTGAGCCGGATCGTTGTCGTCGCCCGATAGCTGATTGCCATACGTATGCCCTCCCGTTCCTCAAAAGGCAGCTTCGCGCCGGTTGAGCGCGAACGCAAGCGCCGGCCCGGCTACGGCTTTGCGAGCCTCACGCCGGCGCCTCCTCCATTCTGCGGAATGAGCTCAACCCCGGCAGCCTCCAGAGCGGCCTGCAGGTCGACCAACGTGCGGTCGTATGGCGTCCGCTTGCCAGCTTCGAAATTGGCAATGGTCGTCTTGGCCACCTGGGAGGCCGCTGCCAGCTGATCCTGCGACCATCCAACAAGCGCCCGGGCTGCCCGGCATTGAGATGGCGAAATTGTCATTTTAGTTAAACCTTACATTAAAGTGCGACTGTACGATACGTGCAGCCTTATACCATTAGTGCAACGTTATCGCAAATGCAGACCCAAATGCCTAACACCCCTCTTCTGGAGGCCGGCGAAGCTATGGCCGCTGCCTTCCCTTAGAAGATTTTCCCGCGCCCTGCTCGGTGCCATCGCCTCTATTCCGGGCATAAGAGGGTTGTGTGCGTCAAGTTCTGCAAAATGGGGCAGCCATGATGCTGGTCGTGCGGCTTGGCGCAGAGCGAGCTTCTTGTGCTCGCGCAGGTCGTCCATGTTGATGTATCGGTTGGCCTCCATCCAGTTTTC
>NZ_AYWI01000028.1:0-15511 GCF_000502535.1 Mesorhizobium sp. LNJC391B00
GACGCCCTCAACGCGACCCGCGCGGCCGTGGAAGAAGGCATCGTTGCAGGCGGCGGCGTCGCACTGCTGCGCGCTTCGGCCAACATCAAGGTCACCGGCGTCAATGCCGACCAGGCTGCCGGCATCAACATCGTTCGTCGTGCACTGCAGGCTCCGGCCCGTCAGATCGCTTCGAACGCAGGTGCGGAAGCTTCGATCGTTGCCGGCAAGATCCTCGACAACAAGGGCGCGACCTACGGCTACAACGCCCAGACCGGCGAATATGGCGACATGATCGCCATGGGTATCGTCGATCCGGTCAAGGTCGTTCGCACTGCCCTCCAGGACGCGGCCTCGGTCGCCGGCCTGCTCGTCACCACCGAAGCCATGATCGCGGAGGCTCCGAAGAAGGAGTCAGCTGGCGGCGGCATGCCTGGCGGCATGGGCGGCGGCGGTATGGGCGGCATGGGCGGCATGGGCGGGATGGGCGGTATGGATTTTTAATCCAGCCCCTATCAACTTACAGCGGACAGGGCGGCAGCAATGCCGCCCTTTCCTTGTGTGCCGAACATGATCGAAACCTTGGAGTGCGTCCCGAGGATCTCGTTCGAGCCTCACCGCATGTCGAGAATTAGGATCTTGTCTGATCGAGCAATTCGCTGGCTCAACCTGGTCAAACCGGCGCCCCCTACGAACTGCCCGATCCTTGAGGATTCCGCTGCGCGACAATCACGATGATTCATTCAGTTGGTAGCTATAGGCGGTGAATCATGAGGGGCATTGAGGAGCGTGGCAAGGCGCCCATCTCGGCATTTAACTCCATCGAGCGTGATATCAGGGACAATTCTCTCATCGGAACCGGCGGCTGGCGTTGAAGGACCCGGTGAATCATCCTGATCTATAGTGGAGCAGACGCGCTCTGAGCCTCAAGAGCGTTTCCTCCTCTGAGTATCCTTGATCTGCCGCTGGACATTCTCGTTGATATTGCTGAGCGGCTCAGCCCGATGGATCTGCTGAGGATTTCGCACACAAATCAAGAGCTGCGTGTCGCCGCGATGATAGTCGCAACGCCTCAAGAAAGGCGGATTCAGGTTCAGGCCATCTGTGGCAGCCCTTGCACCGGGCTCCAGCAACGTCTCGTCGTCGTGGCCGAGGGGCCTCGTGACCCCGACGACTGCGCTTCGGCCTTGTGGGGCCTCGGAGCGGGCGTGGCAGCGCTTGCACCCGAGCTCCAGCGGCGTCTCATCCTCCTCGCCGAAGACCATTGCCCTGGAGGGCCTCGGAGCAGGCGTGGGTGGCGGACATAGCAGCCTGTCCCATACCAATGAATACGTTTGGCTGAAGCAGACCGATGGCTGCGCGTCGAAGCCGAAGCCGTCGAGTTCGCGGACAAACGGGAACTGCGCGATCTTGCTCGACATGAGCGTGTCGAGCTGGTCGCGGATCGCCGTCAACTTCAGCCGATCCAGGATTGCGATCAGCAGGTCATGATCTAGGGTCGTCATCACCAGCTCCCTCCGGCCACCGCTCCGTACTCGGCGAGTGGCCGCAGCAAGGTGGCCGGGGGTGATCTTGATCCGCTCGGCGCGCACCGGCCCTTCGAAGCCGGCAACGCCGACAAAAGGCTCTGTCGCAAACCTGGAAATGGGGTGTGAACGGCCATTTCGGCCTGTCCGTCAGGCAGCGAGGAGATCGAAACAGCGATCGACAGACTTGTAGGCATACCTCGCCTGTCGCTTGCCCATCATGTGGATCATCTCGATGCCGGAGAGGATAACCACGTCGTTCGCATGCGACTTGAAGCCGAGCATGGATCGAATGCGGCTTGATACGCCGGTGATCCTGTTCGATCCGATTGTTGAGATGCCGGCTATTGCGGAGCGGATCGGCTTCAGCGGTCGCCGCGATCGCTGCCGCAGCCGGCTTTCAGCGTCGCAGGAAAGGATTGCTTCGTAATTGGTCTGGCTGCCGTCGATGACGATGCGCTCCGGCCGGCCATGGCGCGTCAGCGCCTTGCGGAGGAAGCGTTGGGCCGCCACCTGGTTACGGTTTTCGCTAAAGAAGAACTCGACCGTATCGCGGAGGATGTCGATAGCGCGGTAGATATACCGCCGCGGACCTTGATGTACGTCTCGTTTGCTGCCGACCACACGCTTGCGCCGGTTGAAGCGCTCCAGCAGCTGCGGCGAGAAGTGGGCGACCCAGCGATGCACAGTGGAGTGGTCGACCTCCAACGCGTTCGGCCATCATCTCTCCCAGATCGCGCAGGCTCAGAGTGTAGGCCAGGTACCAGCGCACGCACAGCAGGATCACCGACTGGTCGAAATGGCGGCCCTTGAACATCACGTGCTCCTCCACAGCTGAGGCGTTTTTCTTGCCATGCTCGCTTACAAAAAGGTTTGCGACAGAGCCGTTCGAACCGCATGCCGACACCATCGTCAAGGGCGGCCGCGGTGTCCATTATGGCCACAAGCTCAACCTGACGACGGCAGGCAGTCTGTTCTTTCAATTTAGACCAACTATGCGGATGCCGCCTCAGTCAATTCAAGAATGTAACCAATGCCGCGCATGGTCGTGATACGTGGCGTTGCACCTGACCTACTCAGGTGTCCACGTAAGCGATAGATTCCGACTTCAAGCGCGTTGGCAGATACCTCGTCGTTGAACGAATAGAGGTGATCTTCCAACTGCGCACGAGGCACGATGCGGCCTGCACGGATAAGCAGATGCTCTAAAATACATAGTTCGCGGCGTGCGATCTTCAGAGGATGACCCGAGACGGAAACCTGTCGGCCGATCGGATCGAAATTGAGATTGCCAAATACAACGATGGGGTCGGTCACCTGTGTCGACCGGCGCAGAATGGCTCTCATTCTGGCGATGAGCTCATCGAAAGAGACGGGCTTGAGCAGAAAGTCGTCCGCGCCACCGTTGAAAATTGCAATCCGCTTCTCGAGATCGTTGATGCTACTCATAATGAGGGTTGGAACTGAATGCCCGTTGCTCCTTAGCTGTCTCAGCCAGCCCAAGCCATCGCCATCTGGCAGAGCCAACTCCAGCAGGAGAATTTCATAGGTTGCGCAACAAAATGCCCTCGAAGCCTGTTCCAGGTTGCCAACTACATCAACGGCAAAACCGCTATCCCCGAGCGCAACTCGCACAGCGCGCGTAAGATCCACATGATGATCAATGAGCAGCGTTCGCATTTCACGTCCTATCAAGGTCGGACAGGTCACCGTCCGCTGTAAGACCGGGGCGACAGCGGAAGTCGCGCAACTCTTCGTAGTGTTCGTAACGCTCTTTCCGATGGGTGATCGCGGGAGCATGCAAGCCGCACGCCTGCAATAGTCGGGGATGGAACACGTGAAGACCTGTTGACGGGCTGAAACCGTCGGTCGGCGGGCCCACAATGCCACCGACTCTGCCTGCGATTTCTCTGCGCATCGATCCTCCTATGGGTTGCGTCGCAACATCCAGCTGAGGTCGCAAGGGCAGGTTGCGGCTTTGTTCATTGAGAGGACCCCTGGAGGCAATACCAGGAGGATTCCCTATATGGCACTTCCCGATTTGCCACCGGTCATTCCGAACCACGTTCGGCGGCTTTGAAGACACTCATTGAGCGCGGCTAGGTAAATCAAGGGTACGACCTGCCGGGTGTCGATGCCGCTTTTGAAGCAGGCATCGGCACCAGCTCGGTGAGCGTCGCCCGCGCAATTCAGCGGACGCGCTCGATACGCGCAGTCGAATCGTGCCGCAACTTGCCGCGCCGACAGGACGCCCGAAGAGTTCAGACTTGTGACCGAAGGTCTACGCCCAGTCCTCCTCCCATTATCCACCTCCCTCAAATCAAAGTGGACGTTCAATCTGAACAAATTACGCCATCGTATCACAAACGACTTACCGATCCCCGACGTGCTCTAGCCTTAGTGCTTGTTAAGAAGGTCGGCTACTGTCTCTCCGCGTCGCCGGGCATCGGCGGCGAGCCACACCTCCCCCACCTCATACACTTCGCCGTGGGTACTGAACGGCACAATGACGTCAATGGCAGCCGACAGCAGGTCAAGAAGCGTGTGGTCTTCCACAGCAGCTCCTTGCGGGCTGCTCTTGACGAGTGAAAAGAGCTTTTTAAAGCCTTGGACCGGATCCGCCCCATGAATCGTTGATATTGATCCCGCATGGCCGGAGACGACTTCGCTAAGGTAGGCCCAAGCAGCATCATCGCGCATCTCGCCAAGCAATATTCGATCAGGGCGCATGCGCAAGCTGGCTTGCAACAGTTGCTCGGCTGTCACCGCACCTACGCTTGCTCGGTCCTTCGGATAGAGTAACCGGACATGGTTCTCGTGCGGGATTGCAAGTTCGAGCGTGTCCTCGATACTTATCAGCCTCTCTTGCGGGGGTATAGCGTTGATCAAAGTCTTGCTCATTGTCGTTTTGCCGCTTCCAGTAGGTCCGCAAAGCAGCATCGTGAGCCGCCCGCAAACGCATGCCCGCAAAAATTGCTCCAAGTCACCATGGTCGTAGTGCTGAAGAATCGTTTCGTCCTGCCGCTCTTGGCGCTCCTTTCGTGACCGCCATTGATTCCAACGCGAGTATTCGTAGCGAGAAGAAACTTCCTTGAGTTCGGTCACACGACTTGAGGGACGCCGTATCGTCAGGCTTATTGTTCCTGAGGGAACAGCGGGCGGCAAACAGATCTGCAGCCGCTCTCCGTTCGGCAGCTCAGTCGCACAGAGGGGGCTTTGCGGTCCGACATCTTGCTTGCGCAGCGCTCCAGCGAGGATCGCGATGTCCTCCAGATCGTCATAAGATAGCGGCAGCGGATGTTTCGTGAAAATGCCGGCCTGTCGGACAAAGGCTTCCCCAGGCCGGTTGATAGCGACCTCTTCGGTCCTTGGCTCCTCAAGCCATTTCAAAACAGGGTTGAGAAGCAAACGCAATTGAGGGTCAGCCTCCGGTCGCATTGTTGTCTCTCCGGCGTTGGCGATGTTGGGGGGCTGGCGCCACGGCGATCGGTCTAAGATCGTATACATCTGAGAAATCGAGGTCCCGAGCCACAAAGATGGATACAGCATCTCCCTGGTTTTTCTTCAGAGTTGGCGGAACGTTGATCGTTGCTCTAAGGGTCGTGTCAACGGCTTGTCCGGCGTTGCTCTGGAAGCTGTTGATGCCGCTTCCTCCACCTGAGCTGCCAGCGTATTGACCGGCGGCCTGAAACGCGCCTTGAATGACGCTCATGAGCATTGCTCCGCCAAAGCGCTGCCAGAAGTGATTATCCACCGTGCCAGGCATTCCGGAGCGGCCGAGCTCGTCAGCGCCCGGCGACGCTAGCGAAACGAGGGCATGGTCAGGCGTTTCGATGCGCGTCCACAGCACGAAGACACGCGCATCCCCCTGTTGGAGACCACGCTGGATCTCGCCAATCACGGTCGTCCCGCGATCCAAAAGCACCACGTTGTTGGTGGCGCCGCGGACGTCTTTAGGTAAGACGCACTTCACATAACCCGGTAAATTTGTGTCGACTGCCGTTTGCAAAATGCAGGGAATTATCGTTCCTTGGGTAATCACGAGATCAGGGTGCGTCAAAAGTGTGGCCCGGCTTGGCTCCTGTATATCTGGTTTCAATCGCCCCGTCAGATCGCCAGCGTCTGAAATCTCATGCGAGGTCGCGGGAGCATCCCTATGGTTGTCTTCGCTCCGCTGACCGTCGTTGGGCATTTGACCGCTGCCACTGTAGGCGAAAATTGGTGTTTCCTCCGGCGGCGGATCAGCTGGCGCCGAAGGCGGCGTGGATGGCGCAGAATCTCCTGCCTGCGCCGCCTGTACGGGTGCTGGAGCTTCGGGAGCAATCTCAATCGGCACGGGGCGGAATGGCTCGGCGTCGGCGACAATTGGAGGTTTTGGCTGAGTTGGCTCGTCTTGTGTGCTGGGACGACCGCCGAGCCAGATGAGCGATAGAGATGAGATGAGAACAAGAGCAGCGACGGCCAACTTCTGCAATCCCGAAACATGCCGGCGGGCCGGCTCCGAGACCATCGATCCTGAGGCATGGACATCATGTCCCGACTGTGGGCCGGTTTCATTCATCGGCCGGGCCTTTCAAAACGCGCCACACGTCGGGTGTCACTGTACCGGTCCCTGGCGCTCGTCCCACAGGGTCATAAGCCCTGTTGAAAATGGACAAGACCGTATTGCCATCTCTCAGACGCCATTCCCGGGCGACTGCGGATACTTCAACATAGTCTCCTTTGACCGTGTAATTGGCAGCGGCTTCCTTGCCGTCGGGATTGATAATGTAGAGGGAGGGTATGCGGGAATTGCTTGCGAAGCCAAATACGGTGGTAAAGCCATTATCGAAAACTTCCAGCGGCGCCAGCGATCGATCGCCCTTTGCGACGTAGTGAAAATTGCTTTCGTCCGGACTGGTAGTTGCGGCGGGCCGATTCAACAAATCCTGAACTCTCTCGTCGCGCAGCACTTTCGCCCGGGCCTGACCAAGAATCGAGCGCCTTTCTGCGTCCTTTCTCTGAGCAGCAGCCTCATCAGCAGGATAGGTGAACTGCACACTGTAGTATAGGTCAGGTTGCTGCTCATCGAGTTTCGGCATCGCTCTCGTTGAAATACTGAAGACGTATCTCCGTGTACCCGACTCACTCTCGGCCAGCACGATGACCGGCTGCGGCGGGAGCATCCGGCTAGCCTTAAAAAAGAGATAGTTGGCGCGCGGGAGCGCAGCCAGGTCTTTGCTATTGGAAACGGCCACGGCTGCGACTGTCTCGTTGGCCGCGAATGTGACAACCAGCGTTGCCCCCACTGCGGTAGACAGGCGCACCACTTCGTCAGGACGGTAAGCCAGGTAGCGCATGCGCGCATCATGCTTGCCGGCAAGTGGTGTGTCTTCCGCGGACGCTTCCATCGTTAAGAAGAGTGAACAGACCAGCGCGAGAAACGCTCTTTTTGTCATGGCTGCACATAGCCCAGGTTCGATACGCTATCTTCCGAGCTTTGATAGGAAGTGACGAGTAGACCTCCCGGATTGGTGAGCCTCGATTGCCCAGGCAGACCCGTCAAGCGCTCGTAGCGGATGGTAGCTGTCCAGGTGGTCACTATCGGCATCTGCCCATCGACAACAAGCGAACGTTTGTAACGGATCTGTTGAACGTCCGGACTGATGTCGTTTGAAGAAATATGCCCGACCTCGAGCTTGCCGCGTTTGCCGACCGTGACTTGCGGCGAGGTGGGATTCGGATAGTTGAAGAAATCTTGATATTGCTGTCGCACAGCCGGCGCGCTGAAACTGGATACGAGGTCATAGGCGTATTGGGCTGTATCTGCTGTGTACCCCTCGCGCAGGCGTACATATTCCCACAGCGAAGCATTTATGACGGCTCGGTCTTGGGTTGCCGGCAGTCGAGAGACTGACACTTCGCTGTCGACGGTCCCATCCGGCCGGACCCAGAGGAACACAGGTACGAGCTTGGCCAACGGGACCATGGCAGCAATGGTAAATGCCTGGGCAACATTTCCTAGGACCGCCGCTGCGGCAAAGGCTATCAGGGCCTTTGACAGGCGCCGCGCAGACTTCGCTCGTGAAGTTTGAAACGCTTCCACCTTCTTATAGTGGGCGGCTAGCGTTTCTCTCTCCACCAGAAGGGCATGTTCAGGAACTTTCACTTTGGCTCTTCCGCGCATTCGACCTGAAGATCCTCAGGGGTGGTTTCCCATTGTCCCACGTTCAGTTGGAATGGGGCACCCGCGCATGTCGCAAGCCCATGGCTCGTCTTGCAGGCGGCCAAAGCGAGGATTGACAGAAGTAGGCAATATTTCATGTTTTTGGCACCGAGCTTGTCGATTGATTAAGCACCCGCCGTTTTGGCAAAGTGGCGATTGAGGCTGTTAAGAGGTCGGTTCGCACCTCCCCAAGAGCCGCCGGCGATGCTGCTGGCGATCGTCGGAAGCGCGACGATCAGAGCGTCACCAGCTAGGAAAAGCATGTCGAGCTCGTAAAGCCCGATGATCTTGGCTGCTGTCGTGCCCGAGAATTTGATCATCAAAAGCATGGCTGCCAGCGAGACTGCTTCGGCAGCGATTACTATCGTTGCAACGATGTTGAGGAGGAGAAGCAGCAGCCCGTACGAGAGCAGTTGGCCGATCCATCTGGTGGCTATGTCTCGAGTGTGATCAAAAAGGTAGCCTACAAGGACCAGGGGGCCGATCGTCAAGAGCACCTTCGTCAGAATTCCAACGGCATCGTAGATCTCGAACGCTGTCCACAGCGCGCCGTAGAAAATCCATTGCGCTCCCTCGAAAGCAAGTATGTCCTGGCCGTTCATAGGCCCAATTTCGGAAGCAATCAGCTGAAAGACATACTGGCTTGAAGCAAACATGAGATCGAGCTTCTGGGGGATTCCGATGAAGGGCAAGTCGCTGCCACTGATGTCGTGAGCCAACCTCGGAATCGTGTCGTCGAAGAGCGCTTCAATGTACTGCTGATAGTTGGCCTGCCCTAAGATAAGGGCGACGACAATCGACACCATGATTACGCGCGAGATACCCCCGCGCGCATCGACTTGACCACGCATGACCAGACAGCCTTGGATTATTATCCAGAGCGTGACACACGCAACCAGAGGCGCACTGACCGCCGCTTGGACGTTTTCAAGCACTTTGTGCAGCCCGGACGTGAAGGCCCCATGAAAGATCGTGTGTATAGTCGTGAATGGCGCGGGAATTTTGAAATTCATGGCGTGAGCCTGATGTGTCCCTGATCAGCGCAGCTGAGCCTGATGAACTCTGTGTGGTTTACGGGAGGATGCTAAACATATTAGCGGTTTCCTGATGTTCGCGACGCTGCGTGGCGGCCTCCTCCACGGCGTGAAGGCTCCCTTGTGCAGTGGCCATTGTCAGCAGACTCGTGGCCTGGACATTTTGGATCATCGCATCGTGAATCTGCTTGAGGACCAGACCGTTGGTCACGGTGGCCTGCATAATATTTCCCGAGCGGGAAAGCTGACCAAGCGTGCCGGCGTTATCCTTAAGGCGCTTGTCCATCATGCCCAAAGTGTCGGCTGCAATAGCTGCGGCATTGGCGGCCCCGGCGATTTGTCCCTGTAACAGTTTCGCTTCTGAATCGGTGCCGTTGACTATCCGATTTGGGTCCTTCGCAATGTTACGGGCCATAATCGAAGCTGGCGCCCGAGCATCAAACATCTGCTCCTCCAGCTTATTGCTCGACGGGTAGTGATTTCCTTGGTTAAGTGAGCTTAGCAGTCCCGTGACAGCGAATGACGACGTTAGAATTGTCACCATTTCAATCGTGGTAGCGAGCGTCTCGATTGACCTCTCAAGGATCGCCGCATTGGAAAGCGCTGTTAAGGTCGCTTGTGTTTCTGTTACAGGGTCGCTGACGATAAATTGCGAACGGGCCTGTCCGTGAAGCAGAAGGGAAGCAGCAAGGGTCGTTACTGCAAGTTTGGCAAATTTCATGAATATTCCTCCGTCAGTCTTGAACTTCGTGGTACCGGGCCATGAACTTGTCGAGCCACCCACTTGGGGCGTCTCCGTGCTGGTTACGAAGCTGGTCGGCAAAGCGCACTGTGTTGGCCCGCCCCGAGAGTACGGCTACGTACTCGCGCATCTGCCCAAGATCGAATTCGCAAACAATACTCCCGCTATCGCGCTTGAGCAAAAACTTGCGGCTGCCGATTGCCATTCCCTGGCGGATTGCCTCGAACTCCTGCGCAGTGCACTTCAAGCCATCGACATACGCAGAGCGGTCCGCCGTCGGTGATGGGTAGAAAATTTTCGTCATACATTGCGCAACGAGACTAGCTCCGAGAGGCGATTCCAGAACGTGTTCAGGCTGCTGCGTTGCGAGTATCAACATGCCGTTGTTTTTGCGGACCGTGAGCAAGAACTTGTCGATAACGGCCGAGAATTGGGGGTTGAGTAGATAGAATCGAAATTCGTCGCAGCTCATGACGAACCGGCGACCATCGACGATAGCGCCCACTCGATGCAGAAGGTATGCGGCGGCCGGTGCACAGACCTCCTCATATTCCAGGAGCTGCGTCATGTCGAAGCCCGTAATGGAGGCATCCAGCCTTACTTCGTCCACGTCGCCGTCAAAGGCCCATCCAAGCGCCCCCCCTCTACACCACCGCTGCAGCCGTGCTCCTGCGCCCTCGGAGGGGCTGTGCAATAGGAACTCGCGCAGGCCCGCAAGTGAGCGCATAGGGGGTTCGAACGAAAGCTGACGAACAATGCCGCGTTCCAGCCGACGGCTTTCCTCCGGCGAGATCGGTCCACGGCCGTCACTCTCGATCAGGGCCATCAACCACTCGCGCAGAAAGTCCCGGGAGGCGGAGGTGTTGTCCAGTCCACGCAGAGGGGCCAAGCCGCTCGGAGCGCCTCTGCGCAACGCAAGATATGTCCCTCCCGTGGCTCGCACCAGCAGTTCACCACCCCGATCCTTGTCGAAGAAGACGATCGCACCATTGCGATCGACCAAGCTTTGCTCAAGCATCGCGAGGACAAAGGTCATCAGCGTCGTCTTGCCTTTGCCAACGGGCCCGAATATTGCCGTCATGCCGACGTCATTCTCATGGGGGATGTAGTCGAAAGAAGTTCCACCGTTTGTGCGAAAGCGCGCAACAGCATTGCCCCAGTGGCCGGAACTGGAACCGCTTGGGAAGTTCTCAAATGAGACGAGCCCGGCAAAATTGTGTGAGGTGATCGCCCCCGGGCGCGTGCGCCACCTGTTGTTCCCCGGAAGTTGGGACCAATATGCGGCCTCCATGCCGATGCCCTCTTGGACGATAACGGCGCCCGCGTCGGCCAGCCGTGCGCGGGCACTTGCTGCGCGATCTGCAAGGCTATTGAGGCTGTCGGCATAGACGCACAGGCTCAGATGATGCGAACCCATCACGAATTCGTTGCTGGCCAGTGCGTCCTCTGCCTCGGCAAGTTCATTGATCTGGGTGAGAGCCTTGTCGCCGGCACTCGTCATCTGGCTGGACTTAAGGCTTAGTTTGGCATGAGCTTGTGGGCGAGTGAGGAAGGAAAAGCTCTGGCTCAGGACAAGCGGGAAGTTGGCGGACAGCAAGGAATTTAGCATGCCCGGCCGCGTCGTCGCCGGATATTCACGGAACGAAAACAATGATCCGACGGAGCTATCCCCGGGCCTTCGAATCTCAAGCGCCCGCTTCCCGCAGATGACCTGGTCAGTGTAGATCGAGGCGCCAAGTGAGCCGGTAACCATCGGAACCGGAAGAAACCGGCAAGTCATCATGAGCCGAAGCGCCTCGCCGATTTCCGTGAAGAGCACGTTGCCTTTCTCACGAATGCCCAACCGGCGCAGACCGTAACCGCCGAGTGCGCCAGCAGTGATGTGCCAGAGGTCTTCCAGGCTCCGCATTTGGGTGGCTAGATCGTGCTCATTCCGTCTGCGGGACTTGGCAATCCGCAAGCCGATCTTGCCGATTGCGGTGCGGGGGGACACGATCAAAGTGAGGAAGTGATCGTTGCGAAAGAGCTTTCCCGACAGCACACGACGCTCGTAGGCCTCGCTCAGACTGCCAGCGAATGCACTTTGAAACTGGCGCGGCGCCGGCGCCGGCACATCGTTGTGTCTCACAAGATGAGCGTATATCGAGACATTGTCATCGGCGATGTTGCGCAAGAGAGTGTTGAACGCGCGGCAGCGCGAGTTGCGCATCTCAGCGTCTTCCAAATCAAAGGGCACACCGTTCACATGTGCCATGGCCATGATCGATCCGTCTTCCAGAAGGACAACCTGATCGCTTACGTGACCAACATACGGAAGGTAGATCTCGCCAGACCTCTCGGTCCGGCCGCTGGCGCCGAACATTACACCATTCCTCTTCCGCGTTTCGGCACTCTGATCGGATTGGCGCTGACGCTTGCGCCTCCCCAGACCGGCCCGTCCACGCTTCTGCCGGCCGTCTGCAAATAGAGCAGCACGACGCTTGCCGCGTTATAGTCACGCTCAACAACCAGCCGTGCTCCGAACCAGAGTGGCACGAGAACGATTTCGTAGAGCGGGTTCTGAAGGATAATGATAACAAGCCCAGCCAACATCATGAGCAATCCGGCCAGCGTCAGCGGCACCCCCAGAAACAGTGCGGGGCGCGTCGCCGCCACATAGAGGGTGCTCACTTCCAACCGGTCGCTCATCAGCCGCCGCCTATGAGCGCCTTGCCCAGGAAGCTGGCCCCGAACATGATGACGATCCCTCCAACGACACCCGCAACCAGGCCAAGTGAAGCACGACCGAACATCCAAGAGATACCGATGGCTACGAGCCCGAGCACGGCCAGTGATTGTCCAAAGGGGCCAAGTATGAACGTGCAGATATTCTGGACCATCTTGGCAGGATCCGTCCCTCCGGTCACCTGAGCCGCGGCTGGCCCGCTGTAGAAGACCGTCCACGCCGCGCCTGCAGCAGCGGCCGGTACATATTCAGCCGCCATGCGCAGCATGGAAAAAGGCGAAGGAACACGCGTTTTAAGCGCACGAAGTATCTTGAGTGGCGTCATCATTGCATCTCCATGTTTCAATCGAATACGAGTTTGTTCGGGTTCGAGGGTTCCCGTGCTTTCGCAGCCTGGCTGCCTGTCGGATCGGAGGGATCGGCCCCGGAGCGGTCTGGCTGATACGAGCCCCAGATGTCCCAAGAATCTTGGTTGGGCTGCTTCTTTCTATTGGCCTGTTGGCTCTGCTGGAGCAGAGGCGGCACGGCTTTCCGACCGGGTGCCTCAAGGTGCGGCATATCTCGAGCAGTCGGCTCCAGCGTTCTCTCAAGGAGACTTGAGATGTCCTTTGCGGCCGACTCGACCTTGCGTACATAACCGTTGGCGAAGCCATGCGTGACGTCGCCCGTGTTATAGGCCGAGATGGCACGGCGAAGCGCCAGTTGCTGTGCCACAGCAGTGGTGCCGCCGGCATACCGGCTTTCAAGCAGGTGGGCGGCAGCCGAAAGCGAGGCGCAGGGCTCGAAAGCCCTTTCCGGCGTGAGATTGAGCATGGCAAAGTTCTTGCTGTTTATCTGCATCAATCCAACATCGACAGAATGTTGTGCTTCGAGGCGTTCCTTGATGCCCCGCGTGGCTTCCAGGTGGTCTATCCAGCGAAGCTGCTCACCTGTGGTGTTGTCATGAGCCACCAGCGTTTCAAAGCCACTTTCAATCTTGGCAATCGCGGCCAGGGTGGACGGCGCAACCCAGGGGGCGCATTTGCGCGACAGGCTGCGGAACTCACGCGGAGAAAGTGGCGCGGGCTCGGCTGGGAGTGACATGGATGTCATCAGGACGATGGCCAGCGGCCAAGCTGCAATAAACATTCCCTATCACCTACCTTTCCAAGCCGCCGGACGGGTTCTGGCCCTGTCCGGCACGCGCTTATCGGGGAGGTTTGTTACTGTGTGATGTTCAAGTTCAGCTTTTCGGTTTCAATTGAAGCAAAGACCGTGTTCGTATCAGCGTGGGTGAGCATCTTGCGCATGCGTGGGTGGCGCGGGCCCGATCAGCCAGCGACATCGGAGCATCTTGGTACAATGACTCCTGTACAGGATTGCTCGTCCCGGCCGTCCGTTGCTCCTGGAGTGTGGGCCGCGACTTTGGCGTCATGGACGGTACTTCTGTCAGCGCCAAGCCAAGGACAAAATGGGGAGCTTGGCGGGCTTGTTCAGGCTCGGGATCACCGTGGGGAATCGACTAAGGCGATAAAGCGGCCCAACTTTGCCGGTATGCTGCCGGTCCTTAAAGAGCAGCCATGCGCGGCCCTGCATACTCAGATCATTGCTTGAGACGCGAGCTCGTCCGCGAAGCTGGCTCGAAGGCGCAAATCCGCGGCGGCGAGGGTCAACTGGGAAGACGTGGCGGCGCAGCCCATCCTGGTGCGAGCCTCGTTCAGCTGTTCGGCCGCCGCCGCCAAAGGGTGGATCATGCACAGTCCCATCGGCAGATAACCGCACGTCATTACGCAGTCCGACGGCGCAATGGACAAGCATAGTGACACGCTCAAGATGGAGGAGTTGCAGTAACTGAGAAATGTTAGCCCGGACGTTCACCGCAACCGGCGACCTGCCGGTCGCCGAACAGCATTTGAGGCCGCCGGCCACCTTGGACGAAGCCGGCTTGGCAGGAGACACACTATTTTGCACAAGGCCGCTGCAGCGAATCACGGTCTTCTTCCGCCGACCGCCTCTCCGATCAAGCCAAACGCCGCGCTGCTCAACCATGTCCGAGCTGGATCCACGAGCCGGAGGATATCGAGATGATCCAGGTCCGCAAACTCCAGGATGACCAGGATGCAAGGGCATAGCAGGAAACTTGGCATCCATGAGGTCGAACTTGAGTGATATTGGCAGGCCTGCACCAACGGGGGAGCTCGAAGCGAAAAAGCGAAGGACCACACGGCAGGGTCATGTCGGCGCTGGGACCTGTCTGGTGTCCACGGGCTGCCTTGGTGCGGTCAATTCGCTGGGGATGAAAAGAACAGGACGAGCACGGCCTCACATTGGCCGCACGCAACGGCGAGTGGTATCAAGGAGCAGCTGTTCTGGGTCGGTGCCCCAGGGTTGCTCGGCAACAGGTTTAGACAAGGGGATTCAAGATTGAAGGTGTGCCGTTGAAACATGTTCTTGTCATTGACGATGATGCCGCAATGCGGCGCCTCATCGCCGAGTATCTCACNAGGTGTGCCGTTGAAACATGTTCTTGTCATTGACGATGATGCCGCAATGCGGCGCCTCATCGCCGAGTATCTCACGATGCATGCCCTGAAGGTAACCGCAGTCCACGATAGCAAGCAGTTTGACTATGTTCTTTCACGTGAGCCAGTCGATCTCGTGGTTGTTGACCTTAACCTAGGCCGGGAGGATGGACTTGCGATCGTCCGCAATCTGGCGACAAAATCGGATGTTCCTATCATAGTGATCAGCGGCGACCGGCTTGATGAGGCGGAAAAAGTGGTTGCACTGGAGCTCGGCGCAACCGATTTCATTCCCAAGCCTTTCGGGATGCGCGAATTCTTGGCCCGCATTCGAGTAGCGCTACGCCAGCGCATTTCTAGTCCGCGAACCAGAGAGCAGCGCTCATTTCGCTTTGGGGCCTGGAAGCTAAGCGTGAAGCAGCGGCGACTGATCTGTGCGGAGCGCGGCGAGGTCAAGCTTACCGCATGTGAGTTCAATCTCTTGATCGCATTTCTGGAGAACCCCCGCAACGTGCTATCCAGAGAACGGCTTTTGCTCGCGAGCCGTGTGCGTGGAGAAGAGGTGTACGATCGAAGTATCGATGTCCTAATCATGCGCTTGCGCCGAAAGCTGGAGGCTGATGCGGCCAACCCTCGCCTGGTCAAAACATCCCGTGGCGCAGGCTACTTCTTCAACGCTGACGTAGATGTTAGCTACGGAGGCACGTTGGCCGCGTGACAGTGAGCTATGCTGGAGATTGGGGTGACGAGGCTGATCAAGCCTTCCAACAGTACCAGCCTGATCAATTACAGCGAGAGC
>NZ_AYWI01000029.1:0-10116 GCF_000502535.1 Mesorhizobium sp. LNJC391B00
GCAGCCGCCAGCCCAGCGCGCGCGCCGGAGCGGCCGCGCCGCCGCCGAGCGCCAGCGTCGCCACCTGCATCGGATCGCGCAGAGCGCCTACAACACCGCCAGCCAGCGAGCTGGCAAGCTTGCGACCACGGCCGAGACCGACCGCGTTGGCCTGCGCTTCCGCAGCGCCAGCGGCTTCCTCGGCGCCACGCGTGATCGCATAGGCGTCCTGCACGATCGGCCGCTCGATGCCGATCACGCCGGCGAATTCCGGTTTCATGCGCGCCAGCTCGGCCGCCTGGCGCTGCCAAGCGGCTTCGCGGCCTTCCATCACCGACCACGGATTGCCGCCGGCGTCGGCGATGCGCGCGCCTTCCTGCAGGTCCTTTTCGGTAAAATCCTTGCGCGGGTTCGGCAACTGAACGCCGGTCGCTTCGAAGATCGCCTTGTTGCGGCGCGCATAGGCCTCGCCGATTGCCACGTCCTCGGCGTTGGAATTGTCGCGGTAGTCGGCCAGATCGCGCGTCGTGTCCCACAGCGCTGCCGCCGCGTCGCGCTGACTTTGTTCCTTCGCCATCGTGTCGGCGAAGCTCGGCGCGAATGTCGGGTTGTCGCCGAAGCCGGTCTTGTAGAGGAACATCAGAGCCACCACACGCCGGCGACAACGACAAGTGCCACGCCGGCAGCGATCCAGAGCGCTTTTCTCACGTAGGGGATGGCCAGGGATTGCAGGTTTTCCATTAGCGATAGGCTCCCGGCACGCGGGTTTCGAGTTTTGGTCGCATCGCCACCAGGTCGAGGATGAACGGCCGGCCGTCTTCGGCCATGATCCATTGCGGATCGGCGGTGTTGATGTCGCCGGCGGCGAAGGCGAAGCCGCCCTGCACTGCCACCGGCGTGGCGTTGCGGATGGTGTCGGCGCCGCCCTGGGGCACGCGCTTGCCGGCACCGCGGATCGACCCGAAAAAGCCTATTCCCGCCTTTGGCTGATGCGGCAGCGTCGCAAGGTCGCTGTCGGTGACCGCGTGCAAAAGGTCTTCCAAGCGGTCCGCGCGGATGTCGGACGGCACAAGCACCTTCTGGCCGGACGAGAAATAACTGCCGCCGACCGTGGTAAAGCCGCCGAACTGCACGCCGCGATCGTAGACCGCGCCGGCAGCTTCCTGCACGGCCTGCGAGTGGACGGCCTTCGCCTCGTCCGATTTCGGGTCTAGACCATCCTCTGAAATTCGCTTGCGCGCGATCGAGGCGGCCGCGCTCTTGATGCGGGCCGAATCTTCCGGGGCGAGTTCAAGCGCGTTGCCGGCCACCGTTTCGAAGTTTTCGCGCGCGGCGTCGGTCGCAAAGTCTTTCATCGCCTTGCCGTCCGGTGTCTTGCCATAGCCAAGGATCACGTCTTCGGCCGCGCGCGGCGATCCGCCAAAGGCGATGATGGCGCCGCTTTCGGCGATCATCGGCGCATCCTTGCCGAACTCGGCCAGCACATCGGCGGCCGCGTTGCCGGCGCCGGCGACGATCGCGCCGGCCATGGCCGCGCCGCTCTCCGGGTTTTCCCGAATGGTCTTGCCAAGTGCTGCGGCCTCGCCGGCCTTGAGATAGCGCGCCGGCACGCCCAGCTCTTTCGAGGCCTGCTCGGCGGATTTGGCGCGCTGCGACATGATCGCGCTCATGTCCTCGGCCGTCGCGGCATCGGTCAGCGGCGGGGTCTCCGGCACGATGCCCTGCTTTTCGGCATAGCTCACCATGTCGGTCGAGATTTCCTTGCGCTTCTCGTCCACCATCTTTTCGGCGAACATCAGCGTGCGCAGCTCGGTGTCGGTCGGCTTGTCGCCATATTGCTTGCGCAGCCCGGCAACGTGCTTCTCGGCCTCCGGCAGGCTGAAATCGCGGATGGCGCGGCCAACGGAGATCTTCGCCAGCGTTTCCTGCAGCACCGCCTTGCCGCCTGGTGTGCCGGCGGCATCCATCATGAAGGTGGACAATTCGCCTGGATTGACATCGACGCCGGCCTGCAGCCGCAACGCCATCTTGTCGCCGCGCTCGCGAAAATCGTCCTCTGCGCGCACCGCTTCGCTACGCTTGGTCTTTTCCAGCCGCTGCAGCCCGGCGTCGAGCGTCGACCAGCCTTGGCCGTCCAGCCCTTCAATGCCGCCATCGGCCATGTCTTTCTGCATTTCCTCGCGCATGGTCTTGACGCCATCGGCGCCGAGCGCATCGGCCTGTTTGCCGTAATAGGCCAGCGCGGTGTTGCGGCGGCTTTCGATCTTGGCCCGCGCCGCATCGTCGGCGTCCATGATGCCGTTGCGCACGGCGGCGTCATAGTGCTGGTCGATCGATGCTTGCGCGCTGGCGATGGCATTGCCGGCGTCGGGGCTGTTCGGGTCGAAACCGGCAAGCAGCTTCTGCTGGTCGGTTTCGAGCTGGCTGGTCTGGTCGATGAATTCGGCGCGCTGCTGCAGCTCGACCTTCTTGGCGAGGTTTTCGCGCGCCTGGCCAAGGTAGCTGTCGGCCAGCCGATCGAAGCCAACGTCATAGTCGGCCTCGATTTCCGGGAAAATGTGGTCCTTTTTCAGCGCGCCCTTGAGGTCGCCCATGGCCTTTTCGAGGCCGGCCGGATCGTCGCGATATTGTTCGAACAGCTGTTGCGTGGTCGACCGCATTTCCGAATCGACCTGCTGCAGATAGACCTTCGTGCCGGCCTCGTCGAAGGCGCGGCCGCGAATGGTGTCCGTTCCGGTCGGGCGGAAGCCGCCGCCACTGGTTTCCAGTTTAGGCTTGTTGTCGCCGGCGCCGCCATAGAACTGCGCCTGGCTCTCATGCAGTGACTTGGCATAGGTGGTTGCGTCGTCGGCATTGTCGAATTTGCCAAGGTGCTGGCCTGTCTTGCGGTACAGCTTGATAGCATCCTCGTTGCTGAGGATCTTGCCATCCGGCGAAACGGTCGGGATCAAAACTTCCTTGCCGTCCAATTCGAACGATACGGACCGCACGGTGCTAATTGTGCCGTCTGCATTCTTGACGACAGGCCGCGCTGCCAGATCGATGTTGCCCGGTTCGACCAGGCCCTTGATCGGCCCGGCCGGCGCCGGCGCGATCGCCGCCGTGGTGTCGCCGCCGGCGCCGGCAGCGACTTCCGTGCCGTAGATCGATTGCGCAGCCGCCAGCCGGTGTTTCCAGCCAAGTGCCGCCTTCGGGTTCTGCGGCGTCCAGCCCTGCGGCCGTTCGAAGCCGACGCCGGCGGCGGTCGCTTCCTCGACAGTGCGGGCAGCGGCCAGCCGGCGGCCGGTGCCGACTTCGCTGGTCTGCAGCTCGTGCATGGCGAAATCGAGCTGGGTTTCAAAGTCATTGACCGGCTTGCCCTTGGAAGCGGCGAAGGCTTTCAGATTGCGCGCTCGTTTGCCGTTCCACTGGCCGATGCCGATGGAGTGCGAGCCGTCCGCGCCGTCGCCGCGATTGATGGCGTTGACGTTGAAATTGCTCTCGCCGGCAAACTGACCCAGCAGGCCGGCGGCGTAGACGCTCGACACGCCATATTTGCCCATGAGGTAAGCCTTGGCGCGCTTCGCGAGCTCGCTGCGCGAACCGCCCGGTGCGCTGGCGCCGGTCTCGCCCACGGAAACTTCGCCGCCGGCGGGATCTCCGCCGCCGGTGTATTCGGCGTCGGGCCGGCCGGCGAGTGCTGCTTGCTCGCCCGCCTGCGCGCCCTGCCTGGCTGCCTGCCGATCGGCAATCTGGCCTGCCTGCGCCGCCATGCGAAACAGACCTTCCGAGGCGCGCTGCAGCAGCTCGCCGCCTGGGCGTGCCACCGGCAGCAGTCCATCGGCCAGCACCGGTTCGACGCGAAACGGTCGGTAGCTGACCGGCTGCAGGGGTTTCGTCGTCATCAGCCACGCTCCGAGAAGGACAGAAGATTGTCGACGCCGCCGGTGAACGCATTGAGGAAGCCCAGGCGGCGCGCCGATTTGGCGGCGGCGCGGTAGCTGGTCGCGCGTTCGGCCAGCCGCGAAACCCGCGTCATTTCGGTGCCGGTTGCGGTCGACAGGCCAAGGTCGGCCTCGCGGTAGGCGTCGGTGCGGGCAGCTTTTGCGGTGCCAAAGGACAAGTCGACGCCGGACCCTGCATAGGCAACGTCCTGCGCGCCCAGCGCGTCGGCCATCTGGCGCTTGATCGACGTGCGCCGGTTGATGCCCTGCAGCGTCTCGATGCTCTGTTCGCTTTCGGCGTCGGAAGCGGCCATTTCGTTCTGCGCCGCCTCGGCGTTGCCCGCGCCGATCGCCGAGACGATGCCCAGCACGGTCGCCGTGCCCTGCAGGATGCCAGCCAGCGAAATACCGCTGCCTGCGGCGGCGGCCGTACCGGCAGCGCCGGCCGCCGTTGCGCCGGCGGTGGCGCCGCCAAATCCGAGTGCCGCCGGGATTGCCAGTAGGACTTGCATCAGAGTTTGGTCCCCATTGCGATATCGCGCACCCGAAGCTCGCCCGGCCGCTTTTGCGTGATGACGGCGGTTGTGCCTTCCATCATGCCCAGCAGGCCCGTGACGGTCAGAAGCTTGGTCTTCACCGGCATCGGCGCATCCACCTGGTCGTTGGTGTCGTGCAGCTCGACGTCTTCCGCTGCTTCGCCATTGGCGCCAACGGCGATGCTGTCGGTGTCGGCGATGTTGACGTGCAGCGTGTGGATGCGGCCGGGGCGCAAGACCACCTCGTCACTGCCGGTCACCAGCACCTGCGGCATGGTCTCGAAACGCGGCGCGATCCAGCGGCCGACCGTTGCGGCGGCGTAGGCGTCGCCCAGCGCGATCGAGCCGCCGGCGCAGGCGAACGGGCCCAGCACATAGCCATCGGCCTTGGCCCACAGTTCGGCGCCGTCCTCGAAGGCAAGGCCGGTGATGACGCCGGCAAGGTCGGGAACGGCGTTGACCGTGTCCTGCAGGTAGATCGTGGTGTCGTAAAGCTCGATCGACGTGCGCCCGGCCCGCTCGACCGCCAGCCAAAGCCGGTTCTTGCCGTCGATGCCGATTTCGCGCACCAGGCCGCCGCCGGCCGCCAGCCACTCGCAATAGCCGTTGATGTCCTGGTTGCGGATCATCTGGCAGGCAATCAACCGGCCATCGGTGCGCATCAGCCAGCCCTTGGAGGCGTCGAGATCGTTGGCCGGCTTCTGGTTGGCGCTGCGAATGAGATTGTCGGCCAGGTGCGAGGCCAGCAGAGACACCGGGTCGGCGTTGAAATTCGTCGTCGCCGATGTCACCGCTTCCGTGACGCGCAGCACCTGCTTACCGCCCTGGGCGGCGAACGGCAGTCCCTGCGGGTTGATGGCGACATAGTACACCTCGCCTTCCAGCGTGAACGGCCGGCAATTCGGCTGCGCGCCGATCTCGCTGGCCGGGACGAAATTCAGCGGCGTGTTGCGCTCGATGGTCCGGTTCGGGACGAAATAAAGGGCAAGGTCGGTGAAGACGAAAAGACTGGTCGAATCCTTGACGTGCAGGATGGTTTCGTTGGTCTGCGAACGCAGCTTGTCGAGCCGTGCCGCGGCGTCTGTCGTGCCTTCAATGTTGAGGTCGAAATATTCGGCGACCCGGCTCATGGCCATGGCGCCGGTCACAGCCGGGATGCGGTAGTAAGCCAGCCGGTCCTGCACCAGGGTGGCGCCGCCAGGCCAGCCCTTGGCGGTCGAGAACACTTCTTCCGTATCGGTCTTGCCGACCTGTGTATGGAACGGCAGCGCCGAAGCGTCGGCGGTGTTGGCGATGATGGCGGAAAATTCGTATTCATCACCGGCCAGATCGCCGCCGAAAGTGAAGGTAATCTTCTCGGTGTTGTTGCCGCTCACATTGCTCCACACGCCCGACACGCCGGGGCCGAGCGAAGGCAGCCCCTCGATGGCGAGCGCCAGTTCGGTGGCCCAGGCGGTCCAGTCGCCAGGCACAATGGCGCTGTTGATGCCGATTGGCAGGCCAGTGCCGACGCTTTTGAGCGGAATGGCTGTCGTCGACTCGCCGTTGACGGTGATCGACAGATAGGCTTCCGGGTCGGGAATCCAGCGAAAGAAAACCTCCCACACGTCATCGGTCTTTGCGTAGACGCCGCCCAGATCGGCCGATGGCACCGGATCGTAAGGCCACAGATCCTGCCGCCAGTCGTGCAGCTGACCGGAGGTCGCCAGAAACAGCCGCACGGTTTCGAGCTGGCCGTGGAAAATGCCGATGGTGTTGCCTTCGGAGTAGAAGGCCAGATCGGGCAGCATGGTGTCGGTGACAGTGGCGATGCGCGCCGAGCCCACGAAACCGGTGTCGGTGTAGAAATCGGCAATGCCGGCTGTGACGAAACAGGCCAGAGCGTTGCCCTGGTCGGGTGTCAGGTCGACAAAGCGTGGCCGCAATGCCGTGCCGCTTTCGAAAAAGGCGCTGACCACGAGGCCGGAGACAGTGGTGGCGCCGACCGAAAAGGTGGCGCGGATGCGCAGGCTGGTAGCGGTTTTCTGCTGGCCGGGCGCATAGGCGGCAAGGCGGGTCGCCGGCGTGCCGGTTGCAACCGCGAACGGGCCGCCGACCGCGACCCACACGCCCCCGACAAAGGCTTCAATGGTGAAGGTCGCTGTGCCGGCAGATATCGCCAGCGTCGACACCAGCACCGCCGCGACCGTGCCGGCAACCGTGCCGCTCCAGATGGTTTGCGTTCCGGTGAACGGCCCGGCCGCTGGCGTCGGCGCGGTGATGGCGCGGGCCGAGAGCGGCCGGCGCCACTCGCCCTTGCGCCAGGTGCCGCCCATGCGGCGAAAGCCGGACTGCGGCACCGGCTCGATGCCCTTGAAGGCCAGGCCTGCGGCATAATACTGCTTGATGTCGACGCGGCCTTTCGCCTCCGGCGTGAATTCGCCGGCATTGCAGGAACGTTGCGGGGCGGCCGGACGCGCGACCATCTAGAACCGCCCGAACCACGGATAGGCGCCGCCGGCGCGGCCGCCCGACAAGATATCGGTTTCCATCGGCGAGCCGACCGGCGAGCCGGCGCGGTCCTGGGCGATCAGACGGCCGAAGATGCCGCCGGCGCCGCCGGTCGCGGGCGTGCCGATCGCCGCGGCTTCCTTGTCGGCCTTCAAGTCGCTGTCCTGCGTCAATGGGACGGCAAGATAGGAGGCCAGCAGCGTGGCGAAGCCATCGGCGAATTGCGGCGGCCAGGCGGCCGGGTCGAGCGCCTGCTTGCAGCGCGCGTACACGACCGGCTCATTGGCAAAAACGGTTGTGCCCTCGATGGCGAAGTCGCGCAACGGCACGTTGCACAGGGCATCGGAGGTGAGCTTGAGCGGCGGCCCCAAAATGCCGCCTGGCAGATCGAAGCCATAGGTGTAGCCGATGACGGGCGTGGCTTCCTGCCGCGTGAGCAGAAAGGTCTGCCGGCAGAAGGTCCAGTCGTGCAGGCCGAAGGTGCGGGCGATCGCGCGCGGCCAGAAAATATCGACCAGGCCGCCAAGCGTGGTCTGTTCGTCAATCGAGAATTTGGGCGCCAGCCCGAGTTCGACCAGCGCCCAATTCACGATCATTGCCTTGTCGATTTCCGCTTCGGCCATGATGTCCCTCTGCCGGCTTGCCGGCGATTACGCGCCAGCAGCGTCGGTGTTGACGGCGACGGTGATGTTGCCGCCGGCCGGCACGGCAGTGACGATCAGCGCCACGCGATCGGCGACGCCATCGGCGACGCAGAGGCAGTCGATGACATCGTTGACGTTGAGCTTGTTGCTGCCGACGACGCCGGAAACTCCAGTGCCGAAATAGCCGGCCGCAATGACGGTCGCGACGGCATCGGCCGTGGTGTAATTGTACCAGTTGGTGCTTTTGCCGGCGGAGCCGTAGGGCGTGGAATTGTAGAGCGCCAGCGAGCGAGGATTGAAGGCCATGGGAAATGTTCTCCTGTTGAAGCGTTGAAGCGACGGGCCGCCCGCCGGATGGCAGGCGGCCCGCTGGCGATCGGTTAGCCGGCCGGGATTTCGTCGGTCAGCACGGCCGGGCGAACCGGCTTGGCAATCTTCAGGAAGTCGAGACGCTTGACGCCGGCCGCCTGGATGCCGACAGCGGCGCCGCCCAGGCCGGCCTTCACCAGGTAGGGAGAGCCCTGCATGATGGTTTCCTGGGTGATGGTCGGCGCTTCCTTGTTCCACGGCGTTTCCGCGCCAATCGAATCGTGGTGCCACATGTAGGCGTAAAGCGAGGTGCCATCCTTGCCGGCGAAATACTCATCCGGCCCCTCGATGTAGTGGACGCCGCTCCACGTGCGGGTGCGCATTCGCTGGATCTTCGAGAACGGCGAATTGTCCAGCCCGACCCACTGCGCGTCGGAAAATTCCTTGTAGAATTTGAGCTGGCTCATCCACATCGCAGGCAGCATGCAGAACACCTGCACTTCGCCGGTATCGTCGGCTCCGGTGCCGGCGATCTGCGCGCGGGCCTGTTCGAGGTCGATGATGTCGATCACCGCGGTGCCGTTGCCGATCGTGGTGACGCCCGCGCCGCCGGACGCGAAGGTTGCCAGCGCGTCGAGCTTGATCTTGTCGCGCTTGCGGCGGATGGCGGCGGTGATGATGGTCACCAGGGCGGCCTGTTCGTTCGGGCCGGCCTTGTAGGCATCCTGCACGCGCCACCAGTCGGACGCCTCGAAATCATCCATGGTCAGCTGGACGGTGGTCAGGCCGGTGCCGGTGACAGGAACGCGCTCGATGGCGCCGGTGAGCTTGTAGACTTCGGTGCGGCCGATAATCGGGAACTTGACGGTGTTGGCTTGGGTGTCACCCGACATCATGGTGCCGTCGAGCAGGCCGCCATGGGCCTGAAATTGGACGGTGACTTTGTCTTTGATCTTTTCGGTAAACCAGGCAGCGATCTGGATCGACATGGGAAATCCCCTTTGGGTTGCTGTTCAAAAGCAGCCGTGGGGCCGATAGAGCCGGTTCCTGCAGGGTCCGGTGAAGGATAGCCCGCCGCCGCCGGGTCGCTCCCTTGGTTGCGCCGGCCGAGAATGACCCGGCCGGCGCGGCGTCAATTGCGGTCAGCCAAGCTCGTATTGAAGCCGGGCGGTGTCTTCGAGGCTGCTGCGAACTTCGGCAGTGCGGATGGCCTTGTTGAGCCGCGCGCATTCCGAGCAATCGGACGGTTGAATGAGAGCCGACTGCAGAGCGATTTCGGCGGCAGGATCGAAAGCAATGCCGTACGCCGGCGCCAGCACGAACGCGAGCGCGAATGCGATAACGCTGACGAAACTGAAAAAGCAGGAGCGAATATTCCTTACCATGGCAGGTTCCTTCCTTGATGCCCGGGGACCGCCGGACGCGGTAAACGATCAGACGCCGATGAGCTTCTTGTATTGCTCGTCGAGCGCGTCGTGCTTGGCGCGGTCGAACTTCGGATGCTGCGGGTTCATTTCCGGCGCGGCCAGCTGGGCCTTCAGCGCGTCGCGGGCGCCCGACCCTGCCGGCGCAGCGCCGACGCCGGAGAACGGTTGCGCCTTGTCGCCGCCGGTCATCTTGGAGGCGAAGAACTCGATCAGCTGGTTGCCCTTGGCGGTGTCCATGAGCATCAACAGCCCATGTTCCCCGACTTCCTTGGGCAGGCCGTGCTGCTGCATGAGGTTGACGAAGTCTTCGTTGGCCTGCATGCGGGCATCGATGGCCTTGTCTTGCTCGGCCTTCGGAAGGCTCTTGGCGGTTTCCGGCAACAGCGCGGCGCGTTCGGCCACCGGGTCGATCGCCGCTTCAAGCATGCCGGCTTCCTGCGCCTGGGAGTAGAGCGCCGTGGTCAGCTTGTGCAGCGACGCCACAGGGATTTTCTCTTCCATCGCCACCTTGGCGACCGCGCCGAACAGCGGATCGGCCGCCAGCGCCTGCAGCTGCGGCCGGATGGCTTCCGGCGCCTTGTCGATTTCGAAGGCGTTATAGGCCTCGATCTTGTCGGGCACCGCCGAATCGCGCTGGCGATAGCCCTCAAGCGCCTTGTGCTGCTTGTCGATCGTCTCGCGATCATCCTTGCCGAACATCGTTTCGGGCAGGCCCTGCGGGCGGTAAGGCCCGGTCGCGCCAGCGGCTGCAGCTGCTGCCGCTGCGGCGGCGGCGGCGTCGCCGGAGCCACCTGCACCCGCTGCCGCC
>NZ_AYWI01000030.1:0-9138 GCF_000502535.1 Mesorhizobium sp. LNJC391B00
AAGCTCGCTCTGCGCCAAGCCGCATGACCAGCATCATGGCTGCCCCATTTTGCAGAACTTGACGCACACAACCTGCAATCGCTGGACGAGTTTGGCCGCAAGGCTAGTCGTCTCCATCAGTGTTATGACCGATACCAGGGAGGGCGCCTAGACCATAGCGTGAACTCATTGCCGTATGCTGGCAGTGCGAGGCAATTAACTGACTGCACAAGATGTAAGTGCATTCGTGGATCAAATTTCCAGATAGCCAAACAGCGCGCGTGTCTCGATTAGGTGGCAAGGAGTTGCGAAAGCTATGTTCGCAGTTTGAGAATCGTCCGATATGCCCCACAACGATGCCGGCAAGACGAGCCGAGGATGATCTGACGCAATGTTCAGATCCAAGAAGGACGGTTACCTGTGACCCAGAAAGGAATCACACTAAAGGACGTTGCCGCAGCGGCTAAGGTGTCGCGCGCCACGGCCGCCCGTGCGCTCAACAGCTACGGTTACGTTGGCGACGAGACGGCGCTCCGCGTGGTTGCGGCAGCCGAAAGGCTGGGCTATCGGGCCAACCTCGTCGCGCAGGCGCTGCGCAGCGGACAATTGCCGATCATAGGCTTCGTGCCCGGCGATATCCAGAATCCGTTCTTCGCCCGAATCGCGCACGACATAGAGGTGGAACTGCGCAAGCACCGCCACAATCTTCTGATTGCCAGCAGCGAGGAGAATGTAGAACAGGAGAAAGAACTGCTTGAGAGCCTTCGCTCGCTCAGCATTCGCGGCTTCATCCTTGCCCCAACGTCTGCAACCGACAGCCAGCATATTGTGCAACTGGCCCGCGAAGGCGCACCGATCGTGCTCATCGACCGCGTGGTAAAGGACCTGCAATGCGACAGCGTCGTCGTCGACAACGAGGGCGGGGCACGCGAGGCAGTGGACTATCTAGTTGGCAACGGTCACCACCGGATCGGTCTTTTGCGCGACGAGTCACGCATCTTTACGGCACAGGAACGCTTGGCTGGCTACCAAAACTCGCTCCACTCGCATGGGATCGCAATCGATGAAGCGCTCATCGGCGTATCGCGCTCGACCGTCGAGCACGCCATCGAAGCCACGATCCGCCTGTTCAGCCGGCGCAATCGCCCGACCGCACTGTTCACGGTGGACAGCCTCATGACGCAAGGCGCGCTTCTTGGCCTGCGTTCAATGGGGCTCTCGATTCCGCATGATGTGTCGGTGGTTGGCTTCGATGACTTCAACCTCGCCACGTTCACCGATCCGCAGATAACGGTCGTGGCGCAACCCATCTCCGAGATCGGACCGCTCGCCGCCAGATATCTGCTGGAGCGGCTTGCCGGCAAAAAGGTTGCACCGCGCCGTACCCGATTTCAGACCCGCTTGATCGTACGCGGATCGGTTGCCCGGCGCGCTGTGCGCTAAAGAGCAAACCCCTCGATTTCGGAGAATTTCGTCTAAAGGACTTGCCATTGGCGAAATTGCGTGCCCATTATTGCTTGTGAGATCGATCTCACATCGGAAAAACGAGCTAGACGGCCCACCGACGCCTAAGGCGGGCTAGAGGCCTGTCACATGCGAAATACAAGGAAAACGTCATGCTGAACTTCGATAGGGACCGCTTCGTGAAGATCCAAAGCGGGGCCGTCGCCGTCGCAGGTGAGGTTCGCTCACTCATGCGCACACTGCTGGCAGATGGCGTCGAGCGGCTGTTTTTCATGGGCACCGGCGGCGTGCAGCTTCTAACCTTGCCCGCGATCGAGTTGGCGCAGCGCTGTTCTACCTTCCCGGTGAGCGGTGCCTATCCGGCGCAGGTCGTGATCGATCCGCCCGCCGGTCTCGACAGCAAGGCCGTGGTGGTCATCCCGTCCTTGTCGGGCACGACCAAGGAAGGCGTCGAGCTCATGGCCTTTCTGAAAAAACGTGGTGTGCGCACGATTTCGCTCACCGGCCATTCGGATACGCCAATCGCACGGGAGGCTGACCACAATTTCACGAACTTCGCCGAAGACGACACCTCGTCGGAATCCTTCTACCTGCAGACGCTGCTGATCGTCCTGGCCCTGCTGGAAGAGCGCGGCGAATATGATGATTTTGATGGCACTGTCGCCGAACTCAAACTGCTGCCGGATCTGCTTGCCGACGCCAAGGCTGCCTTTGAGGACAGGGCGGCCGAACTGGCCCAGACAATCAAGGACGATACCTATCACATCTTCACCGGCGCCGGCTCGGTGTGGCCGGAGGCACACTATTACGGCATGTGCATCCTCGAAGAGATGCAGTGGATTCGCACCCGCCCGGTGCACGCCGCCGACTTCTTCCACGGTACGCTCGAGTTGGTCGAGCCGGGCGTCAGCGTTTTCGTGTTCAAGGGCGAAGATGCCCTTCGGCCCCTGGCCGACCGGGTCGAGAACTTCGCCAGGCGCTACACGGACCGCGTTCGCACGCTGGACGCGGCCTCGGTCAAGTTGCCGGGCATCTCCGCAAAGGTCCGCGGCATGATCTCGCCGGTTCTGCTCGCCACCTTGCTCGAGCGGCTGAGCGCCCATCTCGAGGTGCTGCGCAACCACCCGCTGACCACCCGTCGCTACTACAAACGCGTGGAATATTGATCCCCTCTTACCTCTGAAGGAGCTATCCATGAAACGTTCGCTGCAAGTCGTGGCGGTCACGGTGGCCGCGGTATCATCATTGGGGTTGTCGATAAGCGGCAGTTCCGCCGCTTCGCCGGCTGTCACGGCCGACCCAAACGCCAAGGTGGAATACACCGGCACGCTTTCGGTCCTGACCAAGTTCGGGCTGCAACAGCTGTCGCCCTATTTCGTCAACCTGGCACAGGCCTATGAGAAGCTCCATCCGGATGTGAAGGTCGAACTTATCCAGGAGAGCGACGACAGCGTGAAGGGCAAGACCAAGACGCTGGTCGCTTCCAACTCGCTGCCCGATATCTATTTCTCCTGGACAGGCAGCTGGGGTGGCAATTTCGTGCGCGGCAATCGCGCCGTTGATCTCACGCCCGTCATTGCTGCCGATACCGAGTGGGGCAAGTCGCTGTCTCCAGCCGCCGTCAAGGCGTTCCAGTACAACGGCAAGTTCTATGGCATTCCGCTTTACCAGGATGCCAAGTTCATGGGCTACAACAAGCAGATCTTCGCCAAGCTCAGCCTCAAGGCACCCGCCACTTTCGAGGACTTGCTGACCAGCTGCGACGCCATCCGCAAATCCGGCGTGACACCGATCTCCTTCGGCAACAAGGAGGCTTGGCCGGCGATCCACTTTGCAGGCCAGCTGCTCGCCTACAACGTGCCGCAGGCAACGCTGGAACGCGACTTCGATCCGGCCACCGCCCAATACAGCGATCCAGGCTATGTCGCAGCACTCAAGCAGTTCAGCCAGCTTGTCGAGCGCTGCACCGATGGCGCCGGCGTCAACGGCACATCCTATGCCTCGGCTCTCCAGGCCTTCACCAACGCCCAGTCGGCCATGTACTACCAGGAAATCATCGAGTTCGATCAGGCCGCCACGCCGGAGTCGGCGTTAAAGCCCGCCGATTTCGGGTTCTTCCGGCTGCCGGTGCCCGCCGGCGCCAAGGGTGACGCCAAGTCGATCGAGGGCGCGCCGGAGGGCTACATGATCAATGCGGCATCGAAGAACATCCCGCTGGCGATCGATTTCATGAAGTTCGTGACCTCGAAGGAAAATGCGCAGGTCTTGTCTGCGCCACCCTATGGCCAGCCGAGCGCCACCATCGGCGGCGCCTCGGAATCGAACATGAGCGCGGCTGTGGTCGATGGCCTCAAGGATATCAACGCCGCCTCATACCTCATGCCCTGGCTGGATACGGCCAACCCACCGCGCGTCGCCGCCGTCTGGCTGTCCAGCCTGCAGGCGCTGGCGGGCGGCTCGATGACGCCCGAGCAAGTGATGGACGAGGTGCGCAAAGCCGCATCCGCGGCCAAATAAAGCAGGCGAGCATGGCAAGGGCCTCGGACACAGTGGACAGCGGCGCCGACATCGGCGTCGCCAGGCCGCAACGGCCAAAGAGCCGGCGGGCCTGCTTCGCCAACCTGTTGTCGTTGCGATGGGCGGCGATCGCGCTCATCCTCATCGGCTGGTTCGTCTATTATCCGATCGTCGACAATTTCATCGTCAGCACCACCGACCAGGACATCTACACCGGCGAGGTCACCAATGTCGGCCTCGCCAACTACGACCGGCTGCTGCATGACCCGGTCGTGCTGCTGGCGCTGTGGAACAACTGCCTCTACGCTCTCATCTCCGTCATCTTCCAGGTCTTCGGCGCGTTCCTGCTGGCGGCCATTATCGAGGACCTGAAAAGCGAAAGCTGGCGCCGGCTGTGGCGCGCCGTCTATTTCGTGCCGTCGGCAATCTCGATCACGGTGACCGGCCTGCTGTTTTATTTCATCTACCAGCCGCAGATCGGCTTGCTGGATGCCGCGCTCAGCCGTGTTGGACTGAGCCAGCTCGTCATGCCTTGGCTCGGCAATGAGCACACCGCCATCTATGCCATCATCGCCATGAGCCAATGGCAGGGTTTTGGCTATTCGACGCTGCTGTTCGCCATCGCCATCCAGAAGATCCCGCGCGACCTCTACGATGCCGCAACGATCGACGGCGCGGGTCCTCTTCGCCGCCTGTGGAGCATCACCTTTCCGCTGACCCGGGAAATGACGGGGTTGATGATCATCGTCACCATCACGGGCGCGTTCCAGGTGTTCAACGAGGTCATGGTGATGACCGCAGGCGGGCCCAACAACAGCAGCCAGGTGCTGGGCACGTGGCTCTACCAGAAGGCCTTCATCGAGGACAATTTCGGCTATGGCGCGGCGATCGCCGCCGTCATCTTCATGTTGACCATGCTCACAGGTGCGGCACAGCTCTGGTACACCAAGCGCCGCCGGGTGCAGCTATGAGTGCGATGGTCGCAGCCGGTCGCAGCCGGCACGTCAATGTGTGGTCGGTCATCGCCAGGACGTTGCTCTATTCATTCCTGGTCTGCCTTGGTGTCGTCGTCATCTATCCGCTGATCTGGATGGCGCTGAGCGGCTTCAAGGACAATGCGCAGATCTTCGGCGATCCCTTCGCCCTGCCCACCCATTGGTCGTGGAACAATTACGTGCAAGCGTGGAACCAGGGCGTGCGTGGCTACGTGACAGTCTCGGTGCTGGTGACCGTCGCTTCGGCCATATGCACCGTGCTGATCAGCGCCTGGACGGCTTTCGGCCTGACCCGCACCAAGATGCCGGCAAAGCCGCTGGTTATCGCCATCGTTCTGGGCGGCTTGATGCTGAGCCCCACGGTGGCGATCATTCCACTGGTGAAGATGTTGCAGGCGCTCGGTCTCTACAACACCTACTGGGCGCTGATCATTCTCTACACGGCGTTCCGTGTGCCGTTCACCACCTTCCTCATCCGCGCCTACATGCTGGATCTGCCTGAAGACATCGACGAGGCGGCGACGATGGATGGCGCCAGCGAGGGTCAGATCTTCTGGCGCATCACCTTGCCGCTGTGCCGGCCGATCATCATTTCCTGCGTCATCCTGCACGTCCTGTTCGCCTGGAACGAATATCTCTTCGCCATGATCTTCACGAGCGGCTCGGATGTGCAGACGCTGCCGGTCGGACTGACGTCGATCATGGCAACCCACGGGACCAACTATGCCGTGGTGTTCGCGGCCATGACGATCTCGGCGCTGCCTATCGTGATCGTGTTCTTTGCCGCACAACGCTACTTCATCCGTGGCTTGGCCGAAGGCATCGGCAAATAACAATTCCCGAAAGGAGCCTTCATGCCGCAGCTCGCTGCTCATCAGCTGATCGGAGCCAATTTCAGCTTCCAGCACTTCCCCTTCGATGAGGTCGCCAGGACGATCCGAGGCTTTGGCCTGCTCGAGATCGAGCTGTGGGGGATTGCCCAGCATCTGGACCTGTTCCACGCCACGGACGCACGTGTCGAATCCATTCGCCGGGTACTCGCCGACAACGAGCTGTCGGCTTGGTGCTTTACGCCTGAGCAGGTGTTGTATCCAATCAACATCGCCTCAGGCGACGCCGCACTGCGCCAGGACAGCATCGAGCGGTTTTGCCGTGCAGCCGACATCTGCGCGGCGCTTGGCGCCCGCTATCTCTTCCTGACGCCCGGCCGGGGCTACGAGAGCGAACCCCGGCAACCGGCATGGGACCGCGCGGTCGGTTCGATCGGCGAGATCGCCCGGCGCGCCGCCGCAAACGGGGTGCGCTGCCTGCTCGAGCCGTTGCAGCGGTTCGAGAGCAACCTCGTCAATAATGCGGCAGGCCTGCGCCAAATGCTGGATGAGGTGGGCGCCGGCAACGTCGATGTCGTGCTCGACACTGTCGCCATGGCCACGGCCGGCGACACCGTGGCCGGCTATGTCGACCTGTTCGGCTCGCGGCTGGCGCATGTTCATCTGGTCGACGGCACGCCAGGCGGGCATCTGGTGTGGGGGGAGGGCACGCTGCCGCTCGACCACTATGTCAGCGAACTCGCGCGCCTCGGCTATGCCGGTAAGTTCACCTTCGAGCCGTTCGGCAACGGCTCCTACGCGCTCGATCCGGTAAAAGCCTGGACACGCTGCCTTGGCGCCATCGCGCCGTATATCGATCGCGCAACGGTGCCGGCATGAGGTCGAAGAAGCTTATCGCGGTCGGGGACAATTGCCTTGATGCCTATTTGACCAACAACTTGATGACGGTGGGCGGCAACGCCTTGAATGTCGCGGCGCAATGGCGGCGCAACGGCTGGTCCGCGCGCTATTTCGGCGCCGTCGGGAACGATCCCGAAGGCGACGTGGTGCTTGCCGAGCTGGCAGGTGCCGGCCTATCCCCCGACGACGTCGAACGGCGTCCCGGCGATACGGCCGTCACCTTGCTGCGCGATGAATCCGGCGACCGGAAGTTCCTGCACGAATCCTTCGGTGTGGGCGAAAACTTCATGCCGCTGCCCGCGCATTATGCGGTCATCGCCGCGGCCGACTGGGTGCATCTCGGCACCAACGCCAACAAGCACCTTGTCCAACGATTGGTGGCGGACCATGTGCCGTTCAGCATCGATCTATCGACCGCCCATATGGCGCTGCCGCTCGATGGTGTCCCGCTTTTGTTTGCGTCCGGACCGGACGATGTCGATGTTCCCATCGAGCCATCGCTGGGCGCGCTCAGGGCGGCCGGCGCAAGGCAGGTAGTTTTGACCTGTGGTCGACGCGGCTCCTACTTCGACGATGGCACGAATGTCGTGCATGCGCCGGCGACGCTTGTCGATGTCGTGGATACGTGTGGCGCCGGCGACAGTTTCATTGCCACTTTCCTCGCCGGCTTCCATTTCGGCGGCCTCGGCGCCCTGGAGGCATTGCACAGGGCGTCGATCGCGGCGGCGCAGACCTGCACCCATCTTGGCGGGTTTCCCCAGAGACCGCGTCCGATACCCGATTGGCTGCCAGCCAAATATGCCAGCTTCATTGTCGATGCGCAGGGAGCCCAAGCGTGAGTACAGTTCGTTTGCGGCAGCCTGCGGTCGCGCTTGCATCTGACCGGTCGTTTTGGCTGCAGGACATTGCCGCCGCCCCTGCGACCGAGCCATTGCGAGGCGACGAGCGCGCCGACGTGGTGATCGTCGGTGGCGGCTATACCGGTCTGTGGACGGCGCTGCGGATCCTTGAACTTGCGCCGCAAACGCGGGTGGTGATCCTTGAAGCCGATCTGTGCGGATCGGGGGCCTCGGGGCGCAACGGCGGTCAGGTCCATTCATGGTTCGCCGAAATCGACCAGATCAGTGCGGTCGTCGGTCTCGAGGAAGCGCGCCTGCTGTGCGCCGACACGGTGGCATCGATCGCGGAGCTGAAGACGCTGCAGCAAAACGGCACCATAGACATGGACCTGAGGCTGGACGGATGGTTGTGGACAGCAAGCTCCATTGCGCAGGAAGGCGCCTGGGAGACCGCCGTGGCCTTGACGGCGGTTGTTGGAGAAAACCGTTTCAGCCCGCTGACAGCCGAGGACATTCAACGCCGCACCGGTTCATCGGCCTCCTATGTCGGCGTCGTCGAGACCACTGCCGGCACGGTCCATCCCGCCAAACTTGCCATCGGATTGCGCAAGCTGGCACTGGCACGCGGCGTCATCATCCATGAGCGCAGCCCGGTCCTCGCCATCGAACCCGGCATGACATGCACGGTGCGCACGGCGCATGGCGCGGTACGGGCCGACAAAATCGTGCTTGCCGCCAACGCCTGGCTTTCCGCGCTGCCGGAACTGCGGCGACATCTTTATGTCGTCGGCAGCGAGGTGATTGCCACTGCCGCCGTTCCCGAACTGCTCGACAGCATCGGTTGGCGCGACGGTGCCTCGATCTGCGATTCCCAGGCCCAGGTGCTCTACTACCAGCGCACCATCGGGGGCAGGGTGGTCTTCGGTCGTGGCAGCGGCAACGTCGCCTTCAGTGGAAATTTCGGCGCCAGCTTCAACCGCAGCCCGGAGCACGGCCGCGACAATATGCGAGAGCTGCATCGGGTCTACCCGTCGCTGCGCGGTGTGGCGATCGAATATGACTGGTCGGGGCCGATCGACTGCGTGCCTGAACACGTTCCTGTCTTCGACCACCTGCGCGATCATCCCAATATCTTCTACGGCATGGGATTTAACGGCACCGGCATCGCGCAGACGCCGATAGCCGGACGCATTCTGGCGAGCCTGGTGCTCGAGCGAAAGGATCGCTGGAGCGAAAGCGGTCTGGTCGGCATCGAGCGGCGCATGTCGCTGCCGCCCGAGCCTTTGCGTTATCTCGGCGCCAGACTTGTCCGCGCCGCGGTGCGCCGCAAGAACGAGGCCGAGATCCGCAACCGCAAGGCCGGCAGGATCAGCAGTCTTTTGGCGGCCCTGAAGCCAGGCAGGCGCAAGAAGTAGCCGGGCCTCTGGCTCATCGTCACGCTCTTCAAACCATGAGCCGGCACGTGCCGTCCCGATGACGGTGGACGCGGCATTGCGATCAGGGTGTTTGCTGGGTTGATCGACGTACATTCTTAAAGCGGAGGGTTGTGTGCGTCAAGTTCTGCAAAATGGGCGATCATGAAACTGGTCATGCGGCTTGGCGTAGAGCGAGCTT
>NZ_AYWI01000031.1:0-6139 GCF_000502535.1 Mesorhizobium sp. LNJC391B00
GAGATACTCGGCGATGAGGCGCCGCATTGCGGCATCATCGTCAATGACAAGAACATGTTTCAACGGCACACCTCGTTTTGGGGGTTGGGCCCCAATCAGGGTTGCATTACCTGAATCTGCAATCAAAAGGCATGTATTAGTGATGACATTACTTGAAATTGAACAACTGGTTCTCAAAACCCTCAACGCTCTAGTTGCCGAAAAAGTAGAGGTCTCGATGACAACCAGAATGCGGGATCTCGGCCTCGACAGCCTCGACTATAACGAGCTTGCTACGGCGATCGAGAGCCGACTTGGCTGGTTTGTCGACGATTACAAGCTCTGGCAATACGAGTCCGTAAGGCATGTCGCCGACGCCGTCGCCAGTCAGGAGTTGCGCACCGCGGAACCACCAGCAGTGCGGCAAGTGCTGGAGTAGTGCTGTAGGCACAGGTTACGGTGAGGGCAGCTTGGGCGGCGGTAGCTATGGCCATTGCTCCGCTGTGGTTTGTATCCGTGACTGGTGTGTTTGAGAACTGTTGGGTCAGCCCGGTCCATGTCGCAGTGCCGATGCCCCCTTGGTGGCGTTGCCCGCAATTGCGATCGCTGCGCCCAGGGCACCAATGCTGACGGTCGTTGTCAGGCCACCCGTTGAATTGTTGTCAGAGGCAACAGTGCCCACCACACCATCCCAATTGGTGGTCGTATCGACCGACATGTAGTCACGGAACACGCTCTCACTATACGTGGTCACGATCGTTGCCGTCGTACCGGTTGGCACGAGGGCTGACCACACTGACAGATAGACCACACCAGAATTGAAGATGCTTTCCACCTGAGCGAGAAGGGTGGCAGCCACACCCCCAATCGTCATACTGTTGACGGTCACTGCACTTTCGGTGTCAGTGGTCTCAGTTGTCACGATGACACGACGATTAGCGTGTGGCGCGACAAGAAGCGGAATGCTGGTGTGGGTGTAAACGGTCGTGGCAGTCGAGTCTTCGTGAGTGCCATTGAAGACCAGATCTATCGGGAACATTTTCTCCCAGACGCCCGAGCTGCGCACATAGACCTGTCGAGCCTTGGTCCAGAGGCTTGAGATTTTCACCCAGACGGCGCTGGCCGCCCCCCAGACCCCGGAGGCTTTGACGTAAAGGGCCATTACGGCTGCACCCAGAAATCACCGTCCACGCCGCCAGAAGGGGCAGCGGCCGAGATCGTGACGCTGCGATTTGCCATCGTGCCGACGCCGAGAAGCGCCTTGGTCTGGGCAATGGACTGCGGTCGACGATAATTGTCCCCGGTGCCGTCACTCGACACGCGACCGACGAAGCTCGTCACAGCGTCGGCACCTGTGGCGTAGGTCGAGCGGTACAAACGCGTCGTGATATCACCAGCGCCATCGCGCTGAGGCGATGAACATGTATGGCGAGAGCAGAACGTTTGGGGCGGGGCGGGACGAAGAGGTTGCGGAGGGCTGACAAGGTCGAGACGAAGCGTTGCAGGCCTCTCGGCGATCGGACCCCTGCATCATCCGCTCCCGTTTTCGCGGCGGCACATGGGAATTCTCCGCTCCGTTGTTCAACCCCTTGTGCGACCGGTGCTTGACGTCCGGCATCACCTGTCGCTTTGCCGCTCCATACGAGCGCAGCTAGTCGGTGATCATGCGCTTCGGCGCGAGCCCCTGCTTCTTCAACAGCCGCGTCAGCAAGCGCTTGGCGGCCTTGGTGTTGCGGCGGTTTTGCACGATTTCGTCCAGCACATATCCATCCTGGTCGACGGTGCGCCACAACCAAAGCTTTTTGCCGGGCGATGGTGACGACCACTTCGTTCAGGTACCAGACGTCATTCCGGCACGGCGGCTTGCGGCGCAAGCAGCGAGCGCAGTCCAGCCCGAACTTGATGCCCCACCGGCGACTTGTCTCATACGAAACCACGATGCCGCGTTCCAGCAGCATTTCCTCAACCAGGCGCAGGCTCAGCGGAAACCGGAAATAAAGCCAGACCGCGTGGGCGATAATAGGCGGCGGAAATCGGGGGGCGTGTAGCTGACGGCGGGCGTATTCATGCCCCCCGGCGTCCATGTCGCAAATCTTGACGATTGCTTTGTGTGTCAAGCCCGCCGCAGGTCTCAACGCGTTCAATGCAGACATTGTGAAAATCGCCCTATTCCGCCTTTTTTTACCGCCCCTTAAGTCCCCCGCTCGCATGCTTGTCGATGCCATTGAACTCATAGCCATCGGCCAAGGATTTTGGAAAATATGTTTCCGCTCGCAGCAGAAAACGTGAGAGTCGCTGTAGGCCTAACGTTAAGGGGAGAGAGCGGTTTGATTGGACGAAATGGGTACCGGAGTACCGAGTCATGAAGCCACGAGGTAATCTGGTCCGACTGAAGCAATTTCAGGTGAATGAGAAGCGGCGACAGTTGCACCAGCTAGACATCATGATTGCCGATTTCGAACGCATGGCGCGAGAACTGGACTTCCAGTTAAACGCCGAGGAAACGAAGGCCGGCATCTCCGATGTCAATCATTTCGCTTATCCGACGTTCGCCAAGGCCGCTCGCCTACGTCGTGACAACGTCAAGAATTCGCAATCGGACCTTCTGCGGCAGAGAACCGCAGCCGAGCCATGCCTCGCCGAGGCTGAAGCAGAGCTCTCCAAGGCGCAAATGCTAGAATCGCGCAGCGGCAGAGGCCACGACCTCGAACCCGGCAACCGAAGCGCCATGATCGGCTGAGCCGGATGGCTTCAGCGCGCCTCATTCGCGACACCCGACTGGCCGTTGGCGCGCGAGAGGCGTGCGGGCACTGTAAAGATATCAGCGTATTGATGCAGCGATAGCTGGTCGGGACGGCTGTCATGCTGCGGCGACATACGCGATTTTGTTCCAGATTTGCATGGCGGCGTTACGCAGGTATTGGGGGAAAGTGGAACTGGTTGGCACTCGGATCATCGGTGGAAACGAACCGCTGCCGGCGGATCGGCGCCTGGCGGCAACGCCTGGCGCTTTCGGCGGCGGCGGTAACGGCAAAGCAGGCTGGCCGGTCGAGGATGAAGCGGCACCTGCGCGATGCCGTTCTGCTCACGGCCGGGAGACGGGGTCGGCCCCGCCGGCCGGATGCTGCTCGCTTGGCGCGGCATCGTAAAGACAACCGACAGCTTATGAAGATGTGCGTACATTGGGCCATGTCAGAAGTTGCTCGTGATCCGCTCTATGGTCGCCACCGCTTTCCCGCCGAGATCATTGCGCACGCGGTATGGCTCTACTTTCGCTTTCCGCTCAGCCTGCGCATGGTTGAGGACATGCTGGCGGCCCGCGGCATCATCGTCACGCATCAGACCGTTCGAAGCTGCGCGGAGAAATTCGGACGGCATTCCGCCCAGGAGATCAATATCAGCCGGCTGCCTGGGCGACAAATGGCATCTCGACGAATGTGTCGTGGCTATCAGTGGCAAGAAGCAGTGGCTCTGGCGTGCCGTCGATCAGGACGGCTTCGTCCTCGAAGTGCTGGTACAAAGCCGCCGAAATGCCAAGGCGGCAAAGCGTCTGATGCGCAAGTTGCTGAAAGCTCAAGGGCGGACACCACGGATCATGATCACCGACAAGCTCCGATCCTATGATGCCGCCATGCGCGACCTCATGCCCGGCGTCGAACACCGGTCGCACACAGGCCTGAAAATCGAGCGGAAAATTCGCACCAGCCGACCCGACGACGCGAAAGGATCATGAAACGCTTCAAGTCGGCACGCCAGCTTCAGCGGTTCGTTTCCATCCATGATCCGATTGCCGACCTGCTCACTTTCCCTGCAATGCGCTGTCATCGGCTCAACATCGAGACCTGCGTAACGCCCCATGCAAATCTGGAACAAAATCGCGTGTGTCGCCACAGCGTGACAGCCGTCCCGGCCAGCTATCGCTGCATCAAGCCGCTGAAACTTACAGTGCCGGGCGCGCTGCTACCTGAATTTCCTTACCGCTCAATCAATGTGACAGCACCGATTCTTCTCAACCGCGGCATGCCCTAAATCGTCACTTGCGTTCCGATCTCGACGACGCGTCCGGTCGGGATCTGGAAGTACTCCGTCGCGTCGGCCGCCGTACGCGCCAGGCCGATGAACAACCGGTCCTGCCACACCGGCATGCCGGAATTGGGCGAGGCCTTGAGCGAACGCCGTGACAGGAAGAACGAGGTCGTCATGATGTCGAACTTCCAGCCTTGCTTGCGGCAGATCGCCAGCGCGCGCGGGATGTTCGGCTGCTCCATGTAGCCGAAGGTCAGCGTCACCCGCATGAACAGCTCGTTGACCGTCTCCATCTTGACCCGGTCGCTGTCGGGCACCACCGGTTGCGGCGCGGTCACCACCGAAAGGATGACGTTCTGCTCGTGCAGCACCTTGTAGTGCTTCAGGCTGTGCATCAGCGCGGTTGGCGCGCTGAGTGGATCGCTCGTCAGGAACACCGCGGTGCCGGACACCAGCTGCGGCTTTTTCTTCAGGAGATTGCCGGCGAGGAAATCGAGCGGGATTTCGTTGCGGCGGGTCTTGTCGAACAGATAGCGGCTGCCGCGCACCCAGGTCCACATAGCCAGCACAATGGTGAAGGCCACCGCCAGCGAAGCCCAGCCACCCTCGAACACTTTGACGATGTTGGAGGCAAAAAAGCCGACATCGATGAAGCCGAACAGCGCCGTCATGGCGACCGCCACCCACAGCCGCCATTTCCAGATCCGGGTCATGACGACGAACAGCAGCACCGTCGTCACCAGCATGTTGCCGGTCACCGAGATGCCATAGGCGGAGGCGAGCTTGCTCGATTCGCCGAAACCGACGACCAGCAGCATCACCGCCAGCGCCAGCAACAGAGTGACGCGCGGCATGTAGATCTGGCCCGACTGCTTCTCCGAGGTGTGCAGGATTTCCAGGCGCGGCAGCATATTGAGCTGCACCGCCTGCCGGGTCAGCGAGAAGGCGCCGGAGATGACCGCCTGGCTGGCGATGACAGTCGCGGCCGTCGCCAGCACGACCATCGGGATCAGCGTCCAGCCTTCGTTCATCTCGAAGAATGGATGGCCGACGACGCCATTCTTGGCCAGCACGAAGGCGCCTTGCCCGGCATAATTGAGCAGCAGGCAGGGAAACACGATCGCCAGCCAGGCCAGCACGATCGGCTTGCGGCCGAAATGGCCGAGATCGGCATAGAGTGCTTCGGCGCCGGTGACGGCGAGGAAGATGGCGCCGATGGTCACGAAAGCGACGTCGGGCGAATTGATCAGGAAGGCGACGATGTAGTGCGGGCTCACCGCCCACAGGATTTCCGGATCGGCGATGATGTGGTTGAGCCCGGAAAGGCCAATTGCCAGGAACCACACCGCCGTCACCGGGCCGAACACCAATCCTACCCCGCCCGTGCCGAAGCGCTGCACCGCAAACACCATGGTAAGAATGACCAGTGTCAGCGGCACGACATAGGGCTGGAAGGTCGGCGTGACGACATTCATGCCCTCAACCGCCGACAGCACCGATATCGCCGGTGTGATGACGGCATCACCGAAGAAAAGCGATGCCCCGACGATGCCGATGCCGAGCATCAGCGCCGAGCGCTTGGGGAAACTGCCGCGCGCCAGCGCCATCAGCGACAGCACGCCGCCCTCGCCTCGGTTGTCGGCTCTGAGCACAAACATGATGTATTTGATGGTGACGATAATCGTCAACGACCAGATGATCAGCGACAGCACGCCCAGAATATCGCCGCGCTCGGCGATTTCGCCGCCGGAGGACGCAACAAGCGCTTCCCGGAAGGCGTAGATCGGGCTGGTGCCGATGTCGCCATAGACCACGCCGAGCGCGCCCAGCATCAGAACTTTGGTGCTGTGCTGTTCGATTTCGGGATGGCTCGATTGTTCGACGGGTTCTGCCTCAATACCAGCATTGGTAAGGGCCATGGACGACACTCCGATAAGCGCGCGGTGCTCTACGCTTGCTGCGATGCAATATCAAGTGCCGTGACGGTAGGGCTACCATGTTCCCAGCGCAGGGCTTGCCCCGCAATGACCGGTGCGTGGCGTCAAAGGCTGCCGGAACCTAGATCGCCACCTGCGTGCCGATCTCGACCACACGTCCGGTCGGGATCTGGAAATACTCCGTCGCATCGGCCGCC
>NZ_AYWI01000032.1:0-5476 GCF_000502535.1 Mesorhizobium sp. LNJC391B00
CATGAAGAACCTGGCCCATAGCGCATCCTTTGATTCGGACGAAAAGTATGCGCCATCAAAGCCTGGGATCAAACACCTAGGCAACGTGCTGCTGGATACGCTCGTAGGAAGTGTCCCAATTCTCGGCTCGATCTTCGACGTCTATTTCAAGGCGAACAATCGCAACGTCAGACTGCTACGCCGGCACCTCAACAAGTACAGCGGACAGGCTCCGGCGACGCGACCAGCTTGATCTCGATTTTCCGCTCTGAAGAAAGGCGCGTGGTCCTAAGGATCACGCGCCCCTATCGATACTGATGTGCACAACTCGATTGTAGGCTCAGAGTTTAATCATTCGCGCCACGGCAATCAAAATACACGCGCCGATGAAGCCGGCGACAAGATAGCCGAGCCAGCCGGCCAACGAAACGCCCAGCAGCCCTAGAAGGACATTGGCGACGATAGCGCCGACGATTCCCAAGATGATGTTCATAAGCACGCCCATGTTGCTTTTCATGAACATCTCGGCAAGCCAGCCGGCGATACCGCCGATGACGATCGCTGCTATCCAACCCACACCTGGATTTTCCATATTTTCCCCTTTTCCTTGAACCTTAGTTGGTTCGGCCGGAGAACGTGCCAAACGCCAATAAAGTTCCGGGATATAGGGGTGTTCCATCGTTCCCCGCTCATACCGGATATCTCAGTCTGAAGTCCGCCCCACCTGAAGGAACCATTCGCCTCGCTCCCACTTTCTCCCGAAGCCAATTCGGGCGAACGGAGCATCACGATGAAAACGCTAGCCGAAATTTTTGAACATACCCTCCAGGACATCTACTATGCGGAGAACGCGATTACGAAGGCGCTACCCAAAGTAGCTGCCGCCGCGAACGACGCCAAGCTGAAGAAGGCGGCCGAGGATCACCTCGCTGAGACAAAGGGGCAGATCAAGAAGCTGGAGCAGGTGTTCAAGTCTATCGGCAAGAAGGCCGTCGGCGAGAAGTGCGACGCCATTGAGGGGCTCATCAAGGAAGCCGACGGACTGATGGAGGAAGCGTCAGGTACAGCCCTCGATGCGGGCCTGCTGGCCGCCTGCCAGGCCGTCGAGCACTACGAGATTTCCCGGTACGGCTCTCTGCGGGAATGGGCAAAGGAACTGGGGCATGACGAGGCGCATAAGCTGCTCAGCGAGATCCTCGACGAGGAGAAGGCCACCAACAACAAGCTGACGAACCTTGCGATAACATCGATCAACAGGACAAACTGATCACTCGACTTTTGATGTCGCCTGCGGACATCCATCTGGGCCACTGGGTCGGGAGATGGACGTTCTGGTACTCTGGTCACGGCGCGGAAGTGATGGTCCCTAGAGCAAAGGCCCTCGGTGCAGCACCGGTGGCCTTGTACTCTGACTGAACTGCTACCAGTCACGATCATCGGCGCTAACTCGACCTGATTACCTTCTTGGTTGGTCGATCACGTCGCAAGGGCAAAGCTAAGAGGCTAGTTTTGCACGCGGGGCTTATTAGCTCTCGATACTTGATGGCGCACTCGCCCAAAATCGGGCAGGAATGCGCCGATGCAATTCTCCAACCGAAAAATTGTCCGATTCACTTCCGCCTCCCTGCTAATAGGGTTTGCGGCGCTTATGGCCATTGTCGCCACCAACTTCTGGCTGGGGCAGCGGGCTCAATCCTATTTCGACAATGCGATTGAAGCGCGCGATATACGAGTCGCTGCTGTCGAGTTGAGAAATGCAATGCAGACGGCCGAGGCGAGCGAGCGCGGCTTTGTCATCACCGGGAACGAAATCTATTTGGGGCCATATGAAACCGCCAAGGCTGGGGCACAGCGCCACATGCAAGCGCTGCAGACCTTGCTGACGTCCTATCTCGATTCGAAGCCTACACTGGAAAGGCTTTCCGCAATCATTGCCGCCAAGTTTGGTGAGCTGGACCAGACAATCGCTCTCAAGCGAGATCACCGCGACGCCGAGATATTGGCGATATTCCGCACGAACAAAGGCAAGGCTTTGACTGATGAAGCCAATGTGTTCTTTTCGGGTATCATTGTAAAAGCAGATAACCGGCTTACCTCCGGTGTCGTCGAACAACGAGCTAACAGCGCGTGGCTGCGGCTCGTTTCGGCAATCGGCGGATTTGTCATCATCGCTGTGGTTGGCGGAGCAGCCTATGGTGCTGCTCGCTACACCAGTGAACTTCGCGATACCCACGACGAGGTCAATGCGCTTAATGACAAACTGGAGCAACGTGTCGCCACCCGCACCGAGGACCTGGCAAAGGAGCGCGATCGAGCCGAAGTGCTTTTGTCAGAGGTCAATCACAGGGTCGCCAACAGCCTGGCTCTTGTGTCGTCTCTGGTGAAACTGCAGGCGAAGGCTGTCGGAGATCTCGCGTCCAAGGAAGCGCTGGCCGAAACCCAGGACCGCATCTTTGCCATCTCGCTGGTGCACAGGCGGCTGTATGGCTCGGCCAACGCTCGCTCGGTTGACCTGGACGAATATCTGACCGGCCTGCTCGATCATCTGCAAACGTCGATGCGCAGCCAGGTTCACGGTGTCAGCCTGTCTTACAAGATCGAACCAATCGACCTCGAAACGGACATCAGCATCAATTTGGGCGTTGTGGTCACCGAACTGGTCACCAACGCTTTCAAGTATGCCTATCCGGATGGTGTCGGAGAAATCCGCGTCCGGCTAAGCAGGCTGCCAGGTGGCCAGGCGGAGCTGGTGGTCGAAGACGACGGTGTTGGAAAGGCAGACGGCGCACCTGCCAAAGGCACCGGCGTTGGCAGCAGAATCATCAATGCGATGTGCATCAGCCTCGGCGCCAAATTGGACTACCGGGATATCCAGCCCGGAACGGCCGCCCATTTGGTGTTTTCGACAGAACCACGGCGCGCTACTGCTGGATAGTAGACCCGTTCATCGCAAGGTGAAATGACTGCAGCGGCATCACCAGCGTTGGCGCGTTCACCGCCAAAGGGTGATGTCGAGGGGGGACAAAAATGGTTGATCGCAATAAAATTGCCGGTCGACGGCTGATCGGGACAGCGCTGCTTTTGGTCGCCGCGATGGGCGGGCTTACCGTCGCGGATGCCAAGGAAGGCGCCCCCGGCATTACCCAGCGAACGGTATTCCCCGCCTTCGATCCCCATGCGCCCTCCTGCAACGCTCCGGTTGGCCTCACAAAAGTGTTGGCCTACGTGCAGGAGAACGAGCGCGACTTCCTGCAAGGGGTCGACCACGGTCTGTCCATGGCTGCAAAGAACCGCGGCCTGGAATATCGAAGAGTGTTGGCGGAAAACGATGTGGGTAAGGCGATAGCCCACGTGCAGTCTTTGGTCGCGGCGAAGGTTGGCGCCATGGTTGCCACCTCATCGGATCCAGTGGCTTTCAGTACGGCTCTTCAGAAGGCGATCTGGTCGGGGGCGTTTGTTGGCACGATTGTGCCCCCACCGGCAACGCTGCTGCTCAATGCCCCGCAATATCGAACTGGCAAGGTGCTGACCGATGCAGCCATTGACCATATCAACACCAAGCTCGGCGGTAAGGCCAAGGTCGTTCTGCTGACCCAGGATACGATGGAGTTTCTGGCGCCCCGGTTCACGGCTATGCGCGATGGCCTGAATGCGATGCCTGGCGTGATCATCGTCGCCGATATCGCACCCAAGCCGGTTACCAAGGAAGGCGGCGCCGCTACCATGAAAACCATCCTGCTGGCCAATCCGGATGTCGACGTCGTGCTCGGCGCGGATGCGGTCGTGCTGGGTGCGCTTGAAGCGTTGCGCGCGGCAGGCAAAGACCGACCTGACCAATTCCTTGGCGGAATTGACGGAGAGGCGGAAGCTGTCGCTGAAATCAGGAAAGGCAACAGCCCTTACAAGGCGAGTATCTCGTTGTCCTCGCCCGTCTTCGGCTATGCCATGGGACAGTTTGCGGCCGACTGGCTTGAGGGCAAAAGCATCCCGCAGGCGATGGACATCCTTCCTATAGCGCTGACAACTGCCAATCTCGCGCAATACGAGGCCGATCTCAAGGACCCCGCCTCGGTGTATGCCAACGCGGCGCGCCGGGATGCATACCTCAAGATGTATGGAAACATCTGCTATGACAGCCGCGACCGATATATAAATTTCCCTTGGTCGTCCGAGCAGAAGTAGCTACGCGGTGCCACCGTCGATCTGGCATCAGACTGCTACGCCTTGGGCTCGAACCTCGTGACTTCCACGCCGTGTTCGAAGCCTACCTGGGTGGCCGCTGGTGGCTTTTCGACGGCACTAGGCAGGCCAATCTGGACGTTCTCGTTCGCATCGGTGCGTCGCGATGCAGTCTGAGATCGCGTTTGCTTCGCAATTCGGCGACATCGATGAGGGGCCGGTCAAAATTACTATCGAGCATGCGGACGGCTCAATCGAGCCCCTGGGCCTGACAGTCGACGCAATCTCGACCGAGGAAGAATGGGACATCCTGAGTCGGCGCGATGTTGTAGCGCGGCTCGTCGTTGCGTCCGGTCTCGGCCTGCGAAGTCAGGCGGTAGAGCCGGTGGATTTCCGACCACGACAGATATTTGGTGTAGCGTCTCACATGGCTCTGCCTCAGTTGCGCAGGAGTTCAGGCACGCTGAGCGGGCCAAGGTCGAGAATTCTCCTATAGCCGTCGCCGCGGCGACGCCGCGTATCTTGCCCTTCCAGCGATCCCGCTTCGCGTCGCAGTAGTCGTGGATTTTGGTCCGGTTCCGACGGGTGCAGAGGTCATCAGGCAGCGCCACCTGGTGTGGCCATTTCTGGTCGATCGTCGACGGCGGCGGAATGCTTCGCTGCGCTGGACCATTAGTGGCGACAGCCGCCGGCCTTTCGCTCTCACGGAGATAGATGTCGGCCTGATGGCGTCTGCCAAAGAGATGGCCATCCGACCGGGCCCAAAATCGAGATAGTAGCGGCGGCCAGAAGGATGCCGCCAGCAATGTTCACCATCAACATGATGTCCATCGATCCCCCTCTGCTATGTCGCAGCCATGTGGACCTGCCGATAGTCGCAGGAAACTTTTTGAAATCAACACCGGAACAGTGTGTGAACACTCTGCTACGGTTTTTGCAACGCAACGCTACGGTATTGGCCGGCACGGGATAGCACAAAGCCGACATAAGTGAGCTGCAAAGCGTTGACGGGCAAGGATTTGATAACACCGAAGGGGAAGGGCAGGGACGGCAGCAACCGAATTTCAAGACCGGTGCCTCCGGGCCGAGACGTGTGGATCATGTCGCATTCTATGTCGCGTCGACTAGCCGCTTGTCACAGGAAACCGTTGAAAATCAATGCAACCCAGTTGCAACATGGCGCGACACGTAACGGCCTAGTCAAGTTGCCAGGATTTGTTCCAACCAATTGATTTATCAGCATATGCCCTTCCCGAGAGATGGGTGACAGTTCATTCCGGAGACATGGGTTACACTTTCGGCCCTTTGCAAGGAGAGC
>NZ_AYWI01000033.1:0-4921 GCF_000502535.1 Mesorhizobium sp. LNJC391B00
CGCCATCAGCGACAGCACGCCGCCCTCGCCGCCGTTATCGGCGCGCAGCACGAACATGATGTACTTGATGGTGACGATGATCGTCAGCGACCAGATGATCAATGACAAAACGCCGAGGATATCGCCGCGCTCGGCGACATTGCCGCCCGACGACGCCACCAGCGCCTCACCGAACGCGTAGATCGGGCTGGTGCCAATATCGCCATAGACAACGCCGAGCGCGCCTAGCATCAGCACCTCGGGGCTTTGCTGTTCGATTGCCGGATGGCTCGACTGTTCGACGGGTTCTGCCTCGCTACCAGTATTGGTAAGGACCATGGACGACACTCCGATAAGGGGCGGCCCTCTACCTTTGCTGCACTGCAATATCAAGTGCCGCGACGTAATGGCTCCGTATGCGGACCGCATTTGTTGCCGCACCGGCGGATTGTCTCATACGAAACCACGATCCCGCTCCCGGGCCATTTCCTCGACGAGACACAGGCCAAGGGGACCTGAAGGAGGGCCAGACCGGATGGGCGATGATCTGCGGCAGGAAACGATGGCGCTGCTTGTAGCTGACGGCATGTCTTTCTCCTTTGTGTGTCTGCCAGACGAGCGGGCGGGCACGGAAGTGGTCGCGCTCTGGCTGCCAGACATACTCGTCCAACCTGATGAAAACCTGACTTGTACACCCAGCCCAAACAGGTGCGAGGGGTCGGTCTATTACCAAAGGCTCTGAGGGCTGATTCTCTAGGGTTCGGCATTCAATACACCGAGCGCTTGGCGGCGGCCGGCGTCGAACCCGCAGTGGGCAGTGTCGGCGACTCTTTCGATAATGCTCTCGCGGAAACGATCAACGGTCTTTACAAGGCCGAGGTGATGCATCGACGCGGACCCTGGCGCTCATTCGAGGCCGTCGAGTTCGCCACGCTCGAATGGGTCGACTGCTTCAACAATCCTGCTGGAGCCCATCGGCAACATCCCGCCGGCCGAAGCCGAGGAACGCTACTACGCCATGCTGGATGAACCAGCCATAGCCGCGTGACTCAAACGAAACGGCCACCGGAATGCCCGGGGCAGTTCACATCGCATTTGATGCCAGCTTCATCGTATTTTCTTCGGCTTGGACGGGCACTTGGCAGACCCACAGAGCTGGGAACCCTTTGCCATACTACAACTGTAACATCATATCGGTTTAGCAGGTCAAGCTTCGGTGGTAACCTCATTGGGTAGAATAACTACTTTGGAGGCGAGCAATGGATCGCGATAACAAACGGGCACGTGCAGCTGCAAGATCATCTCAAGGCGTGGGGAGCAGTAGCCTCCGTGACGTTCCAGAGGGGCCATTGAGCGATGTTGCAGAACGGCTGGTAACCGCTAACCCGCGCGATACAGCGCGAAATCTTGGGGGCTTCAAAGGCCTCGGGACGCACGAGCGAACAGCCGTTCGGGGCACTCAACCCGGGCCAGAAACTGACCTCGCGAGATTTGAAAGGCGGACCAATCGGCTTGGACGATCAGCCATCAATCTGGCCGCGACATTAACAGCCGAATTGGGGTACAGCACGGATGACATAGCATTGCAGAAAGTCGGAGCGGCCAGTAATTTAGGCGATTACCTAACGCCAGGGCTGCAAGATGCTATTGTTAATCGCATTGGCAACATGGATCCGCCGTCGCAAGCTCTCGGAGCTTATTACGTTGCGCCACACTTCAGTAAGTTTACTGACGAAAACAAATCTCGCATTCTTGATCAGGCCATTGGATTGGCTTCTTCTGATCCGGATGGCAATGTCAGGATGATGGCATCCAATGCTATTCTCAACATGTATCAACAGTTAGACGCAAACCAACAGGCCCAAGCTCACTCAGTTTTTCCCGGCATGCAAGACATCTTGCCGCACATGCCGCCGCCGCAGCATGCAGCAGAGGAACGGAGTGCGAATCTGGACGGCCACATAGCAGGTATTGAGGCTGCAGTCCGTGATACAGTAGGCCCGCAAACCTCCTATGAACAGCTGCAGCGGGGTGCTCAAGTCGGGCGGTCCATAAGCCAAGCCTACAATCACGCCCGAGAGGACCTAATGGAGGCCACCAGAAGCAGAGATCGCTCCGGCCGTTGATGTCTCGGCCATGGTACAGTGACGCTTTCTCTCCCGAATTCCGTCTACGGCCTTGCCGTTTCCAATTCGCTGGCCGTTGACGTACCTGCTTAGTGTAACTTTCAAAAACCACGTCTGCCGGGTGATGCGCTGCAAGCATCGCACCACCCACTGCGGCATCGATCTGTCGAGCGGCGACATCGCGCGACGCCGGTTCGGTCTCTGAAGCACGCGCAGCATTAGCTACGGCTAATCCGGCAATGGAACAATGCTTTCAACAAAAACGACGCCCCCCAACATAGCCATTAGCATCGCGTGCTCACTCGCCGTGGGCTTCTGTGCGGCAAGTCTTTACGCAACCTTCCGCCACGGCGGCAGCGGCGAGGCTCTGATGGCGTTTGATGTCCGTGCCTTTTGGTTTGAAACGCCCTTCTATTTGGGTTTCGCAACCCCCGTTTTCTATCGGGGCGCGGCTATCGTGCTCTCGACGTCCGCGGTCGTCTTGCTGATTCAGCAGATCGTATTGCGCCGCAAGCTCGAACACCACGGGACGGCTCGTTGGGCTCGAGTGGATGAAATGCGACGCACGGGATATCTGCGACGATACCGTGGCGTGACAGGGCCGGTGTTTGGGAAGACAAGTGGCCCTTTCTGGCCTGGCTACTTCCTGACCAATGGCGAGCAGCCTCACAGCCTCATCGTTGCACCGACCCGCGCTGGCAAGGGCGTCGGCATAGTCATTCCAACGCTACTTACATTCAAAGGCTCGGTGATAGCTCTGGACGTCAAGGGGGAGCTCTTTGAGCTCACCTCGAGGGCGCGCAAAGCCGCAGGTGACGACGTGTTTAAATTCGCGCCGCTGGATTCGGAGCGGCGCACAAACTGCTACAATCCGCTGTTGGATCTTATAGCGCTGCCTCCACAGCAGCAATTCACCGAAGCCCGCCGCTTGGCGGCAAACCTGATTACGGCCAAGGGGGAGGGCGCGGAAGGTTTCGTCAGCGGCGCGCGAGATATCTTTGTCGCGGGAATCCTTGCCTGCATCGAGCGGGGCACGCCAACAATCGGCGCCGTCTATGACCTCTTCGCCCAGCCGGGGGAGAAGTTTAAGCTCTTCGCGCGACTCGCCATGGAGACTCAGAACAAAGAGGCACAACGCATCTTCGACGACATGGCGGGGAACGATACGAAAATCCTAACCTCCTACACTTCCGTGCTCGGCGATGGCGGGCTCAACCTGTGGGCGGATCCTGCTGTAAAGGCGGCCACAAGTCGCTCGGACTTTTCGGTCTATGATCTTCGCCGTCGCAGAACGTGCATCTATCTTTGCGTTGGTCCGAACGACCTTGAGGTGATCGCGCCTTTGATACGCTTGTTTTTTCAGCAAATCGTTTCAATTCTGCAGCGGTCGCTGGCCCGCCGGGATGAAAAGCACGAGGTTCTCTTCCTGCTCGACGAGTTCAAGCACTTGGGTAAGCTTGAGGCGATCGAGACCGCAATCACGACTATCGCGGGCTACAAGGGGCGTTTCATGCTCATCATCCAAAGCCTTTCGGCACTGACGGGGGCTTATGGAGAGGCTGGCAAGCAGAACTTTCTCAGCAATACCGGACTGCAAGTGTTCATGGCCACGGCTGATGACGAGACTCCGAACTACATTTCCAAGGCCATCGGTGAATACACGTTTGAAGCAAAATCGATTTCCCACAGCCAGGCGCGAACGTTCGACTGGACCATTCAGAATTCACATCAAGGTGCACCGCTATTGCGTCCCGAACAGGTTCGGCTGCTCGATGACGACTACGAGATTGTTCTCATCAAAGGTCTGCCACCATTAAAATTGAGGAAGGTGCGTTATTTCTCGGATCGCATTCTGAAACGCATCTTTGAANATCAAAGGTCTGCCACCATTAAAATTGAGGAAGGTGCGTTATTTCTCGGATCGCATTCTGAAACGCATCTTTGAACGCCAGACAGGCGCCCTCCCGGAGCCGGCGCCCTTGACGGGAGCAGAGGAGGCGCTCTCCGCCGAATCTCAACTCGATGACCCGCTGTGTGAATTGGCGCAGGACTTTGACGATACAGTTTGATGTGAGGCTGGTGTGGACCCGGCGAAATAGTAATCCATCCCGTGTAACAGCTTTGTCGCAGGTGCAGGACGCCGGCTTGGAAGACGGGCAAGCGGTCCAGGCCCGGCGAGTGGGCTTTGAGCAGCACGTGTCCGAGGCGCTCCGGCCGCTGTTCGATGGTCGAGCTGACGAGCCGCCAACCAATCCAGAGGAGCTTCTGCGACTGGAACAGGGGTTTCGCGAGGTGCTTCAGCGAGGGCAGGATCATCAAGCCGCCTCGTCTTTTTTCAGCAACCCAGGGATGCCCGATGGACGGGATGACCTCAACAGAAGCGTGTCGGAGGCTTTCGCAAGCTCTGGGACGCCGGAGTTCGGGCCGCCGACCCCAAGTCTTGGCTGCCAGCCGACAGCAGATCCGCCCTTCGCCGGATGAGCTTGACCATGCAACCACCTGCCACCCGAGTGAGTAGTCCCAACAATGAACATTCCACAGCGCTGTTGTGGCCAGCGGAGACGCAGAGGGCCCTGAATGCGCCGCAAGCCGTCGCCATTCAGCAGCAGCTGAGCGAAATCGGCAATTCAGGCGGCCGCGTGCATATGCAGAGAGGCGCTGATGCGATCTCCGGACCGGTAGCTCTCGCTGTAATTGATCAGGCTGGTACTGTTGGAAGGCTTGATCAGCCTGGTCACCCCAATCTCCAGCATAGCTCACTGTCACGCGGCCAACGTGCCTCCGTAGCTAACATCTACGTCAGCGTTGAAGAAGTA
>NZ_AYWI01000034.1:0-3409 GCF_000502535.1 Mesorhizobium sp. LNJC391B00
CTGACACTCCTTGCCAACACTCTCTCGCAAGGGCCGATAAGCGATACCGTTGCCCACAACATGGCACGCAATGGCCTGCTGCAAGCAGCGCGATGTAATGCCGACTTGCGCCTGCAGGTGCAATCGGCCATTCTTACCGTCGGTGCGTACCTTGTCGTCAGGGAAGAGGCTACGGCCGGGGTCATGATTGTCAGTTCGATCATGATGGGGCGTGCGCTGGCTCCGGTCGATCTGGTCATTTCAAGCTGGAAACCCTTCCTCATTGCGCGCCAGAGTTGGGCGCGGCTGGAGGACCTCTTGGAAAGGGTTCCTGAAATCGCTCCTGTTGTGCCTATGCCTGCACCTGAACGCGAACTGCGCTTGGAAGGCGTGACAATCGTTCCGCCCGGCGAAAGCAAGCCGACCGTGACCGGCATTGCGTTTGCCATTCAGGCGGGAAGCGCACTCGGGGTCATCGGTCCATCGGGTTCGGGCAAGTCGACACTCTCGCGCGCCATCGTCGGCGCATGGACGCCGGTCGCCGGGAAGGTTCGCATTGACAGCGCAAGCCTCGAACAATGGGACCGGGAAGCACTAGGCCGTCATATCGGCTATCTACCACAAGGTGTTGAACTGTTCGACGGCACCATTGCCGAAAACATTGCTCGTTTTGAACATGATCCTGACCCTGAGGCTATGGTCGCCGCGGCGAAAGCAGCGGGCACGCACGAACTGATCCTCCGATTTGAGCACGGATACGAAACTCCGATTGGTGAGGNATTGTCGCCGCGGCGAAAGCAGCGGGCACGCACGAACTGATCCTCCGATTTGAGCACGGATACGAAACTCCGATTGGTGAGGTCGGATCGGCACTTTCCGCCGGGCAGCGCCAGCTTATCGGTCTTGCCCGTGCCCTTTATCGAGACCCTTTCCTTGTTGTGCTGGATGAACCCAATATCCATCTCGACGCGGAAGGCGAAGCTGCAGTCGCTAAGGCGATCGCCTCCGTGCGCGAGCGCAAGGGCATTGCGGTTGTTGTCTGCCATCAGCCGAGCGTCATCCGCGCCGTGGATTTGGTGTTGGTGATGGAAGGTGGACGGCAGCGATCATTCGGTGCGCCTTCCAAAGTCCTGAAGGCCATCGAGTCTACGCAGGATAACGTGGCAGAGCGCGCTGACATGGAGGATACCGGTGTCCGGCATTGATCAGAACAATGACGTTTCAAGCTCCATTCGCCGCCACCTGGTGGCGGGCCTTCTGGCGAGCGTGATCTTTGTGGGAGGAGCCGGAGCCTGGGCGAACTTCACGAATCTCTCCGGTGCGGTTGTAGCGTCCGGACACTTTGTCGTCGTTTCCTATGTCAAGAAGGTGCAGCACCCGACTGGCGGGGTGGTGGGAGAAATCCTTGTGCGCGAAGGCGATAAAGTAAAAGCCGGCGACATCCTCATGCGGCTCGATGCCACCCAGACGCGCGCTAATCTCGCCATAGTCACCAAGCGGCTCGATGAGCTGGCCGCCTACCTGGCAAGACTCGATGCTGAGCGTGACGATCTCGCGGAAATCGCCTTCCCGGACTGGCTACTCGCCCGAAGAGATGTTCCGGACGTAGCTTCGGCAATAGATAGCGAGACGTTGCTGTTCGAATTCCGCAGGCAATCCCGCGACGGGAAGCAGGCGCAATTGGCGGAACGCATTACTCAATATCACCACCAGATCGAAGGACTCAAGGCGCAGGAAATTGCTTGTGAAAAAATGATCCAGGTTCTCCAAAAGGAAATTGCTGTTCTAAGTGGGCTGCGCAACCAAGGCATTGTCTCGGACCAACGGTTGAACAGCCTGAAGATCCAGGTTGCCACTTTCGGTGGCGAACGCGGTGAGAAGATCGCAGATCAGGCACAGACGGCAGCCCGCATAGCCGAAACGCGCCTGCAGATCCCGCAGATCGATCAGGATTTCAAGTCGGAAGTGGGCCAGGAGCTCAGAGAGGTTCAGGCGCAGGTCGGGGAGTATGTTGAGCGCAAGGTGGCGGTTGAACAGGAACTGCGGCGGATCGATATCGTCGCGCCGCAGTCAGGCACCATTCAACAACTCGCAGTTCATACGGTCGGCGGAGTGATTACGCCCGCCGATCCGATCATGCTAATCGTGCCGGAAGGCGACGATCTTGCGCTTGAAGTACGAATCACCCCGAAGGACATCGACCAAATCCAGCTTGGTCACAAGGCCGTGCTGCGGATGTCAGCCTTCAATCTGAGAACCACGCCGATATTGAACGGATATGTCAGCCGGATCGCAGCGGATCTGGCGACGGATGAAAAAAACGGCATTTCGTACTACCTGGTGCGCCTGTCGGTTCCGCAGGCGGAACTGACGAAGCTCAAGGGCCTGACGCTCGTGCCCGGTATGCCGGCCGAAGCAATGGTCCAGACGGGCGAGCGTACGGCGCTTTCCTATTTCGTGAAGCCGCTGTCGGACCAAATCAGTCGGACATTCCGGGAGGAATGAAATAACCCACCAGAATATATTGTTGGTATTTCTGTTGGTTGTCCGCAGGCCATGTGCGTGGTAAGATCTGAAAGCACAGACATTTCCTACTTGCCCCTGGGCACCACTTGTTTCTGTAATATTCAGCTCATGTTACACCATGTAGCAACTGAGTATCCTTGGTTTCCGACGGTTTTTACTGATGCGCGGCTGATGGACGCGACATGAAACGCGACATGAAAAACCCGCCACCAGCAGCAGCGGGCTGTTCGTTTCTCTTCTGCGGAATGAAAGTCAGTCAGTGCCGCGTGGCTGACATCGCCTCGAACATATCCCAAGCCGCATCTCGGTTTCGGTGCTTGCCGGGAATGGGGACCCAGCACTGCTTCGCAAAGATCCGAGCTTCTAGATCGTCGTCAGGATGCGTATCGGTGACAAGCGCCGCCCAGTCCCACTTCCGGGCTTCGCGGCGCATCACGTCGACCACAAACCAGCCGGAAGGCGGTCGATCACGTTCGGTCGTTCGCATGGCAGTTTCCTTCTGAACGAAAGATCATTGCCGTTCACTCAGCGGCCTGAAGTCAACGCCGACAGTCTGCAAGACGAGCAGCGCACGCGTGGCTGGCGAGGGCACCGTTTCCCATGTCGGGCTATAACTCTCGGTCATCGTAGCGGGAAATGGTAATGCGCCGCAAGAGTGTTGCAGGGCACGAGGGCTGTTTGGCGGTAGGGGTTGCGCTCGCCAGGGTAGATGTCGCGCATAAGCAGCAGACGTTCGAAGAACAGCCACTCACTGTAGGCTTGCAGCAGTTCCTCCTGGGAGGGCAGAGGCGCCGGTTGCGGCGAGACATGCGCCGCGGCCGCGCCTCTTATGGGTAGTGTGCTGAGAGTTCTGCAAATTCGCTGAGAGGGGGCGGTCATGGCAGGCTGGTGATTGTTCACGTCA
>NZ_AYWI01000035.1:0-2939 GCF_000502535.1 Mesorhizobium sp. LNJC391B00
GCATTTAATGGAGCGGGTCAACAACACCGTCCGGCTGAAAGTTTGGAAGGGATTCATCGTGGTCGGCCGCAAGGGCCCGAACAGGCGAATCCGCCTCCACACCTTCAGGGAGATTTCGGTGCACGACCAGCGCGACGCGCAGGGCTTCGTCACTGTACACGCTGACTGCTCTCGGGCGCCCCGGCCCATGGCAAGTAGCGGAAACGGGAAAGCGCCCGCCCAGGGGGGCGGGGCGGGCGCGGTTCCGTATGGGTTTTCTGGATCAAACGAAGGTGAAGTCGGACGCGGTCAGGCCCAGGTCTGCCACGGTGACCACACCGCCCAGGTGGGCGAACTCGTGCGCGCTGCCGTCGGCGGTGACATAGGCCAGAGTTGCGAGTCTGTCGGTGTAGCTGCTTTGGTAGACAATGATGTCGCCGGCGTGCTCGCCGGAGATCGCACTCGCCGCCTCATTAGCAGAGTTGAAAGATTCGCCAGTGATCACCACGACGTGTTCGCCGTTCGCACCCGAGGCCGCACCGCTGTAGAAGCTGCTCACCGGGTAGCCGGACTGTATGCTGGCGTTGTTGACGAAGTTCGCGCCAAAACCATCGTTGTAGAGGCCCACCGCATCGAAGGCGAACTTGTCCTCCGCCGGGTTGAAATCGGTGATAGTGGTAATGTCCGACGTCGACCCGACAACCCCAGGCACCGGATTGTGGAACTGGAACACGAACGTGTCACTGTCGCTGCCCCCGGTCAACGTGTCCTGGCCGTCACCCACGTAGAGGACATCCTGGCCGGGTCCGCCGCTGAGCCTGTCATTGTCCTCACCGGAGACGCGCGCGTTGAAGCGGCCGTTGTCGCCGGAGAGATCGTCCCAGCCATCTCCGCCGAAGATGCGGTCGTTACCCTTGCCGCCGATGGCTCGGTCACTGCCCGCGCCACCCGAGATCTCGTCGTTGCCGCCACGACCGTCAAGCCAGTCACCGCCCTGGTAACCCTCGATCCAGTCAACACCCTCGGTGCCGAGGAGTGTTTCGGAACTCGGGCCACCTTCGATAATCTTTGCCATTGAAAATACTCCTAATGATGCCCCTGCCTGAGTCGTTCATATTCGTCATCGGACAATTGGAGAAATCGATTGCTTGGATAGGCATACATTTACGAAATGGATGCATTCTCGTTCACTTCGCCCTTCTGCTGAGCAGTTGCGGGCTCGCAGGCGGCGGGGACACGCCCCAGGCAATCGGCCCGAACATTCACACTCAAAGAACGGTCCAGGAAAACTTGGCAACCGGTCGTCCTGGTTGGGCCGCCCTCGGAAGAACGGGCATGGGGCTGTGTTGCCGAGTCGCGCCGGCACTGCCCATTGCGAGCAATGGAACGTTAGGGAGCGCGTTCGCGCGAGCCGAGATCGGAACCGACAGGCGCACCAGGTAGTACGAAATGCCGGGTTCACCAGGATTTCTCCGACCACCCCGCCAGTCGGGTGCTGTATCTTCTCACTAGGAAACGACGACAAAGTGTCCGGACGCTACAACCGCACCGGAGAGATTCGTGAAGGTCGGTCGCCCAGGCTCCGGCTCCTCCCACAAAGATCACGCTCGCCAGAAGGCCCGCCACAAGGTGCCGGCGAATGGACTCGAAACGTCATTGTTCTGATGAATGCCGGACACCGGGATCCTCCATGTCAGCGCGCTCTGCCACGTGATCCTGTGTAGACTGGATGGCCTTCAGGACTTTGGAACGCGCACCGAATGATCGCTGCCGTCCACCTTCCATCACCAACACCAAATCGACGGCGCGGATGGCGCTCGGCCGATGGGCGACGACAACCGCAATGCCCTTGCGCTCGCGCACGGAGGCGATCGCATTAACGACTGCAGCTTCGCCTTCCGCGTCGAGATGGGCATTGGGTTCATCCAGCACGACAAGGAAAGGGTCTCGATAAAGGGCCCGGGCAAGACCGATAAGCTGACGCTGCCCGGCGGAAAGTGCCGATCCGGCCTCACCAATCGGAGTTTCGTATCCGTGCTCAAATCGGAGGATCAGTTCGTGCGTGCCCGCTGCTTTCGCCGCGNAATCGGAGTTTCGTATCCGTGCTCAAATCGGAGGATCAGTTCGTGCGTGCCCGCTGCTTTCGCCGCGGCGACAATAGCCTCAGGGTCAGGATCATCTTCAAAACGAGCGATGTTTTCGGCAATGGTGCCATCGAACAATTCAACACCTTGTGGCAGATAGCCGATGTGACGGCCTAGTGCTTCCCGGTCCCATTGATCGAGGCTTGCGCTGTCGATGCGAACCTTCCCGGCGACCGGCGTCCATGCGCCGACGATGGCGCGCGAGAGTGTCGACTTGCCCGAGCCCGACGGGCCGATGACCCCGAGTGCGCTTCCCGCCTGAATGGCAAACGCAAGGCCGGTCACGGTCGGCTTGCTTTCGCCGGGCGGAACGATTGTCACGCTTTCGAGGCGCAGTTCGCGTTCAGGTGCAGGCATTAGCATAACAGGAGCGGTTTCAGGAACCTTTTCCAAGAGGTCCTCCAGCCGCGCCCAACCCTGGCGCGCCATGAGGAAGGGTTTCCAGCTTGAAATGGCGAGGTCGACCGGAGCCAGCGCACGCCCCATCATGATCGAACTGGCAATCATGACCCCGGCCGTAGCCTCTTCCCTGACGACAAGGTACGCACCGACGGCAAGAATGGCCGATTGCAGCAGCACGCGCAGCGACTTTGAAATGGCACCCAGCCCACCTGCCACATCCCCAGCTTTCCGGTTGGCGGCCAGACACTTGGCATTGGCCTTTTGCCATCGGGCAGCGATCCGCTTTCCAAGACCGAGAGCTTGCACGACCTCGGCATTGCAACGCGCTGCTTGCAGCAGACCATTGCGTGCCATGTTGTGGGCAACGGTATCGCTTATCGGCCCTTGCGAGAGAGTGTTGGCAAGGAGTGTCAG
>NZ_AYWI01000036.1:0-2718 GCF_000502535.1 Mesorhizobium sp. LNJC391B00
TATTGCAACCCAGGTCATCGACTGGTGCTGCGCGTCGACTTCATCTTTGGCCTCGCGCCCACCACGACCCTGCGCAAGCATGTGGCGGATCTGGAGGCCAGCACGACAGCACGCCTGGAAGCGTCGGCCAAGAGAGGCAAGGTCCGCATGTTCAAGGAGCTCATTGACGGCGCCCGCGGCGCGGCCGGGCCGGCAGCACTCAGGCGACTATAACGGGCGCAGAGCCGACCCTGCGGCTTCCAGACATTGTCGTGTACAGCTTCAGACCCTCAAGCCGAGCCCGCATGGCCTCGCTTACCTTTTACGGGGCGGCGGTACGTCCAAGCCGGTTCAACAGTTAAGAATTTCGCAAAGACGATACCCCCGGATCCTCGATCTTCCGCTGCCACTTCCCGCATTCGCCGAGGCGGTCAATGACGCGCCCTTCACAAGGTTATCCGGCAAGCATCTGGATGCGAGAGATAATGTTGCCGGAAGCATCTTTCATGGCTTCTACACCTGCCTGAACGCCAGAACCGCGTTCGTGCCGCCAAAGGCGAAGGAGTTGCTCAGTGCCACGCGCACCTTGCGCTCGCGTGCCACATTGGGCGTGACGTCGAGATCGCAATCGGGGTCCAGCTCACGATAATTGGCAGTCGGCGGGACGACGCTCTCGCGGATAGCCATCACGCAGGCGATCAACTCGAGCGCGCCGGACGCGCCGAGGCAATGCGCGTGCATGGACTTGGTAGAAGAAATGGACATTGAGAAGGCGTGCTGACCGAAGACGCGCTTGATCGCCGCCGTCTCGATCTGGTCGTTGGCCTTGGTGCCGGTGCCGTGCGCGTTGAGATAGTCGACATCCTCGGCGTCCAGCCTGGCATCGGCAAGGCAGGCCCGCATTGCTGCCTCCGGCCCCTCGACAGTCGGCGCGACGATGCCGGACGCATCGGCGGAAAGGCCGACACCGGCAATTTCGGCAAGGATGGTGGCGCCCCGAGCCAAGGCATGCTCGTAGCTTTCCAGCACCGCCATGCCGGCGCCTTCACCAAGCGACAGGCCCTGGCGATCGGCCGAGAATGGCCGGCAAGTATCGGGCGAAAGCACGCGGATCGCTTCCCATGCCTTCAGCACACCCCATATGAGCGGCGCTTCGCTGCCGCCGGCAAGCATCACGTCGGCCCGGCCGAGCCTGATCTGGTCCACCGCGCAGGCAATCGCATGGTTTGCCGAGGAACAGGCGGACGTGACGCCGAAGACCGGCCCGCGCAGGCCGAGACTCATGCTGACCTGGCCGGCAGCGGCACCCGGCATTGCCTTGGGTACAGTCAAGAGAGCGGCACGCTTACCGCCCAGAAGGATGGCGCGGTAGGTTTGCTCGATCGCATCCCACCCGCAGCCGCCAACGCCCACCGTCGCACCGAAGCGATAGCTATTTCCCTCTTTGGAGGAAAGTCCGGCCTGACGCATGGCTTCGCGCGCCGCAAGCACAGCGAGCAGGCTGAAGCGGTCCATGGAGATGAGTTGCTTGCTGTCGATGTCATGCTCCGGCAGGGCCTTGATCTCGGCACCGATCCTGACCCTCAATTCATGGAACTCGGAGTTGACGATTGGGCCAATGGCGGAGCGGCCTTCTCGCATCTCTGTCCAAATGGCGGCGGCGTTGGTTCCAAGCCCGCAAATCCCGCCAATCCCAGTAATCACGACGCGCCTGTCCATTCACACCCCCGTAGGGAGCAAGCTGCGCACGGCTTCCACCATGCCCCCAACATTCTGGAGATCGGACCATGCCTCGGCCGTATTCATCTCGATCTCGATGCCGTAGGCCTGCTCCAGGTCCCAGAGAACGTCCGCCAATCCCAGTGAATCGATACCGAGCGAAGTCAGTCCCGTGGCAGCCGTTATTTCGCCGCCCGTGGCAGGCGCTATGCCGCCCTCCGACGCGGCGCGCTTCTTGATCATTGCGATTATTTCGTTGGCGAGTTGATCTGCCATCTTGTTCCTTTCCAGCTTGCGTTTTCGGCGTCGTTCAAAACCCGAGTCGCGTCGCGTTGCCAAAATTGCCCCTCATAGAGCCTGTGCGCCGACCAAGCCCAATGCCCATAGGAACCGGACGAGTTCCGGCTTCTGCGGCGTCAGCCCGATGACGAAGAAAAGTCGCCGGCCTCCCGCTTTTGCGCCAGCACATCAAGAATCTGCGTGTAAATGGATAGGAACCGTCGTCAAACGTCAGCTAAACGCTGCGACGGTGGGTGCTGTCAGCGTATTCACTCGGCACCTCATATGTAATCGAGATGTTTCATAGCTCCGGACCAGTTGCGATCAACTATGTACCGGTCGCCATTCGTCGGAGAGTTCGACATGATTTGGAGCGCTGCCTCTCATTCCCAGTACAATCTCCACCGCACGCGACAGATTTCCTCTTTCGGGCTCTTCTCAAGGGACTCGCCACGCGATAGAGGCAGTGATCGGCGCACGTGAGATCCTGCCAGGTCCATGCGACATTCCGGAAAATTGGTAAAATCGTTTGTTTCAATCAAATTCATCCACGCTATGGATAGCTAAGCATGCGTTTCAAAGGGCTCGATCTGAATCTTCTCGTCGTTCTCGACGCGCTGCTTAGCGAGCGCGGCCTCACGGCGGCGGCACGCAGCATCAACCTAACCAAATTCATGGGGGTTGGTGGATGTGGCGCAAGCCCGTTGAAATGACGTAGGATTTGGTTGCTTAAGCCGATCC
>NZ_AYWI01000037.1:0-1878 GCF_000502535.1 Mesorhizobium sp. LNJC391B00
ACGGTAACGACACAGCCGACTTCCTGTTCGTGCCAGTGAGCGATGGCGGTAAGACTCTTGCGGAGCGCGGCACCCATTGGTCGCTGCTGTTCGTTGATCGCAGCGACCGGGAACGGCCGGTTGCCTATCATTATGACTCCTACAACGGATGCAATGACACGCTTGCAAAAGAGCTCGCAGAAAATCTGGGCGCCAGCCTGGAGACCCGCGTGGGCGTATCCCGCATCGCCCAGCAGAGCAACGTGGTGGATTGCGGAGTCTACGTGGTGGACGGCACGCGGGCGCTGGTTGGGCGATTGCAATCGCAGCCAGATAACCTGAACCTCAACAACCTCGTCGTCAATCGGCAGGCACTACAAACCCGCCTCAGGGGTGACAATACATTCGGAACGGCAAAGAATCTTACGAACTTTGAACTCATGGACCGACAGGCCCGAGACGCGGTTAAGGAAAGCCCCGTTGGGACGTTTCACCAGCAGATCAAGCGGCTCGGCCAGTCAGCGCCAGACGTTGCTCCCGGGGACCCATTTAAATTTCAAAGTCTTGAGAGCAAGGGGGACGCCGCTGCGCAGCGCAGCGGGCCGCAGGAGGAATACAGTTGGCCAGAGTATCTCCCCCCTGGGAAAGCTAATGAAGACGACGCTGTTCTGGCATCGTCTTTCGTGCCAACTGGGCCCCATCACCAAGCCTCGGATCCCGCAGGGTCCTTTCGTCCCCTGAGCTGGCGCGACGGCGACCAGCGCGCGCCGGACGAGCGGATCGCTGCACAGGACAGGAGCAACCAGCTANTTCGTCAGTGGTTGATCTGAATCCCCCCGCACCGTCCGAGTTGCGTGACCATGCTCGTTCTGTGCCGGCGGCGGTGCAGCCAGATCCTCCAATAGGGGTCTCCGGTCGCGACAAGGGTCCCCTCTATTCCAACGATGCGACCGTTGTCGAAGGGCTGAGGTCAGCTTACGCGGGTAAGGTCAAGGAGAGCACGGTCAAGCGCCATGTAAATTCTCTTCTCGGCTTTGGTCGTTGGCTCTTTGACAATAACAGGCCGGGATTTGCTGCTCGGCTTGACGAATCGTCGCTGGATCAGGATCGCAAGGAGTACGAGAGCAGGGGTGGCCCCTCGGAGTACGAGAGCAGGGGTGGCCCCTCGATCGTGGCTAGAGCACTGGGTCGTCTCAAGACGTTGGCGGGCGGAGCGCCAGTGGTCGACCGCCCTGTCCGGAATCCCTACCCTGCCGACGCCGCGCTCATCAGAGATTACACAGCGGCTCTCATCAAAGAGTACAAAGAAGCGCCTGCGACCGGGCCGAATCGCGGTACCATTCAGGTCTATGGATCTACTCTTATACGTTTCAGTGAATACCTGCATGAAAACAAAAAGCCGGGGATTGCGGATCGGCTTCACGAGGGGTCGCTGGATGAAGATGCCAAGCGCTATGTGAACTCCGGTGGTAACCGGAGGATCAGTGCACTAGCTCATCTCCGGAAGTTCGCACCCGGGCGCGAAATTGCCCTTGCTGCTCGTCCGGAAGACGCAGTCGGCATGGAGGCTCGTGCCATTGGGGACGCCGCTGCGCAGCNGCCCTTGCTGCTCGTCCGGAAGACGCAGTCGGCATGGAGGCTCGTGCCATTGGGGACGCCGCTGCGCAGCGCAGCGGGACGCAGGAGGCATTGGGTCGGCCAGAGAGGCCCCCTGGGAAAGCTAAAGACGGGCGGGTGCTCGGCGCATTGGAATGGCTAGGCGACGAACATATCCAGAGGGATTACCAACTCCTGGAGCAGGAGTTGCAGGGGAACAATCCAGATCTCGCCGCCCGGACGCGGTTCGTGGATCCCCTCGTAGCCAATTATCATCTGCGCTTGGGCTCCGAGAGCGACAAG
>NZ_AYWI01000038.1:0-1480 GCF_000502535.1 Mesorhizobium sp. LNJC391B00
TTCGTCAGTGGTTGATCTGAATCCCCCCGCACCGTCCGAGTTGCGTGACCATGCTCGTTCTGTGCCGGCGGCGGTGCAGCCAGATCGCCCAAAAGTGGTCTCCGGTCCCGACAAGGGTCCTCTTTATTCCAACGATGCGACCCTTGTCGAAGGGCTGAGGTCAGCACTCTATGCCGGTAAGGTCGGGGAGATCACGGTCAAGCGCCATGTAGATATTCTTTTCGGCTTTGGTCATTGGCTCGTTGAAAATAACAAGCCGGGGATTGCGGATCGGCTTCACGATTCGTCGCTGGATCGGGATCGCAAGGAGTACGAGATCTGGGGTGGCGGCCCCTCGGCCGTGGCTGGGTCACTGGGTCGTCTCAAGACGTGGGCGGGCGGAGCGCCAGTGGTGGGCCGCGCTGCCCTGAATCCCCACCCTGCCGACGCCGTGCTCATCAGAGAGTACACAGCGGCTCTCATCAAAGCGTACGAGGCAGCGCCGACGGGGCCGAAACCCCGTACCGTTGAGGTCTATGGGTCTGCTCTTAGACGGTTCAGTCAATGCCTGGTTGAAAACAAAAAGCCGGGGATTGCGGATCGGCTTCACGAGCGGTCGCTGGATGAAGATGCCAAGCGCTATATGAAAACCGCTGAAATCAGTGCACTAACTCATGTCCGGAAGTTCGCACTCGGGCGCGAAATTGCCCTTGCTGCTCGTCCGGAAGACGCAGTCGGCATGGAGGCTCGTGCCATTGGGGACGCCGCTGCGCAGCNCGGGCGCGAAATTGCCCTTGCTGCTCGTCCGGAAGACGCAGTCGGCATGGAGGCTCGTGCCATTGGGGACGCCGCTGCGCAGACCGCGGCACAAGCTCATGGCCACGCAGGAGAGCAGGGACCCATCTCTCGAGCTCAACAAGTCGCGCCAGCGCCGTTTGAACGGCACTTGGGCAAGAAGCGCGAGGCCCAGGACGGACTGACGAGTACACTTGACAGGAGCAACCTCGTGAACAGCGGGGGCGTCATCATAAACAATGAACATTCCACAGCGCTGTTGAGACCGGCGAAGAGGCAGAGGACTGATAATCCGCAAAGCCGCGCCATGGGGCGGCAACTGAGCGAAGCAACCACGACGTCCATCAGCCAAGCCTCCGATCAAGCCCGAGCGGGCCTAGTGGCTTCCTTCAGAAGCAGGGAGCGCTCCGACGCGGGGCGTTGAGCTCCATGGCTGGGGTCAAGCAGAACAGCTCTCTTGACGACAGAGGCGCTGATGCGATCTCCGGACCGGTAGCTCTCGCCGTAATTGATCAGGCTGGTACTGTTGGAAGGCTTGATCAGCCTCGTCACCCCAATCTCCAGCATAGCTCACTGTCACGCGGCCAACGTGCCTCCGTAGCTAACATCTACGTCAGCGTTGAAGAAGTACCCTGCGCCACGGGATGTTTTGACCAGGCGAGGGTTGGCCGCATCAGCCTCCAGCTTTCGGCGCAAGCGCATGATT
>NZ_AYWI01000039.1:0-1253 GCF_000502535.1 Mesorhizobium sp. LNJC391B00
CCTGTCCCCGCAACCAACATCAAAAACAGCCCGCTTCACGCGGGCTTTTTGCGTTCGGACCGTGATCGATGGCGATTTTAACCTGCACCAGGGGCCTGCAAGCAGGCGAAGCCGACGCCGTGGGACAGAAAAGCCAAATCATGACCCCCAACCGCCAGTAGCTCGCAAGCCTTTTTGTATTCGGCACCTTTGCCCACGCGAAGCCGGTTGGCTCCCGGCTCTGTCAGCGCGGCAACCGCCACGCGCCGGCGCGATGGTGACCGGACGCTTTGGACCCTGCAAACCAGGCGACGAACCATTCTCTCGCCATCAGATCTTGGAAAACGAACCGTGATCGTGCGCTTCCAATCATTGCTATTATTGCTACCGGGCTTGATCGGCGCCATAATCTTCCAGGAGGTTGCCGTGCCCGACTACGCTCTGAACGAACCACTATGAGAGCTTCATCAGGAAGCAGCTCGAATCAGGCCGCTACAACAATGCCTGAGATGTTCGCGCCGGCCTACGTATGCTCGAGGATTTCGAGGCGGAGCGGGAGAGATGGGCTGCGCGAGGAGGTTCCGGCGCGCCTGACCGAGCTCCGGCAGGATCCGGCTAAGGGCATCCCTGTCGAGACAGTTTTTTCGCGACTCGAGGCGCGTCATCACGCGAAGCAGGCGAAAGCCAAATAGGCATAAAGTAGCCAATGGAGCATCGCATTGTCTTTCACCCCAAGGCGGAAACTGAACTCGACCAGCTCTATGACGACATAGCGACCCGTGCGTCGCCGGCGATCGCTTGGAATTCGTTGTCGGCATCCGCGACGATTTGCTGAGCGTGTCGACTTTTCCACAGTGCGGCACAGAGCGGGTCGAGATCATGCCTGGTCCGCGGATCATCGGCTGGCGACGTGCCGTCAGCATTGCTTTCGCAGTCGATGCCGAACGGGTCTGGTCCTGGGTATCTTTTTCGCCGGCAGCAACATCACGGCGGAATTGCTGGAAGGCCGGCTCTGAAGCGCTGCTTAGGCTGGCGTGGGGATCGACACTCGCCAGGAGGCGATCCTCAGGCCGATGGTACGCATCTGCCGCCGAGGGGTGGGAGCTTGGTGGAAGAGTGAACCGCAGCGGAACACCACTCACAAATTTCAGCCAAGCCAGCTCACGAATTTCCGCCCCGCGGATATCTCCACGAGAAATCGAAAAAACATCGTCGATGACTGTTGACAGTTCTGGTTGGTGGCGACTATATACGCCTCACGAACGAGGGCGGTG
>NZ_AYWI01000040.1:0-1154 GCF_000502535.1 Mesorhizobium sp. LNJC391B00
GGGCGGCGTGCTGTCGCTGATGGCGCTGGCGCGCGGCAGTTTCCCGACCCGCTCGGCGATCATCCTGGCCATCGGTATTGTCGGCGCGTCATTGTTCTTCGGTGACGCCGTCATCACGCCGGCAATCTCGGTGCTTTCGGCGGTTGAAGGCATGAATGTCGTTACCCCGACCTTCCAGCCCTACGTCGTGCCGCTGACGCTGGTCATCCTTGCGATCCTGTTTTCGGTGCAGCGCTTCGGGACCGGCGGTGTGGCGCTGATCTTCGGGCCGATCACGGCGGTCTGGTTCCTGGCTATCGGTCTTTCGGGCTTGAACCACATCATCGCCGATCCCGAAATCCTGTGGGCGGTCAGCCCGCACTACATCGTCGCCTTCCTGATCAATTCGCCCGATGTCGCCTTCGTCACCATCGGCGCCATCTTCCTCGCCGTCACCGGCGCCGAAGCGCTTTATGCCGATCTCGGCCATTTCGGCCGCAAGCCCATCGTGCTCGCCTGGCTGGCCATCGTGTTTCCCTGCCTGCTGCTAAACTATGCCGGGCAGGGCGCTTTCGTGCTGGCGAAGAACGGTCACGTCGGCCATCCATTCTTCGAGATGAACGAAGGCTGGACGCTGATCCCGATGGTGGTATTGGCAACCGCGGCGACGGTCATCGCCAGCCAGGCGGTCATATCGGGCGCCTTCTCGCTGACCAGGCAGGCGGTGCAGCTCAATATGCTGCCGCGCCTCGAAATCCTGCACACGTCGGAACGGCAGTCGGGCCAGATCTACATGCCGCGCGTCAATGTTTTGCTGGCGTTGGCGGTGATGTTGCTGGTCGTCGGTTTCGGCGAATCGAGCAAGCTCGCCTCCGCCTATGGCATCTCGGTGACCGGCAACATGTTGGTGACGACGGTGCTGCTGTTCGTCGTCATGACCCGCATCTGGAAATGGCGGCTGTGGGTGGCGGTCGCCATGACGGCGCTGTTCGGCTTCATCGACATCGGCTTCTTCGCCTCCAACATCGTGAAGGTGTTCGAGGGCGGCTGGGCGTCGCTTGCGGTGGCCTTCACCATCGTTCTGGCGATGTGGACCTGGGTGCGCGGCAGCCGCTATCTGTTCGACAAGACCCGGCGCAACGAAATCCCGCTCGATTTCCTCGCCGGCAATCTGC
>NZ_AYWI01000043.1:0-291 GCF_000502535.1 Mesorhizobium sp. LNJC391B00
CTGCTGTGGCCTGCCGGGTGCGATCCGCTCCAAGGTGATGCCGAGCTTGATGAAGCGCACGACAAGCGGCGTCAGCCCGGTGACGCCGGCCGATGCGAAGGGCGGGCCATTGTCGCTTCTGAAGCGATCCGGCAGGCCATGCTCTTCAAACAGCCGTTCGAACACCGGCCAGGCTTCGCTATGGGCCGTCGACCCCGTCGCTTCGAGCGCCAGAAGATAGCGGCTCGACGCATCCATCACCGTCAAGGGTTCGCAACGCCAGCCGTCGCGGGTCCGGAACCAGCCCTTGTG
>NZ_AYWI01000044.1:0-208 GCF_000502535.1 Mesorhizobium sp. LNJC391B00
GTCCGCTATACACTGGAAACCTCTTCCCGGGCGCTGCAGCTGAACAACACGCTTTCGCAGAGCGACATCCAGGCCATCGCCACGCAGAAATTGGTGAACCTGGGTCTGAAGAACGTCATTGTGACGATCGCGACCGACCCTGCCAGCGGCGGTTTCAAGATGGCGCATCTGACCGCCAGCTATGCCTTCGTCATCGCTTTCCCGTATT